>NC_009488.1:0-709017 GCF_000063545.1 Orientia tsutsugamushi str. Boryong
TAACTGATCTTAATAAATGTAATGAATACACTTCTGCAACAGCCAAATACTACTAAAGATGAGTTATACTTTCATGAGTTATGGAGTAGCGTCAAGCGAGATTTAAGGCATCATTATGGTGAAGCTGTATTTAAAAGTTGGTTTAGTAAAATGAATATGGTTGATTTTACGGATAGCTATATAAAGCTGTCTGCTCCCACTAATTTTACACGCGATTGGATAAAGGCTAACTATTTTGATTCTATTAGACAGCTATTAGCATATTATGATAGTTCTATTACAAGAGTTGATATTGTTACTTCTGCTATTGACCATCAAAATTCTGATTTGGCATTTTCTACTCAACAAAATACAGATAATAATAATCAGCAATATAGTACTAAAAGCAGCAATAATGTTATTTTTTCCTCAACGCTAGATCCAAGATTTACTTTTGATAATTTTGTAGTTGGTAGGCCAAATGAGTTAGCATATGCAGCAGCAACTACAGTAGCTGAATCGCCAACTGCTGTTGCAAAATCTAACCCTCTTTTTTTATATGGCGGAGTTGGTCTTGGAAAAACGCATCTAATGCATGCAATAGCATGGCATATTCAGAACAGTAGTTCTAAACGTAAAGTAATTTATATGTCAGCTGAAAAATTTATGTATCAGTTTGTTCAGTCTTTAAGAAATAAAGATGTTATGTCATTTAAAGAACAATTCAGGTCAGTAGATGTGCTTATGATTGATGATATTCAATTTATTTGTGGTAAAGATAGTACTCAAGAGGAGTTTTTTCACACATTTAACGCACTAATCGATAATAAGCGACAAATGGTGATTTCATGTGATCGATCTCCATCTGACCTGGACAATATTGAAGAAAGAATTAAATCTAGATTAGGATGGGGATTAGTGGCAGACGTCCATAGTACAACTTATGAGCTAAGATTAGGCATACTGCAGTCCAAAGTAGAACAGCTGGCTACAGCAGTTCCGCTAAAAGTATTAGAGTTTTTAGCTGCTAAAATTACTTCAAATGTACGCGAACTAGAAGGAGCTTTAAACAAAGTGATAGCCCATTCCACTCTAGTTGGATATGAAATTACTATTGAAAATACTCAAGAAATTTTAAGAGATTTGCTACGATCTAACCAGAAAACAATTACCATTGATAGCATTCAAAAAAAAGTAGCTGAGCGTTATAATATTAAGATATCTGATATGTCATCTAGTAGAAGATCAAGATCAGTAACTAGGCCACGTCAGCTTGCAATGTATCTTGCAAAACGGCTGACATCTAAGAGTTTAGTAGATATTGGAAAAGCATTTGGCAAAAAAGATCATACCACAGTCATGCATGCTATTAAAACAGTAGAAGATCTAAGTAAACAGGAGCAAGAATTTGAAGATGAAGTACGTCTATTAATGAGAATACTGCAAAATTAATATGAGTAATGAATAATTATGAATACTAAGTATCCAAAGGTTGATCATAATGATCTAGTAATATCTGACTTTAACATCAAGCTTGATACTAAAAATTTTTCCCGCGTTCTCAATTTTTGCATGCCTATACTGGAAAAAAAAAATGTAGATCAAATTTTAAGTAATGTTAAGCTTACTCATATCAATGATACTGTAGAAAAGCGTTTGGAAATAAGCGCTACTGATGGAGATATTTTTATTTACCAAAAGCTACCAATTAAAATTAGTAAAAATGATATTAGCATAACTCTTCCATTACAGGCATTAAATGAAATAGTGAAAAAAATTCCACATGATGAATTTACTATCTATTGTAACCAAGATAATAAAATGGTGCAAATTAAAGGAGGTGAATATCTTGAGTTTAATCTAGCAACATTGCCTATCAATCTTTTTCCAGTAATTGAAGAACTTACTGATGTAGATTTTATTATTCACGTCACTGCTATGCAGTTAGCGCAGATGATTGAATATACTAAATTTGCTATATCTACAGAAGAAACACGATATAATCTCAATGGTATTTATCTACATTCAAAAGACTATAAATCATTAATAGCAGTAGCAACTGACGGGCACCGGCTTGCAAGCGCTAAATGCAACATTGATACTTTTAAAACCAATATATCTAATAATGATGGCTTTGGTGTTATTTTGCCACGTAAAACTATAACAGAATTATATAAAATTTTTAAAGAACCATCAATAAATCAATATAACGTCATTATAAAAGTAAAAAGTAATAAAATACAATTTGATTGTCAAAATATTACTATTATTTCAAAATTAATAGATGGTAACTTTCCAGAATATGAGCTATTTATTCCTGCTAATAACACAAAAAAAATAATTCTTAACTCTAATGATCTTTCTGAATCAATTGATAGAGTTTCTACTATCGCAGTTGAAAAATCTAAAATAGTTATTTTAGATTTAGATCATCATGCTATTACAATTAGGGCTCACGGTAATGCTCAATGCAAGGCTAAAGAATTATTACTTCGACACCAGCATAATAACAAGAATGATCAACATCAATCTTCTAAACAGGAAGTAGAAAAATATGAATATATAGGTGATGATCAACTTACAATAGCATTTAATGCAAAATATTTACTAGATGTTTTAAGTGTATGTAATAATATTAAAATTCCGATTGAATTTAAAGACTCTATATCTCCAGCTTTGATTCAATTCGAAGAAAAAAACACTAGTGCCACTTTTATAATAATGCCAGTTAGTGTCCCTACTCAAGAGTTTGTTAGTACTCCTACTTAAGAGTAAGATATTTATAATATAGTGTTTTTGCTATGCTATATATTTGCGTTGTTTATTTGTTGGTTATTTATGGTTTATTTTTTAATAATGCTAATATTAGCATTAACTTGTTTTATGATTGCTATTACAATTCTGCTACATTTTTTATAGATAACAATTTATTAGTAATTAAAAAGTAATGTTACACTTAACATAATTATAAAAAAGCTTACTATAAAAATAAATAGTAATATACTTATTAATATTGAAATGTTTTTTTGGAAAAATAAAAAGAAAGTTGAACAGCAAAAGCAAAATAAGCCTGCTATAAAAAGTTGGTTTAATGATCATTATGAAACTGTTTTGGTACAGCGTAACATTGCTGTATTGTTATCATTTATATGTATAATATTAATTTTTATAGCAGTAGTTGCTGTGATGAAAATATCTTTAGCAAGAAATTTTGAACCATTTGTAATACAGATTGAAGAAAAAACTGGGGCAACCAGGGTTGTTAATCCAGTTGGAATTGAAGTATTAAATACTGAAAAAGCGTTAGCGCAATATTTTATTAAGTTATATATTTCTGCTAGGGAAACATATAATCCAGTAGATTTTGAGATTAAAGCTAGACAAACTATTAAATTATTGTCTAATAACAATGTTTATTGGTCATATTTGAATTTTATTAATCGAAAGGAAAATGATCCAAGGTTAATATATGGGCAACGTGAAACTACAACATTAAAGGTTAGATCATGGTCAGAGTTGCCTGACAGAAGGTTTATTGTTCGAATTGCAATACATGAATCTATAAGCGGAAAGGTATTTAATAAGATTGTTGTAGTACAGTATCAATATGTTCCTATGGAACTTTCTCCTGAAGAATTTGATATTAATCCAGTAGGTTTTCAAATTATAGGATATAGAATAGATGATGATTATAGTTAGAATATTTCTTATTTTAAATTTGTTATTTTCCTCAGTAGTATATAGTAGTTATTTTGAGGAAGAATTTCCTACTACAGCTGATGATAGAATTAAAACTTACATATATAATCCTAGCGAAGTTTATCTATTAGTATTGCATGCTGGATTTCAATCAAGTATTGAGTTTGCTAAAAATGAGGAGATTAGAAGTATTTTCTTTGGCGATAATTATGCTTGGGAAGTTACATATCCACTACCAAATAGAATATTTATTAAATCCCTTGAAAAGAATGTGCGAACCAATATGACTATTATTACAAATAAGAGAACATATGAGTTTGATATTGTATCTAAGGAGCTAGAAGTAGGGCGTGAACATGACTTAGTTTATTTAATTAGATTTTATTATCCACAAAAGAAAGCGTGCAATAAAGAAAAGTAATGCAAAATATTAATAACGATTCTAATCAAGATCCACAGGGCCAATATGATCATTCTGAGGATTCTAAAGTAGTTGGACCAGAAGTACATAATGAATTTTCAAAAGTTGCATCTAGTGCTAAAAGGAGTGTTTTATTAACGATAGTAATAGTAGTTATATCCATTGTAATACTATATTTCGTAATCTCTAGTATCTTTATTGACGAAAGTCATAAAGAGGAAAGTATAGCTGTTCCAGTACCAGTTGATGTTATCAAGCCAAATATTGAATTATCAGGAGATATTGTTATACCAGAATTACCTACGATACCTACTCTGATAACTCCAGAATTGCCAGAAATAAAAGTACCAGATCAAGCAAAATTAAATAACTTGAATAACGATAACTCTAGTAAAGATGAAGTGGTTCAGTCCAATAAACTGCCAAAAGAATCGAAGTTAATTAAGCCACCAGTTTTACCATTAACAGAACAAGGTGAGTATAATAACGCTAAACAAGATGCTAAAATACCTTCATTAGACTTATCTGCTCAAACTAAAGATAGAGCTGCTCGTTTACAGGAAAAAAGAACATCTACTAATATTGTGCTAATTAATAAATCTCCTCCTTCTCCAACAAGAGAAGAAATGGAGCAGATAAGAAATTTTACTGATGCAGGAGAACTAAGATATTTATTGGGAAGGGGAACAGTAATTGATGCAGTAATTATAAGTGCAGTAAACTCTGATTTTATTGGAGAGATAGTAGCTATGGTAAGTAAAGATGTTTACTCTCAAGAAGGAAAAACTGTCTTAATTCCAAGAGGCTCAAAAATTTTTGGTTATCCTAGTGTATTAGATAATGCCGCTTATGGCAGAATGATGATTACTTGGTCAGAAGTACAGATTGCAGGTAGTCAATATAAACTAAATTTATCTGCTCCAACTATTGATAGATTAGGCAAAATAGGAGTTACAGGGAAAGTTAATAATAAAAACTTAGCAAGAATTATGCATGCTGTTTTAGTATCAGCTGTTAATATAGGTGCAGCATTTACACTCGATAAAGTAGTAGCGTTACAGCAACAGATGGCTAATACAACTAGTGGCCTCACTGGTACGTTAATTAAAAATGCGATGAATATTAACAATGATTCTGTAAAGAGTGATAGTCAAAAGATAACAGAGATTTGCGGTATGAGTCGTAGTCTTATAACTGATAAATCATCATCTGTATATACTACTATCAATAAAAAATGCATGGAAATTGAGACATCAATAATAGCAAATGTAGACGATAAACAAAAGCTATCATCTTTAATAAATACAATTATTAATATCTCAAATTCTACTGCTAATAATAGCAATAGTAATACTCAGAAAGCAACTGATACTGCTTTAAACGATGTAGTTAATGCAATAAAAAAAATAATTCCAAGTCAAGAATTTAATAGAACTATTACTCTTAATCAAGGACAGAATATTAAAATATATGTTAACAAAGATTATTTGTTTCCAACAAAAGCAGTTAGTGGAGTAAAAGTACTCTAATGAAGAATAATATTGCACTTGAAACCTATTTAACTCCTTTTAAATTAATTTTTGATGAAGCAGGAGTAAATGAGGTGATGATTAACCGCCCTGGTGAGGTTTGGGTTGAAAAAAAGGGAAGCTATCGTCAAGAATTAATGAAAGATCTAGATTTTAGTCATTTAGCTGCTTTAGCTAGGTTAATAGCTCAGTCAACTGAACAAGTTATTTCTGAAGAAAAACCATTACTTTCAGCTACTCTACCTAATGGCTATAGAGTGCAGGTAGTTTTTCCGCCAGCTTGTGAAGTCGGATCAATAGGTATAGCTATTAGAAAAGTATCTTCTTTAAATATGACTTTAGAAGATTATAATAAAACAGGAGCATTTGATTACACGGCGATTGATGAAGTAATTGATGAAAATGATAAAATACTTAGTGAATACCTTATTAATAAACAATTCAAAAATTTTTTGCAGCATGCAATAAAGTCCAAAAAAAATATTATTATTAGTGGTGGTACCTCTAGTGGTAAAACAACTTTTACTAATTCAGCTTTATTAGAAGTTCCGCACACAGAAAGACTAATTACTGTTGAAGATGCTAGAGAAATTAGCATACCTAATCATCCAAATCGCTTACATTTATTAGCTTCAAAAGGAAATCAAGGACGAGCAAAAGTTACTACTCAAGATTTAATTGAAGCTTGTTTAAGGCTAAGGCCTGATAGAATAATAATTGGTGAGTTGCGAGGAGCGGAAGCATTTAGTTTTTTACGTGCTATTAATACAGGGCATCCAGGATCAATATCAACTTTACATGCAGATACTACTGCAATGGCTTTGGAGCAGTTAAAATTAATGGTAATGCAAGCTGGGCTAGGAATGCCGCCAGATGAAATCAAAAACTATATTAATGCAGTAATTGATATAGTAGTGCAATTGAAGCGTGGTGATCGTGGAATTAGATATATTTCTGAAATATATTTTAAAAAAATGAGAAAAAAATAATGAATGAGAATGCATTTTTAACTAAGATTAGAAATCTAGTTATAAAGATAATGGTTCATTGTATTGGAGTAATATTAGTAGTTTTCATTATTAAATTTTTTATACTCTTATTTACTGTTAAACATCAAAATTTAATAGATGTATTACTAACTTTTAATGTATCCATTGTATATCAATATCTAATCTGGATTATAAATTCTTGGAGTTTAATTGATTTTAGTAGTTATGATTACTTAAAACTTAAATTAGTATTTTCATTTATAGTTCCACCTGTTATAACTATAGTGTTATATATCAAAAATTTCGAGAAAATTAAGAGTTGGCAACCATATAAATTGAAAGAAAAAGTATACGGTGATGCACGTTGGGGAGATCAAGATGATATAAAAAGAGCTGGTCTTAGATCAAAGCATGGTACATTGTTAGGTGTGGATAAGGGAGGATACTATGTTGCAGATGGATTTCAACATGCTTTATTATTTGCTCCTACTGGTTCAGGTAAAGGGGTAGGTTTTGTAATTCCAAATTTATTGTTTTGGGAACATTCGGTAATAGTTCACGATATTAAGCTTGAAAATTATGAATTAACTAGTGGCTGGCGAGCTCAGCAAGGACAAAATGTTTATGTATGGGAGCCAGCTAATCCAGATGGTATTACTCATTGTTATAATCCAATAGATTGGGTTAGTAGTAAACCTGGGCAGATGGTTGATGATGTGCAGAAAATTGCTAACCTAATTATGCCAGAAAAAGACTTTTGGAATAATGAGGCTAGAAGTCTGTTTTTAGGAGTTGTATTATATTTAATTGCTGACAATACAAAAGCTAAAACATTTGGTGAAGTGGTCCGTACTATGCGCAGTAATGATGTAGTATATAATTTAGCAGTAGTATTGGATACTATGGGAGCAGTTATTCATCCAGTTGCTTATATGAATATTGCTGCTTTTCTTCAAAAAGCTGATAAAGAACGCTCTGGAGTAATATCAACTATGAATTCTGGGCTTGAATTATGGGCAAATCCATTAATTGATGCTGCAACTGCTTCATCAGATTTCAATATCTTAGAAATAAAAAGAAAAAAAACAACAATATATGTTGGCTTAACACCTGATAATATCAATAGATTGCAAAAATTAATGCAAGTATTTTATCAACAGTCTACTGAATTTTTAAGCAGAAAAATTCCTGATGTTAAGGAAGAACCTTATGGGGTAATGTTTCTATTGGATGAGTTTCCAACTTTAGGTAAAATGGAACAATTTAAAACCGGAATTGCTTATTTTCGAGGTTATAGAGTAAGGTTATTTTTGATTATTCAAGATACGCAACAGTTAAAAGGAACATATGAAGAAGCAGGAATGAATTCATTTTTATCTAATTCTACTTATAGAATTACCTTTGCTGCTAACAATTATGAGACTGCTAACTTGATATCACAGCTATGTGGTAATAAAACAGTAAAACAAGCATCTCATAGTCAACCTCGCTTTTTTGATCTTAATCCAGCTACTAGAACTATGAATATTTCTGAAGTACAAAGAGCATTATTATTACCACAAGAAGTTATTTTACTGCCACGAGATGAGCAAATTATTTTAATTGAATCGTTTCCACCAATACGATCTAAAAAGGTTAAATATTATGAGGACAAGTTTTTTACTACTAGATTACTACCACCTTCATTTGTTCCAACTCAAACACCTTATGTTCCTCCAGATTATAATGCTACAGCTGATGATAGTAATAACGTAGATAATAATCAAAAATAAGTAAAGTAATAAGAGAGTTTATCTAAGAACTATTTTATTTACTATAGTCATCTACAATGAGGTTTTGAGCATAGAAAAAAGTGATAATAGATTCTAAAATTTACTAAATTGAGTAATTTGATTTCTAATCTACATCTTCATATTAGCCCAAAAATTTTCTATCTGATTTAAGGATAAGGTAGAAGAAAAATAACTTTACAGCCAACAGATTCTATTAACTATTATACAAAAAGCATTAAAGAAATTAAATATTACATATAAAAAAACTATAAAACATTTGAAAGCAAAAAAAGTAGGATAATGGAAAGTATGAAAAGCCTAATGTAAAAGGCTTACAAGAGATAATATATAATTATAATTATGCAATATATTTAAATATGATTTCAATTAATAACTGTTTATTTATTGCTCATATTTCTATAAGTATGAGTTCATAATACTATACTTAATAACTTGAACATTGACCATTGTAACAATGTATATTAGACTTCTTTTGAAACTAGAGAATGGTGTTATAAATATGTGATTTGAAGTAATAATGAAATTCGATCAGATTAAAGAGTTAAAAGATGAAAAATTTCGTAGATTAACAGGAGTAAGGAAGGAAACATTTTCAAAGATGGTGGATATTTTGAGGAAAGCTGATGGTCTTAAGAAATCAAAAAGTTGGCGTAAAAATAAGCTTAATTTGAAGGAACAGTTGCTGATAGGCCTTTATCTTAGCTTGATTGGGATTTTCATAATTAGTCGTGATATATATTGGTTGACTACTAGGTTCAGGATCGGTACTACAACCATGAGGAATAAACGATGTAGAACTAAAAGACCATAAAGTATTATTTATAGCTTCTTCAGTTTTTTTTCATCTACTAATGTAATTGTGTTCAAAGAAGTCGAATAACATTTTTCCAATAACTTACAAAGAGTTTGATTAAATAGTTCAGTTAATGTACAGTAAAAATTTATGCTCTTAATCATTTAATTATTTTTTTAGGTTAGTAAAAAAATCAATAGAATACCTTAGAGAATACCGTACTTACTTCCATAAATGGGTAGAAAAAGACACCCTAGTTAATAAACATCCAAACTTTGCTCTTCTAGGTCGCGTAAAGCTCTAATGAAGAGCGATATGAATTTATGAAGTAGTCTTGATTGATGCTACTGAGACTCCTATAGAAAGACCTAAAAAAAACAAAAATTCTATTATTCAGGAAAGAAGAAATGGCATACACTAAAAACTCAAATAGTGGTAGACAAGAAAACGCATCAAGTAATATGTACAGATTTTTCTAACGGTAAAAAACATGACTTTAGATTATTTAAGAAATCCAAAATTCTTATTCATCCTAAGGTTAAAGCGATTACTGATACAGGATATCAAGGTATACAAAAAATTCACAATAATTCTGAATTACCAAAGAAAAAAAGCAAGAAAAATCCTTTAACTAAAAAGGATAAGAAGTAAAATAATGATATTTAGAAAAAAAATTTAGAAAACAGAATCTAAAAGCTATATCCAGATTTATCTGTTAGATAAGCTAGAAAAAAAGCAAGAAAATTTAAAGACACTAATGACGAAAAGAATATATCCAATGGAAGTAAGACGTCAACAATATAGCTAAGCTAATATAAAACAGTTATTTTATATTGAAAAAATAGTTTCAATATAAATCAAAAAGAATCAAAGATCACTGTGCTTAGATATGCTGTTCAAAAAGTATATAACATATAACTGTTTTATACTAGTTTAGCTATATTAGAGTATTTACTGCTTTATTCTCCTGATTTAAATCCTATTACACTTGAAATTTTCTTTAAAATATATACTATTAGTTGAATTACTTGAATTGTGTGGTACGATAAGATACAAGTTATAATGATAGCTTATTCGAAGGTTTATATATTCTCTTTTTTTCAGTAACTAAATTTAGAAAATTTAAATATATATGCAAAGATATATTGATTAATGAGGGCTTTAAATGCTTAAAGATAGAATTACAAAAAGTATATTAGCAACGAAGTTATTTAAAACATTAATAGCTTCTAATCAATCTAAATTTACAGAAGAAGATATTTTATTGTTAAGTGAAAATCTTATAAAAACCTTAAGCAGCATTTCTGAAAAAAATAGTATGGCAAGTATAGAAGAATACCAAAAATGTCTTTCTGATTTAGATGATCGAGACTTAAGCAAAGTATTGAAAGTATTACAGGATATTTTTGCAGGGGAGGAGCATAAAGAATTCAGAAAAATTATTGAGTTACCACTTTTAGATAGACTAACTACACAATTTAAAATAGAACGTATACAAGAATTAAATAATCAACAAACAGGAAATTTTAATAAAAACTTAAGCAATAACAATATTGAGGAGCTGCTGCGTGATAAAAACATTGCTAAACAAGGAGATTTTTCTCCTAAAAGCCCTAAACAAGCTGGGGTTTCTGCAGGATATATTGCTACTGAAAAGTCTAGTGGTAATACTTTTCTTCTAAAGCAGTTTTATAAAAGCAATGCTAGTGCCAAAAAAATCTCAAGAAGTATTTTATGTTGTATAAATTCACAGAAATTAAACCAAGCTCAAAGTGATATGATAGATGCTATGCAAGAATTACTAGCATCACAGATGTATCAATTATTATTATATGATCGAGCTCCTAAAGAAGCGTTAACAATACCAGATAAATTGAATTCAGATTCTCTTTATATACGATCTAAGTTTCTTAAGAACGCAGTAACACTTTCTGAGTTATCTGGTTTAAAAGATGTTACTTGGGTTGATCCAAGCGCTAGATGTCTAAAACAATTAGAAGGATTTGAAAAAGTAATTGCTGCTTGCCATGTATTAGGAGATATAGATTATCATGCTGCTAATTTAATAGTACTTGATGGTAAAACTGTGGCTAAAATAGATCATGGCAGATCATTTATGGAATTTTATAAAGATTTTGCAAATATGGTTAACTCAACATATAAAAGATTTAAAAGCAGAGGTAAAAATTATGCTTTAGCAATTCAATATGGTAATTTGTGCTTTGATATTGGCAAATATAATACTGCATTAAGACAAATGATAGATCAATTGAATGAAGAGCAGATAGAGATTATAATAGGGCAAAAAGCTGCTGAGCTAAGAAAGTTAGGATTTAATCCAAATGACTTAATTGTACAAGCGGGCTTTGGAAGTGATATAGTTAATAGTACTGTCATAAGTGACTACAAAGATCTTGAAAATTTTTATAAAGAAAATCTGAAAAAAAGCCTTCAAAATATGAAAGAAATAGCTAAAGCAACAAATATAGTAGCCAAGTTTAGCAGTGTATCTCAAAAGTTTAAAGAAGGAGGATGGTTAGAAGCTTTTGCTACTTCTAGAATACAAGATCCAGTGTTATATGCACATAATACTAATATTGCAATTGATCAAAAAAGTGCCTTAGAATGGGCTATTACTAATAATTATGAGATTAAACATTATGACAGTAATATATACTCTAATTGGCAACAAGAATGGCTAAAAAGTAATTATGATAAATTGCAAAAAATAAACCAGTGTATTTTGACGCAAGAAAAAAAAATAGTTGAATTTAATGCTGCAGATCGTATTATAGAAAGCGAAAATCATCAAAAAAGTTTAAATAATAAAATTGATTTTTTATCAAGTAGTAAGGAAGTATTACTAAAGTCTAAAGTCAAGCATCAGTTTGATATTAACCAAAAAAAAGAACCTGCAGTATTTAAGCTCAAACCTAAAACTTCACAAGGAAGGAGCATGGTTTGACTATATAGTCTAACTCATCAAATGTATCAATTTATAGATTATCTTGTCTATTAACGTCAGTTTAGGATAAGAAAAAGTATGAAAGGCATAATACAAAAAGTCTACAAGGGATAATGTACAATTATGATTATGTGAGATATTAAATATAGTTTCAATTAATAACCGTTTATTTATTGCTCATATTTCTACAAGTATTAGTTCATAATACTATACTTAATAACCTGAACATTGACTATATTGTAACACTTGTATATTATCTCTTTCTAACTGTTTCTTATTCTAAAATTGTGTTTGCAGATATGTGAGCAATAAATAAACTGTTATTAATTGAAACTATATTTAAAGATATTACATAATATCTCTTGTAGACCTTTTGTATTATGCCTTTCATACTTTTTCTTATCCTAAACTGACGTATTCAGAATAAAAACTCTATTAATGGCATTAGTAGTGGACTATTTGCCCTTGATTCAAAGCTTGGAGGATTTAAAAATTCTGACCTAATAATATTAGCTGGCAGGCCTTCAATGGGTAAAACTTCTTTAGGAGTTAACTTAGCTGTAAATGCTTGTAAATATTTTCTTACTCAAAAAAATACTAAAGATAATGTAGTACCATCAGTTGGATTCTTTTCTTTAGAAACGCCAATTTAGGATAAGAGAAAGCAGGGAATGCATAATACAAAAGGTATACAAGAGATAATGTGCAATTATAATTATGTGATATATTAAATATAGTTTTAATTAATAGCCATTTATTTATTGCTCGCATGTTTGCAAATGCAAATTTAGAATAAGAAACAGTTAGAAAGAGATAATATACAAGTGTTACAATAGTCAATGCTCAGGTTATTAAGTATAGTATTATGAAAGAATATTTGTAGAAATATGAGCAATGAATAAACGGTTATTAATTGAAACTACAGATAATATATAATTATACATTATCTCTTGTATGCCTCTTATTCTCTACCTTTCATATTTTTTCCTTCTATAAAAATCCCTAGTCCAATATAAGGAGATAGGTTAGAGTATATTTAGAATAAGGATTACAAGAATGGATTGACAGGAATATATGATAGATGTAATAGAAAAAAGAGAACTGTAAAAAAGATATTGTAGAGATAAATACCTCAAGAAACAATGAGAACTGAATATGATCACATAGTAGAGCTTTTCTAGATAATAGGTGATTTTTGCAAATATTTTAAAGAATTATGAGCCTATCGTAAATTATTACAATAATGATAATATTTTAATAAAGATTTTTATTTTATATTACCTGAGCCAACATTATAGAAAAGATTTTACAAAGCTAATAACGCTAGATTAGGATAAGAGAAAGTATGAAGAGCATAATGTAAAAGGTATGCAAGAGATAATGTGCAATTATGATTATGTGAGATATTAAATATAGTTTCAATTAATAACTGTTTATTTATTGCTCATATTTCTACGAGTATTAGTTCATAATACTATACTTAATAACCTGAACATTGACCATTGTAACACTTGTACATTATCTCTTGTAGAACCTTTTATATTATGCTTTTCATGCTTTTCCTTATCCTAATCTGGCATTAATAAGCTATAACGGATTTATAATGCCAGAATAGGATGATGAAAGAGAAGAAAAAGAATATGGAATAAGATTGGAGATGTATAAGTCTCTACAATGAGGTTTGAGCATAGAAAGAAGCGATAAAATAGTTAATATAGTCTGTGCGTCAAGAAAAGGTGAATTAATCTTACTGGTGAAAGTCCAGTTATGGAAGGAGAAGCTAGATCCACCATATAGCGAGTCTTGTGCTGCTGAAGGTAACGACAGTAGTAAAGCGTAGACAGTGAAACATTCGAGCCGAAACCAAATGGTGAACGTGATAGCCCTGAAAGTGAGATGTAGTGGAAGCCGATATGTTCTAGCACATAGTAGGCAAAAGAAGATTGGAGGTCAAACTAGTAAAAATCCAAAAATTTTCAACCACCGGGGTCGCAGGCGTCAGCGAGTTTGTAAAGATTAATGACACAACTTGAGAAGTCCTTATAACTCTTACGTAATTAAGTAAGTATTCAAAGTACAAGTGATGAAACATAAGGCTTTGGAGATGGTGTAAGGATGGCTGAGTTAGCCATAGTAGTGATGAAACCTAGTAATGTGGGTGGAGCAAAGGGTTAGCAGAAAAGTAAGAATGCAAGAGGGAAACAATGGCTGTACACAGCATAGACAGAAATACATGGTTAACGAAACTTGAGCGTATAAAGTTGCTATCATCGAAAAATCAAGACATAAAGTTTAATAATCTAAATCAAGACATAAAGTTTAATAATCTAAATCAAGACATAAAGTTTAATAATCTAAATCAAGACATAAAGTTTAATAATCTTGGACATATCATTGATTTAAAGATATTAGAAGAACAATATAAGGAACTCGATAGCAAGAAAGCGATAGGAATAGATGGTATAACCAAAGAGGATTATGGTAAGAAGTTGAAAGCAAATCTGCTCTCGCTTCTTACTAGAATTTGCAATGGGAAATATCAGGCTAAACCTGCACGAATAACAGAAATTCCAAAAGAAGATGGAGGCAAAAGACCTTTGATAATATCATGTTTTGAAGATAAGATAATCGAGTCTACAGTAAGCAAGATATTAAACTCTGTGTTTGAGCAAATATTCTTAAAGTATTCATATGGATTTCGACCTAAATTAAATGCACACGACGCTTTAAGGGAGTTAAATAGACTTACGTATAACTTCAATAAAGGGGCTATAGTAGAGATTGATATAACAAAGTGTTTCAATACAATCAAGCATTGTGAGTTGATGGAATTTCTAAGAAAGAGAATATCTGACAAGAAATTTCTAAGACTAGTTATGAAACTGATTGAAACACCAATCATAGAAAATGGTACTATAGTTACTAACAAAGAAGGTTGTCGTCAAGGATCAATAGTTTCACCAATCCTGGCAAATGTCTTTCTGCATTATGTTATAGATAGCTGGTTTGCAAAAATCAGCAAAGAAAACTTAATGGGACAAACAGGAATGGTGAGGTACTGCGACGATATGGTATTTGTCTTTGAAAGGGAAGCAGATGCGAAAAGGTTTTATGATGTTTTGCCTAAAAGGTTAAATAAGTATGGGCTAAATATCAATGAAGCTAAATCACAAATGATAAAATCTGGTAGAGACCATGCTGCAAATTTAGCCCAACAATGCAGGAAGATCGCAAGTTATAATTTTCTTGGATTTACTTGCTATTGGAGAAAATCAAGATTTGGCATAACATGGAGACTAAAATATACCTCAAGGAGAGATCGTTTTACTGAGAAACTGAAAGGACTGAGAAAATATTTGCGTAGTCAGCTAAACAAGCAAGATAAAACACAAACATTATCACAAGTCATTAGAGTTATTAGGTGAATGGATCAACTATCATGGTATATCTGATAATAAAAGACGAGTAAGTTCATTTATCAACCAAAGTAAACGGGCAATATATAACTGGTTTAATAGAATGGGAGGAAAACGTAAGATGAATTGGAAAAGACTAACCGAGATACTTAAAAGAGTAAATTTTCCTAAAATTGGAAAGATTGTCTCAATGTTCTAGACAACAAATAAGGCATAATGCTTATCTTATTTTTGAGAGCCGGATGCGGTAATTCTGCAACTCCGGTTCTGAGGAGGGGCCTAATTGAGCAATTGGTTAGGTCTACTCACATGGTTAAAGTTATTTTTCTGATCCTTATTCTCTAGATTAAAATTCGATAGAAAAGTTTTGGGCTAATATGAAAAAATTGATTAAAAATAAAATAACAGAAACTAGCAAATTATTCGAAACTATTTTCATGTTCTTCTTTCACCTAACTCGGTGTGTTTAACTATATCTATTATGCTAAATTTATATTAAAATAGATTAAATTATATTTGATATATTAAATCTTCAGTAATATATTAGCAATATATATTTTGTTACTTACAATGGGTTTGTAAGCAGAGAGATGGTAATAAGCAATAAATAATGCAATAATGCTATATCATTAAAAGGTGATGAATATGAAAAAGATATATCTATAGTATGGCTACGTCGTAACTTAAGGCTAGAAGATAATAAGTCTTTTGCAGAAGCATTAAAATCTTCAAAGAAAATCATACCTATTTTTATTTTTGATACTACTATTCTCCAAAGTTTTTCTAACCCTTTAGATCGTCGACTATCTTTTTTAGCAAATACTATTTACAACCTAAATAGCGAATTACAAGAATTAGAAGGTAACCTGTTGGTATTATATATGGTAATTCAGTGGAAATCATTCCTAAGCTTATAGAGAAATTGAATATTCAAACAATTTATGCTGATGATGAGTATGATCCAGAGAATATTATCCGTGATCAAAAAATAATAAGTCATTTAGAGTTTAACGGAAAATCTAAATTGGAACTATAGTTTGTGATCATTTATTGCTAAGGCCTGGTTCTATTGTAACACACAAAAAGCAGTATTATATGAAATATAGTCCATATAATACTGCTTTTAAACAATATTTAAGGAAAAATTATTCATGTATAGAAGGATCTAATTATAGATTAGATCCTAGATTAGTATCATTGGAGAGCATAGATTTATCTAGTTTAGATTTAAAAATTATTAACCTTAACCATGGTGCAAGTGAAATATTAAATCAAATTGGTTATACTTACCAAAATAACATTTGGCAGCCAATAAAGGCAAAAAATATCTTGAATAATTTTATTCAGAACAACATAACTAGTTATAGAACTAATAGTACTAACCAAAACCTTTTATATCTTAACAGCAGTAGTACTACTATTTCACCTTATTTAAGATTTGGATTAGTCTCAATAAGAGAATGTTTTTCTAAGGCTATAGCAGCTGATAGCAAGGCTTTAATCACAGATGAAGCTATAGGTAAAACTGAGAAAGAAAAAGGCTGGATCGATGGATTAATTCACAGAGAATTCTATGCAAGTTTTCTTTTTAGATTTCCAAATACTGTAAGTGAGGAATTTCAAGATAAATACCGTAATAATATACCTTGGGAGAAGGATTTAGAAATTTATTGTAAATTTACTGAAGGCAAAACTGGTTATCCAATAGACCTCTTTCGAAACTGGTTAAGGTAGTTCAAAATTATAAATGCCAGAGATCAAATTAAATCTAAGACCGAATCTTTTACGTCTATTTCGATATTTGTCAGCAATAATTTTGAACCGTTTTAGCATACCAATAACGTTTTCATTGACAACTCTTTCTCCTGCTAACCTACGATTATTCTTTTTATCATTTTTAGTTAAAGGATTTTTCTTGCTTTTTTTCTTTGGTAATGCAGAATTATTGTGAATTTTTTGTATACCTTGATATCCTATATCAGTAATCGCTTTAATCTTAGGATGGATAAGAATTTTGGATTCCTTAAATAATCTAAAGTCATGTTTTTTACCGTTAGAAAAATCTGTACATATTACTTGGTGTGTTTTCTTGTCTACCACTATTTGAGTCTTTAGTGTATGCCTTTTCTTCTTTCCTGAATAATAGAATTTTTGTTTTTTTTGGGTCTTTCTATTGGACTCTCAGTAGCATCAATCAAGACTACTTCATAATTCATATCGCTATTCATTAGAGCTTTACGACCTGGAAGAGCAAAGTTTGGGTGTTTAACTAAGGTGTCTTCTACCCATTTTACAGCTTTATATGCTGAACTTTCACTAATCCCATAGTTCTGACCTATATGAAAATAAGTACGGTATTCTCTAAGGTATTCTAAGGCCATCAATAACTGTTCCTCCAAATTGAGCTTATTTTTACGCCCTCCTTTTGATTTCTTAACACCATCAGCTTTCCTCAAAATATCCACCATCTTTGAGAATGTTCCCTTCCTTACTACTGTTAATCGACGAAATTTTTCATCCTTTAACTCTTTAATCTGATCTAATTTCATTATTACTTCAAATCAGATCTTTATAACACCATTTTACATCATTGTATAGTTTCGAAAGAAGTCTAATGATAGATGCATCAATTAAGCAATTATTAAGAGATGGTTGGATGCATAATCTTACACGTACTATTGTTGCAAATTTCTTCACTAAGTATTTACTTCTTGATTGGCGTTTGGGAGAGCATTTTTTTTCACAATATTTAATGGATTATGAACTTGCTTCAAATGTGGGTAGTTGGCAATAGGCTGCATCATGTGGTACCGATATGGAACATTTTGTCCGTATGTTTTGTCCTTTTGCTCAAGGAAGAAAATTTGATCACGAAGCAAAGTATATAAAAAAATACTTGCCTAACCTTGAACATGTTTCTGCTAAGGTTATTCATGACGTGCATTTTTCAAAAAAATATCCTAATTACCTAACTCCAATAATAGATTATCAATTATCAAAAGATAAATCTAGTAACTTTTTTAAACAGATAAAAAAGTTAAAGAACCAGCATCAAACTTTACTTAGCAAGTAAATCACAATTATATAAAGTTATTATTCTATTTTTTTAGAAAATCTTGAACATCTAAAGCTGCCATACAGCCGCTAGATGCTGCAGTTACTGCTTGTCTATATTTATTATCTTGAACATCACCAGCAGCAAATATTCCTTCTATACTAGTTTGAGTAGAGTTAGGTTTTGTAATAATGTACCCATAAGAATCCATATCAAGTTGATTGGTAAATAGTGACGTATTAGGTGCATGTCCGATAGCTATAAATACACCATCAACTTCTAAAGTACTAATAGTATTATTCTTAGAGTTTTTAATTCTTACTCCAGTTACAGTTTTAGCACCATTATCATTGCCTAATATTTCTTCAATTGTGCTATTCCAAATGATAGTAATTTTGCCTTCTTGTTTTTTCTTAAATAGTCTTTTTTGTAATATTGCTTCAGCTTTTAGACCATTTTTTTCATCACCTCTATATATTAGAGTAACTTGACTAGTAAGATTAGTCAAATGTAATGCTTCTTCAACTGCAGTATTGCCACCTCCTACAACAACTACTCTTTTGTTACGAAAAAAAAAGCCATCACAGGTTGCGCAGCTAGATACGCCATATCCTCTAAATGTAGTTTCTGATGGTATATTTAGCCATTTTGCTTGAGCGCCAGTGCATATCACTACACTGTTAGCATAATATAATGCTTTGTTGCCTGTAGCCTCAAATGGATAAGTTTTAAAGTTAACTGCTTTAATATGATCATCTATAACTTCTGCTTCAAATTTTTTAACTTGATTATGCATTTGATCCATTATCCATGGTCCAGAAACAGTATTTTTAAATCCAGGGTAGTTCTCTACCTCAAGAGTTGTCATTAACTGTCCTCCAGGTTGATTGCCATGTAGTAATACTGGATTAGAATGAGATCTAGCTAAATAGAGGGCTGCAGTGCTTCCTGCTACTCCTGAACCCATAATTAAAACATTAACTTTGCGTGACATTACCATGTTATTAATTCTTTTATAAATTTTATATGCACTATTTTTTATTAGCAAATATTAAAATACCATAATTCTTATGATATTAAGCTATACTATTCAAAAAATAAAAAGGAAAAGTTATATGTAAAATTTATATCATAGTTGTAGAGTTAGAGCAATCATTAATGGTATATAAAATAATGCAAAAATACATGATAATAACACTGTTGCTGCTGATCTTTCAGGATGAAATTTGATAATTGATGAAATTACTATAATATTAGCAGCCATTGGAGCTAAAGATAGAAGTTTTAATGCATTATAGTGTGAAGTAGTGTATATAGCGAATGTAATTTTGTCTAAGATAATGAAGATGTTAATAGCTAGAGGGTAAAAAATAAACTTTGATATAAAAGCTGCTAATGTAAATCTTGAGTCTACTGTAAATTTTACTAAGTTTGATACACTTAACCCTATTATTATCATACCTAATACTGAGTAGACTTTTATCATATCTGCAATAAAGCTATCTAAAAACTTAGGCAAGGTTAAACCAGCTAAACTGAATATACATCCAAGAATAAATGCATTCAGATTTGGAAATTTTAATACTTGAATTATGCTTTCTCGAGTATTTTTTAAGCTTTTTACACAAATATAGAAACCTATTGATGACTCGTAGATGCTTACCCCAATAGTAGCCATCATATATAAACTTAATGTGTATTCATCAAATAGATTAGCAGCTATTGGTAACATAAAGTAACCAGTATTAGCTGTTCCTGCAGCCATTGCTAAAATATTCTGAGTAGCATCCTGCCAGTACCTTTTAAAAACTAAGCGTGAGAGATAACATAATGCACTTGCAATAACAAAAGTTACTATAGCAATACTTATCTCATGTAAATCTAACTTTGTATGTGCTGGTATTGAAAAAAATACAATAGGCGCAATGAAGTAGAATAATAATCCAGCTATGCTATCACGATCTACTTTTGACCATTTGCCAGCTAGAAATCCAATAATTACATTAAGTAGAATAGCAATAATTTTAAAGAATACAAAATTAAAAATAGCCATTTAACTACTAGGTTTAAATTAAGTTCTAAATATATAAAATTTTAGTTTATATATTTAATCATTTACATGGACTATACTGCAATAAAACTAAATAATTATGTGATATCAATCAGTAAAATAATTTACATATACTTGCTTCTGTGCACTACTAATTTTAGTTTTTCCATACGATATATTACTCATATTCATTTGACCAGTTAGGATCTGAAGCATTTTCAGGAGTCTGAATTTCACGCTCATTGTATCCTGTATAGTCTACAGAATATAATTTTACTTTAGTAGAAGTTGATTTAGTAGCTTTGTAAGCCCGTGAAAAAATGATAGTTTTACCATCTGGAGCCCATGATGGCCCTTCTACTAAGTATTTTGTAGCAATTATTCTT
Organism: Orientia tsutsugamushi str. Boryong; assembly: GCF_000063545.1. Classification (NCBI taxonomy): domain Bacteria; kingdom Pseudomonadati; phylum Pseudomonadota; class Alphaproteobacteria; order Rickettsiales; family Rickettsiaceae; genus Orientia; species Orientia tsutsugamushi. The sequence goes on from NC_009488.1 coordinate 21,076, forward strand.
TTATTACTACCATCTAATTTTATTACCCCTATGCTAAATTCTCCTGCTTCAATTTTAGTAAATGCTATGTAATTATTTGTTGGTGACCAGGCTGGCGTTGTATATGCTCCAGGTTGAGAAGTTAAGCGTTTGATATTACCACCTTGATCATTCATAATATATATTTGTGTTGATCCACTACGATCTGATACGAAAGCAATTTTGCTGCCATCAGGAGAATAGCTAGGTGAAGTATTTATTGATTGCCCCTTAGTTAATTGCTTTATTTTTCCAGTAAGTAAATTAATTTCATATATATGGGTAACATTTTTGGTTGATGAATTAGATACTAAGATTTTATTACCATCAGGAGAAAATCTAGGCGAAAACGTGATACCATTAAAACTAGCTAATATTTTATTATTTCCAGAATTAAGATCATGTATACGTACTGTTGGTATTTTATTGTGATAAGATACATAAAGTATTTGATTATTCTTAGGTGAAAAAACAGGAGTAATAACGTGATTTTTACCATTAGTTATATAGTTATGATTAGCTCCATCTTGATCCATTATAGCTATTCTCCTAATTTTTCTGTTAGAAGAATTGCTTTCAGAGACATATACTATTTTTGTATTAAAATTTCCCTTGCTTCCAGTAACATGTTTATATATTTGATCCGCTATTTTATGAGCTGTACTTCTCCATAGTTGCGAAGGGAATGTGAAAGATTTTCTAGTAATTTCTTTAGCTGAGAAAACATCCCATATAACAAAAGTAACTTTGAAATCTGTAGAATCTATTTTTGTTATTTCTCCATTAATTAGAATGTTAGCATTAATTTGACTCCAAGCAGTAAATAATGGTATATGAGCAACGCCTTGTTCAGTTTCTATAAATAAATCACTGGATATAGGAGCAAAAATTTTAGATATATTAAGATCATTACTAATAATCGATACAATATTTTGAGATAAGTCATGCTCTTCATTTGACTTGGCAGAAAAAAAATTAATTGCTATTGGAATTTGTGTACAGTTACCTTTAGTAATTTTAATTGAAGATAATGTAGTAGTATTAGCCAAAATAGATAAAGTGTTAAATAAGATAATAATAATTGTTAATATAATTTTTAGGACTTTAGTCATAGAGACGGATAAATTATTGATCATTCTACTATACTAAATTTATACAATTTTACAATAAGCTTAATAATTTTACATAGCCATAATATACTCAAAAGTAACCTTGTAAATACAAGATTTTAGCCTAAGAATACTACGGTATGTTTTTTGAATTATTCAAGAAAAGCTAGTTACTTATCTCTTTGAATGGTATTATGCTGATGATTTTTTGTATACTAGCTTCCTTTTAGGTGCTTGCTATAACTTTTGTCTTATTATCACTTCACATGTTTGCAACATACAAGGTTTAATGATGTACTTTATGTCTTTAACTTCTTAAATCATAACTCTAATTATTTTTAATATTTTGCAGAAAGTCTAATAATTAACGCTTCTCTTAGCTACTGCTAACGCAGCTTCTTTGAATACTTCGCTAAGAGTAGGATGAGCATGGCAAGTACGAGCTATATCTTCTGCAGCAGCATGAAATTCCATCGCTACAGCAGCTTCAGCAATTAAAGTACCAGCTTCAGGGCCAATAATATGAACTCCTAGTATTAAATCAGTCTTAGCATGAGCTAAAATTTTAACCATTCCAGTAACATCATTATATATAACCTTAGCTCTACTATTAGCTAAAAATGGAAATTTTCCAACAACATATTGAATACCAAGCTCTTTAAGCTGCTCCTCAGTATATCCTACAGATGCAACTTCTGGGAAAGTATAAATAACACTTGGCATAACATTATAATTAACATGCCCAGCCTGACCAGTCATATTTTCTACTGCTGCTATAGCTTCTTCTTCAGCTTTATGCGCTAACATTGGCCCTTTAATGACATCACCAATTGCATAAATATTCTTTATATTAGTTGTAAATTTCTCATCTACTTCAATAGTACTATGCTGTTTGTCAAGCTTTATACCAATATTTTCTAAACCTAAATTTCTAACGTAAGGCTTTCTACCGACTGAGATTAATACTACATCAACATTAATTTTTTCTTCTTGCATATTATCACCATTAACTGATTGTAGTATAACATCAACTGTTTGATTTCTCACTACAGCTGATATAATTTTAGTGTTAAATTTAAATTTCATGCCCTGTTTTAATAGTGCTTGTTGTGTTAGTTTTCCAAGTTCATTGTCCATTGCTGAAGCTATTCTATCACTACGCTCAACTACTGTTACATCTGCTCCTAGCCTGCGCCATACTGAACCTAGCTCTAAGCCAATATATCCTCCACCAATTACTAACATTTTTTTAGGAACAGATTTAATACTAAGAGCTCCAGTAGAAGAAACTATATATTCTTCATCAATTTCAATACCTGGCAAAGTAGTAATTTCTGATCCGGTTGCAATCAATATGTTTTTAGCATGAATATTAGTAATGCTAGTATTAGATCCAGAGCTAGTTTGAACAGAAATTTCATGACTGTTAATAATTTTTCCAGTACCAATAAAATGACTAACTTTATTCTTTTTAAACAATCCACTAATACCATTTCCTAACTCTTGTACTCTTTTGTTTTTACTATTCAACATAGTAGCTAGATTTAATTTTGTTGCCCCTACATTGATGCCTAAATCATCAAAACCTGCTTTAATATCTTCATATTTTTTAGACGCATGAAGCAGAAATTTAGAAGGAATACATCCTACATTCAAACAAGTTCCTCCTAAAGTATTCCTATTATCAACACATGCAACCTTCATGCCTAATTGAGCTCCTCTAATTGCTCCTGTGTATCCTCCTGGTCCTCCGCCAATCACTACTAAATCAAAACTTTCTGGCATTTTGTCCTCTTTTATTTAATAAAAACAAATCAATATCAACAGTACCTTAAATTACCGATAGTAATATAAAAAGTCTAGTATAAATATAGCATTAAAGATCCTTAATGCTTAATGATTCGGGATTCTTGAATGCAATAAACGCAATAATATCAAATTTTTCACTAATTGGAGACTGATCCTCCATTAAAAAATGCAATAATTTTTTATGCACCCCTAACTGACGCTGATTAAATTTTGCTGCTTCCCCCATATTACCTAATTCCTTCATTAAATCTAAACAGCTTTTATACTCCACTTCTATTGTTTCAATATCAACAATTACAGTAAAACCAGCTAACTGAAATAACTTTACTACATCCTCAATTCGTATAAATGGAGAAATATGCGGAGTATGCGGTAGCTGTAAAATAGATTCTGCTTCTATCAACTTTTTTCTTAAAACACTAAGAGTATTTTCACCAAATAAGCATCCAATAAAAGCGCCGTTACCAGTTAAAACTTGTAGCACTTGCTTTAAAAATATCGGAAAATCATTTAACCAGTGCATATTTAATAATGAGGCAACCAAATCAAAACTCTCATTCAAAAACGGAATATTAGCATCATCAGCAACTACTTTCATTATATCATTATCATGAATTTGGTTTATAAGATTTTCTGCTATTTCTAAAGCGATAATATTACTTTTATTATATAGCTTCTTAAGCTTACTAGTTAAAATTCCATTTCTTGCTCCTAAATCCAAAATATTACTAAACTGTTGATTTATTCGACTAAGTCGGCACACTATATCGTCTACACAGAAGTTGAGTAAAAAATTACAGCTATGTATTTCATTAGCAACTTTTATATTACGTTGCATCCTATATGCTTCACGATTAAAAATATAATTCATAGTCTGTTTTAATATTTAGCTAACTAAAGAAATATCTTGCAAGATAATACAGTATATGTATAATCATGATATATGATAGAGAATCAATACAACTGAAACAATATTAGTTATTGATAACTGCATAATATTTAAGTATATTTTTAAGTATTACTAATATTATAAGGAATTATCTTTATGAGTAAAGAAGCAACAGAACTCAAAGAAAATATGGATCAAGCAATGGAGTCTGCATCGCAAAATTCAAGTATTTCAGCTGAACAAAGATCACAACTTGAAAAAGAAAAAAAGGAACTGCAAGGCCAAATTGGCGATATCACTGGAAAAGATGAACAAACCCAACAAACTACAATGAATAAATTAAAAGAATGGATGTTAAAGATAAAGAATTTTATTACAAGTGATGAATTTTCAAAGCTAGTAGATAGCGCAGTAAAATTTGTACAAACTGCAGTCAAGGTTTCCACAGAAATGATGCAGGCCTTTACAGGCATGAAAGATAAAGGAATAATGGGTGTAGCTGCAGGCATACAAACTGTTACTAGTGGATTTCAAAATATAACACAAGGGGTGAGCAATATGATTGAAGCTGGAGAAGCAGCAGTAAAACACTTTTCTTCTCCTGGAGATAAAATAAAAGAAGCTTTAGGAGCAGAAGGATTAGCTAAACTTCAAGCTGCTAGCGCTGGATTACAAAATAATGCTAGTATAGCATCATCTTCAGCTAGTGTATCAACTCCAACAGCAGCACGCCCACAACAGAAAGACTCTATAGCAAGATAACAAGTATTCTAACGCTAGAATAGAATACTTTTAAGCGTGTTAGCGAAGAAAAAAGAAAAAAACATAGATATAAGAAAAAATTAAGTTTAAAGTTAGAATAACTTGCAACTCAATTAATCTAGTAAATATGTTTAATCTTTACGAAGATTAAATAAATTAAGTATAAAGGATACTTTTGCTTACCCAAAGCTATAGTAGAATAATACATATGCCTTAGCGCTTGTTTCTGTTTTCTTCGCTAACATTTGTTAGACCTTCTATATCGCTTTTAAGATTGTAAATATCGTTGTAATAAACCTGATCAAACCTGATCATTGATTTTATTAGCTATTCTGATTATTCTTGTCTCCTCATTTCGAACCTCAATTGTCGTAAAATATTTGCTACTTTCACCATCATCATGGTATAACTAGCATCCTTAATAATTTTTAAATTAGCCTCTTTACGTAACTCACTTTCATTTGCTACTTCATTAATTAAACTCCTAATTCTAGTAGGCCCAATATGCTTTTGCGGCACTGTACTGATATCGTCAACTCTATTTGATAAGCCTAATTTAGCGAAAAATGCATTAATTATTTCTTTTACTATTTCATGAATCATTTCAACTTCTCGAATAACAACCTTTTTGCCATTACTTAATGTTATGCATTTTGGGTTTAAATTTACTGCTTTATCACCTAAACCAGTTCCATCTTCTCTAAATCTTCTTGTAGTAACCAATATGTGCGCATGCCAGTTTTTATCTCCTCTATGAGGCTTATGAATGTCTATCTGTACTCCAAGACCATTTTGCACCCATTCCATTGCATCAACTATTTCATGTGTAATCTTTATTCTATCTTCTAAATTTAGCTCCTTATCGTCTGGCAACGCTATTACGATATCATTCAACAACTGGCTGTTTCTTCTTTTTTCAGTCTGTTCCACCTCATTCATTAATGTTTGAATATTCTTGAATTTTTGATTTACATAAGCTGGTATCAGTACTGTATGATATACGTTATCTTTCTTACGAGAGAAGTTATACCTTATATTTGTCTGCTCATTTTTAACAATAGTTCTTGCATTATACGCTGTCTTACAACAACTATCTCCTCCTTTACTTCTACTTAAAAATTCAATCCTTGCAAACTGTATAGCCATCTCAACACCAATTCTCACCTGAGTTTTAAGTTAGCATGGTTTTTTTGATTTTGCTAGCACAAACTTCTTTTTTTTAACACTCAATCGGCTAATGAGTGCTCATTTTTTAGCAGTAAACTTTCAAGTTTACATATTGCGTATAAGCTTATTCTTTAATGAAGCTTCTAACCTGAATTCACGTTTTTTTGACTATAATTATTTGATGTTGGTTTGGCAGGTGCGGTTTTTTTCTTTACTGGAATTTTATTTTGATATATTCTTGCCTGATTTTTTTATCTTTCTGAATTACTGACATGGCAAATCTTATGCAGCAAAAAATTACTCTTCAGCAAAAAAAGGCTAAGCTAATCATGGATGAGGTTAACCTCAAAATTAAAGAACGTAAAATGCGCACTCGACGTTTTATCGAAATGGGTGGATTAGTTGCTAAGGCTAAGCTTGATCACTTATCAGCAAACACTTTATTTGGTGCGATTGGTTTCACTAAAAGAAACTTTAACACAACATCCAAATGTTCAGAATCATTGGACTACAATCGGTAAAGATATTTTTGATAAAGAACAGCAAAATAAAGCTGCTGTGATTTTAAAATTTTCCTCTGAACCAGACGAAAACACTAAGCACCACATTCGCCTTCATGGCTTAAAATGGAACAGTTTTCGTCAAGAATGGTGCGGCAATGTTAAGGACATTGAGGCCTTAAAGAATGGCCTTCTCAATGTTCAGTATAAACTTGAGCTTGTGTCTTAGATAATAGTTCAAACTATATGCGCAGCTAGCAATATCACTACTGATAGAAAATATAGAGTAAGAATTTTAGAATAACATAACTGATGGTAATAATAAAAAAAAAATAAAGAATTTTGATGAAATCTCTGATAGTATTAAAAATAAGGCTGTAAAAAAGAAAATTTGTAACAGCGCATTTGATTTAGCAATTATCACAGCTAATCAAAAATTTAAAGGGGAATTTTTTAAATCATATGAAATATATGACAGTATTATTAATACAGTTACATCTATTGCATCAAAATAATCTGCTCATATAACACTATTTAATTCAGGATAAAGATATGCTAGCAAACAAATATTTTAGTAAAGGGAATTCATTTTTTCAGTTAAGAAAATATCAAAAAGCAATAAAGAATTTTGATATAGCTATTAAGTATCAACCAGATGATGCAGAAGCTTATTTTAATAAAGGAATTGCTTTAAAGGAATTAGGACAGCATCAAGAAGCAATAAGGAATTTTGGTACTGCTTATTCGATACAGACCAGATGATGCAGAAGCTTATGTTAATAAAGGAAATGCTTTAAAAAAGCTGGAAAAGCTACTAGAAGCTATAGAAAATTATGATCAAGCTATTAAGAAGTATCGACAAGATTCTTCAAATGCTTCCAATAATAAAGGAACTGCTTTATATATACTAGAACAATATCAAGATGCAATAGAGAATTTTGATTTAGCTATTAAGTATAAACCAGATTTTTCAGACGCTTACAATAATAAAGGAATTGCTTTGAATGAATTGGGGCGACATCAAGAAGCAATGGAAAGTTATAACCTGGCTATCAAATATGATTCTGATAATGTGTATGCATACAAGTTAGCAAATGAACTTGCAAAAAAAATTAAAAAAAGCAATCTCCGCATCATAACTGATTAATTTTTAGAATCAAGGCACATAGAATCAGATGTTCATAAGCTAAGAATGTTTTATTACTCTAGATTAATTATAGACTATATCAAAAAGTATTCCTTGTATGATAAAAATAAGTGAAATTGCAATAAAATAAAAGATTATAGCAATAGCACAAAAGAAAGCTAGTATACAGTAGTGTTCCTAAGGCTAATAGCCTGAATTTTTAGATAAGTAACTAGCTTTTTTAACTAAAAACCGGACGGTATTCTTAGGCAAAAAAGCCTGTATTTACAAGTTTGGTTTTGAGATATTTAACATAAAATTTGGTGATTATGAATAGTATAGTTGTAGGAATTGACATTTCTAAAGAGACATTTGATGCAGCTGTGTTAATTAATAATAAAGTTCAAACAAGAAAATTTAATAATAGTTCTGAAGGGTTTAACAAATTAGTAACATGGTTAAAAAGCAGAGGAAGTGGACATGTTTGTATGGAAGCAACAGGTATCTACTGGAAAAACTTGGCTAAATATCTGTACGATTATGGTTATAAAGTGAGCGTAGTAAATCCTGCACGTATTAAAGGTTTTGCAATGAGTAAACTTAGTCGTACAAAAACAGATAAAGCAGACAGTGTATTAATAATAGCAGATTTTTGCAAAGCAATGAAACCGGAAGTATGGTATCCACAGCCCATTTATATTCAAGAACTACAGCAGCTAGTTAATCACTTGAATGTTTTAATTAAGCATAAAACACAAGAAACAAATAGATTAGAAGGAGCTTCTAAAGCAATTGCTAATAATATTCAAATGCATATTAAATTTCTTGAAACGCAAATTAAAGAAATTGAACAACTAATCAATGACCATATTAAAAATAACAAAGATCTTCATAATAAAGCTATGTTACTTGAATCAATACCAGGTATAGGAGCAAAAACACAAGCTATAGTTCTGGCTTTTTTAGCAGATATTGAGAAATTTAGTTCTGCTAAACAAGTTGTAGCTTTTGTAGGTCTTAATCCTAAGCATCGTCAATCTGGTAGTTCTGTGCGTGGCGCTAGTAGAATCTCTAGAACTGGTAATTCAGATCTACGTAAGTCTTTTTATATGCCTGCTATGTCTGCCTTAAGACATAATTGTATTATCAAGCATTTTTCTCAACGTTTATCTAACACTGGTAAACCCAAAATGCTTATCCTTACTGCTGCTATGCGTAAGTTACTACATATTATTTATGGCGTTTTGAAGCATAATTCTCCTTTTAATCTTAATGTTTCAATCCAGCAAAAATAATAATTTTATAAAAACTTACATCTTTTTTATAAAATTATTATTTCTTTTCTTGATTTTTAACACTATATCTAGTGTCTCTTATACAACAAAAAATATCGTTTATAAGAAGCGCTTTATAGTTTTAATTTACTAGGTTAGTAGCTAGTAATGCAATCTTTGATTTAAAAATTGCATTAAATCTTAAGCTTTTTAGATTGAATAGATTCAATAATAACTTATTATGTTAATAAAATGGTTTAATGATGTTAAGCAAAAATAAAATAGAGCTATCCAGCAGTAAAAACAAACCTGGCAACCAGTACTTTCATCCAAAGAACAAGGTAAAAAGCTATGGTTGCTAAACAATTAAAAGTTACATTTGATAGAAGCAATAATATATATAATATGTATATTTTTATAAATTTACAAAATTTTAAAGTTATTTTGATATGACAAGCTCACCAAAATTTAATATAAAAATCAATAATGAACGGAATAAGTTACTATCTACTTCTAGTCAGGCTACTCTAGCAGACAGATATCTACTTAAAGGTGAAACATTCCAAGATTTATGCGTAAGGATAGCAAGTTATTACGCTGATAATAAATCCCACGCTCAAAGATTGTACGACTATATGAGCCAACATTGGTTTTTACCAGCCACTCCTATATTAAGCAATGGAGGTACTAATAGAGGATTGGCAATATCTTGTTTTGTAAATGAAGTAGAAGATAGCCTTCATGGAATAGTTAATACATGGATTGAAAATGTTTGGTTAGCATCACGTGGTGGTGGTATTGGAAGCTACTGGGGTAATGTTCGATCTATTAATGAAAAAATTGGCGAAAACGGATATAGTTCTGGAATTATCCCATTTATCAAAGTTCAAGATACTATGACTCTTGCTATTTCACAAGGATCTTTAAGACGCGGCAGTGCTGCAGTTTATCTGCCAGTTTCTCATCCAGAAATAGAAGAGTTTATTGATATCAGAAGACACACAGGTGGAGATTCTAATCGTAAGTCATTAAATATTCACCACGGGATAGTAATCTCTGATCAATTTATGCATGCTGTTGAAAAAAATGAGTCATGGAATTTAATTAGCCCTTATGATAATAGAATCATTAATACAGTTAAAGCTAGAGATTTATGGGTTAAACTTTTAACAACTAGAATTGAAACTGGAGAGCCTTATATTCTATTCATTGATACAGTCAATAAATCTTTACCTGAGCATCATCAAAAATTAGGATTAAAGGTAAAAACCTCTAATTTATGTAGTGAGATAACTCTACCAACTGGCCGTGATTATACAAATAACATTAGGACAGCAGTATGCTGCCTATCATCATTAAACCTAGAATATTTTGAACTATGGCAAAGTAATGAACATTTTATACCAGACATTATAAAATTTTTAGACAATGTACTTGAGGATTTTATTAATAAGGCTCCAAATACAATGTCTAATGCTAAATATTCTGCTATGCATGAACGTAGTATAGGGCTTGGAGTAATGGGATTTCATTCACTGTTACAAGCTAATAATATACCCATCGCTTCTGTAATGGCTAAAGTCTGGAATAAAAAAATATTTGAGCATATAAAATTACAGACAGATAACATGTCTGTAGTGCTAGCTAAGGAGCGTGGAGCATGTATTGATGCTCAAAAATGCAATATACAGGAAAGATTTAGCTATAAAACAGCAATAGCCCCTACAGCTTCAATCTCAATAATAGCTAATAATGCTTCACCAGGCATTGAACCATACGCTGCTAACAGTTTTACTCAGAAAACTTTAACTGGATCATTTTCAATCAAAAATAAGAATTTGGAAAAATTACTTGAGTCTAAAGGACTAAATAATGACCAAGTTTGGTCTTCAATCGCAACTCATGAAGGCTCAGTGCAACATTTAACTTTTTTATCTGATCATGAAAAAGAAGTATATAAAACTGCTTATGAAATTGATCAGCGTTGGTTGATCGAATTAGCAGCTGATCGCACACAATATATTTCACAATCTCAATCACTTAATATATTTCTACCAGGTAATTGTAGTAAACAATTATTACATGATATACATTTTGATGCCTGGAAAAAAAACATAAAAAGTTTATATTATTGTAGATCTACTTCTATTCAGCGTGCAGAAAAGGTTTCACATGTGGTTACTACAATTGATGAATTAGCAAAATTAACAGATAAAGAACAGCTAGCAACAAGTAATAACGACGATGAATGCTTGGCATGCCAGTAATTATAATTTAGGAAAGAGAACAATGTCACTACTTAATGCACGACCAATTTACAAGCCATTTTCATACCCTTGGGCATATAAAGCATGGCACACTCAGCAAAAAATTCACTGGCTACCAGAAGAAGTTCCATTAGCTGATGATATCAAGGATTGGAAATATAACTTAACTCCAGGAGAAAAGCATCTACTAACACAAATCTTTCGATTTTTTACTCAAGCAGACATAGAGGTGAACAATTGTTATATGAAGCACTATGCTAGAGTATTTCAACCAACTGAAGTACAAATGATGCTATCTGCTTTTTCAAATATGGAAACTATTCATATAGCTGCATATTCACATCTGTTAGATACTATTGGCATGCCTGAAACAGAATATCAGGCATTTATGAAATATAAAGCAATGAAGGATAAATATGATTACATGCAACGGTTTAATGTTGATAATAAAGAAGAAATTGCTACGACTTTAGCGGTTTTTGGAGCTTTCACAGAAGGTGTTCAACTATTTGCTTCATTTGCTATTTTACTAAATTTTCCAAGATATAACAAAATGAAAGGAATGGGCCAAATTATTACATGGTCAGTTAGAGATGAAACATTACACACTAATTCTATTATTACGTTATTTAAAACCTTTATTCAAGAATATCCTGAAGTTTGGACAGAACAGTTAAAAAGTAGAATTTATGAGGCATGCTGTACTATTATTCATTTCGAAGATGCGTTTATTGATTTAGCTTTTGAAGTTGGTGGAGTTGAGGGGTTAGAGGCTAGAGATGTCAAAAAATATATTCGTTATATAGCTGACAGACGGTTATTACAACTTGGGTTAAAAGAAAATTATCTAATTGAACAAAACCCTTTAACATGGCTTGATCAAATCCTAAATGGAGTAGAACATACCAATTTCTTTGAAAATAGAGTTACTGAATATACTAGAAGTGCTACTACTGGATCATGGGATGAAGTATTTGCTAAGATAGATAATAATAATCTGCCTACAGGATAAGTACTGTTATAGCTAACATTCAATATTATTAGCACATTATTTGTTTTTATATAGCTGTACACTATATTCAGTCTTTGGGAACGTAATATGTAATAACATGATCTATAGGCAAAGTTGGTCTTCTAAGGCAGATAGTATCAGTATGAAGATTTATATAGGTTTGGCATAAAAATTTTTTTCAACCTATTTTCAACCTTTTGAACAAAAATTTGATGGTAATTTGTAAAAAAATTATTGTCTAAAACACCTACTATAGCTGTATTTTTGGAGATGAAAAATGCGACCTGTAGTATTCGATTTTTTTAACTAATAGTTGTAATATTTTTAAAAAAAATAGTAACAATAATGACACAATATTTTATAACTTTATTGGAAATATCATTCCGCCAGAATGGAGAAAGCTAAGTGGAGATAATGGAAAAGCATTAAGCAAAACATCTAAACAGCTTTTATCATTTATAGTATTTAGACTACATATCTATTACAACAAAGATATAGATGAATTACAGGAAAGTTATCATAAGCTGAATGTTGGTCAAAGAAGAGTTAGGCAATGCTTAGTAGAATTAAGAGATGCAGGTTTTATTGAAATTGAAAATAGGACAATCATTAAAGACAATGTTAAGTTACGTAATGTCCCTTGCATAAAAATTCTGAAAAATTTTCAGCACTATAGTGAAAAAGGAAAAGAAGAAAATATAGCATTACCAGAAAAAAAATTTCATCCCAACCTGAAAGAAATTTCAGGTCAACCTGAAACTTTTTTTCAGGGACATATATAGATATATAAAAAAATCTAAAATATCTAGATCTACTGAAGGTGAGTTAGTAGAGAATAAAAAAAATGAAAATGAAGAACAAAATTTTCAAAATGTTGATGATTTTGAAAATGATATACAAACTTCAACCAAAAATTGCAATCAAGACATTGAATCACTAATAACAAAGATTCTCAAGTCTTCGAATGGTAAAAAAGAATGGTTCAAAAGGTACAGGCTAGAAAAGTTTTACCCACTAACACCAGAAGATGCAGTTGCACTGCAACACAAGTCTGATAGAGCTTTTAACATATACTTTATCAACAAATTACTTAAAGCTAGCAGATCAATATTCGAATTATCATTTTGGCTGTAAGGCATCAGTTCTAAACTATATAGCAAAAGTGTTAGCAAATGAATTAAGCATTTTCACCTATTTTACCGTTAAATAATGCAGAGCTATTAATTTCAGATTCTATAGAAAGAATTCGAGTAGAGATTTGCTGAGATGACATTTCTAAAGAAAAGAAGCCAACTGATGGTACATTATCTTTAGTATTTTTTTGAGTAAGAAAATATTTACAAGCATTTATTGCTAAGTTAACTCCTAAAGCAGTTTTACCCATTGATGGCCTGCCAGCTAATATTATTAGGTCAGAATTTTTAAATCCTCAAAGCTTTGAATCGAGATCCAGTAGTCCACTACTAATACCGTTAATAGAGTTTTTATTTTTAATAGCAGATGAAATTGATGTCCATGATTCTTCAATTGAAGTTTGTAATTTTATAAATCCTTGACTTAAAGTTCCTCTTGAAGCTAGATCATATAATTGAGATTCAGCAGTTTCGATCTGACTTATAGCTGAATCTGCTAAAGTAGAAGAATATGCATTTGTTACTATTTTTTCTCTAATTTCAATTAAATAACGCCGCAGTGCGAGATCATATACTATTTTGCCGTACTCATTAACATTAACTATACTTAATGCTAAGTTGTAAGTTTAACTAGATAATCCACTCCACCTATTTCCTCAAATGCGAGTTCATTGCCTAGCATATTTTTGAGCGAAATTACAGTAGCACTAATTCCTTTACTAATAATGAGATTAATTGACTTATATATTTTACCATGTAATGGTTCATAAAAATGTTCAGGCAGTAAAAATTCGTTAATGTTATATAGCGCACGATTGTTAATCAGAATTGCTCCAAGTATCATTTGCTCTGCCTGAATATTACTTGGAGCAATCTTTGCAAGATCTTTTTCCATATCACTCTTTAAATTTTATTACAATTACTAAACTTAACTAACTCAAAAGAAAATCCCTGAGCTTTAAAAGCATATTCAAGACCTTGCATACAGTTGTTTCTAATGCAACTATCAGCAAATCCTGTTTTAGCTTTGACTTGAGAATATTTGTTATTATTGATTCAATGCCTTGATTACAATTTTTAGTTAAAATCTGTGCATCATTTTCAAAATCATCAACATTTTGAAAATTTTGTTCTTCATTTTCATTTTTTTTTATTCTCTACTAACTCACCTTCAGTAGATCTAGATATTTTAGATTTTTTTTATATATCTATATATGTCCCTGAAAAAAGTTTCAGGTTGACCTGAAATTTCTTTCATTGTTGGAGCGAAATTTTTTTCTGATAAGGCTATATTTTCTTCTTTTCCTTTTTCACTATAGTGCTGAAAATTTTTTAGAAGTTTTATGTAAGGTACATTACGTAACTTAACATTGTCTTTAATTATTGTCATATTTTCAACTTCAATAAAACCTGCATCCTGCCTTAGAAGACCGATTTTTGCCTATAGATCATGTTATTACATATTATTTATTGTGTCTTGAAGAATAATTCTCCTTTTAATCTTAATGTTTCAATCCATCAGAAATAATAATTTTATAAAAACTTACATCTTTTTTATAAAATTATTATTTCTTTTCTTGATTCTTATCACGGTATTTAATATTAAGAGATATAGTTGGTGCGTCAAGAAAAGGTGAATTAATCTTACTGGTGAAAGTCCAGTTATGGAAGGAGAAGCTAGATCCACCATATAGCGAGTCTTGTGCTGCTGAAGGTAACGACAGTAGTAAAGCGTAGACAGTGAAACATTCGAGCCGAAACCAAATGGTGAACGTGATAGCCCTGAAAGTGAGATGTAGTGGAAGCCGATATGTTCTAGCACATAGTAGGCAAAAGAAGATTGGAGGTCAAACTAGTAAAAATCCAAAAATTTTCAACCACCGGGGTCGCAGGCGTCAGCGAGTTTGTAAAGATTAATGACACAACTTGAGAAGTCCTTATAACTCTTACGTAATTAAGTAAGTATTCAAAGTACAAGTGGTGAAACATAAGGCTTTGGAGATGGTGTAAGGATGGCTGAGTTAGCCATAGTAGTGATGAAATCTAGTAATGTGGGTGGAGCGAAGGGTTAACAGAAAAGTAAGAACGTAAGAGGGAAACAATCATGTACCTTTCATGTTTAAGATGATTTAACTAACTAGAAGAAATAAGTTAGATTAAGAGCTATTATGAGCTTTATAAGCTTTATAAAATCTGCTATGTAGTTTATTCTCGTTTGAGTTGATACATGAATTTAACTGTAGCTGTATTAATATTATTTGTCAATATGACAATAATATCTTGATGTTAATTGCGGAAATATAACGTAAATTTATGTCTAATATTTGGCTAGTTGAAGTGCTAATTTTTAATCCAGCAACTTGAATTTATAGTTGATAAGCTTAGAGTAACCTTCAATTGATAACGTCGCTTAAAAATATTTTTTATTTTTACA
Source organism: Orientia tsutsugamushi str. Boryong (assembly GCF_000063545.1). Classification (NCBI taxonomy): domain Bacteria; kingdom Pseudomonadati; phylum Pseudomonadota; class Alphaproteobacteria; order Rickettsiales; family Rickettsiaceae; genus Orientia; species Orientia tsutsugamushi. The sequence goes on from NC_009488.1 coordinate 36,576, forward strand.
AAAGTATTTGCTATTCAATAAAAACCATACTACAGACTATAAGTTTAAGCTAATTTTAAAAATTAATAAGTTATTATTTAATTACTTCAATTTTAAATTAATGAAGGGTGATAAATATGCCAGTAAAAGTATTTAAATTTACACAAGCAGCATTAAATAAAATAAAAGTACCAACCAAAGAAGAAAAAATAATCAAGTTTAGAGATATAACACAAAGGAACTTACTGTTTATAATATCATATACTGGATTTAGAAGACTATATTTATGAATAAACATTAATGGCATGTATTATAAAAAATAAAAATAGGAGATTTTCCAGATCTAACGGTAGCAGAAGCTAGAAAAAAGATACAGCAGTTAAAAAGTGATATTGCTAAAGGAATAAATCCAATGGATGAAAGACGGAAGATAAATAAAGAAAGAAGAGAAAAAAGAGAGAAGAGGCTTAAATTAAAGAATGAACTAACATTCGGACAGGTGCATGTAAAATATACTGAATATAGTAGTCTTTATCATAAAAGTTGGAAAATAATGGCTCAAAGAGTAAAGAGATATCTAGAATCTTTATACAATACAAAGATATCTGAGATTACCAAAGAAGATATTCAGAAGCTTTTTGACGAAAAAACAGCAAAGAAACACTATGTAACAGCAAACAGTATTCTAAAACTGTTAAGCCCTATATTTAATAAGGCTATAGAGTGGGGATTATTAGAAAAGAATCCTGTATGTGGAATAAAAAGGCACAAGCAAGAATCAAGATCTAGATATGTAACAAATGAAGAAATGAGAAGACTTATGGCCGTGCTAAAAGAAAAGGGAAATAGTCAATTAACAGAATCGCAAAAGCGAGCAGAACGATCAGGAAAAATTTTTACATTTATAAGTTTATTCACTGCAGCACGTAAAAGTAATGTATCAGGAATGAGATGGGACGAGATAAGCCTTAGCGAAAAAATATGGTGTATACCAAAAACTAAGAGTAAAAATGGTAAAACTCTATATATAGGGTTAGCTGATAAATTAATAGAAGTATTGCAAACCAGAAAACTATGCTCAAAAAGTGAATGGGTATTGCCAAGTTCAGCAGACAATAGTAAACACATATCAAGTTCAACAATGCATCGAGCATGGGCTAAGATTCGAAAAAAAGCCGGAATACAGAATGTAACAATACATGATCTTAGAAGAACGTTTGCAACTTGGATGAAAAATAATGGTGAAACACTAGATACAATATCTCAAATATTAGGACATAGTAATACTAATATAACTAAAATTTATACTATACATAGTTTAGATAAGGCAACAATTGCTACAAATAAAGTTGTCGAAAATATGCTGAGTATATTCGGTACCAATGTTTGTTTGAACGAGATACTATCTGGAATAGTGCCATAATTAAGTTGCGGAGAAGAAAAATTGACAACAACTTAGCTAAGTAGTTACTCTACATTAGATTTTGTAAATTTTTGAAAATCGCAGTAGCAGAATGAGAAATCTCATGCTACAATTGAGGCTGAAGGTAATTATACAAAATCAAAAATTATGTTGGGCATTATCGAGGCCGTTGAAGTATATGGGTTTGAGCATTGACGAATGGGGAGTAGTGCTAGCTGGAGTAGCTCCAGGAATTGTACTACTAAACAGCAGGCATGCTAAATTAGGCCTAGCCTTTATGGTTGGAGGAATTGCTCTATGTTATTGCTTTAAGAAAATTAAGAAGGTATCTGAGAATTTTTTGCTAAAAAGTTTTTTAGTAGCTAAAGGTTTATTGCCAGCTCCATTAGGATATCCAAGGCTTTTGGGCAAAAAAGTTGGCAAGTAATGAATCATCTCTTTAAGTAAAATGCTATACAAGAGCTGGTTAAATATAATAAATGCTTACTTTCAGTAACTATATTGCTAGCTGCAGCTAATATAATTGCGATAATGGCTGCAATTACCAAAGAAGAAAAGTGGTTATTAATTCCAGCAATGGAGCCTGATCGTAAAATGATGGTTTCATCAAAAAATTACCATGAAACCTATTTAAAGGAATGGGCAATTTATGTAACGAAACTCTTATTTACTACTTCTCCAAATGAGGTAGAAAGACAAATAGCAGACATGAAAGTTGCATCTAGTAATACTGAATCTTTAAATAAATTTTTTCATGATCACTTGCAATTTGTTAAAGGCTCAAATGTGTCTTCAGTCTTTTTTCCGAAGAAGGTTGAAGTGATAAAGGATGGAGTATTAATTAGTGGAACGCTTCGTTATTGGTTTAGCGATAGTAAACATATAGCTGTCGATAAGACTTACCTTTTGACTTACAAGCGAAGTCCTAATTACCTTTTGTTGTTAACTGGCGTTAAAGAGAATGGAATAAAAAAATGAGTATTAGAATTTTGAGGTTTATGATAGGGTTTATTGCTTTAGTCAAGTTTAGTGATGTATATGCGGTAGAATATGAGTTAGAAGTTGATAATTTGCTGAAGCTTGAGATTTCTGATAGTGGGCCAACAAGAATTAATCTTAAAGATGAAAAAATCAATGATATTTTTATGTATCCTCAAAATGCAGCCGAAGTTGTAGTTCATGAGTCTGGATGTTTGTTTATTGCTCCACGAGAAGAAGAAAAGAAGCTTTATTTAACAGTAATAGGAGAACACAAAACAATTCAAGATTTAATGTTAACTTTTACTCCAAAAACTCCAAGCCATGTAACGCTTATTAATGCTGCTACAGAAGAAGCTGAAAAGGATAATTCAAAAGGAAAAATAAAATTAGCTTAAAATGCTAGTTTTTACTTTAAAGCTTGTTAAGCTCAGCATCAAGCATATTAAAACTGCTTCAAAGTAAAATTTCATTATGGAGATATTATTGAAAACAAGGCGGAAGGCTGGTTGATAGGTGAAGATGGACGTTCTGGAATTAAAGGAATCGTGGTAGATAAATCGTCTAACATAGCAAGCATGGCTGCATTAAATGGAGTATTTAGCAATATTGCTAAGTTTCTACAAGCTAAGGCTATTAAACCTGATATGCTACCAACTTTAAACCTAGTAGCTGGAGGTCATCAACAACAAGAGTTTCAGATTGGAGATGCGCTTCAGTCTGGAGCTTACTCTGGAGCTAGTAATGCTTTTGATAAGCTAGCTGATTTTGCTATAAAACAAGCTGATTCTATGAGCCCAGTCGTTCTTATTGCGTCAGGTAGAGTCATCGATGTTGTATTTAAAAAAGGTTTTGACTTACGTGAGCACAAGAAGAAGCCACATAATTTAACTTATTCACAATCAACTAACAATGAAAAAGTTAATTTGCATAATAAATTCGACCAATCACAAAAGTTAGAGGAGCATTTATAATGAAGTTTTTATTATTGCTATTGGGCTGTATGAGCCTAACAAGCTTCTTTTTCGAAAGTAATTTTGATTGTAAAATTCCTAAAGGGCAAAAATGTAAGTCTTTATATGAAATAAAGAAAATGGCTGCTCAAGGAGTTTTTGACCCTGATAATGTTGAGAAAGTTGAAACATCAAAAATTAAATCAAAAAGGCGTTGTGTTCTATACTGTAAGCGATCTAAAGCAGTTCAAGGTGTAGCTGTTGTTAACACTTCACCTAAAAAACCAAAAATGAGTGATATTGCAACTTAAAAATGATTTATGTGATAATATAGGTTAAATTACTATATCTCTGTACTTTACAAACACTTCAATGCCTGATACTAATGCTTCTGGTAGACTTATATGTCTTTGTCCTAAGCCAGGGATTCCAATACCTGTACCTGGTATATTCCGGTAGGATTTTGGGAGCCAGTACGCCTTGTAGATGTTACAAAGTCGCCAATGTGTATGGTAAGTCTTGGAGGTTTGTCATTTGGAAGTGCTACTCAAAAAGGCATGAAAGATGAGGCTGAAGGAAGTGCTTTTTATCACATTCATTGGTATGTCTATCCTGTGATTTATTGGCTGGAAATTTTGCTTGATTTTATTTGTCTGGAAATGGCTGCAGTCGATATAGCATATTTAACAGAGTTTGATCCATTATGGAGTGATGACGCTAAATCTGCGATTTTAAATCCAGAAACGCTGTTGTTTCAAAATGTAGCTGCTTATCAAGCATGTATAGCTGATTGCATGAGTTGCAGCGCTGGTTTATTAGCAAGTGATTATGCTTTTTGGTGTGCTGAATGTCAAGGAATGCTTTACCCTTTTACTGGAACAGCTGCGGCGCATAATGGTGGAGTTGGAACATCTGTATTAATGGTAAGTAAGTTTATGGCTAGAATGCATAGGCAACTGATGTTATGGGGATATTATGGTTATAAAGGCTTATGTGGCAAGTATCCCATGCCTATTATGAAGAAAAGTCAGTATCGACTACAAATGACTTATCCGATTCCAGAAACCAGATCCTGCAAGAGCATAGGCCAAACAGAAGCTACATGGCAGGCTGGAAGAGAATTTCCAGTTAATGGTGAAGATTTTGGTTACTTGATTTGGCGAAAAAGAGATTACTGTTTGCTTTGATAAGGGTTAGAGAGGAATATGGTTATAAGAGTAATGATGTTGATAGTTTTATTATTTGTTAATAATGCTAATGCTTTTTTTTTGAACCAGCTATCTTTACATCCAAATGTTCAGAATCATTGGACTATAATCGGTAAAGATATTTTTGATAAAGAACAGCAAAATAAAGCTGCTGTGATTTTAAAATTTTCCTCTGAACCAGATGAAAACACTAAGCGCTACATTCGCCTTCATGGCTTAAAATGGAATAGCTTTCATCAAGAATGGTGCGGCCATGTTAAGGACATTGAGGCCAAAGAATAGGTTTCTCAATGTTTAGTATAGTATAGAACTTGTAGTGTGATATAAAGCATCTAATAGAAGTAGCATACAACACATCAAAAGTAAGATTTCGTGTTGTATATTCATTATTATTTTACACTATTTTTTAAATTTAATACTTCTTGTATTGATAAATCCGTATATTCAGCAATTGTCTCAACTGATAATTCAGATTTCAATAATTTTATTGCAAAATCTTTTTTTGCTTCAGCTTTACCTTCAGCTTTACCTTCAGCTTTACCTTCAGCTTTACCTTCAGCTTTACCTTTAGCCTCACCGAGCTTTATGCCTTTAGCCTCACCGAGCTTTATACCTTCAGCTTTAGCGCGTTCAAGTTTATAATCTTCTACTGCTTTATTATCCCATATACGCTTTAACTCTTGTTCATAGGTTATTAGTTCGTCTTCGCTCCAATTAAACTGATCTAATGCCTCATACGCTCTTTTGATTATTAAATCTTCACCTATTATTTTATGATATCCATCTAATGTTGTTTCTTTTGCATGTTTAAAAAAATAGCACCACTTCTCTGTTATATCACTTAACTCTTCCACTCTATTTTTTTTAAATTTTGGTAATTCTATAAAGGTAAATGAAAAGTCCTTTAGATCATGCTCATATGTCTTTTTATCCAATATTACATGCCTTGATATATAGTCTTCTTTGTTTGGAAACAATTTATAATCTGCTATAGCTATAAATATAACTTCCTTTAGGTCTGAGTATTTTCCTTCCTTTCCTCTATTTGGTTGCCTACCATATGCTTTTGCTGCATAATACTGCGCTCTTTTTTCAAATCCTTGTGTAGGATCTACTTGCATTTCTATTATATATTGCGCTCCGTTTTTATCTTTACACAAAACATCTACTATTGATTCTTTTTTGGACGCTATATCAGCGTCTAATATCGTACCTAAAAACTCTACTTCTGTTATTTCTCTATTCCCTTCAAACAATAATATATCGTTCAGAAAATGTATTAGTATGTCCTTGTTTTTTTCTGATCCAAATATCTTTTTAAATGCTACATCATTCTTTGGATCTAAAAATCTTGATAAATGCATATATTTTTCATATTTTCTATTCTTTTTAAATTATACAACAAAATAACTTACATGAACATTCTCTTATTGAATTTTAATTTCTGCAATTCACTACATTAACCCCCTATTAAACTTTAGTTTATTAGGTAGCATAAAGCTCACAGTATTTATTTAGCTCTATAGCAATCTCTGGTAATTTAAGGTATTCAGCAAGAGGTATAAATTCTTGCTGCGTTTCTAGTATGATTTCTTGTCTTCTTTTGGCTGGCTTTATGAATATAGTTTTAATATTATCCAATCTGTCCAATAGTTTGATTAGTAATAGCTCTACTTTATCTTGATTCACTAATGTTTTAATCATTTTCATGGAACTGGTTTTCTTACCACATATGTTTCTTATAAGAGCTAGAACTTGCTCGGCAATGTTATTATTAAATTCCATTGCTATCTTTTCTTTGGTTAGTTTTGTATCCTCAATTACATCGTGTAATATTGCAGTAATAATTATATCAGTTTTAAAGGTGTGGTCTGATACCATGTGGGCTACTTCTAATGGATGTGTGTAGTATAGTTCTCCTGTATCTCGCTTTTGATTGCTATGATATTTTTTTGCATAAAATATAGCTTTTTTTACTTTATCAAGATCAATGTGTTTATTAAAACTATGATTAATCAAGTCCAGCTTATCAAGTAGTTTATTGATATGTTCACAATTTAAAAATGCCAACATTATTTCCTCCATCTCCATTAATAATTCTAATTTTCAGTTTCTCAATGAACTTCTATAGGTATACTATACGTGAAGGCTGTATACTTGCCTTGCTTACTTTCTAGTTTAATTTTTCCAGTAATTTCATGTATAAACTGTTTAACGAGTAGTAATTCAGATCCTAGTACTGCATAGCTTTTGATATGTAAGTTTCTGAGCTCATTATTTATCTTTTTCACTTTCTCAGCTGAAATTCCAATTCCATTATTACGAACAATTAATTGTAATATTCTATAATTTGTCTTTTGATTTGTAGAAGGTAGCAAATCAACTTCAACACTAATTTCGCTGCATTTACTATTAGTAGCATTGCAAATTAATAGTGTTAGTACTGCCTGTATTTGAATACTATTTACAATGATTAAATCTTTTATATCATTTTTAAAATTGCAGCTAAGATTTATTCCTTTATTTTCTGTGAATGGCTTCAGTGCTCTAATATTACATTTACTTTTGCCTGAATACCAAAATCTCCAGATTTTATAGTATGACTCATAAAATGCTTCCATATCTTTTAATTAAGTTGTACTGGTATATCGCAAGTAATAGCTGTGAACTTATTTGCCTCGCTCTTTATTTCTAATTTGCCACTTAGTTTGTTAACAATGTAATTTGCAAATTCTAGACTCGAGTTTAATATTTCTGGATACTCTAATGCTGGATGCAAATCAGTAAATTTTGCATTTATTTCTTGTAGTTTTTCTTGTGAAATACCTTTTCCGTTATCACGTACTATGAATCTTAATTCAACTTGCTAACGGTACAAGCATTTACTTTATGCCTAATATATTGAATCAAATCTATACAACTTATTCTTGCTAATTTGCCTGCTTCAAGCCGATTATACAGATTTGTTTGTTTCGTTTTTTCTTCAATATTGTTATTTTCAACATTATTCTCCTATGGTTAAGTTTATTAACTTTATCTCAAAATCAAATGAAAGTACTACTCCATCTGTTAGTTCTGCAATTTTAGTTGCTAAGCTAGAAATATTTGCTTTAAAAGTATCTTCTGTTGTTTGATATAGCATAGATTCAAGAGCCTTATTAGCTTTGTCTTCTAGCATATTTTCATTCAAGAGTTCTTCAAAATGTGTTATGCTGTTACATTTATTCATAAAATATTCTATGAAGCTATTGCTTCTTCAGATTCTTCGCCAGTTGCAATAGATAAAATAATTTTATTACTAATAAAGTTTGATAGGGCTTCAATTTCCTGTTTATCAAATTCTTGAGCATTATCTTTTTTCCTTAGATAATCGATTCTATTTAATACTACATGTAAATCTTCGTGTAAAATATGAAAATCTTCGTAATATTTAGTATGTTTTATTGCAGAAAGAATACTACTAACTTTAGTAAGCTGTAATATTTTTTCTTAATAGATTACAATATGACAGCATATTCTATGTTCTCATAATTAATAAAAATACATCATGTAGGTCTATTGTAATATTATAGTCTACCCCATCATCTTCATCAAAATAAGCATACAAATACCAATCAGAAAGCTCTGACTTCAATAATTACTTAACTTATTAGGTAGGTTTTTAAAGTACTTTTTATAACCATTTGGATTGATTTGCTTGCACAATAATGGAATAAGGCTATCATGTACAGATGTAAAATTTTCAACGTATGATTTATATTTTTGTAAATCAATTCCAAATTTTATTAATACCTTTGCAACTAATACATGAATATCATGGTAAACCATATATCCATAATGTCAAATAGATTGACCGCTTTGCAACCTATCAAATTCAGTACAAATCATATCAAATTGCATATATTCCTTATTTTTTTGAAAGAGCATCTCTGCTAAATTATTAGCACACTTTGAGTTTTCATCTATTAGATTCAAATAGACCTCTTTCGAAACTGGTTAAGGTAGTTCAAAATTATAAATGCCAGAGATCAAATTAAATCTAAAACCGAATCTTTTACGTCTATTTCGATATTTGTCAGCAATAATTTTGAACCGTTTGCATACCAATAACGTTTTCATTAACAACTCATTATCCTGCTAACCAAGATTATTCTTTTTATCATTTTTAGTTAAAGAATTTTTTTTCTTTGGTAATGCAGAATTATTGTGAATTTTTTGTATACCTTGATATCCTGTATCAGTAATCGCTTTAACCTTAGGATGGATAAGAATTTTGGATTTCTTAAATAATCTAAAGTCATGTTTTTTACCGTTAGAAAAATCTGTACATATTACTTGGTGCGTTTTCTTGTCTACCACTATTTGAGTTTTTAGTGTATGCCTTTTCTTCTTTCCTGAATAATAGAATTTTTGTTTTTTTAGGTCTTTCTATAGGAGTCTCAGTAGCATCAATCAAGACTACTTCATAATTCATATCACTCTTCATTAGAGCTTTACGACCTGGAAGAGCAGCAAAGTTTGGGTGTTTAACTAGTGTATCTTCTACCCATTTAACAGCTTTATATGCTGAACTTTCACTAATTCCATAGTTCTGACCTATATGAAAATAAGTACGGTATTCTCTAAGGTATTCTAAGTCCATCAGCAACTGTTCATCGAAATTGAGCTTATTTTTACCCCTACCTTTTGATTTCTTAAGACCATCAGCTTGTCTCAAAATATCCACCATCTTTGAGAATGTTCCCTTCCTTACTCCTGTTAATCGATGAAATTTTTCATCCTCTAGAAGTCTAATGAGTGCTTGCTCAAAAGAAAAAAATTAGCAGAGTTATATTATCCACTAACACAAGAAGATGCAATTATACTGCATTCAATGGCTAGCAAAAGCTTCAACATATACTTCATAAATCAATTACTGCTGAAATTATCAAATAAATATCCAAACCGTCATTTTGCAAATAAGATAGCAGTGCTAAACCATATGGCAAAAGCCTTAGCAAATGAATTACTAACTACTTGTAGTTTTGGACCAGCAGTTCGAACTAGTTTTTTTGTTAAATTACTTAAGAATATTACACTAACAGAATGTGATAAATCAAAGATATTACAAATGTACAAAATGTATATGGATACGAGATTCAAGAATTACAAGTTACACCATTTGAGCAACCTAAAACTGTTTCACAGAGAAACAAATCAATAGACCCTCTTTCGAAACTGGTTAACGTAGTTCAAAATTATTGCTGATAAATATCGAAATAGACGTGAAAGATTCGGTCTTAGATTTAATTTGATCTCTGGTATTTATAATTTTGAACTACGTTAACCAGTTTCGAAAGAGGTCTAATGTATTAATACAGCTAATGTAGCAATTCTAGGCTATAATTGTCTATTAAATAGTATCTGTTGTAGTGCATTTTTTCATGTTGAGTTATTTTACTTTTTATTTAAATTTTTCTTTATAACTCAACATTTTTTCTTTATATACTTTTTATTCACTACACTTCATATTTTTTCTTATGCTAATCTGGGGTTTATAGTATTAGTCTTATTCTAAAAGCATCATAAATCTGGTAGAGTTATGTTTGAGGCATCAGCAAAATCTCTTTCAAAATTTGTTACTATAGCTTTACATTAATTATGAGTTTAACTTAGTAAATCTTCAATATTATTTCCTGGTAGTTTTTCTACTAGCTGATTTATGTCATCATGATGTTGTAAGATATAATTTACATCATGATCTTCTAATATATTCAGGTCATCATTAGTTTCTTGAATATCTGTTAATATTACATTCTGATGATATAATGGACTATGCATTAATATGGGAGCAGTGGTATTGCAACTATAATTATGATCTAATAATGTTACGGTTGTTTCTACTTGCATAACTTTTTTGTTAGTAGTTTGGTTTAGCAGCTCTTCAGAATTCTTTTTTTGAGATTTATCTATTGGTTGAGCTTGATTGTACAAAGTATTTGTTAATACCTGTAATGTTTCATTCATTCCATTATCATGGTTATTATTAACATGTATCTCTTTACTATTATGATATAAGTTTATCTTTTTGTTTACAAATTCTGCAAAAGCATCTGGTGTAGTAACTCCAGCACTTAACAATTCATAATTGAATATATAAGAACCGTATATTTTCCATGTTGTTAATTTTTCTAATACAGATACCTCTAATACTTTAAAGTTTTTTTCCAAAGCATCTGGTGCATTAGTACCTGCACAAGATAATGTATAGAAGATATTAGATAATTTTATTCCTAAGTCTTTTAACTTTTTTAATGTAGCTAAATTTGACTCTGCACCCAATACTTTTAATGTTTTTTGCAAAGTATGTGGAGCATTACTTCCGCATCTGTATAACATACTTGAAATATTAGAAAATATTATATCTAAGTCTTTTAATTTTTTTAATGTTATTAAATTTGACTCTAGCCCTAATACTTTTAATATCTTTTGCAAAGCATATGGTCCTTGATATCCTGAACTAGACAATATACCTGATACATTAGAAAACATTATATCTAAGTCTTTTAATTTTTTTAATGTTGTAAAATTTGACTCTAATCCTAATACTTTTAATGTTTCTTGCAAAGTATGTGGAGTCTTTCTTCCAGTTCTAGATAGTATATTAGAAATATTAGAAAATATTATTCCCAAGCCTTTTAAGCTATTTAATATAGCTAAATTTGATTCCAACTCTAATACTTTTAATGTTTCTTGTAAAGCATATGGCGTAGCACTTTTTGCTCCAGATAGCATACTTGATATATTAGGAAATTTTATATCTAAGTCTTTTAATTTTTTTAATGTAGCTAGATTTGAGTCTGCCCCTAACACTTTTAATGTTTCTTGTAAAGCATGGGGTGTATTATGACTTGTCTGAGTTAACATGCTTGAGATACTAGAGAATGTAATTCCTAAGCTGTTCAAGCTGTTTAATATAGCTAGATTTGACTCTAATTCTAATACTTTTAATGTTTCTTGTAGGACATATAATTCATCTCTTTTTGTTTTAGATAACATACTGGAGATATTAGAAAATTCGATTCCTAAGTCTTTATTTAATCTTTTTAGTGTCTTAAAATTTAAAAGTAATACTTGCAATACTTCCTGTAAAATATCTAAAGTGAAGTAACGTAATATGTTAGAAATACTATAAGATTTTATTCTAACTTGTTGTATTAAGCTACCTAAGGTATCTAAATTTATCTGACGAAATAGATTGTCAAAATCGCTTTCTGGATAACAATTTTTTTTTAAAATTTCACTAAAAAAAGGCCTAAGTGCTGGATTTTTTTCTAAGTTTTTTTTTATTTCATGACGGTTACCAATGTATTGGTCAAAGCTACATCTCATACATAGCTCCTTTGTTAATTTAAGTATAATAAATTTCTAGTTGATATTTATTTGTATAATACATACGAAAAATAGTCAATTCTAGTAAATTAGTAGAATGAGATAACACGAGTTTGATATTATAGTAATTTGTAGGTTGAGATATATGTGATTTTCTACTAGAAATAGGCCTAATAAAAGCATATATAGTTTAGAAGAAGTAACTATAGGTAGGAAATCATATAGCTTAAATTGTTAAGGTAGTTACACTTTGTGAAATAAAAAGACAGCATTAAAAAAGTCGTTAAATAAGTTAGCTACTTTACGTAACCTTAATAATTTAAGCTATAGATATCTAATTCAACCTAAATTACTATAACTGTGATATGTTTGAAAGAAGAAATAGCAAGTGAACGAGTAGTAGATGCAAACATTAACGTCTATACGACAATAGCTAGAACCTTGCATATAAGGCAATATGTACTCAAGATATAATCTCTTGTTAATACCATGCATATGCCTTCATATTATGTTTTTAACTTCTTACATCGTAACTTTAATTATTTTTATAACGGTATAACATTATTGCAATAATATAAACTTTCAACTTTAACCAAGTGCTATACTGATTGCAAGCTTATAGTTAACAATGCTATACTCAGTTTATTATACCTGTTCAACAATTATTAAATAAAACATGCTTTATTTGCCACTATTGCAACTATTACAACATGTTATTGTTGATAATGCGTTAGTAGTTAATAAGTCCAATATTCCTCAGAAAAGTCAATTACCGACTACAATATCAAGCCAGCATCATAAAAAAATACAGCATACTCCTATAGAACAAGTAAATGTTTTTAAACATGCGTTTCCTTCAGATAAAAATACTGGCATTTATGTTTCTCAATTTTCTGATTATGGAATTACAGGGTATGCAATAGATGAATTTCCTGAAAATGAAGATAACCGCAACCATTATACTCAGCGAAATCAAGATACTTCTATAAAGTACCTAATTATGCATTACACAGTATGCAATTTTTCAAGTACAGCGCAAGAGTTTACTGTTAACAAACCTTTATTAGGTCAAGTTAGCTCTCATATAGTAATTACTGAAGCAGAGGAAGGAAAAACACCAGCAGGAATTTTAATATCTTTTGTTCCAGAAAACAAAATTGCTTATCATGCAGGAGTTAGTGCCTGGCAAAACGATACAAACTTGAATAGCATGTCAATAGGAATTGAGCATGTTAACAGAGGATTTAATACAGTAAATGCAAAAAAGGAGTGGGTTTGCTATGATAAACATCAAATAGCAACTTCAGGTATAGTTAGTTCTGGAATAATAAGGCGATATAACATAAAGCCTATTCATGTTTTAGGTCACTCAGATATCGCATATAATCGAAAGAGTGATCCTGGCCCTTTATTCCCATGGGGACAATTATATCATGAGTATAATGTTGGAGCATGGTTAACTGATGCAGAACTAAACTCTCAATATATTAAAGAAAAATATAATCCTAAGATCTCTGATCCAGATAAAATAGATGATATTACTTTTTTAAAATTGCTACAAGAATATGGATATCACATTCCAGACAACGTTGATTTAAATAAAACAGATAATCCAAAGCAAACTGTTGCACTTTGTGCTCCACTAATATTAGCTTTTAAGGCCCATTTTTCAGCTAATCAACATCCTGAACTTTGCGATAATGCTCAAATTACATCTACTGATAAATATTGGATTTGGGCGTTGACTGCAAAATATCAAAGTCAGATAAATCAATAATATTATGCTTAATAAAATTCTTAAATAAACACGAGTTTGAATGTAAGAAATAATATAAGACATAAGTAGAATAAGTATTACAACACCAGAACATGCTAAGTGAGATGAAGAAAAAGAAGATGAGATAAGATTGGAATTAAGTTTGGAGATAGAATAACTTTCAAGAGAAGCAATTGTATGAACCAAAAAATCAATAGAGTGGTATCTAGTATGCTCTAAATGTAGATGTTTTTTAATACGCTAAATACAGCTTCAATAAAACTAAAGACAAGAAGGATTTTAAAAATTATTATCTATATTACTTGAGTTATAAGTATAAAGGATACTTTTGTTTACCAAGTTATAGTAGAATAATACAACTGTGACCTACAATGTTGCTACACTAGCTGTATTAATGCCTTCTCTGAAAGGAGAAGAAACAGGTATATTACATTGATTCTACAAAGTTAGCAATTTGCCCTAACAAACGCATTTCCAGCAATAGAGTTTTTAACAGATTTTCTAAAATTGGCAAGAGCAGTTATGGCATGTCCTTAGACTGTAAGCTACATCTTATAATTGAAAAGAGAAGTTAATATGAATGTTTTGAAATTACTTTTACAACCGTATCATTCTGTTGTAATGCTAGCATCTATTGTATTATTTTTTTACCATCGATATATTTAGCAGATAGGTATATAATCATTTACAATGAGGTTTGAGATAGAAAGAAGCGATAAAAATTAATAGAATCTGTTGGTTATAAAGTTATTTTTTGGCTACCTTATTCTCCAGATTTAAATCTGATAGAAAAGTTTTTGGCTAATATGAAGATATTGAGTTTAATGCTTTTCCATTTTATCTAAAATTTTCAACAGGTGTTACAGGCATTGGAGATTATGTATCGGGATAGGATTAGGTTACATCAGTGCGCCACATAGAATGGAACTAATGCTAGGATTACTACGTGATTATGTTGCTTGGGCAAACTCTATACAAGGACATTACTATTATAATATATTTGATGGAAAGCATAGATTTTTATTACTAGAGGTTTAATATCATCTCTAATATGCTCTAGAGATACTTGGGTTGCGTTAGGAGTTGGCTTAACTACAAACTTAGTTAAAGACAGAATGTATTTAGATATTGAGTGCAGCGCCATATTGCTCTTAGCAGGGCACTTCTTGTTTCTATCATGCAAGCATACGGTTTCATTACTAACTATACAATAAGTTAATACATTTAAATTTAATTATAGTTAACCTGAGCTCGATATATGGAATATTGCAAAATCTATGTTGCAATACTTTCTATTCATATAGTTTAGCATACTTTTTATATCGAACTCTGATTATTATAGCCAACTTGAATTTATTAAGTTAGCTGTTTGTTCACTTTTCCTTTTGCTTTATCATATTTTACAACTTTCTTAATTAGACCTCTTTCGAAACTGGTTGACGTAGTTCAAAATTATTGCTGATAAATATCAAAATAGACGTAAAAGATTAGGTCTTAGATTTAATTTGATCTCTAGCATTTATAGTTTTGAACTACGTCAACCAGTTTCGAAAGAGGTCTATTGATTTTAGCATTTTTTACAGTTATACGTTTAATATAAAACTTTAAACATAGATTAAGTGTTATTAAATATATGATATCAGATAAAATACGAAGAGAAGCTTTTGGATATGTGCAAGCAGGTAATAAGGCAGCTCTTCTAGAATTAACAGCATTGCATTCTGAATTAGTTGATACCAGATCTTCTCAAGCAAACAATGATACACTGCTCATAAGAGCATTTAAGTATCTAAGAGAGGACATCGTAGAAGACTTATTGATTCTTGGAGCTGATATCAGTCCTAAAGATAAGCATGGTATGCCTGCTACAATGTGGATTTATGCTACTGAACGTATTGATTTAACTACTGAGGAGTACGATAATACTGCATTACGTATATCAAAAAAATATCTTTCTCTGAATGAAAATGCTAAACTTTATTCAGATGAATATACTAATTTGCTACTTAACAGTACTAAAGCTAAATTTCCAGTACATTGTAATAATGACGGCTATGATTACACTACTATACTAACAAAAATTATACAGAGAAATTTAGTACAGTCCGCAGAATGGTTTATTAAAAACTTTCAACTTAATCAAAATGAGATAGTAGAAAGCCTTATAGCAGGCACTATCAGAATGTCTAGCGATAACTTAACTAGTACTGAAGTAATAAATGTAAAATTTTTACTAGAAAAACATTAGACTTCTTTCGAAACTATACAATGATGTAAAATGGTGTTATAAAAATCTGATTTGAAGTAATAATGAAATTAGATCAGATTAAAGAGTTAAAGGATGAAAAATTTCGTCGATTAACAGTAGTAAGGAAGGGAACATTCTCAAAGATGGTGGATATTTTGAGGAAAGCTGATGGTGTTAAGAAATCAAAAGGAGGGCGTAAAAATAAGCTCAATTTGGAGGAACAGTTATTGATGGCCTTAGAATACCTTAGAGAATACCGTACTTATTTTCATATAGGTCAGAACTATGGGATTAGTGAAAGTTCAGCATATAAAGCTGTAAAATGGGTAGAAGACACCTTAGTTAAACACCCAAACTTTGCTCTTCCAGGTCGTAAAGCTCTAATGAATAGCGATATGAATTATGAAGTAGTCTTGATTGATGCTACTGAGAGTCCAATAGAAAGACCCAAAAAAAACAAAAATTCTATTATTCAGGAAAGAAGAAAAGGCATACACTAAAGACTCAAATAGTGGTAGACAATAAAACACACCAAGTAATATGTACAGATTTTTCTAACGGTAAAAAACATGACTTTAGATTATTTAAGGAATCCAAAATTCTTATCCATCCTAAGATTAAAGCGATTACTGATACAGGATATCAAGGTATACAAAAAATTCACAATAATTCTGCATTACCAA
This sequence comes from Orientia tsutsugamushi str. Boryong, assembly GCF_000063545.1. Taxonomy (NCBI): domain Bacteria; kingdom Pseudomonadati; phylum Pseudomonadota; class Alphaproteobacteria; order Rickettsiales; family Rickettsiaceae; genus Orientia; species Orientia tsutsugamushi. Next base: position 53,196 of record NC_009488.1, read on the forward strand.
AGAAAAAAAGCAAGAAAAATCCTTTAACTAAAAATGATAAAAAGAATAATCGTAGGTTAGCAGGAAAAAGAGTTGTCAATGAAAACGTTATTGCTATGCTAAAACGGTTCAAAATTATTGCTGACAAATATCGAAATAGACGTAAAAGATTTGGTCTTAGATTTAATTTGATCTCTGGCATTTATAATTTTGAACTACCTTAACCAGTTTCGAAAGAGGTCTAATGGGTATTGCACCACTTAAAATCTTGCTAAGTTACAAACTTGCTAATTCTTTACTAGTTTTACCTACATTATTTTTAATCATTTTTTTTAAAGCCATTAGGTCAGTTATTCTATGACTATGTATTTTTTGATATCCAGATTTTGCTTTTATATCTCCTTAGCATTATCTCCAATCAGCTTTTTCAATTTTAGGGTATAAAATTTTCAATACAACAATAAAAGATTATTGTATTATTTCTACTGCTATTGTTAGCACTTATACAAGTGTTCAAAAAAAACATTGCATGTACAGACATATTTTTACTTCAAAATATTATTTTATAACATAACTATTATAAAATAATTATGTTATATACTTTTTGAAAATGGTGTTTACATCACAGTGATATTTGATTCTTCTTGATTTTGCTTGAAACTTTTTTCAATAAATATAACTGTTTTATAGCGGTTTAGCTATAGCAGAAATTTTAGTACTAAAATTGCAATTCAAACTCAGAACATATACAGCACAAATTTTTTTACACAACAAATCAAGCTACTTCTAATCCTTGTAGGAACATGATTCGATATAATAAATATGTCAAAACTATAGGAAGAATAAGAATTACAGAATGTTTCTTTGTATAACGAAAAAATGTTACCATTTCTCAGTTCCCTAAGGACAGTCTGTATATGATAATAATATCTTGATATCAATTGCAGAAATATAGCGTAAATTTATGTCTAATATTTAGCGAGTTGGAGTGCTAATTTTTAATCAAACAACTTGAATTTATAGTTGATAATGCTGCTTAAAAATATTTCTTATTGTTACAAAAGTATTTGCTATTAAATAAAAATCATATTATAGACTATAAGTCTAAGCCAATTTAAAAATTAATAAATTATTATTAATTACTTCAATTTAAAATTTATTATAGGGTAATAAATATGTCAGTAATAGTATTTAAATTTACGCAAGCAGCATTAAATAAAATAAAAGTACCAACCAAAGAAGAAAACAATATTCAAGTTTAGAGATACAAAAGAAAGGAACTTACTTTTTATAATATCATATACTGGATTTAGAAGACTATATTTAGGAATAAATATTAATGGCATGTATTATAGAATAAAAATAGGAAATTTGCCAGATCTAACAGTAGCAGAAGCTAGAAAAAAGATACAGAAGTTAAAAAGGGATATTGCTAGAGGAATAAATCCAATGGAAGAAAGAAGGAAGATAAATAAAGAAAGAAGAGACAAAAGAGAGAAGAAGCTTGAATTACAGAATGAACTAACATTCAAACAACTGCATAAAAAATATATTAATGAATAAGTAGTATTCAACATCAAAAAAGTTAGAAGGGAAGCGCTGTAAAAAAGTAAAGAAGTATACAGAGTCTTTATATTCACAGTGGCTCATAGTAATAATAATATTTAGGAATGAGATGGAAAGAGATAAGCTTTAGTAAAAAAATATGGGGTATACTTAAAAAAATAGCAAACAGCTATATGTATGGTTAGCTGATAAATTAATAGAGATACTAAAAAACAGAAAACTATGCTCAAATAGTGAATGGATATTGCCAAGTCCAAAAAACAATAGTAAACACATATCATATTCAACAATACACCAAGCATGGGATAAAATCAGGAAAAAAGCTGGAATACCAAATGTAACAATAGACCTCTTTCGAAACTGGTTAACGTAGTTCAAAATTATAAATACCAGAGATCAAATTAAATCTAAGACCGAATCTTTCACGTCTATTTCGATATTTATCAGCAATAATTTTGAACTACGTTAACCAGTTTCGAAAGAGGTCTAATACATGATCTTAGAAGAACGTTTACCATTTGAATGGTAAATAATGGGTAGAAAAACTAAATATAGTGGTTCCAATGTCTGTCTAAACGAGATACTATCTAAAATCTTACAATCATTTATATCAAAAAGATAGTTATATTTTAAATAGGATGCTATCATCAGCAAATAGATGAAAATTAAGTATGAAGAGTGAGTATTATAATATAGATATCGAATAAATATGAAAAAATGATAACAAGAATCAAATATTGCTAGTGCCTATTATATAGCCAAAAGAATTATACAATTATAAATTTAGTAGAACATATAGATAAGCTAAGTGATAATAGAAGAAGTTGGATACCAGTATAGTGGTAATGTTAAGTGAGTAAAAAGGTATAGGAATAATCATATGTGTATATGTTACCTTATAATAGTAGAATAAATTTTGGTTATATAGACTATAGATACCATATTGATTTTGTTTGATTAATAATTAAAAATAGCTCTGCCAACTGAAAATTTTCATTAATTTGCAAATTTCTAAAAAATAACCTAAAAGTTATAGAAAATAATAATGATTATTCGAATTATCTTACTTTTAGTAAGCATTTTAATAATTAAAGTACAAGCTTTTCCAGTTTATAATACAAGTAATATTAGCGCTTTTAAAGAGCTGATAACTTCTGGAGAAAATACTATTCAACTCTTGCTGACAACAATTACTGCAACATCTAATACAAAATTTCACAAGCTTAAAGAAATATATAGTAAACAGAATTTGAATAGATCATTTGTTAATAAGTTGAATAAAAACTATCCTGAAGATCAAGGAACACAGTTACTAGTGTTACTACATGGCCTAAGTAAAACTAGTAAATCTTTAAGAGGAATGGAGAAATTTGCTTACAAACAAGGATTCAAAGTATTAAACATTGATTATCCATCTACTAAGTTTCCAATAGAGCATCTAGTAGATATAATCCATGATAAAATTACTCTCAGCCTTCAACAGCAAAAATATACAAGCATTTCATTTGTTGGAGTTTCTATGGGAGGTCTAGTCATAAGAGCTTATTTACACAAGTATAAAATACCTAATTTAGGAAAAGTAGTATTAATAGGCACACCTAATAAAGGAAGTGAAGTAGCAGATTATCTAAAAAATAATAAACTTTATAAAAAATTTACCGGTCCTGCTGGTCAACAATTAATCACTAATCAAAAAGAATTTAATAATATTTTTGGCGATATATATTACGAGTGCGGAGTAATATCAGGTAATCTACCACTGGATCTTTGTTGTATATTTATGAAAGGAAAACCAAGCGATGGTAAAGTAACTATAGAAAGCACTAAAATTGAAGGCATGCAAGACCATATAGTACTAAAAATTCCTCATTGGTATTTAGAAAAGAGTAAAAAAGTGTGGCTTTATACTTTATATTTTCTTAAATATTCAAAATTTTGAAAATCAATTAGGATTTTTGCGCAAACTTAACTTTATATTGAATATCAAGTAGGCTTTGCTTTAAGGAGTTGCTATCATTACCTAACATAGCTGCGCGATTTATCACAAAAGCGATCCCGTGACAACCACAATTATATCCAAGAATTTAAAATACAATGCATTAAACTAGTCATGACTAAATATAGGCAAACTACTATAAAACACCAATTTAGGATAAGGAAAAGTATAAAAGGTATAATCTTAAAAAAAATCCTGCAAAGAAAAATATTTTGTTATAACTTTTAATACATTATATTAAATACAATCTTAATTCAGAACTATGTATCTAACATATTTTTCTTATAAAATCTATATTGTCACATTCCATCTCCAACACATTACTTTTTCTAGCTTAAGTATATAATGCTAGTAATGCAAAATCTCTTATCAATGTAGTTGCTTCTTCACATAATACTTGTAAAAATTTAGTCATTTCATCGTAACTTAGACGTTTTTCTCTTGCGTGCATTTTATGTTTATCTATTCGCTATTAATGTCTTTAATTCTCTTGCTTTTTTTCTAGCTTCTCTAATAGATAAATCTGGATATACACTTATTTTTAATTTTAGCCCATCTTTTTTAAATTTTTATTCTAAAGACCATGTTTTTCTTCTCTTCCTCTACAGACTAAAAGTAAGAATTTTAGTTTAAGTCCTATTGTATTTGGATCGTGTATGATGAATAATTTTTTCCCTTAGAAATTTTAATTTTATTTAATAACCGCTTTGTTAACTTTAATAATATTGAAGGCATAATCATCACATAATATTAATGTTTATTATTAAAGTATTATATTTAATTAAACAACTAGTCTATTTATTTGATAGCAAATTTCTTGTACTAATTTGTTCATTATACATATACCTGATTACCTTAAGTTGCATGCTTTGCCAGATCATCAGTTTAACCTCTAGATTGAAAATTATCTCACAATTTCCTATGTTTGTTTTCTACCTATTTTCTACCTATTTTCTACCTATTTTCTACCTTTGGCTTTATTTTTTTTGTTATATTGACAAATATTGCAAATATATTTATAGTTAAAGTTGAAGATTAATTATAAATATTAATAAAAGTTAACGTAAGTTAATAATAGGTTCTATAAAGTATAGAAGTTAACAAAAATTAATATTTTTTCTTCTTTATATTTGATATGTCTTTGCTCCTTTATCAGTAGACAATGTTTTCGCAATGAACATTACGTAACTTAAAATTGTCTTTAATTATTGTCCTATTTTCAACTTCAATAAAATCTGCGTCTCTTAGTTCTACTAAGCATTGCACAACTCTGAGTTGGCAAATATCTAGCTTATCCTCAAAAAGCTGATAACTTTCCTGTAATTCATCTATATCTTTGTTGTAATAGATATGTAGTCTAAATACTATGAATGATAAAAGCTGTTTAAATGTTTTGCTTAATGCTTTTCCATTATCTCCAGTTAGCTTTCTCCATTCTGTGGGAATGACATTTCCAATAAAGTTATAAAATATTGTGTCATTATTGTGTAAGCAGGCCTAACCAATTGCTCAATTAGGCCCCTCCTCAGAACCGGACTTGCAGAATTACCGCATCCGGCTCTCAAAAATAAGATAAGCATTATGCCTTATTTGTTGTCTAGAACATTGAGACAATCTTTCCAATTTTAGGAAAATTTACTCTTTTAAGTATCTCGGTTAGTCTTTTCCAATTCATCTTACGTTTTCCTCCCATTCTATTGAACCAGTTATATATTGCACGTGTACTTTGGTTGATAAATGAACTTACTCGTCTTTTATTATCAGATATACCATGATAGTTGATCCATTCACCTAATAACTCTAATGACTTGTGATAATGTTTGTGTTTTATCTTGCTTGTTTAGCTGACTGACTACGCAAATATTTTCTCAGTCCTTTCAGTTTCTCAGTAAAACGATCTCTCCTTGAGGTATATTTTAGTCTCCATGTTGTGCCAAATCTTGATTTGCCCCAATAGCAAGTAAATCCAAGAAAATTATAACTTGCGATCTTCTTGTCTTGTTTTGCTAAATTTGCAGCATGGTCTCTACCAGATTTAATCATTTGTGATTTAGCTTCATTGATATTTAGCCCATACTTATTTAACCTTTTAGGCAAAACATCATAAAACCTTTTCGCATCTGTTTCCTTTTCAAAGACAAATACCATATCGTCGCAGTACCTCACCATTCCTGTTTGTCCCATTAAGTTTTCTTTGCTGATTTTTGCAAACCAGCTATCTATAACATAATGCAGAAAGACATTTGCCAGAATTGGTGAAACTATTGATCCTTGACGACAACCTTCTTTGTTAGTAACTATAGTACCATTTTCTATGATTGGTGTTTCAATCAGTTTCATAACTAGTCTTAGAAATTTCTTGTCAGATATTCTCTTTCTTAGAAATTCCATCAACTCACAATGCTTGATTGTATTGAAACACTTTGTTATATCAATCTCTACTATAGCCCCTTTATTGAAGTTATACGTAAGTCTATTTAACTTCCTTAAAGCATCGTGTGCATTTAATTTAGGTCGAAATCCATAGGAATACTTTAAGAATATTGGCTCAAACACAGAGTTTAGTATCTTGCTTACTGTAGACTCGATTATCTTATCTTAAAAACATGATATTATCAAAGGTCTTTTGACTCCATCTTCTTTTGGAATTTCCGTTATTCGTGCAGGTTTAGCCTGATATTTCCCATTGCAAATTCTAGTAAGAAGCGAGAGCAGATTTGCTTTCAACTTCTTACCATAATCCTCTTTGGTTATACCATCTATTCCTATCGCTTTCTTGCTATCGAGTTCCTTATATTGTTCTTCTAATATCTTTAAATCAATAAGATGTTCTATAGGTAAAAGTGCAAAGGTAGATCAAATATAAGGAAGAAGAAAAGTTAATTTTTATTAACTTCTACACTTTATAGAACCTACTATTAACTTGTGTTAACTTTTATTAATATTTATAATTAATCTTCAACTTTAACTATAAATGTATTTGCAATATTTGTCAATATAACAAAAAAATTAAAGCAAAAGGTTGAAAATAGGTTGAAAAAAAATTTAGGGAATTTGGGGCCAGTTTTCAATCTAGAGGTTAATCTAATGATCGAAAAATATATACAATCTAGGATTGATAAGTGATTTTCAAGTTATATGTATTATGAACAAATTAGTATAAAAAATTTGATATCAAAAAAAGTATAATAGACCTCTTTCGAAACTGGTTAAGGTAGATCAAAATTATAAATGCCAGAGATCAAATTAAATCTAAGACCGAATCTTTTACGTCTATTTCGATATTTGTCAGCAATAATTTTGAACCGTTTTAGCATAGCAATAACGTTTTCATTGACAACTCTTTTTCCTGCTAACCTACGATTATTCTTTTTATCATTTTTAGTTAAAGGATTTTTCTTGCTTTTTTTCTTTGGTAATGCAGAATTATTGTGAATTTTTTGTATACCTTGATATCCTATATCAGTAATCGCTTTAATCTTAGGATGGATAAGAATTTTGGATTCCTTAAATAATCTAAAGTCATGTTTTTTACCGTTAGAAAAATCTGTACATATTACTTGGTGTGTTTTCTTGTCTACCACTATTTGAGTCTTTAGTGTATGCCTTTTCTTCTTTCCTGAATAATAGAATTTTTGTTTTTTTTGGGTCTTTCTATTGGACTCTCAGTAGCATCAATCAAGACTACTTCATAATTCATATCGCTATTCATTAGAGCTTTACGACCTGGAAGAGCAAAGTTTGGGTGTTTAACTAAGGTGTCTTCTACCCATTTTACAGCTTTATATGCTGAACTTTCACTAATCCCATAGTTCTGACCTATATGAAAATAAGTACGGTATTCTCTAAGGTATTCTAAGGCCATCAATAACTGTTCCTCCAAATTGAGCTTATTTTTACGCCCTCCTTTTGATTTCTTAACACCATCAGCTTTCCTCAAAATATCCACCATCTTTGAGAATGTTCCCTTCCTTACTACTGTTAATCGACGAAATTTTTCATCCTTTAACTCTTTAATCTGATCTAATTTCATTATTACTTCAAATCAGATTTTTATAACACCATTTTACATCATTGTATAGTTTCGAAAGAAGTCTATTGAAGAGTATGCCAAAATATATACTATAAACTGGAAAGAGAATGCTGACAGAGTACATACTTATGCACAAGCATTATATGAAAAAAAGATAAGCAAGATTCGAATGAGTGATATTGAACCAATATTCAATGATATCAGCAAAGAGGGAAAATATGCCACAGCAAATGCATTGCTAGCAACCTTACGCACTATATTTAATAAGGCAATAAAATGGGGATTAATAGAAAACAATCCTACTCTAGGGATAGAGCAGCATAAACTGCAAGCAAGAGAGAGACGTCTAAGTTACGATGAAATGGGTAGATTTTTACAAGTATTATGCGGAGAAGCAAGTCCATTGATAAGAGATTTTGCATTACTAGCGTTATATACTGGAGCTAGAAAAAGTAATGTGTTAGAGATGGAATGGGACAATATAGATTTTGAAAGAAAAATATGGCATATACCAAAAACTAAGAACGGAAAGGCGCAAAATATACCATTAACAGATGAGGCAATGGAAATATTGCAAGCAAGGAAATTAATATCTACAAGTAAATGGGTACTACCAAGTTCTACTAGCGAAAGCGGACACTTATCGCATCCAAATACCGCATGGAAGATAATTTGTGAAAAGGCAAGCATAAAAAATTTCAGAATACACGATCTAAGAAGGACGTTTGCAAGTTGTATGGGGGATGCAGGCGAAAGTCAGAGGACAATTAGTATAGCATTGAATCATATTAATCCAAACTCAACAATACCTTATACTATAGCTTGTATGGAGTTAGTACGAGAGTATATGTCTAAGGCTATACAAATAATTAGTGAATGTGCTAGAAGTTATAATATTTATAATACTATCTGACTGATATAAACGTTGTGGTAAGAATAGTGCGATTTCATGTCGCACATGCATATATGAACACTAATTATTGCAGGTAAAATCTGTGTTTGAAGATATTTAGCTAATTTAAACATTATAGTAGCAGAATGAGAAATCTCATGCTACAATTGAGGCTGAAGGTGATTATACAAAATCAAAAATTATGTTGGGCATTATCGAGGCCGTTGAAGTATATGGGTTTGAGCATTGACGAATGGGGAGTAGTGCTAGCTGGAGTAGCTCCAGGAATTGTACTACTAAACAGCAGGCATGCTAAATTAGGCCTAGCCTTTATGGTTGGAGGAATTGCTCTATGTTATTGCTTTAAGAAAATTAAGAAGGTATCTGAGAATTTTTTGCTAAAAAGTTTTTTAGTAGCTAAAGGTTTATTGCCAGCTCCATTAGGATATCCAAGGCTTTTGGGCAAAAAAGTTGGCAAGTAATGAATCATCTCTTTAAGTAAAATGCTATACAAGAGCTGGTTAAATATAATAAATGCTTACTTTCAGTAACTATATTGCTAGCTGCAGCTAATATAATTGCGATAATGGCTGCAATTACCAAAGAAGAAAAGTGGTTATTAATTCCAGCAATGGAGCCTGATCGTAAAATGATGGTTTCATCAAAAAATTACCATGAAACCTATTTAAAGGAATGGGCAATTTATGTAACGAAACTCTTATTTACTACTTCTCCAAATGAGGTAGAAAGACAAATAGCAGACATGAAAGTTGCATCTAGTAATACTGAATCTTTAAATAAATTTTTTCATGATCACTTGCAATTTGTTAAAGGCTCAAATGTGTCTTCAGTCTTTTTTCCGAAGAAGGTTGAAGTGATAAAGGATGGAGTATTAATTAGTGGAACGCTTCGTTATTGGTTTAGCGATAGTAAACATATAGCTGTCGATAAGACTTACCTTTTGACTTACAAGCGAAGTCCTAATTACCTTTTGTTGTTAACTGGCGTTAAAGAGAATGGAATAAAAAAATGAGTATTAGAATTTTGAGGTTTATGATAGGGTTTATTGCTTTAGTCAAGTTTAGTGATGTATATGCGGTAGAATATGAGTTAGAAGTTGATAATTTGCTGAAGCTTGAGATTTCTGATAGTGGGCCAACAAGAATTAATCTTAAAGATGAAAAAATCAATGATATTTTTATGTATCCTCAAAATGCAGCCGAAGTTGTAGTTCATGAGTCTGGATGTTTGTTTATTGCTCCACGAGAAGAAGAAAAGAAGCTTTATTTAACAGTAATAGGAGAACACAAAACAATTCAAGATTTAATGTTAACTTTTACTCCAAAAACTCCAAGCCATGTAACGCTTATTAATGCTGCTACAGAAGAAGCTGAAAAGGATAATTCAAAAGGAAAAATAAAATTAGCTTAAAATGCTAGTTTTTACTTTAAAGCTTGTTAAGCTCAGCATCAAGCATATTAAAACTGCTTCAAAGTAAAATTTCATTATGGAGATATTATTGAAAACAAGGCGGAAGGCTGGTTGATAGGTGAAGATGGACGTTCTGGAATTAAAGGAATCGTGGTAGATAAATCGTCTAACATAGCAAGCATGGCTGCATTAAATGGAGTATTTAGCAATATTGCTAAGTTTCTACAAGCTAAGGCTATTAAACCTGATATGCTACCAACTTTAAACCTAGTAGCTGGAGGTCATCAACAACAAGAGTTTCAGATTGGAGATGCGCTTCAGTCTGGAGCTTACTCTGGAGCTAGTAATGCTTTTGATAAGCTAGCTGATTTTGCTATAAAACAAGCTGATTCTATGAGCCCAGTCGTTCTTATTGCGTCAGGTAGAGTCATCGATGTTGTATTTAAAAAAGGTTTTGACTTACGTGAGCACAAGAAGAAGCCACATAATTTAACTTATTCACAATCAACTAACAATGAAAAAGTTAATTTGCATAATAAATTCGACCAATCACAAAAGTTAGAGGAGCATTTATAATGAAGTTTTTATTATTGCTATTGGGCTGTATGAGCCTAACAAGCTTCTTTTTCGAAAGTAATTTTGATTGTAAAATTCCTAAAGGGCAAAAATGTAAGTCTTTATATGAAATAAAGAAAATGGCTGCTCAAGGAGTTTTTGACCCTGATAATGTTGAGAAAGTTGAAACATCAAAAATTAAATCAAAAAGGCGTTGTGTTCTATACTGTAAGCGATCTAAAGCAGTTCAAGGTGTAGCTGTTGTTAACACTTCACCTAAAAAACCAAAAATGAGTGATATTGCAACTTAAAAATGATTTATGTGATAATATAGGTTAAATTACTATATCTCTGTACTTTACAAACACTTCAATGCCTGATACTAATGCTTCTGGTAGACTTATATGTCTTTGTCCTAAGCCAGGGATTCCAATACCTGTACCTGGTATATTCCGGTAGGATTTTGGGAGCCAGTACGCCTTGTAGATGTTACAAAGTCGCCAATGTGTATGGTAAGTCTTGGAGGTTTGTCATTTGGAAGTGCTACTCAAAAAGGCATGAAAGATGAGGCTGAAGGAAGTGCTTTTTATCACATTCATTGGTATGTCTATCCTGTGATTTATTGGCTGGAAATTTTGCTTGATTTTATTTGTCTGGAAATGGCTGCAGTCGATATAGCATATTTAACAGAGTTTGATCCATTATGGAGTGATGACGCTAAATCTGCGATTTTAAATCCAGAAACGCTGTTGTTTCAAAATGTAGCTGCTTATCAAGCATGTATAGCTGATTGCATGAGTTGCAGCGCTGGTTTATTAACAAGTGATTATGCTTTTTGGTGTGCTGAATGTCAAGGAATGCTTTACCCTTTTACTGGAACAGCTGCGGCGCATAATGGTGGAGTTGGAACATCTGTATTAATGGTAAGTAAGTTTATGGCTAGAATGCATAAGCAACTGATGTTATGGGGATATTATGGTTATAAAGGCTTATGTGGCAAGTATCCCATGCCTATTATGAAGAAAAGTCAGTATCGACTACAAATGACTTATCCGATTCCAGAAACCAGATCCTGCAAGAGCATAGGTCAAACAGAAGCTACATGGCAAGCTGGCAAAGAATTTCCAGTTAATGGTGAAGATTTTGGTTACTTGATTTGGCGAAAAAGAGATTACTGTTTGCTTTGATAAGGGTTAGAGAGGAATATGGTTATAAGAGTAATGATGTTGATAGTTTTATTATTTGTTAATAATGCTAATGCTTTTTTTTTGAACCAGCAAAAAACTTTTATTTTTGTCTCATTTTCAATGAGTGATGAGGCTTTAAAGAGCTATTTTAATGACTCTCAAAAGTTTGGAGCTCAATTGGTTATGCGTGGGTTAATTAATAACTCATTTACACAAACAAAGAATAAAACTATGGAGCTTGGTATTAGCTTCGATATAGATCCTAGCTTGTTTGAACAATATAAAATTGATGTTGTTCCTGTGATAGTAATAGATGATGAAAAAAGAGGATTAACCAAGAAATTAACTGGCCATATTCCTTTAGCAATAGCATTAGAAATTATGAATGAGAATACTCAATGAGATTATTATCTATATTAACTTTGATAGTGCTCAATATTAGCTGTTGTTTAGCTTCAATGCAAAGCAGTTATAATGAAGCTAGCAACTATAATGTAAATCTTGGAAATTCTTCAAATACACAAGAATTATTTCATCAAGGTAGTAATGTCAATTATCCTAACAATGATGAGGATTTAACCTACCATGGCCGTAATCAGCTTGGTACAGAAAGTGGGGCAATGTTATTTCAAGCTGAAAACAGTAAAAACAATGCCTTAACTCAACATAATATCAACGATCAAAATTATATGATAGCTAATTCAATGAGAATTGAATCTGATCCTTTAAGTGCCCTTGATAGCAGTAACTTCGTAACTCAGACAAGTAAAACTAATACTGAAATTATTCAAAGTTGTAATGAAGGTAGTAATTTTAACATTGAACTTATTCGAGAATTAAATGTTGAGTGCAGATTAGAGAATGTATGGCTTTCTTGGCAAAACCGGCAAATGGAATTTGCAACAGAAGAAATAGTAGAGAATCATAGTAATTGGCTTAATGGTCGTGCAGATTTCCATGACGTAGATAAAAATAATGAAAAAATATACAAGTTAGCAGGTGATAGCCAAATGGCTGCAAGACGAATGAGGAGTGCTGTTGCTGATAGGCTTGGCGTATCTATAGAGCATATTGGAACAAAGTTTATATTATATCAAAAGAGGTAAAATATGTATACTTCGCTATGACTACAGAGATAAGACTCAAGAACTAAGGGAAGTAGCAGAATATTGGCAAGTTGTAAAGCCTGAACTTGAACAATTAATAGAAAGTAATGAATGCTATGAGGTGAATAGACTCAACTATGAGAGTGGTGATAGAGTATTTTTTGACAAGTTTAGAGTCAATCGTTCATATTGGAAACAAAAGATTGTTTTTTCTTGTACTAGCGATCCAAAAGATGGTTGCAAACACCTTAAAATTCAAAATTGTGAATTAAAAACAGCACTTGCCAAAAATCAGTAGCAAATATTTGTTTACTATGGCAGCACGATTATAGCTGTTCAACTGAGAAGCAAACAATGCTACACTCATCATTGCGTAATAACTCAATTTTTTGTTTAGGAGGTAATTGCAACACTCCAACTATTATACCAAATAGAGATATAGCTAAAGTAGCTCATCTAGCAATGCTAAATCAGATGAGCAAGGACATTAAAACAAATCCCGTTTCTGTATTTTCAGGTAAACATCGAAAATGCAAAAAAGATGTATTTAGTTTTTTGAATTGCTGCTCTTCAATGACTGGCTGGGGGCGTGATATAGGCTTATCGCAATGCAAATCTAAGGAACAAGAATTAGCTCTATATAGAAAAAAAGGTTACTGCTATTACATTGGAACCTATTGTTCTTCAAGAATTCCGATATTGGGTATTTGCCTAGCTAGAAAGTCTACTTATTGCTGCTTTCAGTCAAAACTTGCAAGAATTTTTCAGGAAGAAGCAAGAAAGCAGCTAAAAATAGACTTCGGTACACCTGAATGTCCAAAGTGTAGAGGCCTTACTGTTGAAGAGTTACAAAAAGTTGATTTCACTAAAATCAATATGGATGAACTATTTGGAGATATACTCACTAAGGCTCAAAACAGCATGAACAAAGACATTATTGCAGGAATCAAAGATAAAGTTCATCGTATGCAACAAAACCAGCATTATTCAGGTACTTATTGAACTTGAAGAGTTGTAGTAATTGTGATTACTATATAATTAGTAATCATTATATTATATATTGCTTTGTACTCATATTTTAATATATAATAAATATATACATTTTATGTGTATGTTTTATTATATATTAAAATAGGGTGAAAAACTAATGAATAACGGTAATTTATTACATGAATTATATCATGCTGTTAGATATGATAATATAGGTAATGTGGAGAGTATTCTAGCACAAGATATGTCTTTGATCGATTCAATACATGATGCAGTATATGATGAGGGTGGCTTGGTTCTTGTTGTAAATGCTTCTGCGTTACATACGGCAGTCTTGTATAAACGCATAGATATAGCAACAATTCTATTGAATAGTGGAGCTAATCCAAATGTCAAAGATAAGGTGGGGTTTACTCCTTTGCATTATGCTCTCAGTAAATATAATGCAAATATGGTCATGCTTTTGTTAAATAATGGTGCTGATCCCAATGTACCATCATATGAAAACTGTATAACACCTTTACATTGTGTTGTTACATATGACTACTATAATACAGATAGAATAGAGCTTGTAGTAAGTAGAGGAGGAGGTAATATTCATGCACAGAAAAATAATGGTAGGACTGTCTTACATGATGCTGCTGAATATGGTCAAAGAGATATAGTAGAGTATTTATTAGCTAAAAATGCTGATGCTCTTTTAGGAGATAATAGTGGTAAAATTCCTGCACATTTTGCTGCCCAATATGGTTATAAGGATACAGTGAAGCTTTTTTTAGATAAAGATTATAATATAATAAATTTACAAGATAATGATGGTCAAACTGTTTTACATTTAGCTGTTTTAAGGTACTATGCATTCTTAAATAGAAAACCTAATGAAGAATATATAAGGTATGAAGAAAGGGGCTTCAGTAAGGATGAAAGGTTAGATGCTTTAGGTTATTCAGAGGAGTGGATAAACACGATGTATGACCATGGTGATATTGATTTTAGTTCAAAAAATAAAGATGGTTATACCGTTTTAGATTTAGCTTTAGCTATTGAATTAGATTTAGCTACTGAACATGACCAACATAAAATCTCAAAGCTATTGCAAGAAAAAAGGCTCTCATGGAGGGAAGAAGTAGTATATAATACAAATAAATTGCTACTAAAAACAGCTGAGGAGAAGAAAAAGATATCAGAAATATCAGAGGTATTAGAAAAAATAATATCAGAGGTATTAGAAAAAACTGATAAAGAGAAGAAGGTAGAGATATTAGAGATATTAGAAAAAAACGATAACAGTATTGATGTTTTGTTTGAATATTGGCATAACTTACCTACCGAAATGACTAATAAGATATTACACTACTGTGATGATGATACTTTAGTAGAATTCCAACATCTTAACAAAGAAGTTATGGGAGGCTGTACTAATTCATGAAATGATTTAAGATTTAACGACATCTATTTTTAGTTGTTTTGTTTTGATTTATTATGTTCTTAGATTTGTAGTAACTAGTATTATCGCAAGTAAGATAATAACTAATTATGGTTTATAGTTGAAGCATTTCAATCTTTGATTGTATCATGCTTCTCTTCTTTTACTAAACTTCATTTTAGATAGATATAAAAATAATGCAATAATAGACCTCTTTCGAAACTGGTTAACGTAGTTCAAAATTATTGCTGATAAATATCGAAATAGACATAAAAGATTTGGTCTTAGGTTTAATTTGATCTCTGGCATTTATAATTTTGAACTACGTTAACCAGTTTCGAAAGAGGTCTAATGAATCCATTAGCAATAATGCTAATTATGGGGCTACTTAATTACTTGTCGATAGAATTAGCTGATACTAACTCTTTGGCTACAGGGTTTTTATGGTACAATGATAAACATGGTCATGAGCTTGATGACTCTGCTGCTAATTCTAAGTTGATGAGTGTGGCTCATGACCAGAGAATCGAGGAATTAAAGGAGCAATTTAATCGAGCTCAGCGCGTATAGCGCTTGATAATCCAACGCTCGAAAATGTGATTACAGCTCAAAGATTGCAGAAGCAAATCATGGAGAAGGCTCATAAGTTTGCTACTATGTGGCAACTAGCTACTCTACTTGATTATCGGTTGATTAATGCTAATGAGCCAGCTAACAGCTTACATAGAAAGCTGTATCAAGAAAAATCAGAGCAGAAAAATGATTTCAAGCTCAAAAATATTGCTAAAAACTTGGGATTGATTCTGCAAGTTAAACAAGATTGCTTGCTCTGTAAAGCCTTTCTTCCTATTGTTCAGAGATTTGCTAATAAATATGAATTTCAGTTGCTAGCTGTCAGTAAGAATAATGAGTTACTGAATAAATTAAACCCTGAACACATTGTACCGGTATTATATTTAATTGCTGCTAATGGTAAGAAAATATATGCAGTAGCTAGAGGCATAATCTCTGAAGATAAAATTATCGACAATATTCTAGCAATCGATAGATATTATCATAAATTGGAGACTACATGAGCACCAAAATCAGAGTTTATGCCATTACAATGCTATTATTGCTACAAGCTCCAGTATCACTAGCTTGGAATATCGAAAACGTATTTCAAGGAATGAGTATTAATGTCACAAGATCTGGATCATATCAAGATCAAGCGGCTGGATATTATGCGGCTGGCGGATTATCTGCCAGAACAAGCCAAACATCATTTCAGCCATTTGCTATAACTCCACCATCTTTAAACATGAGCTGTAGCGGTATTGATGCCTATCTTGGTAGCTTCTCTGTTATTTCTGGAGAAGAATTAGTTCAATTGATGAAAAACATTGGTTCTCAAGCTAAAGTCTATGCTTTTTCATTAGGATTAAAAACCTTTGCTCCTCAAATTGAGAATGCTCTCAAAGACTTACGTAATCTAGCAATGGAGATGAATCAATTTGCTAAGGGAGATTGCAAATTAACAAAAGCATTATTTGCTACAGCTTTACCAAGAAACTCAGCTATGAGAGAAGCTGTTTGCCGTGATATACAGTCACAAAGCGGGTTTGATTATTTTGCTGCTGGTAAAAAATGTCGTAATTATTTAGATCAAAAACAAGCTCTGCGACAAGCACAAAATAAGGATTCAGAGTTATGCTGGATGATTATAACATCTTCACTAAAGCAGCAGCAAAGGTTGGAATACCATCAAATATGCGTGATTCAATCATGTCTATGACTGGCACTATCGTGGTTACAAACAATAATGTGTACTTTTTTGACTCCTTAGCTCAGGATGAAAAAAGTTGGATTAGTCATTTAAAAGGTGGAGAATCAGCTTCAATTTACAGCTGTGATAGTGTTAGTTGCCTGCATCCAAGCCTACAACGAAATATCACAATATCACCAGAGCAGTCTTATGCAGGTAAAGCTAAGCAAAAATTGACTGATCTAAAAAATAAGTTTGATAAGAATTCTGAATATAGCAACTCTGAAATAGCCTTTTTATCTTCGATTGGAGATATATTTCCAATTTATGATTATATCACATTAGAAGCTATTTCTGGAGTCACAATTTTAGAGATCTCATCAGAATTAATAGCTAGCTATACATTAGTTCAGCATTTGAAGGAAGTAATCACCGAAATACGTAGAGCCGTTACTTCACTAGGTGCTAAGCAAGTTTCGAATGAACATTTAGAAAGATATTTGAAGGAATTGAATCGAGTACAACTTTTTGCAAATGAAAAATGGACTAGCCTACAAACCGATGCAAGTCGAATAGATAAAAGGGCTAGATTAATAGAGCAGCATTTAATAGCGAAGGAGAAAAGTTAATGGATTACGTAATATACACATTTGGTGGTGGAGATCTGTTATGGCATGTGTTTAATGGCATAGGCAGAGGTCTTTGCTTCAAATAGCGAATACTTCACTCCAGTGGGTCACTTAGCCTTGACTATTGGTGGCATATGGGCTGCTACTAGGGCTATTTTTAGAGGAAATATCGGCATCTTTGCTATGGGAATGGTTTTTTCCATCGATATTTATTTTTACGCTGTTATTTGCCCCCAAATCTACTGTTTGGCTGAAGGATGAAGTATCAATGAGTGCGCCAGTAAAGGTTGATAATATTCCCATAAGTATTGCAATGTTTGCTTCTCTTTCATCGCAAACGAGTTACTTTGTATCTAAAATTGATGACTTTTTTGCTAAAAATGCTGAATTAGTCTTGTCTGAAGCGTTGAAGCTATATCAGGATGACAAAGATATCATAAAACTAATTCATACAATCATTTACTCTGATAATAGACAATTTGTAAAAGCTTTTAGAAACACCGCTGTATCAGGCATTAGACTTCTTTCGAAACTATACAATGATGTAAAATGGTGTTATAAAAATCTGATTTGAAGTAATAATGAAATTAGATCAGATTAAAGAGTTAAAGGATGAAAAATTTCGTCGATTAACAGTAGTAAGGAAGGGAACATTCTCAAAGATGGTGGATATTTTGAGGAAAGCTGATGGTGTTAAGAAATCAAAAGGAGGGCGTAAAAATAAGCTCAATTTGGAGGAACAGTTATTGATGGCCTTAGAATACCTTAGAGAATACCGTACTTATTTTCATATAGGTCAGAACTATGGGATTAGTGAAAGTTCAGCATATAAGGCTGTAAAATGGGTAGAAGACACCTTAGTTAAACACCCAAACTTTGCTCTTCCAGGTCGTAAAGCTCTAATGAATAGCGATATGAATTATGAAGTAGTCTTGATTGATGCTACTGAGAGTCCAATAGAAAGACCCAAAAAAAACAAAAATTCTATTATTCAGGAAAGAAGAAAAGGCATACACTAAAGACTCAAATAGTGGTAGACAAGAAAACACACCAAGTAATATGTACAGATTTTTCTAACGGTAAAAAACATGACTTTAGATTATTTAAGGAATCCAAAATTCTTATCCATCCTAAGATTAAAGCGATTACTGATACAGGATATCAAGGTATACAAAAAATTCACAATAATTCTGCATTACCAAAGAAAAAAAGCAAGAAAAATCCTTTAACTAAAAATGATAAAAAGAATAATCGTAGGTTAGCAGGAGAAAGAGTTGTCAATGAAAACGTTATTGGTATGCTAAAACGGTTCAAAATTATTGCTGACAAATATCGAAATAGACGTAAAAGATTTGGTCTTAGATTTAATTTGATCTCTGGCATTTATAATTTTGAACTACCTTAACCAGTTTCGAAAGAGGTCTATTATAAGCGAAAGCGCGCCTGAAACTTCTGCGGGAATTCAATCTACTCTTGGAAAGAATATTACTTCGCTACAATATTTAAAGCCTGGAGGTAATTTTAGCATCAAGGAATGGTTTAGTAATTCTGCTGAAACTGGGATGGCTATTTATCACAGCTACTCCAAGTCAAAGAGCTACTTTACAGCCACTTATTTCAGCATGGATAAGTATAGCTATCAAAGCTTTGATGTGTAGAAATCCTAATCATGATAACAAAAACATATGGTTTATACTTGATGAACTGCCAGCTCTACAAAAAGTTTCATCTTTACCAGTTGCTTTAGCTGAAAGTAGAAAGTATGGAGGCTGCTTTGTTGCTGGGTTGCAGAACATTCATCAATTAGAAGCAATATATGGTTCTGCTGAATGTGCTTCTATGCTTGATTTGTTTAATAGTAAATTTATTTTTCGAGTTAGCGATCAGGTTACAGCTTATAAATCAGCATTAACACTAGGTGAGCAAGAGATAATTGAAACTCAAGAAAACTTGTCATATGGATCAAATACTATGCGAGATGGAGTAAATATGAATAATGTTGAGCGTAAAAAGCTTTTAGTTATGCCATCTGAAATTATGAATCTACCAGACCTTACATGTTATGTAAAGCTTGTTGGTAACTTTCCCATCACAAAACTAACTATGAAGCTACAAAACTTAAATATAGCATATGTTTGGGGATATACATTGCTCAAAAAACTTAAGTTAGTGAATTATTAATTCAAGAATTATCCATGCTAACTTTTAAATTAACCACTTCTTCGTTTGATAACCCAGTATTTTCAGCAATAAATTCAACTGAAAAGCCAGCTTTTAATAAGTTCCTTGCAAGCCCTTGTGCAGCTTCAGCTCTGCCTTTAGTCTCACCAATCTCTATACCTTCAGCTCTGCCTTCAGCTCTGCCTTCAGCTCTGCCTTCAGCTCTGCCTTCAGCTCTGCCTTCAGCTCTGCCTTCAGCTCTGCCTTCAGCTCTGCCTTCAGCTCTGCCTTTAGCTTTGCCTTCATCAATATATTGTGCAGCAATTGTTCCCATAATCCTATCTCTATCCTCAATTGATAAATTTTCGTCCAGTAATTGTTTTAACCTAGGTTGTTCATTTTGACTAACCTTACTTATAGTATAATACAATAACGATCTTATGTAAAGAAAGCCCTCTTCTTTATCTTTTTGTACTATTTCTTGTAGTGTATTAAAGAATTTCGCCCATAGCTCTATTATATCAGGTTGATTATGAATATACTTCATAAAATGAACTAGTGCAGCAGTTGCTTTTCTTTTTATTTCACTATCTGGCATTGCTTGCCAATCGATTAATAAGTATTCAGAGCCCATCAACTCTTTAGCTAATTTAGGATCATCAAACAGTTCCCATAAGCTTCTCGGAGCATTAAATCGGTCAGCTCCATGATATACTACAATTGGTACAACAATTGGTAATTTTCCACGTTCTTTTTTACGCTTTTTAAGTCCTTTTTTATGCCTTTTTAATATTGATAATGTGTATTGCCATAATTTGAACGCAATCCAATAATCAGATCTTAATTCTGCCTCGATAAGCACATATATAAATGCATCATTATTATTTTTTGTTTTAACTGAAAATAGTACGTCACACATACTACGGCGTAGATTTGCTTCGACAAATGATTCTTGCTCAACTTTTATAGTATTTAAATCTAGTACGTTTTTAACTTCATTTGGTAAAAAGTCATTTATAAAATCCAGAGCTGCTTTTGGTTCATTCATTAAATCTTTAAATAGCCCATCATGTTTTAAATTTTCAGACATAATCTTGGTTGTATATTAGTTTGTATTGATTCATTTTTTTCAGTAAGTTTTCTTATTTCAGGGCTGATAATATTTCTAACAGCATATAATCCTTGTATGATGAAAATAAGTGAAATTGCAATAAAATAAAAGATTATAGCAATAGCACAAAAGAAAGCTAGTATACAGTATGTGTCCTTAGGCTGGTAGTCTGTACTCAAGATAAGTAACTAGCTTTTTTGAATAACTAAAAAAACCGAACGGTATTCTTAGGCTAAAAAGCCTGTATTTACAAGGTTGGTTTTGAGATATTTAACATAAAATTTGGTGATTATGAATAGTATAATTATAGGAATTGACGTTTCTAAACAGACGTTTGATGCAGCTGTGTTAATTAATAATAAAGTTCAAACAAGAAAATTTAATAATAATTCTGAAGGATTTAACAAATTAGTAACATGGTTAAAAAGCAGAGGAACTGGACATGTTTGTATGGAAGCAACAGGTATCTACTGGAAAAGCTTAGCGAAATATCTGTACGATTATGGCTATAAAGTGAGCGTAGTAAATCCTGCACGTATTAAAGGTTTTGCAATAAGTAAACTTAGTCGTACAAAAACAGATAAAGCAGACAGTGTATTAATCGCAGATTTTTGCAAAGCAATGAAACCGGAAGCATGGTATCCACAGCCGCCTTATATTCAAGAACTACAGCAGCTAGTTAATCGCTTGAATGTTTTAATTAATCATAAAACACAAGAAACAAATAGATTAGAAGGAGCTTCTAAAGCAATTGCTAATAATATTCAAATGCACATTGAATTTCTTGAAACGCAAGTTAAAGAAATTGAACAACTAATCAATGCCCATATTAAAAATAACAAAGATTTTCACGATAAAGCTATGTTGCTTGAGTCAATACCAGGTATAGGAGCAAAAACACAAGCTATAGTTCTTGCTTTTTTTGCAGATATTGAGAAATTTAGTTCTGCTAAACAAGTTGTAGCTTTTGTAGGTCTTAATCCTAAGCATCGTCAATCTGGTAGTTCTGTGCGTGGTGTCAGTAGAATCTCTAGAACTGGTAATTCAGATCTACGTAAGGCTTTTTATATGCCTGCTATGTCTGCTTTAAGACATAATTGTATTATCAAGCAATTTTCTCAACGTTTATCTGATAGTGGTAAACCCAAAATGCTTATCCTTATTGCTGCTATGCGTAAGTTATTACATATTATTTATGGTGTTTTAAAGCATAATTCTCCTTTTAATCCTAATGTTTCAATCTATCAGAAATAATAATTTTATAAAAAAGATGTAATTTTTTATAAAATTATTATTTCTTTTCTTGATTCTTATCACGGTATCTGAATGGATATTGGAAGCAGACATAAAAGGTTGCTTTAATAACATAAACCATGAATGGTTGCTGAACAATATTCCTATGAATAAAACTATTCTGCAGAAATTCCTTAAAACCAAATACTTGGAAACTGGTAAGACTTATTCAATCAAATCAGGTACTCCACAAGGTAGAATAATTTCACCCTTACTTGCGAATATGGCATTAGATTTACTAGGAAGATTATTGTTGGAAAAGTTTCAGATGAAGATAGCCTCAAGAAAACCAACTCTCAAAGTCAATTATATAAGGTATGCTGATGATTTTGTTATTACTGGACGATCAAAAGAACAATTAGAAAGTCTTGTATTACCGATAGTTAAACAGTTCCTTCTAGAACTGGTAAGCTTTTAATTAAGCCATCTAAAGCGAGTTTGCAAACTGTCATAAGAAAAATTGTAAAAGATAACAAAATGTCTACTCAAGCAGCACTTATTATGATGCATAATCCAATTATTAAAGGTTGGGACAACATATCACAGACATATAATAGATTAGAAGGAGCGTTTAAAGCAATTGCTAATAAAGAGATTAGGATAAGTAAAAGTATGAAAGGCATAATGCAAAAGGCCTGCAAATGCTAGGATATTTTAAGAATGTAATCGCTCTTTGAATAAAAACTATTATAAAGTTTTGTTATAGAAGAGCTCCTATTCAAGTTTTTAATGATAGTAAGAAATTAGTTGTTGTAATGAATAATAAAACCTTGTACGTTAGAATACTAAATTCACAATTATAGTGAGGTGGATACATTATGCGCAACAGTGATGACAGTGATATTGAGTCAAGTATAAATTCAGGAAGTAGTAGCGATTCAGGTAATAGTAGTGATAGTAGTGATAGTGATGATAGTATATTTGATTTAATACGCTATTGTCGTGATATTCATGATATTGAAAACTTGGTATCTAGGATTCATATTGATCCAGAGAGCCCAACAAGGATAACCGAGAGTGGTCGCACTACAATACATGCCGCAATAGCGTGTATAGATTCGCAATACTTGCCAGTAGTATTGTATCTCCTAATTAGAGCTGGTGTGCCTGTTAATGTTATGAGTAGGTATTCTTCTAATACGGCTGCACATATGTTGTCAGATAGTGGAGATGTGCACCTTACCTCTGCGAGAACATTACTCACGAGTGGGACAGATGTTGATATTAATATTCGGAACAACAATGGAGATACACCGCTGCATAATGCGTTACGGAATGGCGCTCCTAAAATTGCGCTTTTGTGGATAAACAGCGGTGCTAATGTAAATATTCTAAACAACAGTTCTTTGCTACCAACGCACTATGTGCAATCTCCAGATGTTATGAGGGTTTTAATCGATCATGGCGCAAACATAAAAGGACAGCTGATAAAAGGGAAGCTGGATACACCTCTGTGTCGTGCAATAATTTGTGACTATGTTGACGTAGTTGTCGAATTACTGAGAAATGTAAATCTGCTTGATTACACAGACGACGAAGCAGATTATCATGTAAAGTTAGCACAGTCGTACGAAGGTCGTGATACTGAAATACCGAAATTATTACGTGTTGCAGGACTGGATCGATCACCGGCGCCCTTATTCCAATTGTCAAATAAATGGCCTTTGCACGATGCAATACAAACTGGATCTATTGATAGCTTTATTGAATTGTTAGCTGCAAGAGACACATATAATATAAATCCTAATCAATTAAATGGTCATAAATGCTCTCCTATGCGTCTAGTATTGGAAACGAAAGATATAAAAGACATAAAAGACATAAATCAAGAATACACAGATCAAGCCTTCATGCTGAGAGCATTAATTGTAGCTAGAGCTAATGTCAATGAGACATCATATGAAGATGGAAGCCTACTACGTACTGCTATATGTAAACGTAATCCCAAAATAGCCAGTATATTAATTGCGGCTGGAGCATCAGTTACCAATGAAGATTCGTGTGAAGAAGATAATGACTTAGAATTAATGATGGCATCAGGCGACTATGATATGTCTGTATTCGACCGCAATATTAGTATTAGTAATCCACAAGCAAGGCTTATGGAGGCTGTAGAATCTGGGAACATACTCAATATTGAATATCTCATAACATGCCATCATGCTGATGTTAATGTATACGATGAATCAGATATACCAGTGATTTTTGCTGCTGCAAAATCTGGTGTATTTGAAGTAGTAAAACACTTGGTGTTATCACGTCATGCAAACCTAGATGTAAGAACTAATGATGGGCAAACAGCATTGCATTACGCAGTTTTGCCTCCTATGTTCGAAAAGTATGGCGTGCAAGGTAAATTAAAAACAATCACTTTCTTAAGTCATTATATTGATGTAAACTCTGTAGATGGTGGTGGATATACTCCATTACATAAAGCTATACAATGGTGTTTCAATGAAGCAGTAGATCTATTGATAGAAGAGCTAGGCGCAGATGTGAATCAGGCAGTTATTGGAAGAACAGAAATTACAGAGCAGATGATAACAGATGCGGTGTTAACCAATGACAGAACGTCAATAGCTGAACTGACAGCAACAAGTGATCGTGAACATACACAATATACACCTTTGCATATTGCTGCTGCATTTAAAAATTGCAATGTCATGCATGTGTTAGTTGAGAATGGGGCAATTCGTTCTGCAGTTAATCGTATTGGGGAAACAGCCATGCATATATCAGCTGGTGTTTCAGATATTGATTCAATGATTACATTAATTAAATTAGAAGCAAGTTACATCATACAAAATAAACTTAATGGCAGTACTCCAATACATATTATTGCAATGCTAGGATCGCTTAACCGCCTCTTGCAAAAGCTTGACAGTAATAATGATATCCTACAAAATGTTCCAACTAACAATGCTGGTAAAATTCCGGAGGAATATATGGCCATGTGGCCAGAGCAACTGCCGCCTGATGATGAGAGCACAGAAGCAAGTCTTAGCAGCGATGACGACGACGTTGGTTGCGACTTCGGTGGCGCAATGGAGCATGAACAGCATTATAATAGCTGAACCAGTATAAAACCAGTTATGTTATATACTTTTCGAATAGAGTATCTATGTCACAGTGATATTTCATTTTTCTTGATTTAGCTTAAAAGCATTTTTTCAATTCAGATCTACGTAAGGCTTTTTATATGCCTGCTATGTCTGCCTTAAGACATAATTGTATTATTAAGCAATTTTCTCAACGTTTATCTGATACTGGTAAACCCAAAATGCTTATCCTTATTGCTTCTATGCGTAAGTTACTACATATTATTTATGGCGTTTTGAAGAATAATTCTCCTTTTAATCCTAATGTTTCAATCCATCAGAAATAATAATTTTATAAAAACTTACATCTTTTTTATAAAATTATTATTTCTTTTCTTGATTTTTAACACGGTATCTTGAGTTTTTAATACATTATTGAAGTCATTTTTGACTGTGCAGACTATTGCTCCCTTATCTTCCAAAACTTTTTCTGCTTTTTCAGTATTTACGTCATTTTTAACTGCTAGAATGATCTTTTCTTTTGATTCTGGATTATAGTTTTGCAAATTTTCGGCTTCAATTGCACATAAGATTTTTCCTTCCACTCCAGCATGTTTAATGCTTAGAGCGGTTTTAGTATTATCTGTAAGAATTGTTATAGGAGAGTAGTCTGAATTTTGTTGAGCAATTTCAGCAAATGATCCACTAATTGTACCAATAGATTTTTCAGGAATATCAGCTTTATTACAGGTTTTTGAATTCAGGGCTAATATCTCAGCTCCAGTAATTTCACCTTTTTCATTTTTAACAAAAATAGTGAGTGCAGGCCAGGATTTTTGAGTCTCTTCATCAAAAACCATATTTGCTCTTAAATTAGGATTGTCAAAGATTTTTGAACTATAAATTTCTGTATGATTTTCTAAAAATTTGTTGACTGTTGTTACTTCCGCATTAGCTTTTTCCTTTTTGTTATAGTCGTATAGGGGCAAAGATTTTGCATATAATTCTTTAACGTCACTTTGATTAGGTATTTCAGATGATTTATTTTGTATTTCGTTCAATTTAATAAGTTTGGCAATTTCAGGTATTATAATCTGTCTAATAGCTTCAGCCCCATGAATTTGTAATAGGTCGTTGAAATCACCTTCTTGTGTTGGCATCACTTTTAACACCTTTGCTCCACTATTTTCGAGTGTTTTTTTCGCTTTATCAACAGTATTCATTGTTATAGAATTTTGTCCATCATTATCTGCCGCTATGATTATGTTTTCTCCTTCAAATGGTTGATAGTTCTTGAAATTATGTATGCCAATAGCAGCGATAATTTTTCCATTAATTCCTGCTTGTTTTAGACTTAAAGCTGTTTCAACGCCTTCTGTTATAATTGTTATAGGCGAATCATGTGGTGCCAATGGAGTAATTCTAACAAACGATTCGCTAATTTTGCCAAAAGCCCTCCTAGGGACTGAAATATCTGCCTTATCGCACGTTTGCGAATTCAAATATACAACTTGTACACCAGTAATTTTACCTTTCGCATTTCTTGAAAATGCTGAAAATGCTGGATAATTTTCATTCGTTTCTCTATCAAGAATTACACTTGCTCTCAAGTCAGAATTCATTGTAAAACAATCAATTCCTCTATGTTGTTCAAGATATCTTTTTACGATTTGAACTTCAGTATTATTAGTAAAATATAATGGAGAAGACTGATTATAAAAGTATTGAACTTTTCGAATTTTAGCTAGCTCATTTTGAGCAGCGTTTTGAGTGGTTTCTTTACGTTGGTAATTCTGCTTATAACTTGTTATTCCTACCATGCTTGTTAGATATTCCTTGGCTTTAACAAAATCACCGCCACGTTCTTTTCTGGCTAAGTCAAATAAATCTCCACCTTCGCCAGAACTAAAGTCATACCATTTTCCAGCATGCTTGCCACTAGTATTGACGACAATTTTCCCTGTATCTCCCCAACGTATTTCTCCACGTCTAGAGAAATGTTTATTAGGCTCTCCAAGCAAATCACAGGCTATGGTTTCTGCATGAGAAGCTATTTTATTTCTCAATTCTTCCATTAAATTATGATTGTTTGAATTATTGATTTTATCAGTCATACAGAACCTCACCTTCGCTAAATTTATTTGTATTTTTACCGTTTAAATGGTATAATATTTTTGCTGAGTGATTGTTGAGATAGTATTTCTGTTAACGAATCTTTCTAAGTTTCATAACTTTCACATTCTACTTAGTAAATTCATATCTTTATTATCCTTGAGCTGCTCTATGCAGCTCATTTTACCTTCGAATACTAACTCTTGGATTTTGTTGTTCAGGCTTTGTGTTGAGTTTTTCTGTAGTTGAAATATCGTTTGCGGTCTTTGTAGCCTTTAATTCATTATTTGGACTTATTTCTGATTTTCTTATATCATTAACTATATTAGGTTGTTCGATCTTAATGTCAGCTAATTGCTCTGGTTTTTTATCGTACTGATAATATTTAGCGTTTTTATGAAATCTGTCTCCTACATCAGTTACTATAGACTTAAACCAACCACAAATTTTACTTAAAATAGTTGGATTTTCTTTATTTAAATCTTCATTAGTTTTTAAGTTTATGCTTGCTGATTTATCATTTGGTCTGCTAAGCTGATTTATTAAGCTGTTAATGCTTCTAGTTGCTTCCTTATTGCAATATAGCTGTAATTTCTCTATATGCCTTGTCATAGCTACGTATGAGCTGCTTATATTACTTACTCCATTATGTAAAACGTATACATCTTTTATAGAAGCTCCCTGGGCCTTATAAACAGTACTTGCATAACCATGTTTAAATTGTATTTTGCTTGGGTCAAAACTCACATCTTGTCCTGCATCTGTCTTAGCTACAAATTCATTTTTATTAACCGAAGTTAAAGTTGCAAATTCACTATTTTGTATTTGTAAATCCTTATCGCTTTTTTGAAATACAATTCGATCTCCAGCCATGTAGGACTCTTTCCTTCCAGCTATTGAACGCCTATATTCTGTGCCTTGTAGCGTGCCATTAGCTTTTAACAAAGATCTAATACTTGAATTAAGAATGTCTACCTCTTTATTACGTACTGTAATTACCAATTTTTCATGTAGCTTAAACTTGCTTAGACTCCAGTTGTATCTTAACTTACTCATTGAGTCCTGCAACGTATTATCAAACTTAATACATTTATTTTGTCTCAGTAATGTTATACCGCTTAAAATATTACTCTCAGCAAACTTTGTTGCTGCTTCTCTGCTCCAGTTTTCACTTTGTCTTCGAATATTCACTAAAACATGTGAACTGAAAATATTACTCAGCATCTCAAACATTCCGCCTCTTTCTATTGAAGCTAACTGCTTTTCATCTCCAGCAAGTATCAGTTGACAATTATTGTTTCTAACTACTCTAAACAGCTCTGCATATTCTCTAGTAGCAACCATTCCAGCTTCATCTACTACTATTAACCTATTTTGCATAAAAATTTTTTTTTTCGATTATACAAAAATCCTTTTACTGTATAGACTTCCTTATAACCTTTGCTCCTCAGCTCTGATACCGCTTTATGAGTAGGAGCAAGTCCAATAACATTTTGTCCACGATTTGTTGCAATTTTATATGCTTTTGCTAAAACAGTGGATTTACCTGTTCCAGCTCTTCCTCTTAGTACTCTAACTCCACTAGTGCTAAGCAAAATATGCCTTAGAGCTTGTTTCTGTTCTTCACTAACATTTGCTAGACCTTCTATATCACTTTTAAGATTGTAAATATCGTTGTAATAAACTTGATTATTGATTTTATTAGCTATTCTTATTATTCTTACTTCCTCGTCTCTAACATCAGTTGTAGTAAAATATTTGCTACTTTCACCATCATCATGATATAACTCTAGTATTCTATTTGAACTGAACACTTGCTGAACTAACATTCCCCTTTCTGTTAGGTCTGGTATATCTTTTACTGCTTTTTCAATATCCTGCTTAGTAAAAATAGATTTGTAATGTGTTATAGCATCCGTTATTACATCAACATCCTTAATAATTTTTAAATTAGCCTCTTTACGTAACTCATTTTCATTTGCAACTTCATTAATTAAACCCCTAATTCTAGTAGGGCCAATATGCTCTTGCGGTACTGCACTTATCTTATCAACTCTATTTGTTAAGCCTAATTTAGCAAAATATGCATTAATTATTTCCTTCACTTTTTCATGAATCATCTCGGAATCTCGAATAACAAACTTTTTGCCATTAACTGTTCTGCATTTGGGGTTTAAATTTACTGCTTTATCTCCTAAACCAGTTCCATCTTCTCTAAATCTTCTTGTAGTAACCAATATATGCGCATGCCAGTTTTTATCTCCTCTATGAGGCTTATGAATGTCTATCTGTACTCCAAGACCATTTTGCACCCATTCCCCCATTGCATCAACTATTTGATGAGTTATTTCTATTCTATGCTCTAAATTCAATTCCTTATCGTCTGGCAGTGCTATTACGATATCCTTCAATAGCTGACTGTTTCTTCGTTTTTCTGTTTGTTCAACCTCATTCATTAATTGTTTGGACATTCTTGAATTTTTGATTTACATAAGCTGGTATCAGCACTGTATGATATACGTTATCTTTTTTACAAGAGAAGTTATAACTTACATTTGTCTTCTCGTTTTTAACAATAGTTCTTGCATTATACGCTGCCTTACGACAACTATCTCCTCCTTTGATTCTACTTAAAAATTCAATCCTTGCAAACTGTATTGCCATTTCAACTCCAATCCTCACCTGAGTTTCAGGTTAGCATGAGTTTTTTGATTTTGCCAGTACAAACTGCTTTTTTTAACACTCAATCGGCTAATTGGCACCCATTTTTTAGCAGTAAACTTTCAAGTTTACATATTGCGTATAAGCTTATTCTTTAATGAAGCTTCTAACCTGAATTCACGTTTTTTTGACTATAATTATTTGATGTTGGTTTGGCAGGTGCGGTTTTTTTCTTTACTGGAATTTTATTTTGATATATTCTTGCCTGATTTTTTTATCTTTCTGAATTACTAACATGGCAAATCTTATGCAGCAAAAAATTACTCTCCAACAAAAAAAGCTAAGCTAATCATGGATGAGGTTAACCTCAAAATCAAAGAACGTAAAATGCGTACTCGACGTCTTATCGAAATGGGTGGACTAGTCGCTAAGGCTAAGCTTGATCACTTACAGACAAACACTTTATTTGGTGCAATTGTTTCACTAAAAGAAACTTTAACACAACATCCAAATGTTCAGAATCATTGGACTACAATCGGTAAAAATATTTTTGATAAGGAACAGCAAAATAAAGCTGCTGTGATTTTAAAATTTTCCTCTGAACCAGATGAAAACACTAAGCGCTACATTCGCCTTCATGGCTTAAAATGGAATAGCTTTCGTCAAGAATGGTGCAGCAATGTTAAGGACATTGAGGCCTTAAAGAATGGCCTTCTTAATGTTCAGTATAAACTTGAGCTTGTGTATTAGTTTTTTAATACTTATACAACAAACACAGCTTGATAATTCAGCTAATGTAATTTATAAACCAGGAGTGTAATGCAATTTTAAATATATATGGTGGTTATGCGAATCAGTGATACTAGTGATTCTATTCAAATCTTACCTAACAGCAATAATTTAGCTGAGCTAACAAAATTAGTTTACAATTGTATATTTAACCATGGAGGTTATAATATTTTGTTCTTGCTTGGATGGAATAACAGCACATATCGATGCATTCAAGATAAAATTGTGCAGCTTCGTAATACTGAAACAGAAACAATTAGGGTTATACGTAGTACTCAAGATGATCTTCCTATATCCTTAGAATACTTTTGTGAAGACCAAAGCAAACAAAATGTATTATATACACAAGTAAGTTTTACTTTTAATACACTAAGATTAATAGTAGAGAAGTATTATTATGTATCTCTACGGTTCAAACCTTACAAATCTAGCCTAGCTATTGTATACAATAGTCACAGTGAAAATTTACAGAAACAATTAGATGATTTTTTTACTCAACAATGCATGAATCACAATGAAAGTAGCAAATGCATCCATCACAGTGAAAGTAGCATTAGTGTTTTAGATATTGATCAATTTAGAGATTTTGTAGGTGATATATTATTAATTGATGATCCAGAACGATAGTATATGTATTTCAAGCAGCAATGCTCCATTTTGCAAATATATAATGCTATGTATGCTAGTTAGAAAAAGTTTGCATTCTAACTAGCATAAAGCTCACAGTATTTATTTAGCTCTATTGCAATCTCTGGTAGTTTAAGGTATTGAGCAAGAGGTATAAATTCTTGCTGAGTTTCAATGACGATTTTTTGTCTTTTTTCATAAGGTTTTATTGATACAGTCTGAATATTATGGAATCGATCGAAAAGCTTAATTAATAATAGTTCTATTTTATTTTGCCTATAAAATGTTTGAATCATTTCTCCAGAACTGATTTTTTGATTATCCTTAATTCTGGTGAGGTCTGAAACCTGTTCTGCAATATTATTACCAAATTCTTGACTTATTATTTCTTTGGTTAGTGTTGTGTCTTCGAGTGTATCATGTAGTATTGCTGTAATAATCGTATCAGTTTCAAAGCTGTAGTCTGCAACCATATAAGCTACTTCTAATTGATGTGTGTAGTATAGTTCTCCAGTATCTCGCTTTTGCTGACCATGATATTTTTGGGCATAAAATATAGCTTTTTCAACTTTATCAAGATCAATTTTAGTGTTAAATCTTACGTTGATTCTAAACAGCTTATTTAGTAAGCTCTCGCTATAAAAGTCTATCATTTTCCATCTCCAAATAATCTTTAATAAATTATACCATAATTTAAACTTTTTATATACTCCAATCTCAGATAAAAACTGCAAAAGAAGCAAATAAATTGTGAATTTTTAAGTCATTAAAATGTGTTATTTTTGATTAAAAAAGTTGTACTGGAATATTGCAAGTAATGGTTGTAAACTTGTCTTTTTCACTCTCTATTTCCATTTCTCCATTAAGTTGATTAATAAGGTAATTTACAAACCATAATCCTGATTCAAGCATTAGCGGACAGTCTCTTACCAAGTCAAAATCAGCTAATTTAGCTTTTATATTCCCTAATTTTTCTTTTGAAATACCGCTTCCTTTATCGTGTATTCTAAATTGTAGTATGTTATCGCTTTTTATATAATTTTTTACAGTAAACAAATGAACTGTAATTATAACCTTGTAGCTGTGATTAAATCTAATGACTCCTCCTATTAATTGACTTAATATAGCTTGTAAGTGATCACTATTTCCAATCACAATATCCTTCATTTTGTACTGAAAATTGTAATTGATTTTTATATCTTTCTCTTTTGCAATGTCTTCTAGTCTCCTGACAGCATCCTTTACTAACTTTTGTATGCTAAATTTTTTTAAACATAAATTTTCATTCTCAATTTCGCTTCTAAGCGTGTAAACTACATCATTACAGTACTCTTGGAGATTTACTGCTCGATTTAATATTGTTTTCAGCTTATCTTTATTTTTTGAATCACTTAACATGATCTCGCTTGCTAGCCTTACAATTTCACTAGTTGCAATATTAAATCTATATTTGATATTCTGTATCAGATTCACACAATATTCTTTCAATGATTCAGCTACCTCGACCTGATACTTAGCTTTTCTTAACTTTGTTATTATCTCTATATATTCATCGATATTCTCCCTTTCTCCATTTACCAACGTAATTAGCATTGAAGGGATTTGTACTATCCATTGGTTACTTATTTTTTTTTCATAACATTCGCCAAAAGAAGAGTTAAAACTAGTTATTGGAACTTCAAATGCAAAAGTTATGTAATTATTTTCCTCTTTTGCTCTTAGCCTTCCTTTTAGCTGATGTATAAGATGTTTAATAAATGCTAATCCTTCTCCTAGTTCTTGATATGTTACCAAATTCAAATTCTCTAGTTCGGAATTTATTCTTTCTAATTTTTCTTTAGAAGGGCTTAGTACTATATTTTGTACTGTAAATTGTAATATTTCTGAATACTGATTGATGTTAATAGTAATCTTGCTATGCTTACTACTATTTATAATAGCACTACCAATTAACTGGCTTATTACTGCTTTTATTCGAAAACTATCTCCAATCAGAACTGTCTTTATATCATTTTGAACATTTAGATTTATATTCTCATTTTCAAAATTTTTCCTCATTCTGATAACAGTATTATTTATTAGTGATTCTATGTTAAATGTTTCAATCCTTATATTTGTTGATGCTATGTATTGTCTAAATAAAAAAATTATTCCATTCAGAGAAGCTATTATATTTATCTTTTTTTTATCATAGTTATTTACGATTCGCCTAAAATATTGTATCCAATCTATGAGTTTTATGCTTACTTGCCCAGATTTTTCCAGCTGACAGTATAGTTTTTGCAATTCTGCATCTACCTGTTTTATTGTTGTGCTATTAATTCCTTCTGTAGATAATTTTTCGGTTAATTTATTGATTTTATTTTGACCTTCGTCTTCAATAGGCATAGAATTCTCCTGCTATTTAAGTTGTTAAATTGCTTCCTAGAGATTAAAAAGAAAATTTTGCGGTTTAAGTTTTAATCTCTATCAGAATATTATCTAAATCTTAAATCTCAGATAATATCAGGTATACAGTATCATTTCGATTTTTATCAGTACATGACTTTTTGTTATATTTATGAAATTTTTTTTCATTTTTTTTTAAAATAGATGCGAAATTATCGCATTGTTATTTACATCTAAAAAAACAAAATATCTTTCAAAATGAGATATACAATTGATCCTGAGTTATAAAAAAAGACTTTGAATAATTTAGTATATTAACTGAAAAAGTTCTGAACTTATCTTATTGCTCTTAATTTAAACATCAGGTTCGAGCACGTCTTTAAAACGACCCATAATATCCAAAATATAAAAATCAAGCGCTGTATTAACTAAGTCAAAATCTTTTTTCTCTATCGAATTAAGATCTTCTTTTATTTCAAGTTGTCCTTGAGCCAATAGTAGTTGTTTGATAATTACTTTTCTTTGTTAATGCAATGATAATACTTTAGTGTGCGGTATAGTAGTTTTTGTTCAAGATCAATTATATTCTTAAAATGTTCTGGTGTAATAAATTCCTGAAAGGGTTTGATCCCTTTATTTATTAGCATATCGCTAGAACATTTTTTGATTGGTATTTCAAGTGCTATGGAATGCATTCGTATAATTTTATACATACAAAAATCAAGAAAGTTTTGACCTTTTTGATTCCAAATAAAATCATTTTTATTTATTAATTTTTGAATATATTTTTGTTTTTTGCTTGTTAAGTTGTAATTCGGATTCGTTAAATAACCAGTTAAACACTTTTTTTGCTGATCTATTTTTAAATTAGATTTTATCTTTATAAGATGAGTTATTAGAAGTTGTATTAAATTTTTTTGTTCTGTATGACTGTGCAAGTCATTAAAAAAAGTAAACCATTTTTCCTGTGAAACTGAAAAAATTTGTGTTACTTTATTTTGTTTGTATAGGTTAAACATTCGATAGAACAAGTGTTTTGCTGTGCTTAAGACTTGTATATGCATACTTTACCCTTTAAAATCCCGCATAATATTTAACAATTATATATTTATTATTAATCTTGAGTTATAAATTGAGATAGCCTAAAATAATTAGGCCATTAATAACCATAGCATTACTTTTGCTATTTGAAGTAGTAATTAAAGTGTAGCTAGAGATTCATTTGTACCTTTAATAGCAGATTCTGAAGTTTTAATGAAATAACCTCTAGCTAAATATTATCTAAATCTTGAATCTCAGATAATATCAGGTATACAGTATCATTTTGATTTTTATCAGTACATGACTTTTTGTCATAATTATGAAAAATTTTTTCATCTTTTTTAAAGTAGATGCGAAATTATCACATTGTATCTCTAGCTTCAAAAACATCATTCAAAAAAGATTTATAAAAAAAGCTCTGCAGCAGTTATTATTACTAGCTTTAAGGCTTATTTTCTACTATAATTCATAGTAGAGATTTAATTAATCAAAAATTCTTGTGTCAATAGCAATTTCTAATGAACCAAAGCCTTTTCTTCACTGGGTTGGAGGCAAAAGGAGAATTGTTGCTAAACTAATAAAGCATCTTCCTTCAGGGCCATACTATAATTACTATGAACCATTCCTTGGAGGTGGGGCTTTATTTTTTCAAGTTAGGCATCTGTTTAAACAATGTTTTTTGTCTGATATTAATCTCAACTTAATTACTAGTTATAACGCTGTAAAAAAGAATCCAAATGAGGTTAATAGATTACTAAATCTATATCACAAAAACCATTCTGAAAATTATTACTATAAAATAAGGGACAATTATTATAGTAATGATCCTAACGATATTACTGCAAAATTTATATATCTTAATAAATATTCCTTTAGGGGAATTTATAGGCTAAACAGAGACGGCACATCCGCTCAAACATTTTCTGATAAGTAATATCTTAAGCTTCATATTTGCTCTAGAATAAACAAATGTAGTAAACTTTTAACCGATGTATCAATTTGCGCAATGGATTTTTCATTTATAGGGCCTCAACAAAATGACTTTGTTTATTTCGATCCTCCTTACCACCAATCAGGAGAAAGGTTCTACACTAGAGTCCCATTTGATGAAAAAGAGCAAATCAGACTACGAGATTTTGTTTATGAACTCAACAATAAAGGTGTTAAAATTATGCTTTCAAATAATAACACTACCTTTATTAAAGCTTTATACAAAGACCTCTTCATCACTCATATTGGAGTTACATACTCAATTAATGAACAACGCAATCTCGTTAATGGGCTAATAATTACCAACTATAAAACTTATTAGTTATTAAATGTGAACCCGCCATCCAAAACGTATATGAATAGGAAGTGGTCTATAGTTAGCCATTGTGCTACATTCAATGTCTAAATATGTATCTCTTGATAAGTTTATTGTTGTACCAACTCCTACATCTATACCAGTACCACTATCACCATTGAAAACTGATACTAGGCCACCTGTAACAAAAATTGATGCTTTGTTACCTTCAATTATATTGTAATAATAATTTCCTTGAACAAAGTTATCTCTACAGTTGTGATGCCCAATAAATCCTAATCTTATATCCATTCTGTGCCGATCTAATCTATAACCAATTCCAGCTTCTAATGTATCGTAGTTAGTAGCAATACCAGTTGAAAATTTTATATAGAATTGTGAAGTATCAATACTAACTTTAGAAGTATTGAAGTTTACATTATTATTCGCTGTACATATTGATGGTGAAGATAATACAACGAATGCTAATATAACAGCATAACACGGTTGTAAAAGTGATTTTAAAATACTCATATCAGTATCTATCTAATTTAATATTTTTATAAAGTTAATGTTAATTATACTTTTTGTCAATTCTATTTCCTAGAATTAATCTATTGTATCTGTTTCAAAGCTGTGGTCTGATACCATGTGAGCTACTTTCAATGGATGTGTATAGTATAGTTCTCCAGTATCTCTCTTTTGCTGGCCATGATATTTTTTAGCGTAAAGTATTGCTCTTTCAACTTTATCAAGATCAATTTTGGTGTTAAATCTTACGTTGGTTCTGAGCAGCTTATTTATTAAGCTCTCACTATAAAAATCTATCATTTTCCATCTCTAAATGGTTATTAATAAATTATACCATAATTCAAACTTTTTGTATACTCCAATCCCAGATAAAAACTGGAAAAGAAGCAAATTAAATTATAAAATTTTTGATTCAGTTATCACGAACTAACCTTAAGTTGTATATCTCTGGTGTTAATGAGTAAAATTTTGCTGTAATTTTTTTTTTTGGACCAGCATTTTTTCATTTATGCATAATCTAGTGTTTATTAACCTTGCTGAGAGTTTTTAACAATATTGCCAAATTTAGAATACTGATTAGTATAGTGTAACTTCACTGTACCAACTGGCCCATTACGGTGTTTAGCAACAATTATTTCAGCAGTATTATGACATCTATCTTGTTTAGCAATCCATTCCGTATATTCTGGCGTTCCAGGAGCTGGCTCTGATCTAGATAAGTAATATTCGTCACGATATATAAGCATTACAATATCGGCATCCTGTTCAATGGAGCCTGATTCTCTTAGATCTGATAGCAACGGCTTTTTATCAGGC
The DNA here is from genome assembly GCF_000063545.1 of Orientia tsutsugamushi str. Boryong. Classification (NCBI taxonomy): domain Bacteria; kingdom Pseudomonadati; phylum Pseudomonadota; class Alphaproteobacteria; order Rickettsiales; family Rickettsiaceae; genus Orientia; species Orientia tsutsugamushi. Next base: position 90,582 of record NC_009488.1, read on the forward strand.
CTTTGTTCAACAGCTCTAGATAATTGTGATAATGCAATTATTGGAATATTAAGTTCTTTTGCAAGTGCTTTTAGGCTTTGAGTAATTTCAGAAATTTCATTTACTCTATTATATTGACTTCTATTTGAATCAATCTTAATTAACTGCAAATAATCAATAAATAATATTGCTAAATTATGAGTGCGTTTAAGTCTACGAGCTCGTGATCTAATTGCTGATATTGAGATTGCAGGAGCATCATCTATAAAAAAATTCCACTTTTGTATTTCATTTTGTACAGTCTTTAACTTATCAACATCTTGTTCACCTATTTTACCGTTAAATAATGCAGAGCTATTAATTTCAGATTCTATAGAAAGAATTCGAGTAGAGATTTGCTGAGATGACATTTCTAAAGAAAAGAAGCCAACTGATGGTACATTATCTTTAGTATTTTTTTGAGTAAGAAAATATTTACAAGCATTTATTGCTAAGTTAACTCCTAAAGCAGTTTTACCCATTGAGGGCCTGCCAGCTAATATTATTAGGTCAGAATTTTTAAATCCTCCAAGCTTTGAATCAAGGTCAGGTAGTCCACTACTAATACCGTTAATAGAGTTTTTATTTTTAATAGCAGATGAAATTGATGTCCATGATTCTTCAATTGAAGTTTATAATTTTATAAATCCTTGACTTAAAGTTCCTCTTGAAGCTAGATCATATAATTGAGATTCAGCAGTTTCGATCTTACTGATAGCTGTATCTGCTAAAGTAGAAGAATATGCATTCGTTGCTATTTTTTCTGCAATTTCAATTAAATAACGCCGCAGTGCGAGATCATATACTATTTTGCCGTATTCATTAACATTAACTATACTTAATGCTAAAGTTGTAAGTTTAGCTAGATAATCTACTCCACCTATTTCCTCAAATGCGAGTTCATTGCCTAGCATATTTTTGAGCGAAATTACAGTAGCACTAATTCCTTTACTAATAATGAGATTAATTGACTTATATATTTTACCATGTAATGGTTCATAAAAATGTTCCGGCAGTAAAAATTCGTTAATGTTATATAGCGCACGATTGTTAATCAGAATTGCCCCAAGTATCATTTGCTCTGCTTAAATATTATTTGGAGCAATCTTTGCAAGATCTTTTTCCATATCACTCTTTAAATTTTATTAAAATTATTCGAACTTAACTAACTCAAAAGAAAACCCTTGAGCTTTAAAAGCGTACTCAAAATCTTTCAGATAATTCCCTCTGATGTAACTATCTTCAAATTCTGTTTTTGCTTTAATGAATATTTTTTTATTAACATTATCTTCATTTGCAACTTTCAATGGACTAAACCATGATTTATCGATAGCTTGACCATAACTTTTAATCAAAGATTCTCGTACTTTGTACCAAATTGAGTTGGAGTCTAGTTGTTTACTGAGATTCAAGAGATACTCTTCTTCATTGATTTGTTTCTGTGAAACAGTTTTGAGTTGCTCAAATGGTGTAACTTGCAATTCTTGAATTTCGTATCCATATACATCTTGTACAGCTTGTAATATCTTTGATTCATCACATTCTGTTAGTGTGATATTTTTAAGCAACTTAACAAAAAACCTAGTTCGAACTGCTGGCCCAAAACTACAAGAAGTCAAAATTTTATAAGCCATATCTGGTTCAAAAGAACCAGCAATTTTATGCTTCAACTGGCTTTCCTTACTAAGATTTGTGCTTGTTTCAATTTGAGAAAGATATTTTTCCTTATTAAATTTTTCTACGTTATCAAACTTAAAGTTGCCACTATTTGCCTGATCAGTATTTCGTAATTCATTCGCTAACGCTTTTGCCATATAGTTTAGAACTGATGCCTTACAGCCAAAATGATAATTCGAATATTGATCTGCTAGCTTTAATAGTAATTTGTTGATAAAGTATATGTTAAAAGCTCTATCAGACTTGTGTTGCAGTGTAACTGCATCTTCTGGGGTTAGTGGGTAAAATTCTTCTAGCTTGTACCTTTTGAACCATTCTTTTTTACCATTCGAAGACTTGAGAATCTTTGTTATTAGTGATTCAATGTCTTTATTACAATTTTTAGTTGAAGTCCGTATATCATTTTCAAAATCATCAACATTTTGAAAATTTTGTTCTTCATTTTCGTTTTTATTATTCTCTACTAACTCACCTTCAGTAGATCTAGATATTTTAGATTTTTTTATATATCTATATATGTCCCTGAAAAAAGTTTCAGGTTCACCTGAAATTTCTTTCAGGTTGGAGCGAAATTTTTTTTCTGGTAAGGCTATATTTTCTTCTTTTCCTTTTTTACTATAGTGCTGAAAATTTTTCAGAATTTTTATGCAAGGGACATTACGTAACTTAACATTGTCTTTAATTATTGTCCTATTTTCAACTTCAATAAAACCTGCATCTCTTAATTCTACTAAGCATTGCCTAACTCTTCTTTGACAAACATTAAGCTTATCCTCATAAAGCTGATAACTTTCCTGTAATTCCTCTATATCTTTGTTGTAATAGATATGTAGTCTAAATACTATGAATGATAAAAGCTGTTTAGATGTTTTACTTAATGCTTTTCCATTATCTCCACTTAGCTTTCTCCATTCTGGTGGAATGATATTTCCAATAAAGTTATAAAATATTGTAGCATTATTGCTACTATTATTTTTAATAATATTACAACTATTAGTTAAAAGATCGAATACTACAGGTCGCATTTTTCATCTCCAAAAATACAGCTATAGTAGGTGTTTTAGAAAATAATTTTTTTACAAATTACACTCAAATTTTTATGCAAAAGGTAGAAAATAGGTAGAAAAAATTTTTATGCCAAACCTATATAAATCTTCATACTGATACTATCTGCCTTAGAAAGCCAATTTTGCTTATAGGTAATGTTCCTTGTAAACTTCTAAAAAATTTTCAGCGTTTTACTGAAAAAGAAAAAAAGAAGAAAAAATTGTCCTTCTACAACAAGGAAATTTTCACATCAATTTGCAAGAATTTGCAGGTGAACCTGCAAAAAATTGCAGCTACATATATAGATATAATAAAATAATAATAGATCTAGATCTACTGAAGTTAAGTTAGTAGAGAATGATCAAAATAAAAATGAAGATCAGCAGCAAAATTTGAAGTTTAAATATACTGAATCTGATGATTTTATAGAAATTGAGTTAGTAGGAAATGAAAAAGAAGATCAACAGCAACAACAGAATTTGAATTTCTATGAGCTTAGTGATGTTAGTAATGACAAGCCATCAAACAATGATTATGAGCAAAACAGTAAGTTAGCAACTCCAGCTATTATCGATAATTCAGAGGTTGAAAAGAATGAATGCTGCCCCAAAAGAAAAAGACTAGCAGATTATTATCCACTAACACCAGAAGATGCAGTTATACTACAACGTATGTCTAGTAGAAGCTTCAACATATACTTCATAAATCAATTACTGTTGAAGTTATCAAATAAATATTCATTCCGTTATTTTGAAAATAAGATAGCAGTGCTAAACTATATGGCAAAAGCGTTAGCAAATGAATTGCTAACTACTGATCAGGCTAATAGTGGAAATTTTAGATTTAATGACGTAGGAAGATTTAAAGAACAGTATCTAGCAAACATTGAATCTGGTACAGATCGTAGTATGAAGGCTCAGTTGAAGCGTAAAATAGCTGGAGTCTTTGAAGCAGATACTGCTTATCAAATTTTAACATCTTGTGATTTTGGGGCAGCAGTTAAAAACAAATATTACATCAAGTTGATTAAGAATATTTTACTATCAGATCATATTAAATTCAAGATATTACAGGAGGTACGAGCTGTGCATAGCAATGATATTGAGCAGTTACAAGTTATACCATTTGATGAATCAAAACAAGTTATCAATAACACAACGGAGTATCAAAAAACAACAATTTTACAGCAACAAATGAGTGATGAAGATTACCTTTCAGAACTTAGTAAAGAGCTAAGTTCTAACTCTATATTGTTCAAAGTACGAAAATACATACTTCAACATTACGAATATGAGCAAGTTATTGATAAACTATGGTTTAGTAAGTTAGAAGTTGTAAATGAAGATAATGTTAATAAAAAGATATTCATTAAGGCTCTAACAAGCTTTGCAAATAGCTATATCAAATCAAATTTTAAACCCATTCTAGAGCGTGCTTTTGCAGCTCAAGGGTTTTCGTTTGAATTAGTTGAGTTTGTAGAAAGTTAGATTAATGATTAATAGCTGTGAAATACAAAATTCTACTCAGAAAAATTATGGTGCTTTATTTATTTTTTTGTTATATTGTAAGTTATATGATAATCCTTTAACAGATTGCGAAGGTTCAAAAAGGTGAAAATTCATGAATAATTATTTATCGTTCTATGCTTTGCTGCTAAGTAAAGCTGTACTGAAGATTATATTACAATAGTGATAGTATAATTTTGGGAGTAAAATATGTCTGAATCTAAGGCTAAATATGCTTTACATCGCGCTATTAAAGATGGTGATATTGAAAAAGTGAAGCATCTTATTAATAATGATAGTACACTTGTCAATTCAAAATATAAAGACAGTATTACAGCTTTATCTGTTGCTTTAAAATATAAGAATCTACCTATTGCTAAGATTTTGCTGAACAATGGAGCTGACATCAATGCAAAAAATAATAGTGGACACACGGCTTTACATACAGCGTTGCATATGTCTATTATTCCGAATGGTAGTAATTATAATGGTAAAAATATTGCAGATTCTGTCGGGATTTTAACACAGCATGAGACTAATAACCACAGTGTAAATGACGATATAAATGCAATTATCAAGTTTTTAGTAAAGAATGGCGCTAATACAAATGTAAAAGACAATGTTGATCAAACTCCATTACATTGTACAGCAAATTCTTTTATTAACAACCTAGATATTGTACAGCTTCTACTTGATCACGATGCTGATCCCAATATGCAGAATGTGCATGGCCTAACTCCTTTACATCTTGTTGTTGTGTGAGTAGACCTAACCAATTGCTTAATTAGGCCCCTCCTCAGAACCGGACTTGCAGAATTACCGCATCCGGCTCTCAAAAATAAGATAAGCATTATGCCTTATTTGTTGTCTAGAACATTGAGACAATCTTTCCAATTTTAGGAAAATTTACTCTTTTAAGTATCTCGGTTAGTCTTTTCCAATTCATCTTACGTTTTCCTCCCATTCTATTAAACCAGTTATATATTGCCCGTTTACTTTGGTTGATAAATGAACTTACTCGTCTTTTATTATCAGATATACCATGATAGTTGATCCATTCACCTAATAACTCTAATGACTTGTGATAATGCCTGCGTTTTGTCTTGCGTATTTAGCTGACCACGCAAATATTTTCTCAGTCCTTTCAGTTTCTCAGTAAAACGATCTCTTCTTGAGGTATATTTTAGTCTCCATGTTGTGCCAAATCTTGATTTACCACAATAGCAAGTAAATCCAAGAAAATTATAACTTGTGATCTTCTTGCCTTGTTTGGCTAAATTTGCAGCATGGTCTCTACCAGATTTTATCATTTGTGATTTAGCTTCATTGATATTTAGCCCATACTTATTTAACCTTTTAGGCAAAACATCATAAAACCTTTTCGCATCTGTTTCCTTTTCAAAGACAAATACCATATCGTCGCAGTACCTCACCATTCCTGTTTGTCCCATTAAGTTTTCTTTGCTGATTTTTGCAAACCAGCTATCTATAACATAATGCAGAAAGACATTTGCCAGAATTGGTGAAACTATTGATCCTTGACGACAACCTTCTTTGTTAGTAACTATAGTACCATTTTCTATGATTGGTGTTTCAATCAGTTTCATAACTAGTCTTAGAAATTTCTTGTCAGATATTCTCTTTCTTAGAAATTCCATCAACTCACAATGCTTGATTGTATTGAAACACTTTGTTATATCAATCTCTACTATAGCCCCTTTATTGAAGTTATACGTAAGTCTATTTAACTCCCTTAAAGCGTCGTGTGCATTTAATTTAGGTCGAAATCCATATGAATACTTTAAGAATATTTGCTCAAACACAGAGTTTAGTATCTTGCTTACTGTAGACTCGATTATCTTATCTTCAAAACATGATATTACCAAAGGTCTTTTGCCTCCATCTTCTTTTGGAATTTCTGTTATTCGTGCAGGTTTAGCCTGATATTTCCCATTGCAAATTCTAGTAAGAAGCGAGAGCAGATTTGCTTTCAACTTCTTACCATAATCCTCTTTGGTTATACCATCTATTCCTATCGCTTTCTTGCTATCGAGTTCCTTATATTGTTCTTCTAATATCTTTAAATCAATGATATGTCCAAGATTATTAAACTTTATGTCTTGATTTAGATTATTAAACTTTATGTCTTGATTTTTCGATGATAGCAACTTTATACGCTCAAGTTTCGTTAACCATGTATTTCTGTCTATGCTGTGTACAGCCATTGTTTCCCTCTTGCATTCTTACTTTTCTGCTAACCCTTTGCTCCACCCACATTACTAGGTTTCATCACTACTATGGCTAACTCAGCCATCCTTACACCATCTCCAAAGCCTTATGTTTCACCACTTGTACTTTGAATACTTACTTAATTACGTAAGAGTTATAAGGACTTCTCAAGTTGTGTCATTAATCTTTACAAACTCGCTGACGCCTGCGACCCCGGTGGTTGAAAATTTTTGGATTTTTACTAGTTTGACCTCCAATCTTCTTTTGCCTACTATGTGCTAGAACATATCGGCTTCCACTACATCTCACTTTCAGGGCTATCACGTTCACCATTTGGTTTCGGCTCGAATGTTTCACTGTCTACGCTTTACTACTGTCGTTACCTTCAGCAGCACAAGACTCGCTATATGGTGGATCTAGCTTCTCCTTCCATAACTGGACTTTCACCAGTAAGATTAATTCACCTTTTCTTGACGCACCTACCGCTAGCTGTATTAATGCATTATCTGAAAGGAGAAGAGACTGGTATATATTACATCGATTCTACAAAGTTAGCAATTTGTCATAATAAACGTACTTCCAGAAATAGAGTTTTTAACAGATTTTCTAAAATTGCTAAGAGTAGTTATGGCTGCTTCTTAGGCTTTAAGCTACTTATTGTAATCAATAATAAAGGTGAAATAATGTCAGTTAAATTTACTAAAGGCAATAAAAGCGATCTATCTATAGCTTCAGTTATTTCTGAAGGCTTATCTGGTAAATTGTTTGATGATAAAGCCTACATATCTAAAGAGTTATTTCATCAACTGCTGACCAATGGTCTACGTTTATTTACTAATCTTCGTAAAGATATGAAAACATATTTAATAGAAGATAAGCTGTTATTAAATAAACGTTCCTTAATTGAGTCTGTCTTTAATGTACTAGACTTCTTTCGAAACTATACAATGATGTAAAATGGTGTTATAAAGATCTGATTTGAAGTAATAATGAAATTAGATCAGATTAAAGAGTTAAAGGATGAAAAATTTCGTCGATTAACAGTAGTAAGGAAGGGAACATTCTCAAAGATGGTGGATATTTTGAGGAAAGCTGATGGTGTTAAGAAATCAAAAGGAGGGCGTAAAAATAAGCTCAATTTGGAGGAACAGTTATTGATGGCCTTAGAATACCTTAGAGAATACCGTACTTATTTTCATATAGGTCAGAACTATGGGATTAGTGAAAGTTCAGCATATAAAGCTGTAAAATGGGTAGAAGACACCTTAGTTAAACACCCAAACTTTGCTCTTCCAGGTCGTAAAGCTCTAATGAATAGCGATATGAATTATGAAGTAGTCTTGATTGATGCTACTGAGAGTCCAATAGAAAGACCCAAAAAAAACAAAAATTCTATTATTCAGGAAAGAAGAAAAGGCATACACTAAAGACTCAAATAGTGGTAGACAATAAAACACACCAAGTAATATGTACAGATTTTTTTAACGGTAAAAAACATGACTTTAGATTATTTAAGGAATCCAAAATTCTTATCCATCCTAAGATTAAAGCGATTACTGATACAGGATATCAAGGTATACAAAAAATTCACAATAATTCTGCATTACCAAAGAAAAAAAGCAAGAAAAATCCTTTAACTAAAAATGATAAAAAGAATAATCGTAGGTTAGCAGGAAAAAGAGTTGTCAATGAAAACGTTATTGCTATGCTAAAACGGTTCAAAATTATTGCTGACAAATATCGAAATAGACGTAAAAGATTTGGTCTTAGATTTAATTTGATCTCTGGCATTTATAATTTTGAACTACCTTAACCAGTTTCGAAAGAGGTCTATTAAATATACCTCTATCTTAATTCAATTATATTGGTAATGAAATTCTATACGATGTGATGTGATAGTTCTTATTTAAGATATAGCTAGCCAAGTGTAAAACAGTTATATTATATACTTTTCGAAAAGAGTGGTTACGTCACAGTGATATTTCAATTTTCTTGATTTAGCTTGAAACCATTTTCTTCAATAGGATTTAAACATGAGAATAAAAATGTGAATACTCTAATATATGTCCATATTCTTTATTTTTTCATTATTACCATATTACCATCAGTTATGTTATTTGCTTGTATGGTCTTTAGGAGGAAAGGTGCTATTGCGCTTACATGACAGCTAAAAGCATAGTAAAATGTACATGATGTTTTTTTAAGAGCTACTATATCTAGCTTATTAATTAATGCAATTTGCTTAAGATATAACAGTTTGTATGATATTGATGACAATAATATATTAGCATACTCTTTATATCAAACTCAGGTTTTTATAATAACAAAAAAATGAGATATTCTTGTCTTGAAAGATACATCTCATTTTTATTGCAAAATCAATACCTTATTTTATTTTGCGCAAGATCAGATAATTATTTGGCTTTATCTATACTGGAATGCAAGGGCTAAAAGCTAGCCTTTGCATATATTATTCCAGTATGGCTAATATATTTTTCAGCCAAATAAACGTCGCAAGCAATACCTATATCCATTATATTACGCTTAATAGCTAATTTAACACCTAATTGATAGAATGTTTTATGTAAACACTGTTCACGAGAAGTTATAACATCTGGATTAAATGTAGAGTTAATGTTTGGTAGCTGTGCACCATCTTGACAATCATATAAGTTATGATGAACATATCCATAGACTGTAGAAAGTACATTGAGATTATTATTTGCATTATTTACAACTAACTGCTCTAAAGAGATACCAATTATTCCTTCTAATGCTTTATGACTTCTGTCACCTATAGTTTTATTAGATGAATTATCTACTGATTTATTGCCAGAAGTATTAAAGTACGAATGTCTAATACCAACAGTTGGTACTAAACTTAGCTTCTTATTATTTTTTAATGGATAAAAATAATGCCCTGCGGTGAGGCTACCATGATAACTATGCCCTTGCCATAATGTTAGAGAACTATTTTTACTATCATCACTGAACTTAGCAACATTTATCATTCCTCGAATAAATGTAGTACTTTGAAACGAATATTGACCATATAAAGATAATAAGTAAACGTTACTGTTTATTTTTTCTATTCTGCTATCTGTATGTTTAGTATCAAACTTTGCATATGAAATAGCTGCACCGATAATAGCATTATTTTTCAAATGCTTATCTGCTCCAATAGAAATACCGCTAATATCTGTTTTATATCCTTGAATATGCTTATGGTCTTGTTGATTAACATTTGAGAAAAAGCCATCAGCCCAAATATTCCATGATTGTTTATTGATATTAGATCCAGATGATACTATATCTGACACAGATTTGTTGTTTGATGCTCTAGATTCAACTATAGAAGATATAGCTGCAACTGTAATATTTACTCCACCTTTCAAAGGTGCATCAGAAGCAGTTCTTTGCAATATTGGTTGTAGAGCAACCGCTTGCTCACTACTTTGCTCTTGGTCATCACTATAAGGTGATGAAAGATGTTGTTGTGGTTGCACACCGCTGCTAATATGTTGTTGCTGTTGTTGCTGTTGTTGCTGTTGTTGCTGTTGTTGCTGTTGTTGCTGTTGTTGCTGTCGTTGCATACCAGCACCAGCCGCAAGTGGTTGTGCAACAACAGGTTGCGCCTGCTCAGCAGGATCAGGCTGTGGTTGTTCAGCAGCACGTCGTGACAGTATAGGATCGTCAAGTCGCCGAGCAAGTTCTTCAATAGCAGCTTCAGTAGTATCTTCAGGATTTTCAGGATCTTCAGTATGATCTTTATCCTGCGACTGTTTGCTATGAGCACTATCCTTACTATGTAAATGAGAAGCAGCAGACGCTTGTATATCTTCGTCTTTGCCACCTTCTTCACCATCGCTTACTTCTGGGCTAACTCTAGCAGATGGTGCTATACTACTACTACCACTACTACTTGAAGCGCCATCATCTCCTTTATCTTTTTTCTTCTTATCTACCAATCCAGCAAATGCTAATTGTCCGTCAGAACCAGGTACTGGCTGCCACTTGCATTTGCCATCGCATACATATATTAAGCCACTTACATCTAAATTTCCAGTGTCAGCAATATCTACAGGTTGTATTATAGTTTGAGGCCCATGTTTACTTAAATCCCTTGAATCTCCTTGATGAACGACATTTAGTACGATTTTGTTACTTGGATCGTAATGTTTACTCAATTTTAACTTACCTTGAGTTTTAACAGTCCCATCTGAGTTAGTAGTATATCCTATACTAAATACAGTAACAGGCTTCTTATCAAATTTTTTAGGATTAGTACTAGATCCTTTGTTTGACTTATGTCCCAATATGATAATATTATCACCAAATAGAGCTAGTGTATTGATGCCAAGGTTAATACTTGCATTACCTACATTGATGTTACCAGATCCATCGCTAGTTTGAGCTGTAACAGTATAATCTCCAAGTAACGCCATCTCACCTCTAGCAGATGACTTGTCGCTAATCGAAAATTGCTTCGTATGTACTGATCCATCTACTTCTATTAAAGATTGTCTTTTAGACTTTGGTAGCAATGTAACATTTAACATTGGCTTGTCCTTAGTTCCAATATTACCACTATAGCTTCCTTGACTCATTGTAAGTTTTGCACCAGGGCCTGTAGGAATTATATTTGCATTCCAATCAGCGTTACTATTCAATTCAATATAACTGTTTTGGTCTGCAGTTATTTCTTTTATATTACAAGTATAAGGTATACTATTACTACCAGGCATAGAAACAAAAGATGCATTTTCACAAAGACAAAGTGCTTGAAGTGAATTAGGATTACTAATTTTAGTATTTCCAATATCACCACCATTGTGAGTTAGTGTACCATTATTACGTACTATAATTTTCCCACCACTATGACCTTTTGTTCCTATGTTACCTTCGATAACTGTATTGCCAAGGACATTAATCGTATCTTCTGGATGACTAAAAATAATATCACTACAAAAAATACTAGATTTATTCATACTTTTATCATAACTTATGAACCAGTTAGTATAAGGACGTATTCCGTTTGGATTATTTGAATGTTCTGCAAATTCGATTCTATGTATCTTACTTCGACCAGTTCCAATATCTCCATAAAATATACTTTTATAATGATCTGGATCATACTTAGTACTAGGGTTACCATGTATAATTAATTTTCCATAGTTAGATACAGATGGCTCTACTGATCTGCTATACATTTCACCATTCAATACTATACATCCATGCGTATCGCTATCACCACGAGAAACTTTATTTGAAGAATTTAGCTTTAGTTTTTGTGTATATAAATTTCCAGTAACATTTAGCACTGTTTCACCATCAACCAATATTTTTCCTGTGACAAAATCAGGTGTTCCAATAAAGCCATGAACATGATACGTTGTTAGGCTAGTACTACTAGCAGAATTTAAAAAATGTACTTCTGATGCTGATTGTTTTTTAGGCGTTATGCTAGCATACATATCCACTGTTTTTAAACCACTAGATTGCAGCTCGGCTTGTAATTTTAATACACCATCTACTTTCACAGGAATAGGGTTATTCGGTGTACCAAATTTATTAAAAGAAATTTTAGTACTACTACCACTAGCAACAACCGTAGCACCTTTAACTTCTATATTAGCTGTAAGATCTGATTGCAGATTTAAAACTCCTGACTTCTGAGGTACAAGTTTGGATCGTTCAACAGTAAGCGTTTTCAGCATCACTGGAGGGACAGTAAGTAATTGAAATGGTTTAGTAACATTAATATTTCCACAAATATTTAAATCACTAGATAATATTGTAGGTGATTGCACAACAAAAGATCCAATACCAGTAAAACTTGCTCTATCTGTGGATTCAGTTTTTCCGCCATGAGCTGTAGAGCTAAAAAAGGAAAGATCAAATGGAGACTGTCCTGCACTATGAATGATTGATGAGCTTCTTCTGCTTGAAGTAGAGCTACTGCTTACATCTGTATCAGAAAGATTAGGCATTGACATACTTGATGTAATAGGTGAAGTAGTTTTAAGTTCACTATTTGAATACAGTGTATTATTTACTATTAACTCAGAATCTGTGAGGTTTAAATTTGCCAATTTAATCCTATAGCAATCCTCACCTTTTATAGTTACTTTAGCATTTTCTTCAACACTAATCTCAATACTGTTACCTTTACCATCCATTTTTTCAAATCCTACTTCAGGCTGCTTAACTACAACTTTCTGTACTCCAGATCCTTTGTTTTGCTTAACCTCTACCTGCTTATTAGTACTATCACTTAGTACAATAGGAGCTTTAGGCTCTCCAGGAGTAGTACTGCTTAATGACATGGTACTACCAAGTTGTTTTCTTAGTCTTTTAAGAGTTGATGTGCTAGATTCTTTTCCTCCAGTTGCACCTTCACTAGGTTCTTCTGACTTAGTGTGACCACTTAATGATAAAGTGCTACCAAAACCTTTTAGTTTTTTAAAAGGTGATTTTTTAGATTTTTTGCCATCAGTTACTTCGCTGCCAGTTGCACTCCCTCCAGTCGTTTCAGTGACACCAGTTGCATCGCTGGCACCAGTTGCAGGAGTAGTGCCACTAGCTCCTTCAATTGGATTACTTGGATTACTTGGATTACTTGGATTACTTGTTGCGCCGCTACCTGTGTCTCCCTGATTATCATTACTACTTTCAGTTGTGTTATTGCTCTGCGATGCCCCACTACCAGTAAAACCTCCGCTGCTACTTGATGAAGCTGATGGATCATTATCAGCTGTTTGTATAATTGTAATATTACTAATAGTAAATAAAGTTGTAAAAAAAATTAGTGATATCTTTCTTGAGTTTTTCATCGCTAGACCTCTATCATTTCTTAATAAAAATTTATGATATAGTAAACTAAGTAGAATTAATGTGTATTAAAGAAGCATATAAAGTGAGTATAAATTCTCAAATTTATGTAAATTACTGTTTGATTTACAGGTTTATGCTAGATTAAAACTCTACATCTAATTCAGCTTAGTTTCTATAATAGCTAATACATACTTTAAATTTAATTAAGTACAGCAGCTAACTTTAAGTTTAAATTCTTATATAGCAATTTACAAGAATATTCAGAGTCCAATAATTCAAGATTATATTAATACTTTTTACATTTATTTAAAGTTGATTTAATTAAAAGCTAGTGAAGTATAAGTAGCAAAATTTTCTCTATCTAAATTCAAATTATTGTAGCTGCCTAATTGAACTTTGAAAGTTAAAACAATAGAGTGTAAAATTTATTAAAGGTTATAGTAAGTAATATTTAGTATAATAGGTGATATAATGTTGTAAAATTGATACTTTTAAAAAAAATAAGAAAAATGGTAACAAAAATGAATAAATACTAAGGATTAATATATCTATTAACGCTACAATATGATAAGTCGAAAGAAAAAGATAAGAGATAGGAAGTAATCATTGTCTTAGTTATTAACAATAGTAATATTAAATCTTCAGCACAAAAACATAAGGCTGGTTAAAGAAGGATTATATTCCTAAAAACATTAGGTTTAACATGATGTAGTACTTATAGATAAGCTTGGTGCTACGGTATCAATCATTCTACAAATAGCAACTGTAGGTAAATTTTACTATTGTCATAATAAAAAGCAATTGATCTATAGATACAGCAGTCGTGTAACAAAGAAATGTGCCATTTTTTCGTCCACTAAGCTAGGGTCAAGTGAAGGTGCAGTAGTTTAGTTATTCTCGTTTATATCACACGTCACATCAAACGTAACGTATGGATTTCCAGTATTATTTTTTCTGATAACTTCATATCATTGCTTATGTCTTATCGGAAGTTGTAGTTTTCAAAGATCTATAATAGACTTCTTTCGAAACTAGAGAATGATGTAGAATGGTGTTACAAATAACTGATTTGAGGTAATAATGAAATTTGATCAAATTAAAGAGTTAAAGGATGAAAAATTTTGTCGATGATTAACAGGAGTAAGGAAGTGAACATTTGCAAAGATGGTGGATATTTTGAGGAAAGCTGATGGTCTTAGAATACCTTAGAGAATACTGTACTTATTTCCATATAGGTCAGAACTATGGGATTAGTGAAAGTTCAGCATATAAAGCTGTTAAATGGGTAGAAAACACCTTAGTTAAACACCAAAACTTTGCTCTTTCAAGTCGTAAAACTCTAATGAAGAGTGATATGAATTATGAAGTAGTCTTGATTGATGCTACTGAGAGTCCTATAGAAAGACTCAAAAAAACAAAAATTCTATTATTCAAAAAAGAAGAAAAGGCATACACTAAAAACTCAAATAGTGGTAGACAAGAAAACGCACTAAGTAATATGCACAGATTTTTCTAACGGTAAAAAACATGACTTTAGATTATTTAATGAATCCAAAATTCTTATCCATCCTAAGGTTAAAGCGATTACTGATACAGGATATCAAAGTATACAAAAAATTCACAATAATTCTGCATTACCAAAGAAAAAAAGCAAGAGACATCCTTTAACTAAAAATGATAAAAAGAATAATCGTAGATTAGCAGGAGAAAGAGTTGTCAATGAAAACGTTATTGGTATGCTAAAACGGTTCAAAATTATTGCTGACAAATATCGAAATAGACGTAAAAGATTCGGTCTTAGATTTAATTTGATCTCTGGCATTTATAATTTTGAACTACCTTAACCAGTTTCGAAAGAGGTCTAATATCGAATTTGGTAATCATTATATAATCCAATTTTCTCATATAATTTTCTTCTACACCACATTTTCCAGCCAAAACTTTTCAATTCATGTGATTGCATTAGATACATCTTACTTTCTTCTCTACTAAGTTCCTTATATATCCAAAATAACAGCTAGAGTTACCAGCCCTAAAGTAATTTATCAAGCCTTGTAATATCGGGTTGATAAGATGTATTACTCTATCAACTTGTTGCAATATAAACTTATTGAATAGACCTCTTTCTAAACTGGTTAAAGTAGTTCAAAATTATAAATGCTAGAGATCAAATTAAATCTAAGACCTAATCTTTTACGTCTATTTCGATATTTGTCATCAATAATTTTGAACTACTTTAACCAGTTTAGAAAGAGGTCTAATATTTCTTTAGTCTTTTTAGCAGAGAAGTTCGTGCTCTTATTCTAGGTGTTTTCTGAATTTTAATTTTACATTGCTTAGTTTTCACTAGACTAAAATCGAACCTCAGAAAGCTAAATGTTTCACCATTCTTTAAATCAACTATTTTTGTCTTTCATTTGTATTTATTTTCAACAGTTCTTAGCTTAGCATTATATTGATTGCTTTTTCTAGCTACTGCTATTTTCTATAGCCATATTTTAGTTTACTCACGATCTTTGCTCTTTCTAGCATTTGATCTACTTCATTAAGATAAATATTGCTTAAAAGATGTGATAGTGGTCCACCTTAGGATATTCCTCTTTTTCTACTTGCTTTGACTATCAGTTTTAATAGCTTTATAACATCTTTATCACTTACATGCTCTACTACATTGTTAAATATAATGCGGCTGTGGATACTATGCTTCAGGTTTTATTGATTTACAAAAATCTGCTATTAATGCACTGTCTACTTTATTTGTTTTTGTACGACTAAGTTTACTCATCGCAAAACCTTTAATACATACAAGGATTATACTTAATAGCTAAATCAAAATTTTCTATTACTTCTTGAAATTGTCCTAATTCATATAAACAAACTTCTTTATTATAATAAGCTTTTACATGATTAGGTTTATACTTAATAGCTAAATCAAAATTTTTCATTGCTTCTTGATATTTGTTTAACTCAAAAAATGAAATTCCAACATTAAAAAGTTTTTCTGCTAACATGGCTTTATCCTGCATTAATTTCTGATGTAACATGTTGATTACAGCTGTTATATATTTTACAAATTTCATATGATTATTAATTACCCTTTAAATTTTTGATTAGCTACTGCACACCAAATAATTACTAAATTATAGGTGTTACAATTAATCCTTCTTTTATATTTTTTTTCAGTCTTATCAATAAGACTATCAGAAATTCTATTAATATTCTTTATTTTTTTTATTATTACAACAGGTTATAACAAATTATATTAGACCTCTTTCGAAACTGGTTAACGTAGTTCAAAATTATTGCTGATAAATATCGAAATAGACGTGAAAGATTCGGTCTTAGATTTAATTTGATCTCTGGTATTTATAATTTTGAACTACGTTAACCAGTTTCGAAAGAAGTCTATTGCATTAAATATGCGTGATTTTCTATAAGTAAAGGCATTGATATAAAGTCAATAGGAACTAGCTTCAGATGAGCAAGGACATTAAAACAAATCCCGTTTCTGTATTTTCAGGTAAACATCGAAAATGCAAAAAAGATGTATTTAGTTTTTTGAATTGCTGCTCTTCAATGACTGGCTGGGGGCGTGATATAGGCTTATCGCAATGCAAATCTAAGGAACAAGAATTAGCTCTATATAGAAAAAAAGGTTACTGCTATTACATTGGAACCTATTGTTCTTCAAGAATTCCGATATTGGGTATTTGCCTAGCTAGAAAGTCTACTTATTGCTGCTTTCAGTCAAAACTTGCAAGAATTTTTCAGGAAGAAGCAAGAAAGCAGCTAAAAATAGACTTCGGTACACCTGAATGTCCAAAGTGTAGAGGCCTTACTGTTGAAGAGTTACAAAAAGTTGATTTCACTAAAATCAATATGGATGAACTATTTGGAGATATACTCACTAAGGCTCAAAACAGCATGAACAAAGACATTATTGCAGGAATCAAAGATAAAGTTCATCGTATGCAACAAACTTAGTCTAAATGAGCAGATTATTAATGTTTATGATATTAATTAGTCATTTATCCACTGTTGATGCTTCACCAACAAGATTTTTATGGTACAATGATAAACATGGTCATGAGCTTGATGACTCTGCTGCTAATTCTAAGTTGATGAGTAGGCCTCATGACCAGAGAATCGAGGAATTAAAGGAGCGATTTAATCGAGCTTAGCGTATAGCGCTGGATAATCCAACGCTCGAAAATGTGATTACAGCTCAAAGATTGCAGAAGCAAATCATGGAGAAGGCTCATAAGTTTGCTACTATGTGGCAACTAGCTACTCTACTTGATTACCAACTGATTAATGCTAATGAGCCTGCTAATAGCTTACATAGAAAGCTATATCAAGAAAAATCAGAGCAAAAAAATGATTTCAAACTCAAAAACATTGCTAAAAACTGGGGATTGATTTTGCAAGTTAAACAAGATTGCTTGCTCTGTAAGGCCTTTATGCCTATTGTTCAGTGCTTTGCTAATAAATATGCATTTCAGTTGCTAGCTGTCAGTAAGAATAATGAGTTGCTTAATAAACTAAATCCTAAGCATATTGTACCTGTATTATATTCAGTAGCTAGCGATGGTAAAAAAATATATGCAGTAGCTAGAGGCATAATCTCTGAAGATAAAATTATCGACAATATTCTAGCAATCGATAGATATTATCATAAGTTGGAGACTACATGAGCACCAAAATCAGAGTTTATGCCATTACAATGCTATTATTGCTACAAGCTCCAGTATCACTAGCTTGGAATATCGAAAACGTATTTCAAGGAATGAGTATTAATGTCACAAGATCTGGATCATATCAAGATCAAGCGGCTGGATATTATGCGGCTGGCGGATTATCTGCCAGAACAAGCCAAACATCATTTCAGCCATTTGCTATAACTCCACCATCTTTAAACATGAGCTGTAGCGGTATTGATGCCTATCTTGGTAGCTTCTCTGTTATTTCTGGAGAAGAATTAGTTCAATTGATGAAAAACATTGGTTCTCAAGCTAAAGTCTATGCTTTTTCATTAGGATTAAAAACCTTTGCTCCTCAAATTGAGAATGCTCTCAAAGACTTACGTAATCTAGCAATGGAGATGAATCAATTTGCTAAGGGAGATTGCAAATTAACAAAAGCATTATTTGCTACAGCTTTACCAAGAAACTCAGCTATGAGAGAAGCTGTTTGCCGTGATATACAGTCACAAAGCGGGTTTGATTATTTTGCTGCTGGTAAAAAATGTCGTAATTATTTAGATCAAAAACAAGCTCTGCGACAAGCACAAAATAAGGATTCAGAGTTATGCTGGATGATTATAACATCTTCACTAAAGCAGCAGCAAAGGTTGGAATACCATCAAATATGCGTGATTCAATCATGTCTATGACTGGCACTATCGTGGTTACAAACAATAATGTGTACTTTTTTGACTCCTTAGCTCAGGATGAAAAAAGTTGGATTAGTCATTTAAAAGGTGGAGAATCAGCTTCAATTTACAGCTGTGATAGTGTTAGTTGCCTGCATCCAAGCCTACAACGAAATATCACAATATCACCAGAGCAGTCTTATGCAGGTAAAGCTAAGCAAAAATTGACTGATCTAAAAAATAAGTTTGATAAGAATTCTGAATATAGCAACTCTGAAATAGCCTTTTTATCTTCGATTGGAGATATATTTCCAATTTATGATTATATCACATTAGAAGCTATTTCTGGAGTCACAATTTTAGAGATCTCATCAGAATTAATAGCTAGCTATACATTAGTTCAGCATTTGAAGGAAGTAATCACCGAAATACGTAGAGCCGTTACTTCACTAGGTGCTAAGCAAGTTTCGAATGAACATTTAGAAAGATATTTGAAGGAATTGAATCGAGTACAACTTTTTGCAAATGAAAAATGGACTAGCCTACAAACCGATGCAAGTCGAATAGATAAAAGGGCTAGATTAATAGAGCAGCATTTAATAGCGAAGGAGAAAAGTTAATGGATTACGTAATATACACATTTGGTGGTGGAGATCTGTTATGGCATGTGTTTAATGGCATAGGCAGAGGTCTTTGCTTCAAATAGCGAATACTTCACTCCAGTGGGTCACTTAGCCTTGACTATTGGTGGCATATGGGCTGCTACTAGGGCTATTTTTAGAGGAAATATCGGCATCTTTGCTATGGGAATGGTTTTTTCCATCGATATTTATTTTTACGCTGTTATTTGCCCCCAAATCTACTGTTTGGCTGAAGGATGAAGTATCAATGAGTGCGCCAGTAAAGGTTGATAATATCCCATAAGTATTGCAATGTTTGCTTCTCTTTCATCGCAAACGAGTTACTTTGTATCTAAAATGTTGGAACAGCATCTTTTGCCAGCTTATGAAGGACTATCGAGCAGAAAAACTGGTATTATGTTTGGAGCTAAGGCTGTAGCTAAGATTCGAGATGTGCAAATACAGGATCCAATAACTTTAACTAATACGAAGGAATTCCTTAGACAATGCTTTATGAAGCCTTACATCATAGGCAATATTCTAGGTAAAAAAGCTGCTGCTCAACAAACTAACGACATTATAGGATTTATCGAGCAAAATATACCTAATAATTTTGGTATTTATTATCGCGAGCCTAGTAATTTAGCCATTAGTTTCAAGACCTGTAGACAAGCTACTCCATTGATTAAAGCGGCAATTCATAAAGAATTAAATGAAGGACTCCTAACAAAGTTTGCAGCTGCGATTGGAGTTCAATCTGATAAGTCAAATATGTTAAGTCAAAGACTAAAAGTCATGACTGGAGACACACTAAAATATTTACAGAGAGAGCAACAAGATATTCATGAATGGATGAAGCAAGCGATGTTACTTAATGCTAATCGTGAGTCATATGATGACTGGCGTGAGAAGTTTTCGTTATCAAGAATTTATTCTAATTTAGTTAGTATGCATGCAATTAGAGGGCTATTTCAACAGTCATTTTCGTACTTAGTAGCTGGCGAAATGGCTGCTCACATGATGCCTATTTTACAATCTGTTTTTTTTGCATTAGTAGTCTCAATGATCTTTATTGTATTTCCAATGGGCCTATTACCTGGCGGCTACAATATACTCAAAACCTGGATTCTATTAATAATATGGGTCAGCAGCTGGCCAGTATTTTTTACAATAATCCATTGCCTAGGAATGATCAGCTTATCCAGTAAATCTGGAGCTTTTGGTAATGATTATGGCTTGAATATGCTATCGCAAGGAAGCTTCGCAGAGATGATTTTATATAGCTATGCGACGTTTCAAATGCTTGCATCATCGATACCAATGCTTTCTTGGGCAGTGATAAAAGCTTGTGCTCATGCTACAGCTAACTTGGCCAGCCAGTTCTCTCCTATACCAGTTGCTAGCAGCTTAGGCAGTAACATAGTCGACAATAACTTGAGTATGGATAATTACAGCATAGGCAATAGAACTATCTCTCAACAAAACCTAGCTCCTTCATTACATATGGCTAATATTATCAATGATGGTGGTAGAACAGTCACTACAACGGCTGATGGTCGACAAATTATAAATGAAAACGTAGATTCATTGGGAAATAACTTCCGAGCTTCTGCTATGCTACAAGCTGGATATCAAAACCAGTTTACGCACTCTCAGAGCATTCTTGATTCACTGACAAAAAGAGAGGCCAATCTTATTTCAACAGGAAACTCCATTACCATGGAAATAGAGCCGACAGGATAACTCACGATGAAGCTCAGTCTATAAGCATCACTGATAGTGAATCTCAAGCTCTACAGGAGGTTGGTTCTAGTAGCATTGCTACTACTGATCATACAGGTAGTAGCCACAGTAAAAGTAGTGGAACTAGTGCTAGTGCTGGTGGTAGAGCATTTTTTGCACAAGTTAAAGTTGAAGGAGTGGAAAGACATAACAATAAAGGAGCTTCTTTAGCTAGATTAGGACAGTATGAAGATGCAATGGAAAATTTTGATATTGCTATTAAGTACAGATCAGATAATCCAGAAGCTTATTATAACAAAGGCATAGCGTTAATGAATTTAGGATACATTCAAAATGCAATCGAAAACTATGATATAGCTATTAAATATAGACCAGATTATGCAGAAGCTTATATTAATAAAGGTTTAACTTTAGCATTTTTAGGGCAATTGCAGAATGCAATAGAACATTTTGATTTAGCTATTAAATACGATCCTAGTTGTGTGAAATCATACTGTAATAAAGGGTATATATTAAGCTTATTGAATAGATATTCTGAAGCAATAGAAAGCTGTAACATAGCTATTAAATATGATCCAAATTGTGCGGATATTTATTATAATAAAGGAATGATTCTTGAGAAATTAGGTAAACACCAAAAAGCGATAGAAAATTTTGACATTGCTATCGCTATTAAGTACAAACCTAATTTTGCTGAAAACTATCTTGAAAAAGGAATTTCATTAGTAAGTTTAGGACAGTACTCAAAAGCTAAGGAGAATTTTAACTTAGCTATTAAATATAATCCTAATATCATTGCAGAATACGAAGCAATGTTTAAAAAGTTAACAGAATTAGAGAATTTTACTGGAGTAAAAGAGTATGAGCAAAAACTACAGATTTTGAAAAAATACTCTTGATGAATTTTCAGAATCAAGGCAATTTCACAAGGGGATCGCAGTTATTTGCTCATAAGTTAAGAATGTTTGGGCAAGGTAGTGCCAATGTTTTTACAATTGGGTTAGGATTATCGATATTCTGGATTATATGTCGATTATATCAAAAAGTTTTTCTGAGCAGTTTGTATTATTTTGCGATTGAGCGATATGTACAGCTTAAGCTAACAATTGGTGAACATTTTTATGATATCGATCAAATAGGAATCGTATTTTATAGTTTAAGGTTTAAAAAATGGATACACCTCAATGCTCAGGACTTTCTACATGAATTTTATACAGGTCAACATGGATTTAAAATACAGCAATTATGGGAATTCCTAATCAATTCAGCATTATTAGAAGGATTAATTGTTTTTGCTATTGGTGTGATAATCTCAATTGTTTTCTTTACGGCTCAAGGTAAAAAAACGATTATTAAGGCTAAAATTAGAGGTGCTGATTTTGTACGGAGTAGAAATCTAGCTAAAATGCTAAAAAGCGCTAAAAAGGCCTCGAAAATCTGTTTTGGAGGCTTGCCATTAGTAAAGAATAGTGAAAGGCTGCACATTCTTATTACCGGAACAACAGGTACTGGTAAAACTAATATGCTTAACGAACTGCTACCACAAATTCGATCACAACAGGATCGAGCAATAATTATAGACCTTACTGGAGCTTTTACTGATAGATTTTTTGATTCTAAATGTGATAAGCTGCTTAATCCTTTGGAAAAAAATAGCGAGCAATGGTTGC
Organism: Orientia tsutsugamushi str. Boryong; assembly: GCF_000063545.1. Classification (NCBI taxonomy): domain Bacteria; kingdom Pseudomonadati; phylum Pseudomonadota; class Alphaproteobacteria; order Rickettsiales; family Rickettsiaceae; genus Orientia; species Orientia tsutsugamushi. The sequence goes on from NC_009488.1 coordinate 113,296, forward strand.
CTTGGAACGATTGTTTTGAAGCAGCTGATTTTCATGATATAGCTAGTAGTTTTAGTAATTATACCCATAGAATCGATGACTTTTTTGCTAAAAATGCTGAATTAGTCTTGTCTGAAGCATTGAAGCTATATCAGGATGACAAAGATATCATAAAATTAATTCATACAATCATTTACTCTGATAATAGACAATTTGTAAAAGCTTTTAGAAACACCGCTGTATCAGGCATTATAAGCGAAAGCGCGCCTGAAACTTCTGCGGGAATTCAATCTACTCTTGGAAAGAATATTACTTCGCTACAATATTTAAAGCCTGGAGGTAATTTTAGCATCAAGGAATGGTTTAGTAATTCTGCTGAAACTGGATGGCTATTTATCACAGCTACTCCAAGTCAAAGAGCTACTTTACAGCCACTTATTTCAGCATGGATAAGTATAGCTATCAAAGCTTTGATGTGTAGAAATCCTAATCATGATAACAAAAACATATGGTTTATACTTGATGAACTGCCAGCTCTACAAAAAGTTTCATCTTTACCAGTTGCTTTAGCTGAAAGTAGAAAGTATGGAGGCTGCTTTGTTGCTGGGTTGCAGAACATTCATCAATTAGAAGCAATATATGGTTCTGCTGAATGTGCTTCTATGCTTGATTTGTTTAATAGTAAATTTATTTTTCGAGTTAGCGATCAGGTTACAGCTTATAAATCAGCATTAACACTAGGTGAGGAAGAAATTATTGAAACTCAAGAGAACTTGTCATATGGATCAAATACTATGCGAGATGGAGTAAATATGAATAATGTTGAGCGTAAAAAGCTTTTAGTTATGCCATCTGAAATTATGAATCTACCAGACCTTACATGTTATGTAAAGCTTGTTGGTAACTTTCCCATCACAAAACTAACTATGAAGCTACAAAACTTAAATATAGCATATGTTTGGGGATATACATTGCTCAAAAAACTTAAGTTAGTGAATTATTAATTCAAGAATTATCCATGCTAACTTTTAAATTAACCACTTCTTCGTTTGATAACCCAGTATTTTCAGCAATAAATTCAACTGAAAAGCCAGCTTTTAATAAGTTCCTTGCAAGCCCTTGTTTAGCCTTTACTTCACCAAGCTTTATGCCTTCAGCTCTGCCTTCATCAATATATTCCATAATCCTTTTTCTATCCTCAATTGATAAATTTTCGTCTATTACTTCTACTAATATGGAAAACTAGCATCTTAATAAATCATTGATTGAAGTTTTAGCTCTAGTATTATTATCAACTTTCTTAATAATTACAACGCACTGCAACTGTACGTTATTTAAATGGGCCTGTGGTAAGCTTCCAGGGACTACAACTGAATTAGCTGGAATACGGCCATAAGTTACTTCTCCAGTTTTCAGATCAACTATCTTTGTTGAAGCACTAATCTGTACTCCAGTACCTATAACAGCTCCACTTTCAACTATTACTCCTTCAGCAATTTGACTCCTTGCTCCAATAAAGCAATTATCTTCAACAATCACTGAAGCATTTTGTATTGGTTCAAGTACTCCACCTAAGCCTACTCCACCAGAAATATGACACTTATTACCAACATATGCACATGATCCAACAGTAGCCCAACTATCAATCATTGTACCGCTACCAACATACGCTCCTATATTAATAAATGATGGCATTATGACTGTGCTATGGCCAATATATGCTCCTTTTCTAATGATTGCGCCAGGTACTACTCGTATACCAAGTTCTTTAAAGTTATCTTCTTCAGATCCAGAAGAATAAAACTTCAATGGAATTTTATCATAATAACAAGCAACTTGTGTTGATGTAAGAACGCTATCATGTAATTTAAAATACAGTAATATAGCTTTTTTAACCCACTCATTAGTGTGCCATTCTCCATTCTTTTTCTCACAAGCTCTCACTATACCTTTGTCTAGATCATCTAAAATACTTTGCAGCCATCTGCATGCTACTTTATAATCTTCAGCACCTTTAATCAACTGATTGCGCTTTGTCCAAAAATCTTCGACTTTATTAATATATTTATATAATTTACCAGTATTTTTTTCCATTATATTACTCTGTTTTCAAAAAACCTTTGAACAACCTTAATCTTACATATAGAATATAGATAGATAACTTGATAGCGCAATAAAAATTTGAAACATAAATGCAGATTTCATGTCCTCAATGTAATACTGTTTTTGCATTGCCTAATAATAAAAATTTAAGTTTTAAAAATATAAGAAAAATCAAATGCTCTAAGTGTCAACATATTTGGATTGGAAAATTACAGGATTTAATATCTGTGCCAATAACTCCAGCAAGTTTTTGTGCAACAGATTATAGTTATCAATTAGGTAACAACATATCCTCTTTATTAAATAGAGAACAATACACAGTATCAATATCTAGATATTCAGTAATATTGCCGTTCATATTAGCAATTTTAATTTCACTATTATTATTTTTAACAGTAAAATATAATTCAGCAGCACAAGATATAATTTTAGGAGAAAAGAAGCACATTTCATTACATAGAGTTACATCAACATATATTCCTGAAACTAATCATAGAGTAATACAGTACATACTGTTTAACAACTCATCAACAGCTGTTCACCTTCCAGTTATAAAAATATGCACATATGACCAAAATAAAAAACTGATAAATTATCATCTATTTAGTAATGAGGAAATAATATTGCAAGCTAGGACTTATGCACTTGCTAAAACAAAGTTTCAGAATGATAATATTCAACTCAGCAGTTTCAGTATCAGTTTGGGAAATAATTCGTTATTTATGATTAACTAACTGATGTTATAGGATAAAATATTGAAATAGTGTCATTGCAACAAAACAAGAGTACAAACTAACTCTGAAAAAATTCTTAAATTGTTGTGAAGTATTCAAGAGTTAGAAGACATATATTTAAGAAAAGAATGCATCCGTTTATTGCTATAAAAAACCAAGTTTGATATAAAGAGTGTGTATCATCTACTATAGGTAAAATTAAGTATTACAATGATAAAGACGACATAGGCAAATTTTTTAAACAAAAAAATATAAACCTCTATAAGCATCAAAAAACTACAACGCTTATTCTGCCTAGGTTTAACATATTTCTTATGTTCAACTCTAATTTATAACTCAGCTCTTTATCTTTGTATACTACTTAACTTATCTTTTTCCATTATCCTAACCTGACATTTTATGCATTCGAAAAACTAAGGTCAAATATTTTTTGGATTTTTTCTTCTATAAAGATTTTGCTTTAAAGCTTTAGAAAGACCTTGAGTATCACGAGCCTTATAACACTTCTTTGATATTGTTTGCATGTTAGGTTTATACATTAATTTTTAACTACAAAGTTGATTATAAGGTATATTACATTAAAAAAAAAGATGTTACTAATTGATAATGTTATTATGAAGTAATATTTATCTTGACCTAACTTAAATAGTATGTCAATAACATACATAATAAGCTATAGATAATATATTTTTGTATGTCATCATAAATTAAGCTTAGCTTTTATTAGAACAATTATTTCATAGTTTTACTTTCATGAACTTAGAACACTAAAAACTATGTTTTGATATACTGTTAGCCGCTATAGCTCAGTGGTAGAGCGCATCATTGGTAATGATGAGGTCGGGAGTCCGATTCTCCTTAGTGGCACCACTATTTTATCAGCTTTATCACCATATTGCATTAAAAAACAGAAACATAGCTCTAAGAAAAATTTCTATTGATAAACTAAAAGAATATGTGTCACAATATAGTGACGCAATCAATATGAAAGGGCTGGACGGGTAGGAATAATTCAGTAAAGAGATTAAGTATTACACATAAAAAAAGCTATAAACATCCGAATGCAAAAAAGAAGAGAGATTAGAATTTTAGATAAAAAGGTACAAAGACAAAGGAAAAGTTATTGTTTTTACGAATGAAAGAGGTTTAGTTCACATAGAACTCACGGATATGCCACACAAAAGGCATAAGATGTTATAGATTTTATAATTGGCATCCATCAAAGAGAATTAATGTTATATAGCTAAACTAGTATAAAACAGTTATGTTATATTGAAAAAATGGTTTCAAGTTAAATCAAGGAGAATAAAATATCACTGTAATATAAATTGATTTTAAGGGTGAAGTATTATGTATGAAGATATACCTGAAGTAGATATAAATAAATTATATGATGAGTTTATCAATCATAGTTTAGATTTATGAAATAAATTTAGCCCACCATTTTGAATCCGTTAATAGATCATGCAATAATGATAATATAAACATACAAGTGATATGACAGTTATATTAGCATTACTTGGATATATCTTGTTAAGTGTTATAGAGCTTTATTTGATAATGATTGTATAAAAACTTAAGGATATTACTTTATCATCTTGAGCAAATGTTGAAAAAGCGAATTTTATGTAAATCTTTTTGACAATGCATTATAATATTATGAAATATTATTGCGATAATAATGAAGGTATTCACTATGGAATTTTATATAATGCAAGCGCAAAGGTAGAGAATACACATTATCCTACCGCTAAATTGAACTGTACAAATGACTATGATGAACTTATGAAAATAAATTGTTTCAGAGAGAATGGTGTAGCGAGTTTTACAAGATACCGTGTTAAGAATCAAGAAAAGAAATAATAATTTTATAAAAAAGATGTAAGTTTTTATAAAATTATTATTTTTGCTGGATTGAAATATTGGGATTAAAAGGAGAATTATGCTTTAAAACACCGTAAATATATGTAATAACTTACGCATAGCGGCAATAAGGATAAGCATTTTGGGTTTGCCAGTATCAGACACAAACGTTGAGAAAATTGCTTGATAATACAATTATGTCTTAAGGCAGACATAGCAGGCATATAAAAAGACCTACGTAGATCTGAATTACCAGTTCTAGAGATTCTACTAGCACCACGCACGGAACTGCCAGATTGACGATGCTTCTTAGGATTAAGACCTACAAAAGCTACAACTTGTTTAGCAGAACTAAATTTCTCAATATTTGCTAAAAAAGCAAGAACTACAGCCTGTATTTTTGCTCCTATACCTGGTATTGACTCAAGTAACATAGCCTTATTATGAAGATCTTTGTTATTTTTAATATGGTCATTGATTAGTTGTTCAATTTCTTTAATTTGCGTTTCAAGAAATTCAATATGCATTTGAATATTATTAGCAATTGCTTTAGACATTCCTTCTAATCTATTTGTTTCTTGTGTTTTATGCTTAATTAAAACATTCAAGCGATTAACTAGCTGCTGTAGTTCTTGAATATAATGTGGCCGGGGATGCCATGCTTCCGGTTTCATTGCTTTGCAAAAATTTGCTATTAATACACTGTCTGCTTTATCTGTTTTTGTATGACTAAGTTTACTCGTAGTTCAAAATTATTGCCGATAAATATCGAAATAGACGTAAAAGATTCGGTCTTAGTTTTAATTTGATCTCTATCAAATATCTCTTTAGAAACATCAATTCCTACAATTATACTATTCATAATCACCAAATTTATGTTAAATATCTCAAAACCAACCTTGTAAATACAGGCTTTTTTGCCTAAGAATACCGTCCGGTTTTTAGTTAAAAAAGCTAGTTACTTATCTAAAAATTCAGGCTATTAGCCTTAGGAAAACTACTGTATACTAGCTTTCTTTTGTACTATTGCTATAATCTTTTATTTTATTGCAATTTCACTTATTTTCATCATACAAGGAATACTTTTTGATATAGTTTATAATCTAGAATAATAAAACATTCTTAGCCTATGAACATCTGATTCTCTGCACCTTGATTCTAAAAATTAATCAGTTATGATGCGGAGATTGCTTTTTTTAATTTTTTTTTGCAAGTTCATTTGCTAACTGGTATGCGTACACATTATCAGAATCATATTTGATAGCAAGGTTACAACTTTCCATTGCTTCTTGATATCGCCTCAATTTATTCAAAGCATTTCCTTTATTAACATAAGCTTCTATACAATCTGGATTACACTTAATAGCTACATCTTTAGTTAAAAGATTTTTTTTGCTTTTTTTCTTTTATAATTCAGAATTATTGTGAATTTTTTGTATACCTTGATATCCTGTATCAGTAATCGCTTTAACCTTAGGATGGATAAGAATTTTGGATTCCTTAAATAATCTAAAGTCATGCTTTTTACCGTTAGAAAAATTTGTACATATTACTTGATGTGTTTTCTTGTCTACCACTATTTGAGTTTTTAGTGTATGCCTTTTCTTCTTTCCTGAATAATAGAATTTTTGTTTTTTTTAGGTCTTTCTATAGGACTCTCAGTAGCATCAATCAAGACTACTTTATAATTCATATCACTCTTCATTAGAGCTTTACGACCTGGAAGAGCAAAGTTTGGGTGTTTAACTAGGGTATCTTCTACCAATTTAACAGATTTATATCCTGAACTTTCACTAATCCAATAGTTCTGACCTATTAAGTAGTACGGTATTCTCTAAGGTATTCTAACGCCATCAGCAACTGCTCCTCCAAATTGAGCTTATTTTTACTCACACCTTTTGATTTCTTAAGACCATCAACTTTCCTCAAAATATCCACCATCTTTGAAAATGTTACCTTCCTTACTCCTGTTAATCGACGAAATTTTTCATCCTTTAACTCTTTAATCTTATCGAATTTCGTTATTACCTCAAATCAGATATTTATAACACTATTCTACATCATTCTCTAGTTTCGAAAGAAGTCTATTTTAAATTAATGCACGATATATCTCTAACTATGAAGGCATATAGAACTTATTATGATCCCCATAGCAGAGACATTCTAGTTAACAAAAAATAGTTATGAAAATATTAACACACTTGAGTTACTTGCTAAGCAAACAAGCAATAGTAAGAGCGCTGTTTACACTAGCATACAGCCCATATACTCTATATATTAGCGAACACCAACTTTTTTGTACGTCACTTAATGCTGATCCTGATAAATTAGCAACTATGCAATTTGATACTGGATCTGATATATTTCTCACTACTCCAAAAGGAACTTTCATATAATCAGCTACGACCGCTACAAATGCATCATCCATTTCTTGAGCAGCATATTTACTATGATTACCACTAGTATTTGCAACTTCAAAAGTATTCGTAGACAATATTGGTTTCTTATCACACAGATTGTTTAGCCTTGGATGAAGTGCTAATTCAGGATCAATAGAGTCATTTAATAAATCGCTTAACTTTATTTGCGAAATATCATAGTGTCTAGTCACTTCATTGCGAATTAGTTTTTCGTATATTTTTTCAAGTTCATTATTATTGAGTGGAACTTTAGTAAAGAATTTTGATAATTGTGATGTTATTTGTGGTTTCCATTTTGAGGTATAGCAGCTATTATTAATTTTAATACCTTTATATACAGCATTTTCAAAATTTATTCCATGACATTTATTAAGCTGGCATAGCGCTTGATTTGTAATATTGACAGTGCCGATCACATCTTCAATTACAGTTCCACCAGCTGTACCGCTTGTTATTATAAGACTAGGAGAAGTTTCATGAATAATTTTTTCAATTAATACAGTAGTTGGCACTTGATTTATTTCACAATTAAACTTTTTTGCTACAATATCGTCATTAATATTTGTAATTAGCCCATCTGTTGATGGATGCATATCTGACTTGTATAATAAAAGTGTTTTTCCATTTGATAATTGAAATATTGCATATCTTCCCCAAGCTTCTAGTTTTTTAGAAGGAAGAACAGCCCCCTTTAACTCAACTGCATGCATAAAATCTTGATATCCAGATTTATATAAGCGCCAGTTAGTATTGTTAAAAGCATTACTATCAGCTTCTCTATATTTTATACTGCCGTTATTGAAAAAAACATGATTCAAGGCTGCAAATTCAGCGTTTGTCCATACGATAGCAACATAATCTGCTTTGGGTAGCTTAGCAACTGATGAACTCTCTTCAGAAGCAACAAACTTGGGATTCCCAATGCCAATATTACTAAAATCAATAGCTGGTAGGTTTGGAAGATTTGTATGGCTGTCAAAATTATCAACTGAATCTGATTGAGAGAAAGAAAGTATATGTCTAGTTTTTATGTACATAAAATAATCTCGTATTTTTTCTTTAAGAAGCTTAAATACAATTTTAAATTGCGTTAGTCAACAGTAAATTTAGATACTATAGCTAAACCAGTATAAAACAGTTTATTATATACTTTTCAAAAAGAGTAACTACGTCACAGCGATATTTCATTCTTCTTGATTTAGCTTGAAAGCTTTTTTCAATGTGATTTAAATCAGGAGAATAAGGAAATAAATACTCTAATATATGCCAGATTAGGATAAGAAAAAGCATGAAAAGCATAATATAAAAGGTCTACAAGAGATAATGTACAAGTGTTACAATGGTCAATGTTCAGGTTATTAAGTATAGTATTATGAACTAATACTCGTAGAAATATGAGCAATAAATAAACAGTTATTAATTGAAACTATATTTAATATCTCACATAATCATAATTGCACATTATCTCTTGCATACCTTTTACATTATGCTCTTCATACTTTCTCTTATCCTAATCTGGCGTTTATCATCTATGTCCAATAAATATGTTTTCATATCTTTACGAAGATTAGTAAATAAACGTAGATTATTGGAGAAGAGTTGATGAAATAACTCTTTAGATATGTAAGCTTTATCAGCAAACAATTTACTAGATAAGCCTTTAGAAATAATTGAAGCTACAGATAGGTAGCTTTTATTGCCTTTGGTAATTTTAACTGACATTATTTCGCCTTTATTATTGAAGGTAACAAAGCATCAATTTTTGTTACAGGTGGCCTAGTATCAGTTTTCAATGGTGATAGCGGTACTGGTATAGACTTAGGAGTTGGTACAACAATAAACTTATTAAGAGATATATATTTAGATATTGAATGTAGCACAATGAAGTATAGACCACTTCCTATTCATACACGTTTTGGGTTGCGATTTCATTTCTAATTACTCACAGGTTTTATAGTTAGTAATTATTAGCTCATTAACAGGATTGCGTTGTTCATTGATTGAGTATACGACTGTAACGGTATTGATATTAAAATCTTTGTATAAGTCTCTAATAAAGGCAGTATTATTATTTGAGATCATAATCTTAACACCTTTATTTGTTAATTCTTGGACAAAATCCCGTAATCTAATTTGATCTTTTTCATCAAATGGAAGTCTAGTGTAGAACCGTTCTCCAGATTTATGATAAGGAGGATCAAAATAAACAAAGTCACCTTTTTTAGGTTCTATAAATGAAAAATATGTAGCATAAATTGATACACCATGTAGAAGGCTGCTGCATTGGTTTATTCTAGATGCAATGTGGAGTTTAATGTAGCATTCACCAGAAAATGTTTGAGCAGATTGTCCATTTTTGTAGACTCTATAAATTCCCCTAAAAGAATATTTATTAAGATATATAAATTTTGCAGTAATTTCATTCGGATTATTACTATTGCATTGTTTATATGGATTATGACTATGAAAAAATTCGTATGATCGGATATGGAGATGAAATACAGCAAATACTAACTCAGCTGCTTGATAATGCAAATCGATTTGGAGAAAAAGTTAAAGTAATACTCATTAAAGTTAAACTACTAAATCCCGAAATACGAGACAAAACACTAGAACTTACAATTCGAAATAATGGAAACAACATAAAAAAATTACAAAAAATAAATACTGCTTTTAAAACTCCAAATGAAGATAACATCTTAGGTTTAGGGCTGACATTTGTTAAGCTGCTACTTCAAGCAATAAAGGGAGAAATTACATACGTAAAAAATGAGCATACAGAGGTTATATGCCGTGTACCGATATATGCTCACTATCTTTAATTTTCTAAAATAAGGGTGATTTATGATATTAGAAAAAGAATTCGATTCAGAAATAGAAATGAAGATTACTAAATCTGCTCTAAATGCAGTTGCAGAATATAAAGGAATAAAACTTAGTTGCGATTATTTAAGTACAATAAAAGAAGTAATTGGTGACAATATGTTACTAAGACATCTAGCAGCTGGTGATAAAGAGCTTTTAAAACTTACACATCAACTTAAAACACCAAACCTAAATATAATAGATGTGTTCAAACAGCTCAAAAGCGAGCCAGAAGAAGTTAGAAATTTTCAGTCCGAAATAACAGAAAATAAAAAATCAATATTAAGCAAACACTTAAACTGTTATAGCGAAGTATTAATGTATATTAAGACTGCATATAAACTGTTGACAGGAAGAACTGAATCATTTGTACAAGCAAAGAAAGAAGTACTTTATTTAGACGGAATATTAAACAATGCTATTAAAAATTATAATGAATCGAAATCAAAGTTTTTATATAAGATCAAGTGCGATAAGAATAGTATTTTCATAGGCTATAGTTATCAAATACAGCAAATACTACATCAGTTAATAGATAATGCTAATCGCTTTAATAAAAACAGCAAAAATAAAGAAGTAGTAATTACAGTAGAATTATTACCTCCTACAATTTCAGAAAATACAGAAAGAATACTACAATTTACTGTTCATGATAATGGACAAGGCATATCAAAAGAAACTCTACAACAAATCAATAATGATTTTAGAGATATAAGTCAGAATAGTGAAGCATTAAGATTAAGCTTAACGTTTGTTAAGCTGATGCTTCAAGAAATACGAGGGGAAATTACTATGAAAAGTGAAGAAAAAAAGTATACGGAAGCCATATTTCATATACCAGTCAGCTTAGCTAATTGTTAGCTAAGCTTGCTATTTTAAATTTCTAAAAAACAAAGTTAATAAACTTAACCGTAGGAGAATAATGTGGAAAATAACAATATTAGACCTCTTTCGAAACTGGTTAAGGTAGTTCAAAATTATAAATGCCAGAGATCAAATTAAATCTAAGACCGAATCTTTTACGTCTATTTCGATATTTGTCAGCAATAATTTTGAACCGTTTTAGCATACCAATAACGTTTTCATTGACAACTCTTTTTCCTGCTAACCTACGATTATTCTTTTTATCATTTTTAGTTAAAGGATTTTTCTTGCTTTTTTTCTTTGGTAATGCAGAATTATTGCGAATTTTTTGTATACCTTGATATCCTGTATCAGTAATCGCTTTAATCTTAGGATGGATAAGAATTTTGGATTCCTTAAATAATCTAAAGTCATGTTTTTTACCGTTAGAAAAATCTGTACATATTACTTGGTGCGTTTTCTTGTCTACCACTATTTGAGTTTTTAGTGTATGCTTTTTCTTCTTTCCTGAATAATAGAATTTTTATTTTTTTTTAGGTCCTTCTATAGGACTCTCAGTAGCACCAATCAAGACTACTTCATAATTCATATCGCTATTCATTAGAGCTTTACGACCTGGAAGAGCAAAGTTTGGGTGTTTAACTAAGGTGTCTTCTACCCATTTTACAGCTTTATATGCTGAACTTTCACTAATCCCATAGTTCTGACCTATATGAAAATAAGTACGGTATTCTCTAAGGTATTCTAAGGCCATCAATAACTGTTCCTCCAAATTGAGCTTATTTTTACGCCCTCCTTTTGATTTCTTAACACCATCAGCTTTCCTCAAAATATCCACCATCTTTGAGAATGTTCCCTTCCTTACTACTGTTAATCGACGAAATTTTTCATCCTTTAACTCTTTAATCTGATCTAATTTCATTATTACTTCAAATCAGATCTTTATAACACCATTTTACATCATTGTATAGTTTCGAAAGAAGTCTAATGAAGTTTGCGTATAAAATATCCTGTTAGTAAATCTTATGATGCTATTGTCGCTTTTTTTATGCTCAAACCTCATTGTAAATAACTATAGTTTATAATTCTAGAATAATAAAACATTCTTAGCTTATGAACATCTGATTCTCTGTGCCTTGATTCTAAAAATTAATCAGTTATGATGCGGAGATTGCTTTTTTTAATTTTTTTTGTAAGTTCATTTGCTAACTGGTATGCGTATACATTATCAGAATCATATTTGATAGCCAGGCTACAACTTTCAATTGCTTCTTGATGTCGCCCCAATTCATTCAAAGCAATTCCTTTATTATAGTAAGCCTCTGGAAAATCTGGTTGATACTTAATAGCCAAATCAAAATTCTCTATTACCTCTTGATATTGTTCTAGTATACATAAAGCAGATCCTTTATTATTGTAAGAGCCTGCGTAATTTGTGCTGTATCGAATAGCTTGATCATAATTGTTAATTGCTTCTAGTAGCTTTCCAAGATTTTTCAAAGCATTTCCTTTAGCATGATAAGCTTCTATCAAATCTGGTTTATACTTAATAGCTATATCATAATTTTCAATTGCCTCTTGATTGCGCCCTAATTCCTTTAAAGACGCTCCTTTATTAACATAAGCTTCTACAAAATCTGGTTTATACTTAATAGCTACATCATAATTTTTTATTGCTTCTTGATATTGCCCTAGTTCGTATAAAGAAGTTCCTTTACCAATATAATAGTCTGCATCATTTGGATTGTATTGAATAGCTGTATCATAATTCTTTATTGCCTCTTGATATTGTCCTAGTTCGTATAAAGAAATTCCTTTAGCATAATAAGTTTCTGAAAAATCAGGTTTATATCAAATAGTAGTATCAAAAGTTTCTATTGCTTTTTGATGTTGCCATAATGCCTTTAAAGCCATTCCTTTATTAATATAAGCTTCTATACAATCTGGATTACACTTAATAGCTATATCAAAATTCTTTATTGCTTTTTGATATTTTCTTAACTGAAAAAATGAATTCCCTTTATTAAAATATTTGTCTGCTAGCATATCTTTACCCTAAATTGAATACTGTTATATGAGCAGATTATTTTGATGCAATAGATGTAACTGTATTAATAATACTGTCATATATTTCATATGATTTATAAAAATTCCCCTTTAAATTTTTGATTAGCTATGATAATTGCTAAATCAAATGTGCTGTTATCAAATTTTCTTTTTTACAGCCTTATTTTTAACACTATCAGAAATTTCATCAAAATTCTTTATTTTTTTTTATTATTACCATCAGTTATGTTACTCTGGAATTCTTACTCTATATTTTCTATCAGTAGTGATATTGCTAGCTGCGCATATAGTTTGAACTATTATCTAAGACACAAGCTCAAGTTTATACTGAACATTGAGAAGGCCATTCTTTAAGGCCTCAATGTCCTTAACATTGCCGCACCATTCTTGACGAAAACTGTTCCATTTTAAGCCATGAAGGCGAATGTGGTGCTTAGTGTTTTCGTCTGGTTCAGAGGAAAATTTTAAAATCACAGCAGCTTTATTTTGCTGTTCTTTATCAAAAATATCTTTACCGATTGTAGTCCAATGATTCTGAACATTTGGATGTTGTGTTAAAGTTTCTTTTAGTGAAACCAATCGCACCAAATAAAGTGTTTGCTGATAAGTGATCAAGCTTAGCCTTAGCGACTAGTCCACCCATTTCGATAAGACGTCGAGTACGCATTTTACGTTCTTTGATTTTGAGGTTAACCTCATCCATGATTAGCTTAGCTTTTTTTGTTGGAGAGTAATTTTTTGCTGCATAAGATTTGCCATGTTAGTAATTCAGAAAGATAAAAAAATCAGGCAAGAATATATCAAAATAAAATTCCAGTAAAGAAAAAAACCGCACCTGCCAAACCAACATCAAATAATTATAGTCAAAAAAACGTGAATTCAGGTTAGAAGCTTCATTAAAGAATAAGCTTATACGCAATATGTAAACTTGAAAGTTTACTGCTAAAAAATGAGCACTCATTAGCCGATTGAGTGTTAAAAAAAAGAAGTTTGTGCTAGCAAAATCAAAAAAACCATGCTAACTTAAAACTCAGGTGAGAATTGGTGTTGAGATGGCTATACAGTTTGCAATGATTGAATTTTTAAGTAGAAGTAAAGGAGGAGATAGTTGTTGTAAGGCAGCGTATAATGCAAGAACTATTGTTAAAAATGAGCAGACAAATATAAGGTATAACTTCTCTTATAAGAAAGATAACGTATATCATACAGTACTGATACCAGATTATGTAAATCAAAAATTCAAGAATGTCCAAAGATTAATGAATGAGGTGGAACAAACAGAAAAACGAAGAAACAGTAAGTTGTTGAAGGATATCGTAATAGCACTGCCAGACGATAAGGAATTGAATTTAGAAGATAGAATAAAGATTACACATGAAATAGTTGATGCAATGGAATGGGTGCAAAATGGTCTTGGAGTACAGATAGACATTCATAAGCTTCATAGAGGAGATAAAAACTGGCATGCGCATATATTGGTTACTACAAGAAGATTAAAGAGAATGGCGAAGAATTAGGTGGTAAAGCTGTTGACTTGGAGCCTAAATTCAGAACATCAAAAGGTAAGGCATTTATTATTCTAGAAGCTGAGATGATTCATGAAAAAGTGAAGGAAATAATTAATGCATATTTTGCTAAATTAGGCTTAACAAATAGAGTTGATAAGATAAGTGCAGTACCGCAAGAGCATATTGGCCCTACTAGAATTAGGGGTTTAATTAATGAAGTTGCAAATGAAAATGAGTTACGTAAAGAGGCTAATTTAAAAATTATTAAGGATGTTGATGTAATAACGGATGCTATAACACATTACAAATCTATTTTTACTAAGCAGGATATTGAAAAAGCAGTAAAAGATATACCAGACCTAACAGAAAGGGGAATGTTAGTTCAGCAAGTGTTCAGTTCAAATAGAATACTAGAGTTATATCATGATGATGGTGAAAGTAGCAAATATTTTACTACAACTGATGTTAGAGACGAGGAAGTAAGAATAATAAGAATAGCTAATAAAATCAATAATCAAGTTTATTACAACGATATTTACAATCTTAAAAGTGATATAGAAGGTCTAGCAAATGTTAGTGAAGAACAGAAACAAGCTCTAAGGCATATTTTGCTTAGCACTAGTGGAGTTAGAGTACTAAGAGGAAGAGCTGGAACAGGTAAATCCACTGTTTTAGCAAAAGCATATAAAATTGCAACAAATCGTGGACAAAATGTTATTGGACTTGCTCCTACTCATAAAGCGGTATCAGAGCTGAGGAGCAAAGGTTATAAGGAAGTCTATACAGTAAAAGGATTTTTGTATAATCGAAAAAAAAAATTTTTATGCAAAATAGGTTAATAGTAGTAGATGAAGCTGGAATGGTTGCTACTAGAGAATATGCAGAGCTGTTTAGAGTAGTTAGAAACAATAATTGTCAACTGATACTTGCTGGAGATGAAAAGCAGTTAGCTTCAATAGAAAGAGGCGGAATGTTTGAGATGCTGAGTAATATTTTCAGTTCACATGTTTTAGTGAATATTCGAAGACAAAGTGAAAACTGGAGCAGAGAAGCAGCAACAAAGTTTGCTGAGAGTAATATTTTAAGCGGTATAACATTACTGAGACAAAATAAATGTATTAAGTTTGATAATACGTTGCAGGACTCAATGAGTAAGTTAAGATACAACTGGAGTCTAAGCAAGTTTAAGCTACATGAAAAATTGGTAATTACAGTACGTAATAAAGAGGTAGACATTCTTAATTCAAGTATTAGATCTTTGTTAAAAGCTAATGGCACGCTACAAGGCACAGAATATAGGCGTTCAATAGCTGGAAGGAAAGAGTCCTACATGGCTGGAGATCGAATTGTATTTCAAAAAAGCGATAAGGATTTACAAATACAAAATAGTGAATTTGCAACTTTAACTTCGGTTAATAAAAATGAATTTGTAGCTAAGACAGATGCAGGACAAGATGTGAGTTTTGACCCAAGCAAAATACAATTTAAACAAAGAAAAGCAACTGCAGCACTAGTTCATTAGCACTAGTTCATTTTATGAAGTATATTCATAATCAACCTGATATAATAGAGCTATGGGCGAAATTCTTTAATACACTACAAGAAATAGTACAAAAAGATAAAGAAGAGGGCTTTCTTTACATAAGATCGTTATTGTATTATACTATAAGTAAGGTTAGTCAAAATGAACAACCTAGGTTAAAACAATTACTGGACGAAAATTTATCAATTGAGGATAGAGATAGGATTATGGAAACAATTGCTGCACAATATATTGATGAAGGCAAAGCTGAAGGCAGAGTTGAAGGCAGAGCTAAAGCTGCACAAGGGCTTGCAAGGAACTTATTAAACGCTGGCTTTTCAGTTGAATTTATTTCTGAAAATACTGGGTTATCAAACGAAGAAGTGGTTAATTTAAAAGTTAGCATGGATAATTCTTGAATTAATAATTCACTAACTTAAGTTTTTTGAGCAATGTATATCCCCAAACATATGCTATATTTAAGTTTTGTAGCTTCATAGTTAGTTTTGTGATAGGAAAGTTACCAGCAAGCTTTACATAACATGTAAGGTCTGGGCAGCCTCCATACTTTCTACTCAAAGCCTTGACAGCTATGCTTATCCAAGCTGAAATAAGTGGGCATAAAGTAGCTCTTTGACTTGTGGGTTAGCTGTGATAAATAGCCAGCCAGTTTCATTCGAATTACTAAACCATTTCTTGATGCTAAAACTACCTCCAGGCTTTAAATATTGTAGCGAAGTAATATTCTTTCCAAGCGTAGACTGAATTCCTGCAGAAGTTTCGAGTGCGATTTCACTTATAATACCTGATACAGCAGTGTTTCTTGTTTATTTAATTTTTTTTTATAACTCAACATTCTCTCTTTGTATACCTCTTATTCTCTACATTTCATATTTCCACTTATCCTAATCTGGCGTTCATAATAAGAGATAATAACAGAAATCTACTAACTTTTCTTGCTGAATGATGTTTAAACTCATATCTGTTTTTATTACAAGACGTCTTTCGCTATTTAGAGCATACCAGACACTGTCATCTTATTAATTTCTTGGTACTCATATAATTTCTTCTCTTTTTAAAATGACGGTGATTGCTTGAAAAAATGTTTAATTAAACTTAATAAATATTGCAATAATACATAAGTTTTTTAATTTATTTTGCATATTCATTAACATTAATTTGCTGATTATAATAATACATTTTATTATTTTAGCAGAAGGTTGAAGGTATATTAAATAAACTAAGGGAAAATTATTATATGAAAAATTTTACAGATCCTATACAACAACTTTCTCATACACAGGAAGATTGTGTACTTGTTAGACCTAAGGAACAATTACCAACCAATATAGCCTACAATAGCGATAGTAATAGCCTTGGGTTGCCAAAATATAGTATTTGCAACAAATATTTTATTAAAGATCAAGGCTATCTATACCAGCTTAGTCAATGCATTTGGAAAGCACCTTCTGATGAATCAAATAGTACTGTATATTCTATGGATTGTAGCCAAGCGTTTGGATTTCCTGTCAATAATGATACTAAGATAGATATAGATGATGAAAAGTATGCTCTTAGATTAATAAGTGCTGAAGCAAGTGAATGGGTCAAAAACAATGCTTGTGAAACAATAAAAAACTGCACTTCAAATGCCTTAGAAGCTATTTCTAACGAAATTAGATCGTATAATAAAGAAGCAGCTAATGAAAAATATGAGCCCAGTATATCGAATGTGCAGTGTATAATCATATTCATAGGCACTGTATGTGCAGGATTAACAGTATGGAGTGGGGCTAGGTATTGCATCACAAAATACCAAGAGTATAGGCGTAATAAGCAACAAATAGATCTTATCTCACATATCAGCAAAGATTATGATGATAATGCTGAAAGAGAGCCTTGTATTTCTGCATCAAAACGTAACATTTCTAATACCAGTAAAACTGATAGTTTTACTGAAGCTAAAGCTTTCAATTTAAATGTAGAACCTGGATCAGCTGATTTTAGTACCGCTATAAAACTCGAATTGCCAGAACTAAGATTGTCAGAAGATAATGATTGTTATAACGAGATTGGTACTTGTACTTCATCATATGATAATGTTATAAAGAAAGCAGAACATATCTATTGTACGACTTATGCTGATATACATCGTTCTGAAAGCGTAAACAGTTGTGAGCTATCAACTAATGTTGTTACAGAAAGAGTTATAGAAGAAAATCCATATGAAACACTAGGTAATATGTCACATGCAAAATTTGATTGATTTCTAACTGGCTTGAAAAAAAGTTAGCGCGATAGTTAAGCTTTATTAAAAGATGTAAAATTTGCGGGAAGGTTATTGTATTTACGCAGATGAGAGCGGTTTTGTTCATAGATACCTAGAACTCACGGATATGTAGCAAAAAGCATGAGATGTTATGGCGTTTTAGCATTTATCAAAAAGAACTAATGTTATAGTGGTATTAGTAGATAAATAGCTGCTAACTGTATCAATTTTAACTTCAATGTTAATACTGCCATTTTTAACTGTTGGGGATAGAACAGGATTTAATACTGAAATTACCTAATAATTTAATTCTATAGTTGTGATGGACAATGCAAGTTTTCATAAACATCCTCATTTAAAAACTATGATAGAAAAGGATGGACATAATATAGCTAAGCTACTATAAAACAGTTATAATAGTTTAGCTATTACTATGGACTAGATATGTTTTTTGAAAAGTCATATTTATATAATATAACTGTTTTATACTAGTTTAACTATAGCAATAATATTTGATTGATTTTATTAGGTAGTTGCGCTACTATTCAATTATTAGTTGAACTTCGATAAACTAATTGCTTTAATCACTTAATAAAAAAAGGTATGTATGTTTAAACGATTAAGAAAAGCATTGCAGCTTAATCCAAAAGCGTTTCGACCAGCTAGTAGCGCAGCTATGGCTGAAGCTAATGAAAGTAAGGAGACAAGAGAGAATCAGAAAGTTCAGCAGCAAAATGAGAATAGCTCTGGAGGTGCAACTGGTAAAGAACGCAGTTCTGAAAAACATGTTTCATTTAGTGAAAATGTTAAAGTGAAGGTAATGACGCCTAGTCCTATTAGTTCTATTAGTCCTTCATGTAATCCAGA
Source organism: Orientia tsutsugamushi str. Boryong (assembly GCF_000063545.1). Taxonomy (NCBI): domain Bacteria; kingdom Pseudomonadati; phylum Pseudomonadota; class Alphaproteobacteria; order Rickettsiales; family Rickettsiaceae; genus Orientia; species Orientia tsutsugamushi. Next base: position 132,357 of record NC_009488.1, read on the forward strand.
AAGTGGATTTATTTTTCCAAAAACACCTGATGAACAATCACAACCAATCTCTTCATCTAACATATTAACTAAATATTGTGCTGCTGCTGAGAATGCGAATACTTCATCAGAAACTCAGCTTAATCCTCAATCTGGTATATTTAGTGGCAAAACTTTGGAGCAACGAATGAAATTAATATATGTATCTGGCCTTGCGTCTCAAGGTATTTTCTCTAAATCTGATAGTACAGACGATCCAGTAGAAAATTCAGATCAAGGATGTTGTGATGGAGAGGATGATGGACTTTCAGGCGATATGGTGGTTGGTGGTGCATGCGGAGGTTATGATAGTGATACTAATTAAATTATAATATAGCCTATAAAAGGAGAAATTATTTAACTTCTCCTTTATATAAATTATATAGGTAGGTAACCAACTCATGATATATCAAATTTTTAAAGCTACCTTTAATATCTTCTGTTAATGACAAAAATTTTGTTGTTAAGTCACGATCTGTTGTAATTGCCGATATGAGTGCTACATAAGCATGTTGGTTTGATGTAGAGATGTAAACATTTGAAACTTGACGTTTTTTTAAAGTTAGCAATTGCTCAACAAATTCTTTAGGAAGTTCTATAGTATTGTTATTTAATCTTGTTACTATTACATTTGGTTTTACAGTTAGTTTATATTTCTTAGCATCAGCAATAAAATTATCAGCGTTAGTCGTTTGCTGAAACTTATTTAAAAGTTCAATGTTGCGTTCTCTGATAGTATTTTTTTTCCATTCTTCTTGGACTTGATTAAGTACATTATCAAATTTTTCAACGGCACTAGGAATGATTTTTTGAATACTGACTATAATCAGCATCTTTGATGAAACATCAAGCGGATATGATGTTTCATGCTCTTCTAATGCAAAAATAGCATCAGTAACATTACTCAAAATTTTATTATTGGCTAATTTTTGCTTAGTTACATTATTTAATGTTAGTAGCTTTACATTTAGCATTTTAGCTATTTCTGATGAATTACTGCCTGATGCTACTTCATCTTCCAATAGTGTTATAGTATCATTAAATAACTTATCAACCTGATGATTAACATATTTTTCCCTAACCTCAGCAATATTTTTGGTAAAGCTATTTTTTTCTGAAAATTGATCACTATGAGTGCGATAGAATTCTTCTAGTGATTTGTTGTCAACAATAACTTTATTTTTAAAATAATTATTATCAAGTACTATATAGCTAATATGACGCTGCTCTGGTTTTTCAAACTTAGATTGGTTATTATTGTAAAATTCTTGTAATTGTTCGCTTGATGGTGAATCAAGAGTTGATTGTAACTGTTCATTTTGCAAATCAATACTTACTAGCTGAATATTTCGTGTTTCAGCAGATAAATTAATAATATTTTTGGTCAGTATACTTGGAACATAATTATTATTAATAAACTGATGTAATAATATTTCTGATAATTGCTGTTTTGTGGCTTGATCAAAATATTGTGGTTCACTGATATGTAAATTTTTGAGTATGTTCCTAAAAATATTGATGTCAAAATTCTGGTTATTATTAAAAGCTTTTGAATTTTGAATAAATTTAAAAACTGCTGCTGTACTTAAAGTTAAATTATATTCATGCGCTAATTGTTCTAATACGTGAGTACTTATTAAATTGCTTAATACTAGTTCTCTTATGTTATTTTGTGTAAGAATATTTTGATCAGAATTTTGTGGTATTTGATGCATTGCTAGTTTTAGTGCTTGCATAAACTCACTTTTAGTAATATTTTTAGCCTTAGTAAAAGTTACAATGTCAGAGCTGTTGTCATTTGAATGAAACATTGTACCTATGCTCCAGAAAACAGAGGCTAATATTAAAATTAATATTAAGATTTTAAACGCAATGCTATGTGAAGCTGTTCTTAATTTATTTAACACTGTAACTTGTATAATATATGTATATACCAATACAATATTTAAGTATTATAAATCTGCAAGTAATTTTTTATCTTAAAGCATGGAATCAATTGTAGTTTCTAATTGGAAAATGCACTTTAGTTTTTCTGAAGCTTGCAATTACCTAAATTTAATAACTAGCTTACATGGCAATTTAAATATTGCTAAAGTGATATTTGCTGTACCAAATTTATATTTATCTGGGCTTAAATTAAAATTTAATGACACATATCATTTCTCAGCTCAAGATGTAAGCATGATTACAGAAAGTAGTGGCCCATATACTGGTGAGATAAGTGCTAGTATGTTGAAAAACTTAAATGTGAACTATGCTATAGTAGGACACTCAGAACGAAGGTTATTATTTTATGAGGATGCTAATACAATAGCATCAAAAGTAAGAAATTGTATCAATAATGCAATAGTTCCAATTGTCTGTATAGGAGAACCAATTGAAGCACGAAAAAATAAAACATATCTTCAATATATAGCTCAACAGTTAAGTAGTATATCTTTTAGTTTTACTAAGAATATTATTATTGCTTATGAGCCAGTATGGTCAATTGGCAGCTGTATGGTTCCTACCATTGATGATATTTATGAGGTAGTAACTATGATTAGAGAAATACAAAATAGGTATATACCTCATAATATTGAAAATAGTGTTAAAATAGTATATGGTGGTTCTGTTTCAGCTAATAATATTAACCAAATTCTAACAGCTGGCATTGATGGAGTATTAATTGGTAAAGCATCTTTAAAATTAGAAAGTTTAACTACAATAATAAAAACAGTTCAAGGTTTAGATTAAATAAAATGATGAATATACTACTTTTTATACATATTGTAATATCAGTATTATTAGTTACAGCAATATTACTTCACAAAACTGGAGCGGATAGTTTAAGTGGGCTATCTGGTAGGAATGAAGGAATGGGAATTGTAACATCAAAAGCTGCTACCAGTTTTTTAACGCGAATAATTGTTATATTAGCAACGTGTTTTTTTATTAATGCCATTATACTTGCTAATTTGTCATCTAAAAAAAATACAAGCATTACTGATAAATTGCAATTACAAGAGAAAAATACTGTACCACTTGCTAAATAATTATGCTTAAGCGAAATATATTAGACCTTCTGCAAAACTAAGAATGAAGATGTAAAAGCTTTGCAAGAAGAACTGCCATAATTTTTTGCTTAATAGAGAACTTTAGCAAGTATCTTGAACAAAAATATGTAAATTCTTATATCAAACTTTGCTATTAAAACCATACATTATGGTACATTCTTGACAGTAACATATTTTACTAATATACTCTACCACTACTGAGTGGTAAGTTTTTGAAGATTCTAAGTAACATTAAATAAGAAAGTAATTTAATGTTGTGTTATGCACCTATAGCTTAACTGAATAGAGCACATGACTACGGATCATGAGGTTAGGGGTTTGAGTCCTCTTAGGTGCGCCATTTTTCTATACGATGTACTTTATGGCGCTTTGGACAAAAATATTATATTCAATTGTGCTAATCATAAAAATTTTGCATAATTCTTGATTGTAAGTACTGTACTTCATTTCTTAAGTTTTATTGTAAGCTATACTATTTAGTTATTTATTAATTTTTCTTTAATAAGAGCTTTAGTATTATCAATACCAAATAGTTTTATGAAAGAACCTAGTCTTGGCCCATCTAATTGCCCAAGTAAAATTTGATACAGTTCTTGAAAATAACACCTTAGATTACTATCATATCCATTGTTTATACCAATTTTATAGATTGCAGATTGAATCGTTTCTGCATCTGCTTCATATAAATCAGTTAATGTAAGGTCAATTTGCTCTAAGATTGTACGTTGCTGCATTGATGGTATTAGATATTTTTTTTGTACCTTCACATAATCATTATAATACCTAATAGCAAACTCTATTAACTGATCAAGATATGGACAGCTGATTGCACATGCATCTGGTGCATATTTGTTAATAAATCCCCATAATACATATTTATTTTCTGGATTGCATACTGAAGCTAGATTAAGTAATAGACTAAAATTTAAATTATAAGTATCAATATTTGGAACATTCCCTAAGTGAATATGATATACTGGATTAGCTAACTTAGCTACTTGATCATCTGTTTGATGGTATTTTTTTATAAATGCTAAGTAATCATCAACATTTTTTGGAATAACATTAAAATGCAACCTTTTTGCTTTAGTAGGGGATTGGTAAATAAATAACAACATGCTTTCCATAGGAGCATAAGTTAACCATTGTTCAACAGTAATACTATTTCCTTTAGACTTAGAGATTTTAGCTCCTGCATCATCAAGAAAAAATTCATAAAAAAATTGTATAGGAGGAATTCCATCAAGCACTTGACATATTTTTGAATATATATGTTGATTTATCATATGATCTTTGCCATATATTTCATAATCTACTTCTAATGCTGCCCACCTCATTGCAAAATCTGGTTTCCATTGTAGCTTACACCTGCCTTTAGTAACTTCTGTTTCAAAAATTTTGCCTGTATTATGATCTTGAAAAGTTATTGTACCTGCATCTTTATTAACTTTAATTGCTGAAATTTGTAATATTTTACCTGTTTCTGGACAAACTGGTAAAAATGGACAATAAGTTGCTTGTCGCTCCTCACGTAATGTTGGCAACATAATTTCCATGATTTTTTCATAGTTTGCTAAAACTTTTAATAACATGTTATCAAACATTCCAGAATTATAGCATTTTGTAGCACTATAAAATTCATATGTAAAATTAAACGTATTTAAAAATTGTATTAGCTTGCCGTTCATGTAGTCACCATAACTTTTTGCTTCATTAAACGGATCTGGAATTGATGTTAAAGGCTTATCAAGATGCTTCTTAAGCATATCTTGATTAGGAAGATTAGTTGGTACTTTCCTTAAACCATCCATATCATCGGAAAAGCATATCAGCTTAGTGGGTATATTGGATAGTTGCTTAAATGCTTCAATTACCATTACTGTTCTTGCAACTTCGCTAAAAGTGCCAATATGCGGTAATCCAGAAGGACCATAACCTGTCTCAAATAAAACATAGCCCTTAGATGGAACCTTGTAGTTTAGTTTATTCAGGATTTTTTGTGCTTCAATAAATGGCCATGCTTTTGATTGCATTACATGATTCAAAAATTCTAACATTTAGTCTTAAACTTTCAATAATTAATTATTAGAGCTAAAAAAGCATTATAAAGCATTATATAGTAGTTTTTACTTAAAAAATACTGTAAACCTTATTATAATAACTGTAAATTTGAAAAAAATTACTTACATAAACTATGATTGAATTAAAATGATTGATACAATATTAAAAGGATTAATACTGAATAGTTATCGAAGGTTCTTTATTGTATTAGCTATTGTTCCAATTGTGAGTTTATCTTTTGCTTACTATGTAGAATATATACTTGGAGTAGTTCCTTGTACTTTATGCACTTACCAAAGGTGGCCATATTATATATTGTTTTTTTTAAGTATATTAGGTATATCCTTCTCAAGGTTTAGTAATATTCTACATAAGGTTATAATATTGAATTTTGCAATATCTGCTCTTATATCAGGTTATCACTATGGAATAGAAAAAGAGATCTTTAGCGAACCTAAAACTTGTAAAGTTAATACAATAATGTCAAAAAATTTGTCAGTTAAAGAAAGAATTAAATTACTTGAAACTATCCCTGTAGTTAAAAGTTGCAAAGTTGTTCCATTTAAAATAATGGACATGTCCATGGCAGTAATGAACTTTCTATGGAGTATACTATTACTGTTATTTTGTTGCGTAGTTAATTTATATTATTGTAAATATGCCAAGGCCAATATTTGTTCAAGATCGTCATGCTAAAATAGCTGAAATGATTCGAGTAAACTATGCTGGTGAGTATGGAGCATGCAGAATTTATAAAGGACAAATAAATTTTATAAATAATAAAATATGCAAAGCACAAATTATGTCTATGCTAAATCATGAGGAGGAGCATTGTGCTTTTTTTGCTCAGCAAATACAAAATCGAAAAATTCGTCCAACATTCTTTATGCCAGTATGGCATACATTGGGGTATATATCAGGTGCTATTACAGCTATTACTGGCACTAAATGGGCAATGCTTTATACTGAAGCAGTTGAGAATGCTATTGATCAACATTACCAAGATCAGATTAGGCAACTAGAATTAATATTTGCAGAGCGTGAAAAAAAATTAACAATCGCGATTAAAAGATTTCATCAAGAAGAAATCGAACATAAGATAATTGCAAAAACTTACTATAATGAGTTGAGTAAAATTGGTATAGTTTTTAAGAATTTAGTAGAATCTATTTGTAACGTTGCTATATGCTTAAGCAAAAAATAACTCTAGTTTAGATAAGTAAAATAAAAAATTTAACTTAGTTAGTTGAAAGTGCATTTATAAAAGGAGTATGTAATTATGCCTATACAAGATTTTTCAAAAATAATACATAAGGAAGGATATATATTTATAGTAATATCAGCAGCTGTAACTTTCTTACTAGGCTCGTTTAGTACAGCACTTGGCTGGATGGGAGCTCTTGTAACAATTTTTTGTGTTTATTTCTTTCGTAATCCTAATCGTGTAGTTCCTAAAGAGTCAGGATTGGTAATTAGTCCTGCAGATGGTAGAATACAATCTATTCTTCATGCTATGCCACCACCAGAATTAGGTTTGCTAGAAGAGGAAATGTTAAAAATTAGTATATTTTTAGGCGTACTTGATGTTCATGTGAATAGAATACCAGCTGATGGAAAAATTGTATCATTAAATTATAACCCTGGTAAATTTATAAATGCTTCTCTTGATAAAGCAAGTATTCATAATGAACGTCAATCTGTAGTAATGGAAACTACTGATAAGCAAACAATAGTTTTTGTGCAAATAGCTGGATTAATTGCTAGAAGAATAGTTTGTGACTTAGAAGAAGGAAATGAGGTTAGTGCTGGTGATCGTTTTGGTATAATCAGATTTGGGAGTAGGGTAGATATTTATTTACCTAAAAAAACTGTGCCATTAGTAGCTGTAGGCCAAAGCTGTATAGGAGGAGAAACAATACTTGCTGATTTTAAATCAAAAAGAATTGCACCTGCAAAGTATGACACTAAATAATATATTATGCAGATAAAAAATTTAAATATCGAATAATGTGTTAGAAATGTGATGGGAAGATATCAGCTTTTTAAAAAGCCTAAATTAAGCTATCCAATGCCTTTTATTAAGTTGTTTCCTAGTATAATTACATTATTAGGGTTATCTATAGGCGTAAGTTCTATACGATATGCGCTTGATAATAAATGGGAGATAGCTGTAGTTTGTATATTAGTTGCTGTAGTAGTTGATGGCATTGATGGTAGAATAGCTAGACTACTTAATGCTACTTCTACTTTTGGAGCAGAGTTAGACTCACTTTGTGATTTTGTTAATTTTGGATTATCAGCAGCATTAGTCACATATTTATGGCTAGCTCCTACTCAACAGCAAAAATTAGTGTCTTGGATATCTGTATTAGTATTTGTCATTTGTATAGCTATTAGATTAGCAAGATTTAATATTGGTATACTAAATAATGAAACTAGTAATAAGAAAAAATATTTTTTTGTTGGAGTACCTGCTCCTATAGGTGCATTGTTGTGTTTAATGCCTGTTATGCTAGATTTTGATATTCTTCCAATCTGGAGCTTGCAAATTAGAAATTATAAACTTTGTATTAATATTTACTTACTAATTGTTGGTTTTTTAATGGCAAGCAGGATTCCTACATTTTCAATAAAGAATATTGTTATTAGACCTCAATATATTTGGATTTGTTTATTATTATTTGCTACAATAGGAGTTACTCTATTAATTTATCCATGGTATATTATTCCTGCATTTGCTTTAAGTTATATTATTAGTATTCCAGTAAGTATAGTTACAGCTAGAAGAATTAATTAATATTGAATATAATGTATTATATTCAATATCTTTTTAGATAAAATATATGTTGTACGCTAAATTACAGCATTTAGTTGCTTTACTTACTGCTTGGATTGGGCTGATGGGGCTAGGGGATATATATCATCATTCATACTTAAGTTTGATATCTATTTTCATAACTTATTTTGTATCTTTGTATTTCAAATTATTTTCTATTACGCCAGTTCCTATTATAAAATCTATGGTGTATTGTATATGGTTATTATTTGAAGTAGTAAAATCTGCTATAGTTGTTACTAGGATTATTTGGCAAGATAATTTTCAGCTTAACTCTTGTATGTTATGGATAGAATTTAGCGAACTTTCTGAGGTAGAAAAAGTAATATATGCAAATAGCATTACTCTTACTCCTGGTACAGCAGTAGTAGACACAACACAGGATAAAATATTAGTTCATGTTTTAAATGCAGAAAATGCTGTATTAGATAACACTGAGCTATATGCTGACTTTCTTAAGCTAAAAAATAGAATATTAAAGATTAGGCAATGATACTTATAGTAGGACTATTTATTTTAACAGGATGTATATTTGTTTTAATAGTCAATTTTTTATTAGCTAAGTCTAATCTAGAAAGAATATTATATATTAACAGCTTAACTAATTTAGTATCTCTATTTATTGTATTTATTGGTATGAGTCATTACACTAGGTATTTTATTGATATATCAATAATCTACCTACTATTAAGCTTTATTGCAACGAATGCATATATGAAGTTTTATTTAAAAAATTAATTATTGAAAATAATATGTTACTTAATATTTAGCACATGAGTATATACTATGTTAAGCCAAATGATGATTTTCTATTTTTACTAGCTAATTTTTTATTAAAAAATTATACATCATCACTTGATAAGGTTAAGGTTATATTACCTTATAGTCAACAATGTCAGGAACTCAAAAAAATAATAATGCTTACAGCTCAAAAAGAAGCTATGTTATTACCAGATGTGTTAACATTAAAACAATTTATTACTTCTTTTATTGCTGCTAGTAACTACTCGTTATCTATTTGTTGCCAGTTAAGTTCTTATGAACAAGAAGCAGTACTTTCTAAAATTATTCAACAACATAATCAACAACAGATTCGTTTAGGTGATGCTCTTAAGTTAAGTGGAAAATTATTACATCTTTTTCAACAACTAGAAAGTCAACAAATCAATCTAACTCAATTAAAAGATTTTGTTGATCAAATGGATAGTTCAGAATACTGGCAAAATACATATAAATTCTTAAGCTTGGCATATATTGAGTGGAGTAAATTATATAGTAACAGCAGTTATGATAGTAAAAGCGATATTTTTTCACAACTACAAGATTTATTAAAATCTAACCTAAGTTCGAATATAGTTATCTTAGCAGGGTTATTACCAACTAGTAAGCTAGAGCTGATAATTTTTAAGGAAGTACTTTCTTTGGAGTTTGGAAATGTAATTTTTCCACCAATTTATTTAGAAGAATTGTGTTATAGTGTAAAAAATTCAAGTAATACTTTATATGATTTTCAGTATTTTGTTAAATCATGCAATATTTCACTAGATGATGTAACATATCTAGCTAAAGAAATAGCATTACCAACAAAAAATAAACCTATACAATTATCAGAGTTTTTAGATTTGCCAAAGTTAAACTTAGTAGCATCAGATACTAAGTTTAACAGTGATATTCCTATTGATATTGAATATGTTAAGGTTAACAGCCAATATGATGAAGCTAAGTTAGTTGCAGCTATGATTCATAACTATTTAATCAAAGCTAATGCTAAACATAATAAAATTTTAGTTGTTACTACTACTTCAAGCTTTACTACTTTGTTGACAATGCACTTAAGCAAGTATCAGATAAACTATGCTAATCTTACAAATGTTGATATTAAGCAATTATTAGAAATAAATTTTATACTAGTATTAGCAGATTTAGTATCTAGCAATTTTAGCATTAGTAAATTTATTAATTTAATTAAAACTCCATTACTTACTAGTAGTAGCAGTAATAAATTTGAAAATCTGATTTTAAAAAATAAGTTTCAACAATCAGAACTTAAACAAATTTTACTTGATTTAACTATTAGTAAAGATGATAGCGAATTGCAAAAATGGGCTACTTTTATTCTTAGCGCTTTAGATAATTTATGGATATATTATAATTGTAATACTATTTTGTGTGATCAGCTGATTATAGATTTATTGCAAGCAGCTGAAAAATTGACAGAAGGAAAAATTTGGCAATTTCAATTCAGTAAAAGAATATCTGATGTTCTAAAAGAAGTTATTCATATTGCTAAGCAGTTTGGGAATATTGATATTAGAGATTTTAGCAATGTTCTTACAGAATTGGTTACTATGATTAAATTTAACTATGAACATGATTATAATGCTAATGTTGTTATTACAGGCGCAGATAGCGCTATATTATTAAGTGCAGATTATATTATTATACCAGAATTTAATAATGATCATTGGCCTGGTAACTCAATTCAAAATCCATGGCTTAACCAAGCTATATACAGTAAGTTAGGATTAATTGAACGTAATGCTCATTATGATAGAAAACAATATATATTATATACTATATTACAGAAAGCTCATGTTAGTTTGACCAATTCTCAATTTACTGCATCAGGTAAGACTAACGATTCTCAATTTATCTTAAAATTACAACTTCTTGCTTTTAAAAATCCTTTAATTCGCATTAGAGTAAATGACTTAAAGCTTCAACATAATCAAAATTATACTTCTGTGGATAATAAATCTACAACATTCCAAATATCGTCTGGCATGTTACTGTCTAGTGCTGATATAGTCAAAACGATATCTGCAACAGATATTGAAATGCTAATTAGAAATCCTTATGGATTTTACGCTAAAAATATATTAAGACTAAAACCAGTAATACTAAATGATGATCAATTAACACAAGCGAAATTTGGCGACTTTATTCATACTGTAATTCATAGGTATACTATTTGCTACAAGGATATGGAGGAAAGTAAATTAATAAACTATTTTATTGATATAGGTAAACAATTAATAGATTGTTACAACTGTAGTTCATTTGCTAAAATGGTATGGCTAACTAAGCTGCATCAATTAGCTGAGGAATTTGTGAGATTTGATATGGAGAGGAGAAATGAAGGATTTAAGATTTTTTCGGAACAGTTAGGACAAATTTCACTAAATATTAATAATCATGCGCTAAATATTATGGCTATAGCAGATAGAATAGAATATTCACAAAATGGTGAATGCTACATTATCGATTTTAAAACTGGTACAGTTCCTAATAAAAAAGAAGTACAGCATGGAATAGCAACTCAATTAATTATTGAAAGTATTATACTATATAAAGGTGGGTTTAAAGACTTACCTACAATTATGCCTAATAAAATAATTTATATTAAAATTACTTCTACTAAGCCATTACTTGAGTTTACAGAAATAACAGTAGATCAAGAAATGTTAGATAAACATGAGTTAGGCTTAGTAGAGTTACTGCAATATTACATTAAAGACGGAGGAGTATTTTTTCCTTCTCCTGTTGATAAGTTAGCTCCAAAATATAATAACTATAAGCATTTAGCACGTTATTTAATTTAAATGTAATTACAAATATTAAACTAATAGTAATACAAGAAGTTAATAATAGCATAAATCAAAAAGATAGCTGTTGTGTATTTTTCAAATTTTCTAGAGCAGGATTCATATTCTTATCTGGAAAAAACCATTATTTGTTTTACTGCCGATACTAACTTACATCTTGTAAAAAGTTATTGTTATATAATATCAATAATGATGATGGTTAATAAGATTAAGATGGTTGCTACTATAGTTAAGCTGTTACTTAGCTCTAAGTTATTACTTAATCTTAGAATTTTAGGAAATTGTAATTTTGATTGCCAAGAAAAGAATTTATTGCTGTATAAATCAATAAAATTACAAACTTTGTGATATATGATATTTTCTGGCAATAGTATTTTTCCTGAAATTTTTGTAGGACAGCTAACATAGTTAGCAATAAGTCCAGCAGTAATTATTGTTAGTTGTTGCAATAGGTATGTAAAATCTGCGATATAGAAATATAGTATTAAATTAATAGTAATGAAGCATATAATTGCAATGTATTCTGCTATATTAATATATTTTGTACCATCTATTCCATATACTTGAGAAAATTTTATTATTCTTACATTTTTGCAGATCGACGTCAAAGGAATACATAATAGCTGTGTTGCCATAATAATATTGAGGAAATAAATAATATTATTATTTTTTAATGCTAATACATTAGTATAGTAAAAGGTTGTAAAAGGGGTAGCAAAAAATAATGCTAAACTATAACCAATAGCAATTAGTAAAACTGGATCTATAGTAACCATCTTATTACTAAAATCAGTAAAGGAAGTTAAGGTATATTTATCTTTTAACCAACCACATATTAACATAATAACGCATTGGCACGGAATATAGCTTATGCATAAAAACATTAGGACTGCTTCTTGATTATAATTACTTAATGCATTGTAATCAGTGTTATGTTCATATATTCCAAGCATTACAAGTATAATGCCAGTTTTTGCAATAGAAGAGTATGAGAAAGATCTTTTAATTTCATTTTCTAGAATAGAATAAATAATACCGAATGCAGTTATAAATATACCAATTATTATTAATATTTTTAATCCTAGGAATAGTTTGAATATCCATATTAAATTTATTGTAGTAGTTAGCATTGATAAATAAACACTTCCTGTTGTTTTACTTATAGAATAGCTATCTACTAACCAATATGAAAATATCGGGCAAGCAATATTTATCAGTAACCCTAGTAATATAATTATTGCAGCTAAAGTTAGGTAGCTATTATATTCAAAATCTTGTATCAACTTAGCCAAATTAATAATTGGTAACCCATATGAACTAATTATAATGCTGCTACCTGCTAATATTAGCATAATACTCAATGAGTGTACTATTAAGTACTGGTAAGCTGTTTCAATTTGAGATTCATTGGTTTTATTATATATCATTAAAACTGCTGCTAAAGATGCAAATTCTAAGCTATAAACCATAGTTGAAAAATCTACTGACAGCATTGAAATAATACTAATTCCAGTATATAACATAGCTATAATTACGCTAAAGTTGCTACAATGTTGGTTTTTCCAAGCTGATAAATTAATACAGCTAGAACATAACAAAATACATAAACATGCTATTTTATTATAGTAGTTATATTGAAAGGAAAACTGCCATATTTCATAAAAATTATAGTACACACTTTCTGGTTGCGCACTACATATGATAGCTGCTATAACTGGTAAAAAGACAGCTAACATATTGAAGATTTTAAAGTATCTAAAGATATATAATATTGCAGACGATAATATTAAAAAAATACCTGGATGTAACAATATTTCTTGAAAGCTAGCTTTTTCCATCATTCCGCTCATTATAGGAGTAGTTTTGTCTCAAAAAACTACTAAAAAATATTTTAGTTATTAAATTTAAAATTCAATATTTAGAGATTATGTAATAAATTATACATTGTTTGCCCGATTTTTGCAGGAGATTCTGCAATACAAACTCCAGCGCTTTTTAATGCTTCTAATTTACTGCTGGCAGCTCCTTTTTCTCCATCTATTATTGCTCCAGCATGTCCCATTCTTTTGCCAGGAGGAGCAGTTACTCCAGCTATAAATCCCACTATTGGCTTCTTAATTCTAGATGATTTTAAGAAATCTGCTGCTTCTTCTTCTGCGCTGCCACCTATCTCTCCAATAATAATTATTGCTTTGGTATCATCATCTGCTAGAAATAATTCTAAACAATCAACAAAACTAGTACCATTAATTGTATCTCCACCAATACCAATACATGTTGATTGACCTAATCCAACTTCTGTAGTTTGAGCTACTGCTTCGTAAGTTAAAGTTCCAGAACGAGAGATAATTCCTATTGAACCTGCTTTATGAATATGTCCTGGCATAATTCCAATTTTACATTGCTCTGGAGTAATAATCCCTGGACAGTTTGGTCCGATTAACCTAGTTTTACTCCCTTTCAATACTTGCTTGATTTTTAGCATATCAAGCACTGGAATACCTTCTGTAATACAAACTAATAATTCTATACCAGCATCAATAGCTTCAAATATAGAGTCAGCAGCAAAAGCTGGAGGAACATATATTACACTAGCTGTAGCTCCAGTTTTTTGAACAGCCTCATCAACAGAATTATATACTGGTAAATTCAAGATAGTTTGTCCACCTTTACCTGGGGTAACTCCTCCAACCATTTTAGTTCCATATTTTAATGCTTGCTCAGTATGAAAAGTTCCTTGAGCGCCTGTTATACCTTGACATATAACTTTAGTATTTCTATCAACCAATACTGACATACATTTTTCCTTATTTAACTAACTGCTTCAACTATTTTTCTAGCAGCATCATCTAAATCATTAGCTGCTACTATTTGTAATTTTGAATTACTTAATATTTCTTTACCAAGTTCAAAGTTAGTACCAGCTAATCTAACAACCAAAGGTATAGATAAATTTATTTCCTTAGCTGCTGCTAATACTCCTTCAGCAATAATATCACATCGCATAATTCCTCCAAAAATGTTAATTAATATTCCTTTAACATTTTGATCAGATGATATAATTTTTAAGGCCTCTGCTACTCTTTTCTTATCAGCACTTCCTCCAACATCCAGGAAATTAGCTGGTTCTGCCCCATAAAGCTTAATAATATCCATAGTGGCCATTGCTAGACCAGCCCCATTAACCATACATCCAATATTGCCATTCATTCTAACATAACTTAAATCAGCTTTAGTAGCTCTTAACTCTAGATGATCTTCTTCATCTTCATCACGCATTCCTTGAATTAATGGCTGCCTAAACAAAGCACTATCATCAAAGTTTATTTTAGCATCAAGTGCTATTAGTTTATCGTCCAAAGTAATAATTAGAGGATTAATTTCAACTTGAGTAGCATCAGTATTAATTAGCATGCTATAAACTGCACTCATTATTTTAGCCATTTGTTTTGCTAAATCTCCAGTAAGGCCAAGCTGAAAAATAATTTTACGACTATGAAATGGTTGTATACCAGTTAAAATATTTATCTTAACTTTGATGATTTTATCTGGATTAGTATGAGCTACTTCTTCAATATTAATTCCTCCTGCAGAAGATGCCATAAAAGTAATACAATGATTTGACCGATCTATCACTGCTCCTAAGTATAGCTCTAGCTTGATCTTAGCAGCAGATTCAATATATATTCTTTGCACTTTTTGTCCTTTAGGACCAGTTTGTGGAGTTACTAAATTCATTCCCCACATATTCTTTGCTAAGTTTTTTGCTTCATTTTTATCATTTGATATTTTAATGCCGCCACCTATTTTTCTACCGCCTGCATGTATTTGAGCTTTTATAACAAATGTATCAGTAGCTAGTGAGTCAATTGCGTAATCAATATCTTCATACTTCAGTATTGCAATTCCAGGCTGAATTGGAACATTGTATTTACTAAGGATTTCCTTTGCCTGATATTCATGTATATTCATTACTTAATCCTATAAATCATTTTAGTGTTAAATATAATTTATTACTTGAATGTAACTTAAAAAATATAATTTGCAATATTTATTATTTTAGAACCAACGGAATAGCTACCCATACCATATTTCATAATCATTCTTTTTAATATAACAGATTTATCTAGTAACCCTAAGCTGATTTTACGAACTGTAGCAAGCAAAGGTAAATTATTAGAAAATAGTCTATTGAGATTATCAGTAAGTAAATACATTGTGTAATTATCCAAGAATCTATCTCTTTGATAAAGTTTAAATTCACTACTTGTCATCTCTAGTCCTAATGATTTCCTTGAGTATAATATATCAGTTAAGCTATTAATATCTTTTATGCTTTGATTTAACCCTTGTCCAGCTAAAGGATGAATCATATGAGCAGTATCTCCGACTAATACAACGTTATTATGATAATATTGTTTTGCGATTTTAGCTTTTAATGGATATAACACTGGAGTCGTAATAATTTCAATTTTTCCAAGAGAGCAACCAAATTTATCTTGAACATAATTAGTTAGAGATTTTTTATCCATTTGAGCGTATAATGTTGCTAGATTGCTCTTTTCTACCCATACTATTGAAGATACCTGCTGATCAGCTAAAGGTAAAGCAGCAAACGGACCATTAGGCAAAAAATGCTCAACAGCAGTCCCGAAGTGTTGTTTTTGGTGTCTTACGTTAAAAACTATTGCAGATTGATGATACTCTTTATCAATCAAATATTCAAAATATTGTTTTCTAGCAATTGAATTGCAGCCATCGCAAACAATTAAGAGATCGCAATGGATTTTACTGCTGGTATTGATATCAATTGCAGTACTATGCTGATGTGAATCAATCGATACGTAAGAAGTATTATCAATTACATTAATCAAAGGATTATTTTGAACGAGTTCTATTAATTTGACATATAAGTTACTGTTTTCAATCATATACCCAATACTATCAAACTCTGATTTACTGGCATTTAGATGTACCATCATTGTTGATTTGTTATCAACGACATAGACTTCATTAATATTAGAGATATATGGTTCAATATCTTTCCAAATATTAAAATTCTTAAAAATTGATTTTGAGCGTTGAGTTAAAGCTGTTGTTCTAGTATCTAAATAGTTTGTATTTGAAAGATTTTTTTTTTCAATGATTGTGGATTTAATATTGTAACTTGCTAGACCTAGTGCAGTTATCATGCCATTGAAACCACAGCCTAATATAATTATTTCCTCTTTCTTCATTTAAGTTGCCTATTTGCCAAATATGAACACAGTAATTAATTAAGATATACTTTGTAAACTAAATTTTAAAGCTGTAATTATACGATCCAGAGAAATAGTTAGAATAAGCAGTATTTATTAATTTAAGAGTTAGTTTATCAATTTTAAGCTAATTTAAGCTAAAATTATAATCATTAGCAAAATATAAAGAAATAATTACATAAACTAAGATGGCTGGGACGGGTGGGATCGAACCACCGCATGACGATACCAAAAACCGTTGCCTTACCGCTTGGCTACGTCCCAATTTATTGCAAAGTAAAATACCACAAATTAATATTAAATGCTATAATTTTTGTCAATTGAATAACAAACTTATTATTAATTATGCTTCTTCAGTAACTACTGCAGCATCTAACTTTGACTTATTATCTGATGAAAGGTCTTTTACAACGCTATCCAGTTCCATTTGATTACATAGGCCTAATAATACAGGATCACGTGCATGGATATCTTTCATATTCCAATGTGTTTTTTCTCGAATTGCTTTAATAGTGGTTTTAGTAGTACCAACTAGCTTAATAATTTGATAATCTTGAATATCAGGATAAGTTCTTAATAACCAGTATATTGCATCAGGTTTATCATGTCTTCTTGCAATTGGCGTATATCTAGTTACTTTTTTTACTTTTTTGTTACCTAATAAGCAATCAGTATCATCCTTATGAAGCTGCAATATAGCTCTTGAATTGTTGCTACATCTATCAATTTCTTCCTGAGTTAGTTGATTAGTTAAAATTGGATTTATTGGTTTTATTCCTTGTGCTACTTCACCATTTGCAATGTTTTTAATTTCCAACTCATGCATACCACAGAATTCTGCAATTTGCTTAAATGTTAGAGCTGTGTTATCGATTAACCAAATTGCAGTAGCAATTGGCATTATCGGGTTTTTTTTGTTTTGATCCATAATTTATATAACTTATAAACCGTTTATATTCTTGAGCTATTATAAACATATTTACTAACGCTCAAACTTTTTCTAACTTATAAAAAAATTATTGTAAGAAAAATACATTTTTTCCTAATAGATGTCAATAAAACCATTAATTCAATGTCTTACAGCTTTAGCTATTTTAATAGTTACAGTATCATTACCTATTTTATCAGAATAAACATAATCATATACATCAATAGTGCATATACTAGATAATGTTTGCTGAGTTATAATTGATTTGCATTTATCTATAGCATTATTAATTTCAATTCCAGTACTACTAATTTCTAAATAAATATTATCTGAAATATGAAACTGTGCATCTTTTCTGGCTTTTTGAATTAACCTAATTAAATCACGAGCAATGCCTTCAAGATATAACTCATTAGTTATACTAAGATCTAGCATAATTATTCCATCATTACCTATCGCTTTAGCTCCATCGCTTGTTTTAGGTTCAGCTATTAGTGAATACTCTTCTGGTAACAGATCTATGTCTCCTAATCTAACTGTTCCATCATCTAGCTTTTGCCAATTGTTAGCTTTATTAGCTTGTATTACTGATTTAATCTGCTCAGGTATTCTTTTTCCTAAAAGAGGAAAATTTAGTACTAGCTTAAAATTAATGTAATCATTTGTATTTTCGTAATATAAAATGTTTTTAACATTAACTTCCTCTTTGATTAAATAATCAAATTTCTGAAACTGACTAGCCTTGGAATGAATAATAGATAAAGACTGTAAAGGTTGACGTGTTCTAATATTTTCTGTATTTCTAATATAAAGAGCAGCACTGCAGATTGTAATAATTTGATCCATTACAGTTACTAAATGATCATCAATTTCAATATCATTAACATTTGGAAATTCTACCAAATGCACACTTATGTTTCCATCTCTTTTATTGCCATATAGACCTAGATATATTTCTTCACAAAGCATCGGTAGAAAAGGTGAGGCGGCTCTGACTATATAGTTTAAGCAGGTATACAAAACATTATACGCTAATTTTTTATCATAATCTTTCTCATTTTTCCAAAACCTTTGTCTGCTACGACGAATATACCAATTATTCATTACCTCAATAAAACTACTAAATACAGAACAAGCAGTAGCACTGTTAAACGTTGCCAATGCTTGATCTATTTTTTGTACAGCAATCTTTAGTTTTGATAAAATAAACTTATCTAGTACATTTTCTGAATAAGTAATACATTCTCCTTGTATATTATCTGCATTAGCGTATATAGAGAAGAAATGATAAGCATTCCATAATGGCTTCAAGTGTAATCGTAAACTATCAAATACCATTTGTTCATCCTTATCAATTAGTAACTCTTGACCTCGAGTTACTCCAGATGATAGCATTGCAAATCTTAATGCATCAGCTCCATATTTATTAAATAATTCTAAAGGATCAACATAATTGTTAAGACGTTTAGATAATTTTTGTCTATTTTCATCCAAAATAACACCATGGCATATGCAATTTAAAAATGGAACACGATCAAACAATGCTGTTGATAGGACAAAAAGAGTATAAAACCATCCACGAGTTTGAGCTGCATATTCTACAATAAAATCAGAAGGAAAGTGTGTTTCAAACCATTCTTTGTTTTCAAATGGATAATGTACTTGAGCATACGGCATTGAACCACTTTCAAACCAACAGTCAAAAACGTCATCAACTCGTTTCATAATTGATTGTCCTGTTGGGTCATCTGGATTTACTCTCGTAAGCTGATCTATGAATGGACGATGTAGGTTATCAATTTTCACTCCAAAATCTTTTTCTAATTCAGCAATTGATCCATAAACATCAATTCTAGGATAATTATTATCACTAGAAATCCATATTGGAATAGGTGTTCCCCAAAATCTATTACGACTTATTGACCAATCACGGGCATTCTCTATCCATTTACCAAATAGCCCATCTTTAACGTTCTCAGGAATCCAATTGATTTGTTGATTTAATTGCACCATTCTTTCTTTAAATGCTCTAACTTTTACATACCAAGATGATACAGCTTTATATATTAATGCTGTATCAGTACGCCAGCAATGAGGGTAGTTATGTATATGTTGTTCAGTTTTAATCCAATTACTTTGTGCTTTAAGGTAATTAATAATCTTATCATTAGCATCAAATACTTGCATACCAAAAAAATCAGTTACTTCTTTGGTAAATTTACCTGCATTATCTACTGGGCAGACTAACCCTATGTTATGTTGCTGACATAACAACTGGTCATCTTCTCCAAAACCAGGAGCCATATGTACTATTCCAGTACCTGTTTCTTCTGTAATAAAATCTCCGCATAAAATTTTAAATGCATTTTGCTTGTTAGAAAAATAGTTAAATAATGGTTGGTAATGAATACCTTCAAGTTCTTCACCTTTAAATGATACATATATATCTTGCTTTTCTGAAGTTAAATTAAGAGATTTGACATAATTCTTTAAAGCGAATTTTCCTAATATATAGCAGATATCTTTATTCTGTGATGGTATTGCTATATAATCAATGTCTTTTCTTACTGCAATTGCAAGATTTGATGGCAAAGTCCAGGGAGTTGTAGTCCAAGCTAACACTCTATATTCTTGAAATCCTGGAGGAGCAGATTTTGGTTTTTCATGCAAAATAAAACCAACTGTTACTGCTTTATCCTCTCGTTCACGATATGAATTATCCAGCTTAGTCTCAAAGTTTGATAAAGCTGTTTCACAAGCCCAGGAGTAGGGGACGACACGCATAGATTGGTAAATTAGGCCCTTATTATATAGTTGTTTAAAAGCCCATAATACTGATTCCATAAAACTCAAATCCATTGTTTTATAGGAATTATCAAAATCTACCCATCTTGCTTGACGCTGTACATATTCCTTCCAATGATTTGCATACTTCATTACTGAAGAGCGGCAATATTCATTGAATTTATCAATACCTAAATTAGTAATTGCTATACGACCAGAAATGCCAAGTTCCTTTTCTGCAGCCATTTCTGCTGGCAATCCATGGCAATCCCAACCAAATTTTCTCTCAACTCTTTTCCCTTTTATTGTTTGATATCTAGCATATGTATCTTTGATAAACCCAGTTAGCAAGTGCCCATAATGAGGCAACCCATTAGCAAACGGTGGTCCGTCATAAAAAATAAATTCATTGCTTTTTTTTCCAGATTTAGCAGCATGCCAATTAACAGATTTAATAAAAATATTATATTTTTTCCAATAATGTAAAATGTCTTTTTCTATAGATGGTAAAGAGAGAGATGTATCTACTTCTGGATAATATCTGCTGTGCCGTGTAGCCATTTCTGAATCCTGTAATATAAAATATATTTCTTAATCTTAAAGAAAAAATCTTACTATTGGTATATCGTCTAATTTTATAGACTTGATTTTCTGCTTTAATTTAGCTGCATTGAGAATTTTTTCAATAACTTTAGTAATAAAATAATCTGTTTTATGATAGTCGTTTGAACTATCTGTAATGTAATATGCAATACTTGGTAAGTACGCTGTCATTAATAAAGCACGTTTGGTGTAATAGTTAAAATCCATTGATTTATCATTAGCATAGTGCCATATTTTATTGCAAGTAGCCCAACTATTTGCTATAGCAGTAGAATAATTATTTGGCATAGCATAAAAAAAACATAGTTTTGATGCAACTTCTTGTGGCACCAATTTAATACGATATTGTAAAGCTGTAATAATTTTTTGATGAGTTCGAACTGGGTCTTTAATTGACTTTAGTTGAGTCATCATTAGCTTATCAAAAAAAATTTCCAAGTTAGACGATACCTCTTTTAGTCCATTTGGGAATAATATTTCCCAATAATGGTTAGCTAAACCAGCCTTTTCAGATGCTAAAGATAATGCTTCTATATTTAAGCCTAGTGCTGGAATTAGATCAACTAATTGTTCTAAAATTAGCCTTTTTTTCTTATCCATATCAATGATCAATGTTTACAATTATTGACTTTAACAGATTTTGATTATATACTTTGACCACAAATAATACAATTAAATATTAAGTAAAATTACTAATTAGAGCTTATATTTACTAATAATCAAGAATAAGCATATTTTATATATTTTAAGGATTAAGGAGTAATGAAATTGTGATTCATGTGCCAGTTAATGCGAATAATAGTGATTTGGCTATTAGAAGTCTAAAAAAGAAAATGCAGAGGGAGCTTGTTTTTCGTTCAATGAAAATGTCTCGCTTTTATGAGCCTCCTTCAGTAAAGAGAGTAAGAAAAAAGCAAGAATCAGAGCGTAGGCACAGAAAGGAGAGGGCGATGAGGCGCCGAATGATGGAAGAATAGTAAATCATATTTAATTCAAGAATTTATCTTAAATTAATTCATCAGTTAATAGTTGCCATTGACCTTGCTTATTCTTATGTTGTTTTTGCTTAAAGTAACTTGGCAAATATCCATCTTGTTTAAGCCTATGGTAATAATTATTCATGTAATCTATCAATTTATTGTCATTTTCCTTAAATATTATTAGTATTCTTTCAAATTGTTGAAAATAACTTATGTTGTTATCATAGTTAGCATTACAGCAGTTGGAGCTTAATATTACTAGTACTAATATCTTAGCTTGATTGGGATTTTCATAATTAGTCGTGATATATATTGGTTGACTACTAGGTTCAGGATCGGTACTACAACCATGAGGAATAAACGATGTAGAACTAAAAGACCATAAAGTATTATTTATAGCTTCTTCAGTTTTTTTTTCATCTACTAATGTAATTGTGTTCAAAGAAGTCGAATAACATTTTTCCAATAACTTACAAAGAGTTTGATTAAATAGTTCAGTTAATGTACAGTAAAAATTTATGCTCTTAATCATTTAATTATTTTTTTAGGTTAGTAAAAAATCAATTAATAAGTATAGATGATATGCAAAAATATAAAATACTTTATGTAAATACTTAATAATATTGATGTTTCAATCTAATAAAACCTTTTTATTAGTCTTGCTTGGTAATGCCCTAGATCATTATAACACAGCTTTATACATATTTCTAGCTCCATACTTAGCGAGTAATTTTCTTGACTTTGAGAGCGAAGTTATTTCTCTGATTGTAGTGCATAGTTTGTTCTCATCCTGTACCATTATTGCTAAGCCAGTAGGTGCATGGTTTTTTGGATGGTTAGTTAATATTATTGATCCTAGGAAAGTGTTGTTAATTACTCTAAGCGGAGTAGCTTTTTCAACTTTTTCTGTTTCTATTATTCCAAGTTATGAATCTATTGGTATAGCAGCTACAATTTTGTTAATTCTAGCTAAAGTTACACAAGGGTTTTTTGCAGCTGGAGAAGTAGGTATATCGTCTATACTTATATTTAATACAGTTAAAAGTAAAGAGTTTATTAAAGCTAATAGCTATTACCAGTGCTCAACGATGATAGGTATTATATTGGCTTCTGCTATTGCTACTATAATAAGTAGCAGCACAGAATCATTTGCGAACTGGCGATATGCTTTTGCTTTAGGAATGCTAACTGGAATTATTGGATTATGTCTTAGGTTAGTAATATTTTCAAATAGCAATAGTGTCAATTATACTGCATATCACAAAAATGTTATGACGCATTCTTCAAAATCTAATCAGACCATATCATCTAAATTTTTCTTATTATTAAAAGTTTCGTGCTTGCATGGATTAAGTTATATTACTTATGCTGTTCCATTTGTTATATTAGATAATATTATACCTTTAATTAGTAATATTTCTCGTACAGAAATACTTGCATATAGTAATGTACTTATGTATTTTGATGCTGCTATGATAGTAGCTATAGGGCATATAATACGGAGTAATAATTATAAAATATGGATGTTATTAGCAGTAATACTATTTGCTGTAACGATAATACCATGCTTTACTTATCTTCCAAAGTTAACATTACAAGTCATTATTTTAATCAAATGCTGGATAATATTTTGTGGAGTAGTTTTTACATCATTATTAAATGTGTGGTTGGTTCAAAAAGTTGATGGTAACAAATATTTATTTATAGGAATTGGGTATGTTATTGGCTGTGAATTCTGGGGCCGCAGTAGCATCGCAATATGCTTAGCGTTATGGCAATATTTTAATGATCTTATAGCTCCAGCAATTTACATAACAGCAGTATGCATTTGTGCAGTTTCATTTCTTTTAATAGATATCTATCGTCAGAAAACATCTTGTAAACCTTGAAAATGAAAATTAAACCTGACTGACTTCTTCTGTTATCAATTTTTATTAGCTGTAAATAATCAATAAATAATATTGCTAAATTATGAGTACGTTTAAGTCTACGAGCTCGAGAGTATTTTTTTGAGTGCTATTTTCCATAATATTAATTATATAACTTTTGATGATTGCTGTTTTTTTACTACAACTTTTTCTACCTACTTTAATTTAAACCAAATTTATGCTATGATTGACGATAATAATCTAGTCAAGATACTTCCTCTGATAACTTGGTCAATGAGTTTTACCAAAAATTAAAAAATAATGCAGAATTTGAAGCTGAATTAGAAGCATTAATTAGTAACTTTGAAATTAATCAAGATGTATCAAAGCTGCAAACAAACATTATACTATTAATTAAAAAATTACTGCTTAGTAATTCTTCAGGCTCTACATCTATAAAATTAACTCAAGAGCTTGAACAGCAAATTACTAAGCAAATTGCTAAAATAAGTAAAGAGTTAATATATAAGCACACAAGAACCTTAGCAGAAGAAAATCAAGATTTAGAGCAAAATAAAGATAACTTAGAATATATTTCTGAACCGTCTAGAGCAGAACTAAAGAAAAATCTAAAAAGATTTGCAATATATGAAGTCTATAAACTGCTTAATCCAAGACGTATTGCAGGAGAAACACGTTTGAGTAATTTTATTCATAATTTAATAATTGGAGGTGCAAAATATGCACTCAAGTATGGTGGAGGCAATAAAAATGATGTTAGTTATTATAATAATAAATTACAAGCAATGAAATTTCATAAAAAATCTGCTGAAATATGATATATTATAAGCTCTTATAAATCCTTATTCTGAATTTATGCTATGATTGACGATAATAATGACGATAATAATGATGATAAATTAAAAAATAACCCTGATGAAGAAGATACTAATAATTTGACTAAAGAATCTATCTTTACTTCTAGTCAAGATACTTCCTCTGATAACTTGGTCAATGAGTTTTACCAAAAATTAAAAAATAATGCAGAATTTGAAGCTGAATTAGAAGCATTAATTAGTAACTTTGAAATTAATCAAGATGTATCAAAGCTGCAAACAAACATTATACTATTAATTAAAAAATTACTGCTTAGTAATTCTTCAGGCTCTACATCTATAAAATTAACTCAAGAGCTTGAACAGCAAATTACTAAGCAAATTGCTAAAATAAGTAAAGAGTTAATATATAAGCACACAAGAACCTTAGCAGAAGAAAATCAAGATTTAGAGCAAAATAAAGATAACTTAGAATATATTTCTGAACCGTCTAGAGCAGAACTAAAGAAAAATCTAAAAAGATTTGCAATATATGAAGTCTATAAACTGCTTAATCCAAGACGTATTGCAGGAGAAACACGTTTGAGTAATTTTATTCATAATTTAATAATTGGAGGTGCAAAATATGCACTCAAGTATGGTGGAGGCAATAAAAATGATGTTAGTTATTATAATAATAAATTACAAGCAATGAAATTTCATAAAAAATCTGCTGAAAGAGGAGATAAAGATAAAGGAGGAAGAAATAGATAATAAAATAAAATATTGATTTTCTACTTAGAATTGTGTTATTGTAGTAATAAAAACTTATAAAGGAAATGCTGATTTACCATGAATCCAGAGGATATTGCATTAGTTCAAGAGGTAGTTGAATTAATACAGAATAGGCAACATTTACAAGCAAGAATATTAGTTAAAACTCGTGGCGGATTTTCAGACGAGCTTGCTGCTGCTAGCGAATTATGCTCAAGAGTTTCAGAAGAGTTAGTATCGGAGTTTATATCTTTTTGTGAAAATATGGAAAACTGTAAAAACTCTGATAGGTATGCAGCATTATTTTTAAATAGCGACTTTCCTATTAATGAGGCGCAATATTGTAGTCGCATAGCAATGGATTTTTCTGCACAAGGTAGACTTAATAAACAAACAGCCAACTCAGTTTTTGGAGGCATGGTTGTTCATCCTGTAATTAGCGAAATATTAATGCATCCACAACAGAATGCAGCTAATCTACTAGATATTTTGCTTGATTATGTTATTAAAACTAATCTAAGATATCAACATAAAAATGACGAAACTAGATTTGAAGCTGCAAAAATGGAGCTCTGTGATCACTATCTAGGTCTTATTGGAATAAATGCAGATAATACAAATGATAAGGAATCTAGTAAAAGAATTAGCTGTGTTCTGAAAAACAGCGGTGATTCTAGAAAACTTTTAAACTTCGATCCTAGTACAGCGCACACACTGATGTTTCGTTTGCTAGATCGAGATTGCCAAGAAAGCGCAGAATTATTATTCAATAGCGGGTTAAATCTAAAGTATTCACAAGAACATGAGTGGTTAACTTTTCTAGATGCAGCTATTACACGTAATAACACCTACTTTGCTAAGCGGTTATTACAGCATGGCGTTGACATTGTAGGTCAACATTATCAAGAAAATCTATCTCATGAAATGCGATCCTTGTGCAATACGCATCAATTTTTTAAAAATACTGGTTATTTCAAAGAGCATAAATCTATACCAGATCAAATGTTAAGTGACTCGCTAAAAATAAGTGATTTTATTGTACAAGATAAAAGTCTTCGCAATGCTTGCTGGCCTGCATTAAAAAGCAGTGTTGATAGTAGTATACTTATTTCTCAAATGGCTTATGAATTTAGATGCGATCCATCTTTACTTTCATATTTTGTTGAGTTAACGCAATCAGAGTTGTCAAAGTTACAGCTACAATCAGCTGCAAGAAGTATAGATGCAGATAATAAAGAATGTAGTAGTACTACACATAGAGATAAGTATACTGCTAGAAAAAGCAGCCCATCTACTACAGATCGAGGCTTATAAAATAGGAGTATAAAGTATGTCACAACATTTCTTGATATTTCTTGAAAAAAACTGACTAAACTTCTAATATTACTCCCCTTCCCTAATGTGTTGTTTGTTATTAATCAAAATATTTTCTATTAGAAATTACTGCTGCTTCCTTGGGAGCGATTTTAATCTTTTTCTTTACACCGCCTGTTGTTGTAGTAATATCATTATACTGCTCATTTTTGTTCTTGCAATGTTCTTTATCTGTTCTCAAAGTTAATTTAACACGATTCTTATGATCAATTCCAATAATTTTGACTTTTACCTTATCACCTAATTTTACATGTGCATTAATATCTTTTATATGCGTATCATTAATTTCACTAATATGCACGAATCCATCTCGACCAGTCACATATTTTATAAATGCTCCAGATTCAATAACCTTAACTACTTCCCCATCAAAGATATCCCCTATTTGTGGAACGAACACAATATTTTCAATACTTTGTACTGCTTTTTTTACATTTTCACCTACATTTCCCCAAACCTTAACTTCTCCGTTTTCACTAATATCAATTTCAACATCAAAAGTTTTGCAAAGCTCTTTAATAACTTTACCGCCTAATCCAATAACATCACGAATTTTTTCTTTTTGAATTTCTAATGTTTGAACCATTGGTGCATATGTACTTAGTTCTGATTTAGGGCAACTAATAGTATTATTCATAACATTTAATATATGATTTATACCAATTTTAGCTTGTCGAAAGGTGCTCTCGATCATAGATAAATTAATTCCTTGAACTTTAATATCTAATTGCAAAGCTGTAATACCGTTTTTAGTACTTGCTACTTTAAAATCCATATCTCCTAAATGATCTTCACAACCAGATATATCAGATAAAATCTCAAACTTATTGCCCTCACCTAAAACTAGCCCCATAGCAATACCTGCAACATGTGTTTTTATTGGAACTCCAGCTTCCATTAAGCTAAGCGAAGCGCTGCATACTGTTGCCATTGAAGAAGATCCATCAGATTGAGTAATTTCTGATACGATTCTAATAGTATATGGAAATACATCTTTGCTAGGAATAACAAGTTGAATAGCTTTTTTAGCTAACCAGCCATGGCCTATTTCTCTTCTACTAGCAGCTCTTAGTGGCGAAATTTCGCCAACTGAATAAGGTAAAAAGATATAATCTAGTAAAAAATTCTGCCTTTCGCACTTATTTAACTGCTCAACTATTTGTTCATCAGTACTACTACCTAATGTAATTGTTGCTAAGCTTTGAGTATCACCCCGAGTAAATAGCGCAGATCCATGCACTGTATTAAATAAACCAGCTTCACAAATAATAGGCCTAATTTCATCTACAGCTCTATTGCCAATTCTGGTTTTGTTTTGTAATACTAAATCTCTAAATATTTTGGATTTCGCATCATCCAAAGCTTTTTCTATATTTAAAATATCATCACCATCATTAGCTTCACTATTAGCTTTACTGGAAAAATAATCAATAACTTTTTGCTGTATTAATTGCAGCTGTTGATTACGTTCATTCTTAGTTTGTAGTAAAAGTGCTGATTTAATATCAGAGCTAAAATGCTTAAGTATTTCATCATTATACCTTAGATGCGGTCTAGCTGTAACTTCAAAAATATCCTTTCTAATGCTTGATTTTATTTCCTCAATAGCGTTAATTACAGGTTTTAGTGATTTATATCCAAACTCTATAGCAGCTAACATTTTTTCTTCATCAATTTCACAAGCCTGAGCCTCTATCATGGTAACTGAATCAAAAGTAGCCGCAACTACTAAATCAAGCTCATTGACTCCTGTATTATCATGAATTACAGGATTTAATATAAATTCATCATTAACTATTCCAACTCTAGCAGCCCCAATAGGTTTTACGATTGGAATTCCAGAAATTGCCAATGCAGCAGAACTGCCAATAATTGCTAAAATATCAGGACTATATCTTGGATCATATGACATCACTGTACAAATAATCTGAGTATCATTACGAAAGTTAGAATCAAAAAGTGGACGAATAGAACGGTCTATTAATCTTGATACTAATACTTCATATTCAGAAAATTTGCCTTCTTTTTTTATAAAGCCTCCTGGAATTTTACCAGCAGCATATGCCATTTCTCTGTAATAAACACCTAACGGGAAAAAATCCATATCCTTCTTTGTGTTTTTATCAAAAACTACTGTACATAACACTGACGTGTTGCCCATTGATGCCAAAACTGCTCCGTCAGCATTGCGCGCTATCTTGCCAGTACTTAGAGATAGCACATTACCATGCCAATCAACTTTTTTTAGTATTTCATTAAACATAATTTGTTATCCTTAAAACCCCCTAAAAACTTTTATAAATATTCTAAAATACTTCTCTATTCTAACTTTATATAGAACTTTAATTAATTATATTTTTTTAGTCTCCTATCTAAAACATTGCCTGTTAACCGTTTTATCATTTTGATAGGTTAATCATTACCAAAAAAGAAAGTTGCTTATTTACAAATAATATGCAACTTAGTTATTGATTGCTTTATTACTCAAAATTATAGGCTTAGAAAATACAAAAACCTTATATAAACTCTTACTTTCACTTGCTGCTATAAGTTATATAATAATCAAATAAATTCAACCTTCTTACTTACGAAGCCCTAACCTATTAATAAGTTGAGTATATCTATTCAAATCTTTTTTCTTCAAATAACTTAGTAATTTTCTACGGCTACTAACCAACATTAATAAGCCACGCTTAGAATGAAAATCTTTAAAATTAATTTTACAGTGCTGTGTTAAGTTAATAATCCGTTCAGTTAAAATTGCACACTGAACTTCAACTGAACCAGTATTGTTTTCTAAATCTGCATATTCGCTAATTAGTGCTTTTTTGCGTTCAACTGTAATTGACATATTAATAAAATCCTTACATCTTCTTATAAAGTTATAAAATTAAATACTTTTGATGATCTAAAATAACCATCCTCAACCTTCCCTATTGCAATTAGCTGATTATTATATTGTAACCATACCAACGGACAATTACGTACTTTAGGTAGCTGTAATAGTTGCCCGAAATAAATTTGCCTTGCTACTACATCATCTATACTTAGTGATGGAATGTTACTTAATACACATTTAGCATCCATAATACCATCCTTAAGGTAGGCTTTAGCTTTAGCTTCGCTAAAACTATTCAATGCATTTAGATAAAGACTACTATGCCCATAATTAAAACATCCTACTCGAGTACGAGCTAATTTTACCACAAAACTTAAGCTTTGCAAGCATAAAGCTATATCTTGACTTAAAGTTCTGATATAAGTACCTTTTGAACATTCAGTTGAATATGTTGCTGTAAGGTTTATCGAATCATAAGACTCCAATTTTAGGCTAAAAATTTTCACTTTCCTAGGAGAAAGAATTACTTTATGCCCACTTCTAGCAAGATTATATGCTCTAACACCATTGATTTTTAATGCAGAATAGCTTGGTGGAACCTGAACAATTTCACCAATAAACTTCTTTGTTACTGATAAACATTCATCATAAGTAGGTATATTGCTAGTTACTTGCACTACCTTACCTGATACATCTCCACTATCAGTTTTAGCGCCAAACTTCATGGTAAAATGATATTCTTTTGTTGCTTCCATTAAATATTGAACTAACTTAGTAGCTTCTCCAATTGCTATTGGCAGCACTCCTTCTGCTTCAACATCAAGTGTACCAGCATGTCCGACTTTAGCAAAATTAAGCCAGTGTTTAATTTTTGCTACAGCTTGTGCTGAACTTATACCAGCTGGCTTATATAAGTTAATCCATCCATTAATTTTGCTTTTCATTTAAAGTTATTTAATGATTTATAAATTATATAATTATCTATGAATATTAGCAACTAAAATAGCATTTCTATTGAAGAAAAATAAAATCAATTTGAAAGTAAGACTTTAACAAGTTTCTTGCAACATCTTTTTGTGTATCTTATAGTTTTATATTTTTTCAACGCATCCTTAATACATTGCTTCTATTGGCTCAAGTATATAAGCTTATATACAAAAACATTTAGCATCTTGGATTCTCATCTGTATCTATGCTAAAAAACCTTAACACTTCTTCCTTAGTTAATACCTATCCCTTGATTGCTTTTTATTCATTTTTATCAAATTAGCATGATTTTCATCTATTAATATTCTAATGCTATTGCATTGTTAAATATTGCCTTTACCATTCTCAAGCATTTATTTGCATTATTAAATATTTTTTTGATTTAGCTTGAAACAATTTTTTTAATAGAATTTAAATCAGGAAAATAAGGAGGTAAATACTCTAAATATATGTCTATCTTTTTCTATTATAGTTTTTTTTATTAAATGCGGGCTTTTATGAAAACTTGCATTATTTATCACAACTACAGAATTATTAGGCAATTTCGGAATTAAGTCCTGTTCTATCCAACAGTTTAAAATAGCAATATTAATAACATTGCAGTCAAAAATTGATACAGTTAGCAGTGATTTATCTACTAATGCCACTATTATAACATTGGTTCTTTTTGATGGATGCTAATCATAAACTCAGTAACTATGCATAACTCTATAGGTAGGAGGTGTTATGTGAAAAAGTTTATCAACATATACAAACAGTAATATTAGATAATAGACCTCTTTCGAAACTGGTTAAGGTAGATCAAAATTATAAATGCCAGAGATCAAATTAAATCTAAGACCGAATCTTTTACGTCTATTTCGACATTTGTCAGCAATAATTTTGAACTACCTTAACCAGTTTCGAAAGAGGTCTAATATAAGTTTTTATAAAACAGTTGTAGTTAAAAAATCTTTAATAGAATCCGTATAGAGTGTAAATTATTATATCTTCCAACTTATTCTCCAGAATTATATCTTTTCCTTTCAGGTAATGTATTAATACAGAGAAAGATAACAACATTCTAAATACAGTGTTAAAAAAGATATAAGTTTTTATAAAATTATTATTTCGGATATGCACTTGAATCATTGGCATTAAAATATGAAATTATGTTAAGTGCTTCTTGGATAAATTATAGGATGTTTCATACAATATCTTATGCTTTAATAATTCCATTGATATTCTTTTAAATCTCATGTATAGATTTATAATAGAAGTACGTCATAAAACCTAATCAAATTATTCCATAGCTTTAATACTCTTTACTAAGTCAATAATTTTTTTTCTAACATGTGAATTCTTAACTTCATTAAAGGCTTTAATAAGATTTAATACTTCTTTTTCCGTCACAGTATCATCTGATAGAAAATTCTCTTGATCTTCAGCAAATATAGATATTGTATTAACATTATTCTTGCAATCAGTATAACTACTTGCATTTTCAAAGAAATAGCCTATTGGAACCTTTAATAAATTTGCCAAACTGTATAACTTACCGCTAGATATACGATTTGTTGATTTTTCGTATTTCTGAATCTGTTGTATACTTACATCTACTGCTTCAGCTAGCTTTTTTTGGCTAAGCCCAAGTATTACACGACGCATTTTAAGACGCTTACTGACGTATAAATCAATTGAATCAACTTTAGTATTAGAGTTAGGGTTAGGACTAGTAGCCATAATTACTTCACTTTATAGTTCACCTTCGCCATTAATTTATAGATTAGATTCAATAAAAATCAAGCAATAATTTTATTTATAAAGTTATTTATTTTTACTTAAAAATTATCTCTTATGCACAGTGTAATAAGCCTTGTATTTTAAAATTAGATACAAATCAAGTATTAGATACTGTGTCGATAGTTAAATAGACCTCTTTCGAAACTGGTTAAGGTAGTTCAAAATTATTGCTGATAAACATCAAAATAGACTTAAAAGATTCGGTCTTAGATTTAATTTGATCTCTGGCATCTATAATTTTGAACTACCTTAACCAGTTTCGAAAGAGGTCTAATATCTAAAGGCAATGGAGAATTATCTAAGAAATCATCTTTAAGAGTTTGCTCAATAGATTGAAGTAATGCTTCCTTAATAACTAAAAGTATTTCTTTATTTAAATAAAAGTCAGAATCTTTCAGGGTACTAGCAAATAGTTTCTGTACTATATATTTTTCTGCTATAGAGTCTCAATTTGTTTTAGTATTAGATTGGTTATTTCAATCTATAGGTGTTGTATCTAACAGCGACTCGTTTATAAATACATCCATAAGCAAGCATTTTTTAGTAATAGAATTATATCCCATAGTATAGAAAACTGTATTCTTCAATAGAATATGATACTCTAAGCCAATATGATAAGTCTTTATCTACCATTGCTTGAGATTTTTTAGAATTTGGTTTTATCACTCCTGCATTGATCAAATATCTAGCTTTAGATTCTGCTAAAAATTCTCGTTCTTCATTGCATAATGCTAATGCGATATTAGTATTTAGATTGTCAACTCTAATTAATTTTAAGTTATCAATTAAAGTCATATGTTCAATTCCCAAAATATTATTTACCTTATGTTGAAATGCCATACGAAAATTTTCTTTGACTTCATCTGTAGTCAGTGCTTCTAAAAGCTTTTACAAATTGTCTATTATCAGAGTAAATGATTGTATGAATTAATTTTATGATATCTTTATTATCCTGATACAGCTTCAACGCTTCAGACAAGACTAATTCAGCATTATAAATGCCAGAGATCAAATTAAATCTAAGACCTAATCTTTTACGTCTATTTTGATATTTATCAGCTTTCGAAAGAGGTCTATTATTCTACTGGAAGTATTAGTATCATGCATTGAACTGTTTGCAAAGTACAGAGATATAGTAATTTAACCTATATTATCACATAAATCAATTTTAAGTTGCAATTATCGTCCATTTAATGAATAATAATATTCTAAGATGTAATATATATTTTAAAGTAACAGTTTATAAATAATGAGTCTATTTTTGCTCATTTATTATATAATAGACTTCTTTCGAAACTGGTTAACGTAGTTCAAAATTATTGCTGATAAATATCGAAATAGACGTGAAAGATTCAGTCTTAGATTTAATTTGATCTCTGGTATTTATAATTTTGAACTACGTTAACCAGTTTCGAAAGAAGTCTAATATTTAATTTAGGAGAAGTTAACAATTCCTCATATTGCTTTACATAGAGCTGTTAAAGATGGCAACATAGAAGAGGTAAAACGTCTTCTTTCAGCAGACAATAATATCGACGTTAATATAAAAGATACTTACTTTAATACTTCTTTGTATTATGCTGTTGCAAAAGGATACATAGAGATTATAAAGCTTCTGTTATCTCATGGTGCTGATGTAAATTATAAAAATTATCACCATCTTGCTGCTTTACACTATGCCTTAGTACGTGATATTAAAATAATAGATACTCTATTAGCTTATGGAGCTGATATAAATCTAAGTGGTAGTCTATAACACTACTGCTTTACATATTGCTACTGAAAAAGGCCATGAACAGAATGTAGATTATTTATTAGCTTGTGGAGCTGATATAAATTCACTCAATGCCTTTGATGAAACTCCTCTTATTGCCGCAGTATCAGCTCAGCATCAAAATGAAGTAATAATAAAATCCTTGATTGCTTATACTGTTAAGATAGAATCTTATAATATAAATATTACTTCAGAAGGTTTTATAAAAAATAAAGCATGTATAGATGAATCTCAAATACTTACTGCTATAAAACAGAAATGCTTACAAAAAATACAGGAAATGAAAAGCATCAATATTAGAAAGAATTTATCTTTTTTTGATATATTTATGCTGCAAAAAAAAGATATAAATACGCTAGCAAGATGCGCTAATAATCCTTATGTTGTAAAGTATCAGAATAAATTTTCCATATACTCTTCCTTTATTGAAAAATCTATTAGACTTCTTTCGAAACTGGTTAAGGTAGTTCAAAATTATTGCTGACAAATATCGAAATAGACCTAAAAGATTCGGTCTTAGATTTAATTTGATCTCTTGCATTTATAATTTTGAACTACCTTAACCAGTTTCGAAAGAAGTCTATTAAAGAAGGGAAAGAAAGAGCTAAGCTGCTACAAGGCGCAGTTGAATCAATGGATGAGATATTTGAATCCAATCAGGATTCTCATCAAGAAATTCAGATATCTTGGTTTCACTTACCATAAGAAGTAAAACTGATAATATTAGAGAATTTAAGTGATAATAATTTAACAAAACTTCAACATA
This sequence comes from Orientia tsutsugamushi str. Boryong, assembly GCF_000063545.1. Taxonomy (NCBI): domain Bacteria; kingdom Pseudomonadati; phylum Pseudomonadota; class Alphaproteobacteria; order Rickettsiales; family Rickettsiaceae; genus Orientia; species Orientia tsutsugamushi. The sequence goes on from NC_009488.1 coordinate 167,465, forward strand.
ATGACACAGCAGAAGCTTAGGCTGAAGCCTAAGTTGAAGGAGCACATGATATATATGACAGAGAATAGCATAAGTGTCAAAGCTCTCTGCAACATTGGTTGCTGTAGATCGCTTGTTCCATACTGAGGTACAGCCATGGTAGCTAAAATAGATGGAAAGTTAGATAAAAAGTCTGATCTAGCCTCTATAGACTTTGCACTGTCATCCTCTTGTACTTCTGAAAATGGATTAATTGATACAGGATTTTTCATGTCAAATTCTATACTGTACCAACTGGCCCATTACGGTGTTTAGCAACAATTATTTCAGCAGTGTTATAACATTTATTTTGTTTTGTGAACCATTCTTCGTATTCCATAGAATCTGGATGCAGTTCTGATCTAGATAAATAATACTCTTCTCTATATATAAGCATTACAATATCTGCATCTTGTTCAATTGAACCTGATTCTCTTAGATCTGAGAGAATAGGCTTTTTATCCGACCTTTGTTCTACAGCTCTAGATAATTGAGATAATGCAATTACTGGAATATTAAGTTCTTTAGCAAGAGCTTTTAAGCTCTGAGTAATTTCATAAATCTCGTGTACTCTATTATACTGACTTCCTCTGGAATCAATTTTTATTAGCTGTAAATAATCAATAAATAATATTGCTAAATTATGAGTACGTTTAAGTCTACGAGCTCGAGATCTAATTGCAGATATCGAGATTGCAGGAGCATCATCTATAAAAAAATTCCACTTTTGTATTTCATTTTGTACAGTCTTTAACTTATCAACATCTTGTTCACCTATTTTACCGTTAAATAATGCAGAGCTATTAATTTCAGATTCTATAGAAAGAATTCGAGTAGAGATTTGCTGAGATGACATTTCTAAAGAAAAGAAGCCAACTGATGGTACATTATCTTTAGTATTTTTTTGAGTAAGAAAATATTTACAAGCATTTATTGCTAAGTTAACTCCTAAAGCAGTTTTACCCATTGAGGGCCTGCCAGCTAATATTATTAGGTCAGAATTTTTAAATCCTCCAAGCTTTGAATCAAGGTCAGGTAGTCCACTACTAATACCGTTAATAGAGTTTTTATTTTTAATAGCAGATGAAATTGATGTCCATGATTCTTCAATTGAAGTTTATAATTTTATAAATCCTTGACTTAAAGTTCCTCTTGAAGCTAGATCATATAATTGAGATTCAGCAGTTTCGATCTTACTGATAGCTGTATCTGCTAAAGTAGAAGAATATGCATTCGTTGCTATTTTTTCTGCAATTTCAATTAAATAACGCCGCAGTGCGAGATCATATACTATTTTGCCGTATTCATTAACATTAACTATACTTAATGCTAAAGTTGTAAGTTTAGCTAGATAATCTACTCCACCTATTTCCTCAAAAGCGAGTTCATTGCCTAGCATATTTTTGAGCGAAATTACAGTAGCACTAATTCCTTTACTAATAATGAGATTAATTGACTTATATATTTTACCATGTAATGGTTCATAAAAATGTTCAGGCAGTAAAAATTCGTTAATGTTATATAGCGCACGATTGTTAATCAGAATTGCTCCAAGTATCATTTGCTCTGCCTGAATATTACTTGGAGCAATCTTTGCAATAGTTAAATCTTTTTCCATATCACCCTTTAAATTTTATTAAAATTACTAAACTTAACTAACTCGAAAGAAAACCCTTGAGCTTTAAAAGCATATTCAAGACCTTGCATACAGTTGTTTCTAATGCAACTATCAGCAAATCCTGTTTTAGCTTTGACTTGAGAATATTTGTTATTATTGATTCAATGCCTTGATTACAATTTTTAGTTAAAATCTGTGCATCATTTTCAAAATCATCAACATTTTGAAAATTTTGTTCTTCATTTTCATTTTTTTTTATTCTCTACTAACTCACCTTCAGTAGATCTAGATATTTTAGATTTTTTTTATATATCTATATATGTCCCTGAAAAAAGTTTCAGGTTGACCTGAAATTTCTTTCATGTTGGAGCGAAATTTTTTTCTGATAAGGCTATATTTTCTTCTTTTCCTTTTTCACTATAGTGCTGAAAATTTTTTAGAAGTTTTATGTAAGGTACATTACGTAACTTAACATTGTCTTTAATTATTGTCATATTTTCAACTTCAATAAAACCTGCATATCTTAATTCTACTAAGCATTGCCTAACTCTTCTTTGACCAACATTCAGCTTATCTTCATAAAGTTGATAACTTTCCTGTAATTCATCTATATCTTTGTTGTAATAGATATGTAGTCTAAATACTATAAATGATAAAAGCTGTTTAGATGTTTTACTTAATGCTTTTCCATTATCTCCACTTAGCTTTCTCCATTCTGGTGGAATGATATTTCCAATAAAGTTATAAAATATTGTGTCATTATTGTTACTATTATTTTTAATAATATTACAACTATTAGTTAAAAAATCGAATACTACAGGGCGCATTTTTCATCTCCAAAAATACAGCTATAGTAGGTGTTTTAAAAAATAGTTTTTTTACAAATTGCCCTCAAATTTTTATGCAAAAGGTTGAAAATAGGTTGAAAAAAATTTTTATACCAAACCTATATAAATCTTCATACTTATACTATCTGCCTTAGAAGACCAATTTTGCCTATAGATCATGTTATAATCAATAATAAAGGCGAAATATCTATTACAACAAAGATATAGATGAATTACATAATGTCAGTTAAAATTACTAAAAGCAATAAAAGCGACCTATTATCTGTATCTTCAGTTTTTTCTGCTTATCTGGTAAATTGTTTGGTGATAAAGCTTACATATCTAAAGAGTTATTTCATCAACTGCTGACCAATGGTCTACGTTTATTTACTAATCTTCGTAAAGATATGAAAACATATTTATTGGACATACAAGATAAGCAGTTATTAAATAAACGTTCTTTAATTGAGTCTGTCTTTAATGTACTAAAAAAACATATGCATTTAGAGCATACTAGACACCCTTCTCCTTTTGTTCATATAATTGCTTCTCTTGCTAGTTATTCTATCTCTAAACTTAATCCCCATCTTATCTCTTCTTCTCCTGACTTCTTATCCTAAATTGACGTTATAAAAGGTAAGTTCCTTTCTTTTGTATCTCTAAACTTGAATATTTTTTCTTCTTTGGTTGGTGCTTTTATTTTATTTAATGCTGCTTGCATAAATTTTAAATACTATTACTGCCATATTTATCACACTTTATAAATTTTAAATTGAAGTAATTAAATAATAACTTATTAATTTTTAAAATTGGCTTAAACCTATAGCTTATGGTATGATTTTTATTTAATAGCAAATACTTTTATAACAATAAGAAATATTTTTAAGCAATATTATCAACTGATAGTTACTCTAGGTTTATCAACTATAAATTCAAGTTGTTTGATTAAAAATTAGCACTCTAACTAGCCAAATATTAGATATAAATTTGTGCTATATTTTCACAATTAACATCAAGATATTATTGTCATATTGACAAATAATATTAATACAGCTATAATTAAATTTATATATCATCCCAAACGAGAATAGACCTCTTTACTGGTTAACGTAGCTCAAAATTATTGCTGATAAATATCAAAATAGACGTAAAAGATTCGGTTTTAGATTTAATTTGATCTCTGGCATTTATAATTTTGAACTACTTTAACCAGTTTCGAATTCGAAAGAGGTCTAATAAATTAAATAGCAGCTTTTATAAAGCGTATAAAGCTCATAATAACTCTTACTCTAACTATTTCTTATAGTTAGGTTAGTTATATCCACTTAAACATGAAGTGGATATAATATAACTGTTTTATAGTGGCTTAGATATATGCAGCATACGCATCTTATATTCAAAAATTATCCTGTAGAAGCATTTTACTCATGTCCTATATTTTGAAATATTTTGTGCTTATAAATTCTTGAATTATCACATAATTATCACATACAGAAAGCCATTGTGGAGTCAATATAATATTTCTACTATCTCTATTCTATCTTCTTATATTGAATTCATGTTAATATAAGACTTTTTTTGTAATATGAATAAGAAGTACAAAATATATGTTCCACTATACATAAGCATAAAAAAGCATGTACTGCTAACTCATCCTATATTGTCTATCACTTATATCAACCATTTATTATTATAACTTAGATCTTTTTTAATTGATACTCTAGTGAAGTATATTTTTTGCTTATGTTTTTTAACTTAACAAAATATCTGTTTCTTTTGCAAGTTTGAATTATTTTATACAAACTTTTGTTTTATCTTACTTCTGTCTGACTATCAATGATTTTAACTATGTTTAAAACAAGATGCTATTTAGCTATTTTGACTAAAATATGGCATTTTTTGCCTAATGAAACTGTAATCACTTGACCTATAAAATCCTGCAATTGCACAACTAAGTTTATGTTATTAACTTTTATATTGTTGATTCTTATTCCATTACCTTGAATTAATCTTTTTCCCTCAGATTTAGTTTTAGCTAACCCAATTGTTACTAATAATTCAGTGATTGGTATACCAACCTTTAAATTATTGCAGTCTTTTATAGTAAATGTTGGCAAATTTTCGTCAGCTTTTTTATGCTCAAACATTTGAATTGCAGTATTAAGTGCTTTATTTGCTTCATCCCTTCCATGGCATAATAAAGTGATTTTATAAGCGATTTGCTTTTTGGCCTCGTTGACATTATTGAAGAGTAATTCTGTAAGCTTAGATAGCTCTATTTCAGAAAATTCGCCATACAACTTAGCAAAGCGTATTACATCATTGTCTTCTATATTTCCCCAATATTGAAAATAATTGTATGGAGAACACATATCTTCATTTAACCAAACAGCCCCATTAACTGTTTTTCCCATTTTTTCTCCAGATGAGTTTGTCATTAATGGAGTTGTTAAGCCAAATACTTCATTATTACTTAATTTTTTAACTAAATCTACGCCCATAGTGATATTGCCCCATTGGTCACTACCTCCAATTTGAAGATTGCAGTTGTAATATTTATTTAGATAGTAAAAATCATATGCTTGTAACAGCATATAGTTAAATTCTAAAAAGCTTAAAGGAGTGTGCCGCTCTAGCCTTGATTTAACAGAATTCATGGTTAACATCTTGTTTACTGAAAATGCTCTACCATAGTCCCGAAGAAAATTAATATAGTTGATAGAATCTAGCCATTCCTGATTGTTTAATAGTAATACGTCATTTTTCGTTTCATCAAATTTAATAAATTTTTGTAGTGATCTTTTAATTCCAGATATATTTTGCTGTATCTCATCATTAGTTATAATTCTACGCAGTTTATCTTTTTCAGATGGATCACCAATTTTAGTAGTAGCTCCTCCAATAACAACTATAGACTTATGGCCGCATTGCTGTAATAGCCTTAATATCATTATCTGCATAAGATTTCCAACGTGCAAAGACTGAGCTGTGCAGTCAAAACCAATATAAGCTACTATCTGGCTACTATTACTAATTTGTGTTAGCCTTGTAAGGTCAGTAGATTGATAAAAATAACCTCGATTAATGAATTCGTTTATAAAATGCATGATTTTATTTTTGTTATGTAAACCTTACTACTAGATAGAATAATAAAGATAGATAGTGAATCAGTCAATAAAATTACCCAACACACCAAATTATGATAAATTGAAAAATGATGATAGGAGAAAATAAGCTGGTAGGTAAGCGCAGTAACACTTTCCATCCATAAGAACAGTACTATGATAGGACCTTTCATATTTAAGATGGGATTTAACTAACTAGAAGAAATAAGTTAGATTAAGAGTTATTGTGAGCTTTATAAGCTTTATAAAAGCTGCTATTTAGTTTTTTCTAGTTTGAGTTGATATATAAACTTAACTGTAGCTATATTAATATTATTTGTCAATATGACAATAATATCTTGATGTCAATTGCAGAAATATAGCGTGAATTTATGTCTAATATTTGGCTAGTTTGAGTACTAATTTTTAATCAAACAACTTGAATTTATAGTTGATAATATTACTTAAAAATATTTCTTATTGTTACAAAAGTATTTGCTAGTAAATACAAATCATACTACATACTATAAGTTTAAGCTAATTTTAAAAATTAATAAGTTATTATTTAATTACTTCAATTTAAAATTTATACATTGTAATAAATATGTCAGTAATAGTATTTAAATCTACACAAGCAGCATTAAATAGACCTCTTTCGAAACTGGTTAAGGTAGTTCAAAATTATAAATGCCAGAGATCAAATTAACTCTAAGACCGAATCTTTTACGTCTATTTCGATATTTATCAGCAATAATTTTGAACTACCTTAACCAGTTTCGAAAGAGGTCTAATAAAATAAAAGTACCAGCAAAAGAAGAAAATACATTCAAGTTTAGAGATACAAAAGACAGGAACTGACTGTTTATAATATCATATACTGAATTTAGAAGACTATATTTAGGAATAAACATTAATGGCATATAAAAATAGGAGATTTGCCAGACTTAACGGTAGTAGAAGCCAGAAAAAAGATACAGCAGTTAAAAATGGATATTGCCAGAGGAATAAATTTAATTGAGAAAAGACGGAAGATAAATAAAGAAAGAAGAGACTTAAATTAGAAAATGAACTAACATTTAAACAGATGTATGAAAAATATATTGAAGTATGCAGCATCTTTATGCAATAAAAAGATATCAGAGATTAGCAGAGAAGATATTCAGAAAATTTTTGATGAAATAAAGAAAAGAAGAACTATGTAACAGCAAACAGTATTCTAAAACACTTAAGTCCTATATTTAATAAGGCTATAGACTGGAGATTATTAGATAAAAATCCTGTATATAATAAAAAAGCACAAGCAAGAATCAAGATCTAGATATATAACAGTTGAAGTGATAAAGGATGAAGTATTAATTAGTGGAGCGCTTTGTTATTGGTTTAGCGATAGTAAACATGTAGCTGTCAATAAGTCTTACCTTTTGACTTACAAGCGAATCCCTAATTACCTTTTGTTAATGAAATAAAAAAATGAGTATTAGAGTTTTGAGGTTTATGATAGGGGTTATTGCTTTAATCAAGTTTAGTGATATATATGCGGTAGAATATGGGTTAGAAGCTGATAATTTGCTAAAGCTTGAGATTTCTGATAGTGGCCAACAAGAATTAATCTTAAAGATGAAAAAATTAATGATATTTTTATGTACCCTCAAAATGCAGCTGAAATTTATTGCACTACGAAAAGAAGAAAACAATGTTTATTTAACAGTAATAGGAAAACACAAAACCACTCAAGATTTAATGTTAATTTTTTCCAAAAACTCTAAGCTATGTAATGCTTGTTAATGCTACTTCAGGAAAAAATGAAGTTTTTATTATTGTTATTATGCTGTATGAGCCTAACCAGCTTCTTTTTCGAAAGTGATTTTGACTGTAAAATTTCTAAAGAGCAAAAATGCAAATCTCTATATGAAATAAAGAATATGGCTGCTCAAGGAGTTTTTGATACTAATAATCTTGAGAAAGTTGAAACATCAAAAATCAAAACAAAAAGACGCTGTATTCTATGCTACAGGTGAGCTAAAGCAATTCAAAGCGTAGCTGTTGTTAACACTTCAGCCAAAAAAATCAAAAAAATGTCTTATTATCATCCTAGAAGCAAGAAAGAGGCTGGCAGAGTGCAAATTATCTGCCATGTATTTTTTTAGACAATGAAATACGTCGTGATAAATATATAAAATCAAATTTCCTGATTCATTTTGGTCTGCAAATTTTACCAAATCAAGCGATGGAAAGGACTGTAGCTATAACCAAAAGAGAAGCACTAGAAAGAAATATTAATGTAGGAATGGGAAAAATTTTGATATACAGCAAGCAGAAGAAGATCTAGCAGGTGTAGTAGCTGCCTTACAGAACAGTGATAGAGTTGTTAATGTTCACTTCAATGTTATTATGTTTAATAAAACAAAAAAAGCTAAACAATCTGCATCTGCGTTTTGCTCGGTGTTAAGACGCAGTCGATGGTATTTTGTACCATGCAAATATGATCATGTAGCTGTATTATTAGCTGCACTAACAATGCAATTAGTTGAACAAAGCCAAAGCAAGCAATAGACTTCTTTGAAAGTAAACAATGATGTAGAATGGTGTTATAAATATCTGATTTGAAGTAATAATGAAATTTGATTAGATTAAAGAGTTAGAGGATGAAAAATTTCGTCGATTAACAGGAGTAAGGAAGGTAACATTCTCAAAGATGGTAGATATTTTGAGGCAAGCTTATGGTCTTAAAAAACCAAAAGTCGGGTGTAAAAATAAGCTCAATTTGGATGAACAGTTGCTGATGGATTTAGAATACCTTAGAGAATACCGTACTTATTTCTATATACGCTAATTTAGGATTGTATATTACATATTTCTAATTGTTTCTTATCCTATAACTAAAAATGATAAAAAGAATAATCGTAGGTTAGCAGGAGAAAGAGTTGTGTATGAAAACGTTATTGGTATGCTAAAACGGTTCAAAATTATTGCTGATAAATATCGAAATAGACGTAAAAGATTAGGTATTAGATTTAATTTGATCTCTGGCATTTATAATTTTGAACTACTTGGTGGGTTGTTATATTTTTATTTAAACTCTTCTTTACAACCCAGCATTATCTCTTTGTATACCTCACTTCTTCCATCTTATCCTAATCTGGCGTTGGCATAGTTATTATCATAACCTACATATAGATGGTTCTTGAGATCATTCTTAAATTTAGCACAATGTGGTTCTAACAGAAGAATAAAAAGAACTTTTTTTATTCTTCTCAATTATTTCTAACTACTTATTAATGTAAGTTATACTTATTAGTAGATGCATTATGTTCAATAGCTTTTAATGTTTTTTGAACAAGACTATCAGCTCCAATATCTATTATCAAACCTAACTTTCGTTTGATCCAACTTTGCTTAGTAGATACATACTCTATTTTAATAGAATCACCATATTTGGTATTTAGAAAGCTATACATATCGTTTATGCCATCTATTAATCCATATTCTAAAGCTTGCTCTCCAGACCAAAACTCACCATTATAAATAACTTTATCTTCTTGAGTAATTTTATCTCCTCGCCTTGATTTAATATAACTGATAAAATGATTATGTATCTTTTTCTGCAAGTTTTGAATGATTTTTATATCACTATCTTTTTCTGGCATGAATGGATCTAATATAGATTTATTATTTCCAGAAGTATAAACTCTTCGCTTAATGCCAAGCTTGCCTATTGCTTCATGCAGACCAAATCCCATATAAATAACACCTATGCTGCCAATGATCGAACTTTTAGAAGCGTAAATCTTTTTGCCAGCACAAGCTAACCAATATCCTCCTGATGCTGCGACATCCTCAACAAAGCTATATACAGGCACATTTTTTTGATTTGATAGCTGAAGAATTCTGCTTGCTATTAATTCTGATTGTACAGGAGAACCACCAGGAGAATTTACTACCAAGCATACAGCGGTTAATTTCTTAAATGAAAAAGCTTTTTCTATTACAGAATTTAATGTATGTAAAGTAAGCCCAGACTTAAAACTACCAACCTTACCAATAATACCAGTTAAGTGAATAACTGATACCACACTCTTGTTATTCAACAAACTGCAATGTAAGCAAGATAATAATTTGTCAATTTTACTAGCTGGTTGTCGCAATATTGCCTTATCTAAAGAATTAGTATGATTTTTACTAATAATTTCCATGCTGAGTATCCTCTAATTTATATGGTTGCTATATAAACACATAGAATTTATAATTTCAAATTTTTTATTGATTATAAACCCTGTGCTATATTAAAAAAGTAGTTATAATATAACAGCTCTTTTTAAGATAAAATAAAATAATAATATTATCTTCAAAATAATTTCAAGGAAAATATCTTGTGTTTTAATATAAGGCAAGTATATTTTAAATTTGGTATAGTATTTTACATCAACATAGTTTTTTAATTAAATAATACAGATAAACTAGAGAATTTAGTAGTTAAGTGATTATGAATAAAATGTTGTATATAAAAACATATGGCTGTCAGATGAATGTTTATGACTCGAATCGTATGGTAGATCTACTAGAAACTCAAGGCTATAATATTGTTGCAAATATGGCAGATGCTAGTGTAATAATATTAAATACTTGCCATATAAGGGAAAAAGCATCAGAAAAAATGTACTCTGAATTAGGCAGAATTAAAAAATTGCAGCAGAGTCGGCTTAAAGCTGGTAAAAGTAAAGCTAAAATAATAGTAGCAGGATGCGTTGGGCAGGCTGAAGGAGAAGAAATTTTTATTCGAGAGCCAGCAGTTAACATCATCGTTGGCCCTCAGTCATATTATAATTTACCAACTATGCTTGAAAAATTAGATAGTGGTACAGAAAATCATTTAATCGATTTAGATTTTGTTGAAGCGGCTAAATTTAATAAACTTCCTGAAGTTTTAAAATCACCTACTGTGAGTGGCTTAGTATCTGTTCAAGAAGGATGTGATAAATTTTGTACATTTTGTGTTGTACCTTATACTAGAGGAGCTGAGTTTTCAAGACCTCTTGAACAAGTTTATCGTGAAGTTCTTAACATCGCTCAACAAGGTGCTAAAGAAGTTGTATTAGTAGGACAAAATGTAAGTGCGTATCATGGGAAAGATGAGAATGGTAAAGAGTGTAGTTTAGCTGACCTAATTAAATATGTTGCTAAGATAGATAAAATTAAAAGAATTAGATATATTACTTCTCATCCAAATGATATGACTGATCAGTTATTATCTTTACATGCAACAGAAGAGAAGTTAATGCCTTTTTTACATTTGCCTGTTCAATCTGGTTCTAATAAAATATTAAAGTTAATGAATAGAAGACATACTAGAGAACGATATTTGGAAATCATTCAACAATTAAGAGAGTTAAGGCCTGATATAGTAATTTCTAGTGATATTATTGTAGGCTTTCCAGGAGAAGATGATGAGGATTTTGAGGCAACTTTGAGTTTAGCTAAAGAGGCTAAGTTTGGACAATGCTATTCCTTTAAATATAGTCAAAGACCAGGTACTCCTGCAGCCGTTAAACAGCAAATTTCCGAAGAAGTAAAACAGCATAGGTTAAGTATATTGCAGGCTCAGCTAATGCTGCAGCAGCTAGAATGCAATCAAAAATTAATTGGTAAGGTAGTGCCGGTATTATTTGATCGTGATGGTAAGTATGACGGTCAAATAATCGGTAAGACACCTTATATGCAATCTGTTTGTATTATGAATGAGAAAGATAATAATCTATATGGTAAAATAGTTAATGTAAAGATCTTGAGTGCTTCAGCTTCAAGTCTATTTGGAGAGGTTTGTCCAAATAGTTAAAAAGTAACATATTATGCATAAAATTAACTTTTTAGTAGCATAATTCAACACACTAACATAAGGCGTGGTCATTGGAAGCACTAATTTTCAACCTCTTTCATTTTAACTATTCAAAAGCTATGGTATATAAAAACTCAAATACAGTAAGCTAAGTTTGAGATTTATGATTGAATATCAGGAAAAATGTTATCAATGGTTTAAAGAACTACGAGATGAGCTTATCAAAACCTTTGAACTAATAGAACAGCATTACGCAAGTAACAAAAAAGTTAAAGTAGCTAAATTTATTCAGAGTCAGTGGAGCAGAGCTGGTGGTGGTGGTGGAGAAATGTCGATAATGCGAGGTAATGTATTTGCTAAGGTTGGAGTTAATATTTCAAAAGTTTATGGAGATGTACCAATAGCATTATGTGATATCATACCTTGCGCTAATTATGGTTCTAATTTTTTTGCTACAGGTATTTCAGTAGTAGCGCATATGAAATCTCCTCTAGTTCCAGCTGTGCATTTCAATACCAGATATTTACAAACTAACAACTATTGGTTTGGAGGTGGAAGTGATTTAACACCATTATATCCGGATAAGCTTGAGACTAAAAAATTTCATCAGGCTTTTCAACTAGTATGTGATAAATATAACCCATCATATTATGAAAAATTTAAAGCGGCGTGCGATAATTATTTTTATTTGCCTCATAGAAAAGAGTTTAGAGGAGTTGGAGGAATATTTTATGATTATCTAAATAGCAAAAACTTTGATACGGATTTTAATTTTACTAAGAATATTGGAGAAGCTTTTTTAGCTATTTATCCTGATATTGTAAAAAGCAAAATGTTTTTGCCATGGAGCAATAGCCAATATGAAGCTCTACTAGTTAAACGCGGAAGATATGTGGAATTTAATTTATTATATGATAGAGGTACTAAATTTGGATTAATGACTGATGGTAACATTGATGCTATATTAATGTCACTTCCACCTGAAGTAAAGTGGCCATAAATTATTATAACAAATTAAAAACAAAGAATATAAAGTATAGTATTTACTAATATTATGAAAATGAAATAATATAATGTAGTATAAAAATTAAGCTATCACTGAAATATTAATAAGACAATAACCTATATACTGAATTTAAAATGAAAAAGCTTGTAATTAATTGTAATTTTGGTGGTCAAATAGCTCCTTTTACAGTAATGATAGGACAGCCAAAACCAGATCAGCATCCTTTGCATTTTCAAGCAAATTGGTTATCTACTGAAAGAGGAGGTGTAATTCCAGCTGAAGTAATGGATTCAATAACACAATTGGTAGAATTATCAAAAAAATATCAAGTGCCCATAGAGGAATTGGTGGTGTATGCTTTGGGATCTGCACAGGGCAATAATAACACAGCTACTGATAACAATGATCAAGATAATAATAATCAAGCCAAGCAAGAAAGCCAAGCTACAGTTAGCAGCGACAATCCAAATGACTAGACAAATTATTTTGCAAAAATAAGCAAAGTGTTTAATATAGTGCGATGTGAAGTTATGTATATGATTTTGTTTAATGGTAAGAACTGATTAACCGTGTTGTTCTACGAACAGAAGCTTACTGATATATGCCAATGGGTGACCCTATGTATGAGGCCGCCGTCAGGGCAATACATTCCACGTTTAAGAGAATTTAACTAACCAGAAGAAATAAGTTAGTACAAAAGTTACTGTAAGCTTTATACGCTTTATAAAAGCTGCTATTTAGTTTATTCTTAGTTTGAGTTGATAAAATTTAACTGTAGCTGTATTAATATTATTTGTCAATATGACAATAATATCTTGATGTCAATTGCAGAAATATATCATGAATTTATGTCTAATATTTAGCTAGTTGGAGTGCTAATTTTTAATAAAGCAACTTAAATTTATAGTTGATAACATTACTTAAAAATATTTTTTATTGTTACAAACGCCAGATTAGGATAAGTGGAAATATGAAATGTAGAGAATAAAAGGTATACAAAGAGAGAATGTTGAGTTATAAAAAAATTTAAATAAACAATGAATAACCCAACATGAAAAAATGTATTATAACAGTATACTATTTAATAGACAATTTTTGCAAGATATATCAAGAGTGAGAAAGAAAGAGATTAATACCAAGTGGTAATCAAAGAAACAGAGATGGGAAGTTGTCCTTAGCTGAGTTATTAACAATAGCGACATATTTTTATGTATCTTCATGCAAGGATTGTAAAAATTATTATCTATATTACTTGAGTTATAAACGTCAATTTAGGATAAGGAGTCAAGAGAAGAAGAGATAAGATGGGGATTAAGTTTAGAGATAGAATAACTAGCAAGAGAAACAATTATATGAACAAAGAAATTAAGAGGAGAAAGGTGTCTAGTATGCTCTAAATGGATATGTTTTTTTAGTACGTACATTAAAAACAGACTCAATTAAAGAACGTTTATTTAATAACCGCTTATCTTGTATATCCAATAAATATGTTTTCATATCTTTATGAAGATTAGTAAATAAACGTAGACCATTGGTCAGCCATTAAAAACTCAAATAGTTGTAGACAAGCAAACACACTAAGTAATATATACAGATTTTTCTATAAGAAATCCAAAATTCTTATCCATCCTAAGGTTAAAGCAATTACTGATACAAGATATCAAGGTATACAAAAAATGCACAATAATTCTGAATTACCAAAGAAAAAAAGCAAGAAAAATCCTTATAAAGGATATGGTTGCTCAAGGCGTTTTTGATATTAATAATCTTGAGAAAGTTGAAACATCAAAAATTAAATCAAAAAGACGTTGTATTCTATGCTACAGGCAAGCTAAAGCAGTTCAAGGCCTAGATGTTGTTAACACTTCACCGAAAAAACCAAAAAAATATCTTATTAATTTATTTAAATCAAAACAGAGTCAAGGTGAACGCAAGCATACATAAGGATTTTGATCGAGAAAGATTTTCTAAACATTTTGTCTATATTTGAGAATGATGATTGTGTAAATGTAAATAATGATCAAATATTTATCAGTACAACCATTATTGTTATGCTTATAAAAGTTAAGGCAATTACTGGCTTTCGGCGAATAATACTCGCTAATTCTGATAATTTGTTATTAGACCTAATAGCAGATTCAGCTTTTGCTTTGTCATTTAGCTCTAAGTATTCTTCTTTTGTATTATTATTGTCCTGTTCCACTATTCCTCCGCTTTTTGAATGTTAATGTTTCTACCTTATCAATAAATTGATTGAGTACTAATTTATCTTCATACCACCAGCAATTCACTAGGTAAAAGCCTAAAATAACACCAATTTGCTACCATTACTCCGGCAAGCTTTATATTACCTCTTGCTACAGCCCAAATCGATGATAAAATAGTTGCACTTGATATACCTATTGGGTTTTTAGTTTTCCACTAAAAAGTCAGTCTATTTTATTAAACTGCCCTTCAAGAGTATCAGCTAATGCTGGCTCAAAAGAAAAAACACAAGCAGTAATTATAATAATTAACAGCCCTACAACTACATTATTCCACTGTATTCCAAATGTAGGTTTTAGCATATTTAGTCGAGATTTTTGATATTTGATATATGAACATTGTTATTGCTTATTAGTAAATTTTGCATTATTCTCATAGTGCTAGTGAATTCCACGTTGAATAAAATTTTACTTTGAAGTGAGTTTCAGCGTTCCTTCCAGAACTTTAAGTCTTTGAAGTAAAAACTAGCATTTTAAGCCAGTTTTATTTTTCCTTAGTATTTCTACTTTGTTTTTTAGAAGGTTTTGCTGTTAATTCTTTTGTATTAACATCATTACTGAACAAGTTGGTATTGTTTTGTTTTGAATTATCATTTTCCTCTATTTTTGTAGCAGCATTAACAAAAGCATTACAGGGCTGGGAGTTTTTGGAGTAAAAGTTAACATTAAATCTTGAATTGTTTTGTATTCTCCTATTACAGTTAAATAAACTTTGTTTCCTTCTTCTCGTGGAGCAATAAACAAATATCCAGACTCATGAACTACAACTTCAGCTGCATTTTGAGGGTACATAAAAATATCATTGATTTTTTCATTTTTAAGATTAATTCTTGTTGGCCCACTATCAGAAATCTCAAGCTTTAGTAAATTGTCAGCTTCTAACTCATATTCTACTGCATATATATTACTAACGCCTACTAGTCCAATCAAACCTATCATAAACCTCAAAACTCTCATACTCATTTTTTTATCTCATTCTCTTTAACACCAGTCAACAATAAAAGGTAATTAGAGTTCGCTTGTAAGTCAGAAAGTAAGTCTTATCGACAGCTATATGTTTACTATCGCTAAACCAATAACGAAGCGTTCCACTAATTAATACTCCATTCATTTATCACTTCAACATTCTTTGAAAAAAAGACTGAAGATACATTTGAGCCTTTAACAAATTGCAAATGATTCTGAAAAAATTTATTTGAAGATTCAGTATTACTGAATACAACCTTCATGTCTGCTATTTGTCTTTCTACCTCATTCTTTCATCCATTGGGTTTATTCTCCTTTAGCAATATCCCTTTTTAACTGCTGTATCTTTTTTCTAGCTTCTGCTACCGTTAGATCGGGCGAATCTCCTATTTTCATTTTATATAATACACGCCATTAATGTTTATTCCTAAATATAGTCTTCTAAATCCAGTATATGATATTATAAACAGTAAGTTCCTTTGTGTTATATCTCTAAACTTGATTATTTTTTCTTCTTTGGTTGGTACTTTTATTTTATTTAATGCTGCTTGTGTAAATTTAAATACTTTTACTGGCATATTTATCACCCTTCATTAATTTAAAATTGAAGTAATTAAATAATAACTTATTAATTTTTAAAATTAGCTTAAACTTATAGTCTGTAGTATGGTTTTTATTGAATAGCAAATACTTTTGTAAAAATAAAAAATATTTTTAAGCGACGTTATCAATTGAAGGTTACTCTAAGCTTATCAACTATAAATTCAAGTTGCTGGATTAAAAATTAGCACTTCAACTAGCCAAATATTAGACATAAATTTACGTTATATTTCCGCAATTAACATCAAGATATTATTGTCATATTGACAAATAATATTAATACAGCTACAGTTAAATTCATGTATCAATTGGCTAACTCAGCCATCCTTACACCATCTCCAAAGCCTTATATTTCATCACTTGTACTTTGAATACTTACTTAATTACGTAAGACTTATAAGGACTTCTCAAGTTGTGTCATTAATCTTTACAAACTCGCTGACACCTGCGACCCCGGTGGTTGAAAATTTTTTGTATTTTCACTAGTTTGACCTCCAATCTTCTTTTGCCTACTATGTTCTAGAACATATAGGCTTCCACTACATCATACTTTCTGGGATATCACGTTCACCATTTGGTTTCAGTTCGAATGTTTCACTGTCTACGCTTTACTACTGTCGTTACCTTCAACTGCACAAGATTCGCTATATGGTTGAGCTAGCTTCTCCTTCCATAACTGGTCTTTAACCAGTAAGATTAATTCACCTTATCTTGACGCACCTACTATTCCTTACTTTGTATAAAAGTCCATCTAGCTTTTATGATTGTACAAGAACATTGACTATATAAATCAAACTTTTTAGCTTTTTGATGATGCACAAGTTAAATTGCGTAACTGTTTATGCGCTAAGTAAGTCAAAAAAAAAATTTTAAATACACTACCTATAACTCTACTAATTTTACAAGTTTAAATTCTTATAGCTTGATCTGGCAATAATACAGGTATTCCATTTTTAATTGGATAAGCTAATCTAGCTTCCTTGCTTATTAAAGTGCTACTTTTTTCGTCATAAACTAACTTACTTTTAGTAACCGGACATACTAAAATGTTGAGAAGGCTAGTAGAAATCTTCATAATTACTTATAGAACTTATGCAAGGTACTATTTAACAAAAAAAATTAGTAAAAATTACTTAATATCAAACTAATAATATAATGCAGTTAATTATGCATTTTAGAGCTAAGTAATTTAATTAATTAACTTAGCTCTACTAATTATCAATGGATAATACAGCTTGTTGCCAAGTAATTGGTTGGCCATCTAAATCTAGAACTACTTCGCCCGTGCTTTCATATTCAGCTGCTAAGAAAGAGCGAGATGAAGTTATTAATTTTACAGGCTTAATTTTTTGCTTATTATAAAAATAACCCTTGGCCACTTCACGAACAGTAGGGTTATTCTTAGATGCAGTTTTTGCTTTACCCTTAGACATTTTTAACTCCTAATTATTAGATTGATGCTTTGGTGATGGATATAATGTTAAAAATTTAATCTTTGTAAAATACTTCAAGTATAAGCGCTACTAAAACTTTGCATACTCAAAGAAAAAAATGGTTGCGGAGATAGGACTTGAACCTATGACCTTCAGGTTATGAGCCTGACGAGCTACCACTGCTCTACTCCGCGTTAAACTTATAACTTAATATTCTTCTTAAATTTATAACGCTGACACTGTATTACAGTATATAACAACATTATACTAAAAACAACTATTTTTTAGTAGTGAATAACCCTGGAAACCTGTTATTAAATTCATTAATATTCTTATTTGATGTATCAAATACGTTTCTTCCTTTTCCAGTCCATGCAGGATGTGTTCTATAATCCACGTCCATTAAAACCTCATCACCAGGATATGTAGACATAACTTCAAAAGTATCACCACTAATTTTAACAAATAGCCGCTTATAAGGAGGATGAATATTCTTTTTCATAATCAAAATTTAACTACTTTTACTTCCATTGTTTTTAATGATCTTCTTTACTTCTATAGCAAACTTAGATAAAATTTTATCACTAGCAGATAAAAGATAACAATCTAATCCCCCAACTTTATCTAGTGTTCTGATTGCTCTTGCCACAACTTTAAATTTAAAAGCCTTTTTAAGGCTATCACTAAACAAAGACACATTTTGTAAATTAGGCAAAAATTTACGCTTAGTTTTTCTTTGAGAATGAGATACATTATGTCCTGATTGAACACTTACACCTGTTAATTCACAAACTCTTGACATATTAATCTTAAAACTATTTAACTATTACAATGTTAAGTACCTTATACTAACACTTACTAGCATTGTGTCAAGCTATAATTTTATTTATTTATAAAATTGTCTAGTTGTATGGAAAATTACTATATAATCTGTATAATTAATAATTTTTAGTACATTAATACAAAATGCTCATTTGTAAAAGCTAATTTTGATATATTAAAACTTAACAGGTAAAACATACATGCATTTGCAACTTAAGAATTATGAATTCTGACTTACATAACTATTTGAAAGGAGTTTTTTGGTTTGTTCTGGCATTATTAAGTAGTGTGCTAAATGATATAATATCCAAAAAAATAGGCTTAAGTCTTAGCGCTGCTCAAATATCATTTCTGAGGTCTTTTGGAAGCACTTTAGCACTAATACCATTCATATTGTTTACTGGTATAAAAACTCTTAAGAGCAAAACATTAAAAATACATTTTCTAAGAGGAATATTATTATTTTGCTCTCTATCAACATGGGTATATGGGTTAACAATCACTTCTGTAGCATCAGTAACAATTATATCTTTTTCTATTCCATTAATTACATTAATTTTAGCTAATCTAGTACTCAACGAATATGTTAAATGGTATAGATGGGTTGCTACTATATTAGGATTTATAGGAGTAATAATTTCAATACCAACAACTAAAACAATATTTGATATTAGAATTTTAGTGCTGTTCTTATCAGCGTTTATTTTTGCTATACTTGATATTATTAATAAAAAATTTGTTAATAGCGAATCAATGCTATCAATGTTATTTTATTCTGCTTTTTTCACGACTATTGTGGCATTACCATTTGCATATTACTCATGGAAACCTCTAAACTATACCTATTGGCCTTTAATTTTTATTTTAGGTTGTAGCGCTAATTTAATTCTCTATTTTCTTCTTAAAGCTTTTAGTTTAGTAGATAGTAGCGCTGTTGCTCCTTACCGCTACATAGAACTAATACTTTCTGCTATAGCTGGATTTTTATATTTTAACGAAGCAGTAAGCTATTATATTTGGTTTGGAGGAGCAATTTTAATTTTTTCAACTACTTTCATATTTTATACTGAAAAATCTAATATCAACAAACATTAAAAATTATTAATTTTTAAATGCTAAACAAAAATTACAAAATTATTCTAAGTAGCTGTATTGCTAATATCTTTGAGTGGTATGATTATACGTTATTCATTCATTTCTCCATTACTATTGCAAACAACTTTTTTCCAAAAGCTAATCAATCAGCTATTTTATTAGAAGCATTCTTAGTTTTTGCAGTAGGATATTTAGTTAGGCCAATTGGAGGTATATTTTTTGGTATTATAGGAGATAAACTTGGTAGAAAAGAAGCAGTAGCAATGTCAGTAATATGCATTTCTTTACCAACTACACTTATCGGCATTTTGCCTACTTATCAATCAATAGGAATCAGTGCTACTATTATTATCACCATAACTAGGTTGCTACAAGGATTATCTGTCGGAGGCAATTTAACAGGTTCGGTATCATTCTTAATTGAACATAGCAATAAAAAAAACCATGGACTACTTGCTAGTCTGTTGATGTCGAGCTTGTGTATAGGTATATTGCTAGGGTTACTAACATCATACTTAATAAAATCTATTCTAACTCCAGAACAGTTTAATAATTGGGGCTGGCGCATTCCATTTTTACTTGGCTCTCCAATAATTTTACTAGGCATTTATATTAAATATGCTATTCAGGACACTCCAATTTTTAAGCAGATGAAAACTGCTAATAAAATTGAAAATTTTCCACTCAGAAAAACTTTGAGATTACACTGGAAAGACATATTAATTTCTATTATGATTAACTCTACTGGATCAGTTATATTTTACTTTGAAGCAGCGTATTTAATAAATTACTTAGAGTTTAATAAAGGATTTGATAAAATAGCAATTGATTTTCTAAACAGGTGTTGCTGTATAATAATGGCTATAGTTACACTGCTTAGTGGATGGCTATATGATCGAATAGGAGCTAAAAAATTATACACAACAATCATTACGTTAATTATATTATCTATTGGATTCATAACTCAATTACTAGAGCAAGAAAACTTTAATCTAGTTATTTGTGCTCAAGTTGCAATAGCGATTTTAGCGGCATTATATATAGGGTCTGAACCAGCTATGCAAAGTGCATTGTATTCTAATAACATTAGAAATACAGCATTATCTTTATCATACAATATTTCAGTAAGTATTTTTGGTGGAACTGCTCCAATTATTTTTGAATATTTAGTGCAAACTACAGGATCTCTTAATTCTGTAGCATATTATATTACAGCTTGCTCACTTATAAGCTTGATAGGAATATGTTTATATAAACCAAGTTCAGATATATAAGAAATATATGATAGAATATATTAAAAATTGATCTTGCTATAACCAAACTACTATAAAATAGTCATAATAGTTTGACTATCACTATGACTTAGATATACTTTTCAAAAAGTATATAACATAACTGTTTTATACTAGGTTAGCTATAGCATTTGTTTTTTCTGTTACCTATACCTTCATCAGCTTACCTTACGGCTCACATTCCAAATTGGAAGAGATACAGGCTTATTGTGTTCTATCTATATATAACATAAATGTGTTGTGTTCTACCTATCTACAGGTGATCTTAAAGTCTACGTATTGCCAAGTGCCAAAGCAAATAACCAGATCACTTCTCTTTTAAGCAAAGCCTTACAGTATCTTTGGATTTTTATTAATAACGACATTTATCAGTAGTTCGCTTATGTTAACCTTACAATTCTAGCCTAGTCTCTAACCACATAATACTAGTAATCTAATCTTCCTCTCACGATTTCGATCCACTTTCGAGCAGAGTACATTGTCCTAATAGCTTTTTATATTTTTTTATATCGAATCACTTCTTTGCATATATCAACACAGGCTACCTTGGCAGAACAACATGTTTAATCTATTTTCATAGTCAAACAATCATATACATAACTTCACATCTCACATTCTCAAAATATTTTAATTTGCTATTTTCAATATAACAATTATAATTAATGTAGTTTTTATCAATTTATAGTAGTATTACTAATATGCCACGTACAGTTTCAGATTCATCAGAAGATAAAGAAGAACAATTAGTTACTAAAATAGTAGAATTAGAACAAGCATTAAAAGGTTTAGAGCAACCACTCGACAAGTATATCAAGAAGCATGGACTTACTGAGCAATCAAAGAAGCTTTTAGATGGGCTAACGAGCTCACAGGAAGAACTAGAAAAGCTGAAATTAAATAACGAGACTACTAATACTGAACCTATTTGGACATCATTAATAAAAGCACTTACTAAGTTTATATCAACAATCAAGGAATGGATAACAGGAGAACCAGATCAAAGTGTATCCAACTCTATAGATAAAATTAGTAGTTTTATTGAAGAAGCTGAAAAGGTTGTACGAGAAGACCCTAGTATGCTACAAAACGTATGTAATAAATTTAAAAAGCTTTATAGTAGTACAATAAGTAGCACTACTCCTGAAAAAGGTATTGGGGCAACAAATCCATCACCAGAAGAAGCAGCACATACTTCACTCAAAGGTGGAGCTGTAGGATTTGCAGCACTTGCTGAACAACTAGCTCAAAAGTATGGGCATGGCAGCACAAGAGATGAGGAGGATAGCAGCAAGAGCAAGCATAATAAAAAATCTTTACTAGGATCTTCTGAAGCTTTAGCAAGCTCTTCAGCATCTTTTTTAGAAACTACAAAACAGCTAAGCAGCAATCTTAATCCTTCCGCTACTCCAAAAACAACTCCAAAAGGTAAAAAAGGTGGATATAGTAAGTAACTATGAATGTATTGCGTTTGCGTTTTATTTAAAAAATTGAAAATTGAGAAAGAGAGAAAAAAACACAAAACCAACTTTGTCCTGTAGAGTTTTACTAGAGCAACCAGTAACAGTATAAAAATTCACACAATATAAGGAAAAAAAGATAAGAAAATGCATAGCAATACTAAAGCACATTGCTATGCTGCGCTATTTATAGTCATTTACAATGAGGTTTGAGCATAGAAAAAAGCGATAATAGCTTTCACCATAAGATTTACCAACACACAAACTTCATTGTAAATGACTATAAAAGTAGCAACCAGCCAATAGAATATTCTTAGATAAAACTATTTAGTTGCATTGCTTTTCTTTGTTTTTTCTTTTAACAACAATAGAGTCTAGTTATCACATAATTCAATAATGATTGAACATTAAACTGCTCTGCAGCAGGATCATTAATTAATAATTTAGGTATAAAGACATTACTTAGCATTGCAATACTAACTGACTTAGATGGGACATACCACAATTCACTTCTTGCACAATAATTACCATTATGACCATAAACCTTCTTTCCATTAGCCAATAATCCAATTTTTAATCCATACCCGTAATATGACTCTGTAAATAACTTATTTTCATCTGTATCATTAATCACAGCATGCGATGTTGTCATTTTTATATATGAATCTTTACTAATAATTTGCATATTATGTAAAGCTAAATTCCATTTATGGAGATCATACACATTAGATATAACTCCTCCAGCCGAAAAAGCAGCAAGCATCCTACTCTGCAATTTTACTAATGATACATCTTTCTGATTCATATTACGCTGAAACACGCATGTATCTGGAATTCTTTTACTACCTAGCATCTGTATCTTAAATCCTTCTTGAAAAGTTAAGAGGTATGTACTATTCATTTTTAGCGGTTTAAATAAATTTTCAGCAAAAAAATCTTTTAGTTCTTGCTTACTCACATTTTCAATGATCAGCCCTAAAATAAAATACCCTATATTAGAATAATGGTACTGCCTAACAGATTGTAACTGCTGATCAACAATGGAATTTAATATAATTTGTTTAATTTCCATATCACTCATTTCTGGTCTAAACAATTTTTTAGAAACATCTGAACTGTTTATACCTTTAGGATCCACTATACCGCTAGTATGACTCAGCAGCTGATGAATACTTACTGTATTACTCCAAGCAGGAATTTTGCCATTAAGCCAATAATTCTCAGGTATGTACTTAGCAATACAATCATCTAACTTTAATTTCCCCTGCTCATACAGAATCATAATAGCAACTGCAGTCATTGATTTAGTAATAGAAGCAATTGGCATCAAAACATCATACTTTATTTTATGTTGTTTTGTACTGCAATCAAAATGCCCTACTGCTCCTCGAGCAATAATTTTATTTTTATCAGTAGCAATATAATAACTAGCGTTAATATTCATATTCTTTAGATAGTTACTAATATCCTTACTCATAGTTTTATTGCTTTTAGCAAAAGAAGCGCTTGGTATTAGTAGTAAAATCAATACTAATAAAATATAAAATTTTGTTATTTTCATTATCTTCATATCTATATTCTTTTATTAAAATAATTTATTTAATTCTTTCTTTAGATATTAACTTTAGCTGTAACTCATGTAATTGTTTGTCAGTTACAGCTGCAGGACACCCCATTAATAAATCTTCAGCCTGTTGATTCATTGGAAATGCAATTACTTCACGAATATTAACAGAATTAGTTAATAGCATTAGTATTCGATCAATTCCAGGAGCAATACCACCATGAGGTGGAGCTCCATAGCAAAAAGCCCTAATCATTGCTCCAAATTGCTTATCAACCTCATCCTTTGAATAACCAACTATAGCAAATGCCTTATACATTAAATCTGGCTTATGATTTCTAATAGCTCCACTAGATAACTCAACCCCATTACATACTATATCATATTGAAACGCTTTAATACTAAGTAAATCCTCAACAGTTTTAGCTTTATTGAAAGCTTCTATTCCTCCTTGTGGCATCGAAAAAGGATTATGACTAAATGTTATTTTATTTATTTCAGAATCTAACTGGTAAAAAGGAAAATCAATAACCCAACAAAATTTATAACAATCTGTTTTTATTATGTTTAACTCTTCTCCTACTTTAGCTCTAATTTTAGCTGCAACTTTAGTAGCATCATTTTCTTTATCACAAATAAAAAATATTGCATCTCCATCCTGGCATTTAACCAGTTTTTTAATTCGAGCTAATAATGCTTCATCAAAAAATTTAGCTATAGATCCCTTAACACCATCATTAGTAAACTGAATGTAAGCTAGCCCACTAGCCCCAAGATGTTTAGCGTATTCAATCATTTTATCAAAAAAGCTGCGAGGCTTATTAGCTGACATTGGTGCTGGAATTGCTCTTACAACAGCACCACAATTAATACTATCTTTTAAGGTAGTAAACTCAGAGCATTGAAAAATATCAGTTACATCACTAATCTGAATAGGATTACGTAAATCTGGCTTATCTGAACCATACCTTAGCATTGACTCATCATAAGTAATACGTGGAAATGGTATATTAGTAATAGAGTAATTGGAAAATTTTTTAAATGTATTGTAAAGAACTGGTTCAACAAGCCCAAAAACATCTTCTTGAGTAACAAAAGCCATTTCAATATCTAATTGATAAAACTCTCCTGGAGATCGATCAGCTCTTGCATCCTCATCCCTAAAACACGGAGCAATTTGAAAATATTTATCAAATCCTGACATCATTATTAACTGCTTAAACTGTTGAGGAGCTTGTGGTAAAGCATAAAATTTACCAGGATGCAATCTACTTGGTACCAAAAAATCTCGAGCTCCTTCAGGAGAGCTTGCTGTAAGTATAGGTGTTTGAAATTCAATAAAACCATTACTAAGCATCTGATTTCTTAGCTCTTGAATCACTTTTGACCTTAAGACAATATTCTGATGTAATCTTGCTCCACGCAGGTCAAGAAAGCGGTACTTTAACCTAGTTTCTTCTGGAGCTTCATATTCACCATTAATTTGTAAAGGTAACTCTTCAGCAAATGACTCAACAACATAACTGCTTACTACTACTTCAACATCGCCAGTACTAATATTCTTGTTAATAGTTTCATTACTTCTAGCAACAACAGCTCCTTCCACAGTAATCACAGTTTCAAATTTTATTTTACTAATTTCTGCTTGGACAGCAGAACAATCATCATTGAATACAAGTTGAATAATACCATAATGATCTCTTAAATCGATAAACAATAACCCACCATGATCACGCCTTCTATACAACCATCCTGATAACTTAACTTGCAGGCCAACGTGGGCTAAACTAAGCTCCCCGCATGTATGTGTTCTGTATTTATGCATATTAAATTATTAGTTATATTTTAATACTTAAAATGATTTTAGATGCTAAATAACATAAAAATACATTTCATCAATTTTGTATATAAGAACTAAAAGATATGATTATAATACTTATAGATTATAATTACAAATGTCAACATCTCTAAATTATAAATAATAACTTCAAATTATATATTTAATTTAACAATAGATCGAATAAGCAACCTCAGCTACATTTAGCTTAAATAACAATTCCTTTAACAATAGAAAAAATTTTAGTTTTAGACTTAAGTTAAATTTATGCTTCAGTATTATTTTCCTGTAATTCTGCATCCTTAGCCGCAATAATTTCTTTATCACGTTGCCGTGCTATCTTTTTAATTTCATTAATATAAAACCCTGTACCAGCTGGTATTGTTTGTCCTACAATGACATTTTCCTTTAATCCTTCAAGCTTATCTACTTTACCAGCAATAGCAGCTTCAGTAAGAACTCGTGTAGTTTCCTGAAATGAAGCAGCAGATATAAACGATTGAGTTTGTAATGATGCTTTAGTAATACCCTGTAATATTGGACGATATTGAGCTTCCCTTAATCCTTTTACTTTTAATTTTTTATTAGTATTAATTACTTCGCGTTTATTTACTTTTTCTTCAATAACAAAATTACTATCTCCTGAGTCAGTAATTTCAACTTTTTGCAGCATTCTGGTAATAATAACTTCAATATGCTTATTATCAATTTTAACTCCTTGAAGTCTATAAACTGCTTGAATTTCATTGATTATATATAATCCTAATGCTTCAACACCCATAACTTTTAAAATATCTTGTAATACTGGGCTTCCTTCAATCAACATATCGCCTTTTTTAACAACATCCCCTTCATTGACTGTTACATGACGACCTTTAGGTAAAATGTATTCAATAGGCTCCTGACACTCATCATTAGGCTGTAGTATTAAGCGACGCTTAGACTTATAATCCTTTCCAAATTTTACACAACCATCTATCTCAGCTATAACTGCATGGTTTTTAGGTTTACGAGCTTCAAATAATTCTATTACTCTTGGTAAACCACCAGTAATATCTTTAGTACCAGCAAACTCTCGAGGAATACGAGCTAAAATATCCCCAGCACTCACATTTGCTCCTTCTTCAACACTCAATATTGAATTCACTGGTAAGAAGTACTCAGCTTCTAATCCATTTGATAAAGTAAGAGGCTGCTTATTCTGATCTAATAAGCAAATTCTAGGTCTTAAAACAACCTCACCTCTACCCTGTTTAGGCTCAATAATTACTCTATTAACAATACCAGTAGACTCATCTATTATATCCTTAACTGAAACTCCATCAATCATATCTTTAAACATAACATAACCAGATTTTTCAGTAACAATAGGCATTGCATATGGGTCCCATGCAACTAAAGATGTACCTTTAGTAACTTCTTGTCCATCAGTCACGAGTAGTATAGAACCATATTGAGCTTTATATCTTGTTATTTCTTGACCTACATTATCAGCCAATATTACCTCACATGATCTACTCATAATAACAGACTTGTTATTAGAGTTTACTACAAAATTTGGATTTATAATCTTAACTCTACCATCAACTATTGCCTCAAAAGATGAAGCTTCAACTCCTCTAGTAGCTGCACCACCAATATGGAACGTTCTCATAGTTAACTGAGTTCCAGGCTCACCAATAGATTGAGCCGCAACAATACCTACTGCTGTTCCTATAGCAACTAACTTACCAGTAGATAAATCACGACCATAACATTTAGCGCATACTCCTTCTTGCAGTTCGCAAGTAAGAACAGAACGTACCTTAATAGAGTTAATTCCTGCTGTATTAATTAACTCAACCTTATACTCATCTATCATCTCTCCTTGTTGCAATATTAACACCTTTGTAATCGGACAATAAACATTACTAACTGCCACTCTACCTAAAACTTGCTCTGCTAAAGTAACTACAATTACTCCTCCTTCAACAACAGCAGTAATGATAAGTCCATTTGTAGTACCGCAGTCCTCTCTTTTAACAAAATAACCATGAGCAGATTCGCTTAACTTACGAGATAAATGGCCTGAAACTTTTGTCTTTACAGCAGTATCAGCTAAACCTTTACGTGTTCCTGGAATTCCAATAAAACATTCAAAAACTGTCAATCCTTCACAAAAATTAGACAAGATAGGTCTATCAATAATTTCTCCTGACGCCTTAGCTATTAATCCTTTACTCCCTATTAACTGTTTAATTTGAGTAACAGAAGATCTAGCTTCAGAGTCTGCCATCATAAAAATTGAATTTAATCTTTCCTGATTAGTTAATCCAACAGAAGTTTGGTCTCCAGCAGCAATACCTTTCATCATATCATTCGCTACTCTGTCAGTATATCTTGACCATGCATCAATCACTTTATTATATTTTTCACCAGAAGTAATTAACCCTTCAGAGTATTGCCGCTCAAATTCCTGAACCTCAAGTAAAGTATCATTGACATGTTTAGATTTAGTTTCAGGAACTATCATGTCATCCATACCAAATGAAATACCTGAAATACAAGCATACTTAAATCCTAATTTCATAAGCTTGTCAGCAAAAACAACAGTAGCCTTTTGACCATAGTAACGATATACCATATCAACAATCGCTGAGATGCCTTTTTTAGTCATTACTTTATTAACTACATCAAAACTTATATTATCACCATCAGGTAATAACTCACCTAACATTAATCTTCCTGGAGTAGTATTAACTAAAGCCATAACCTTATCTCCATCAGCATTAATAATATGTTTTCTAAATTTTATCTTACTATGTAAACTCACAACTTTATTAAACAGAGCATGATGTATTTCTGCCATGCTACCAAATAATCTGCCTTCTCCAATTTCACCATCAATAGATAAAGTTAAATAATAAAGGCCTAGCACTATATCTTTATCAGGAACAATAATCGGCCTTCCATTAGCTGGACTAAGAATATTATTGGTTGACATCATCAATACTCTAGCTTCTAACTGTGCTTCAGTAGAAAGAGGAACATGCACTGCCATCTGGTCACCATCAAAATCAGCGTTAAAGGCTGTACAAACTAAAGGATGTAACTGTATTGCTTTATCTTCAATTAATACAGGTTCAAATGCTTGTATACTCAAGCAATGCAACGTAGGCGCACGATTTAACAGTACCGGGTGGTGTTTAATTACCTTTGCTAACGCATTCCAGACATCTGGAGTTCCTAACTCAACTATTCGCTTAGCTGCCTTAATAGTAGTAGCAATGCCACAACGCTCAAGCTCAGCATAAACAAATGGCTTAAAGAGCTCCAGAGCCATTTGTTTAGGCAAGCCACATTGATGTAATTTTAACTCTGGTCCAACTACTATCACAGAACGGCCAGAGTAATCTACTCTTTTACCAAGTAAATTTTGCCTAAAACGCCCTTGTTTACCTTTAAGCATATCACTTAAAGACTTAAAAGGACGCTTATTACTATTTTTAACAGCTTTACCACGTTTACCATTATCAAATAAAGTATCTGCTGATAACTGAACCATCCTTTGCTCATTACGCAAAACAATACCAGGGACTCCATCTTCTTCTTTTTTCAAATATTTTAATCGATTATTACGGTTAATCAATCTTCTATAAAGCTCATTTAAATCTGAAGATGCAAATCGCCCAGCATCTAGCATCACAAGCGGCCTAAGTTCAGGTGGAATAATAGGCAATACAGTAACTATCATCCACTCTGGTTTATTACCAGAACCTATAAAATCTTCAATAAGCTTTAATCGTCTAAGAATCTTTTTTCTTTTAAAGTCAGAATTAATAACATTATTAACTTCTTCTTGCAATGCATTCCGTAAACTTTTCAAATCCAATTCAGCTAACAAAGTACGTATAGCTTCAGCTCCTATACCAACTATAAAATTATCTTCACCATATTCATTCTGTGCTTGCTGAAGCATTTCCTCAGTTAATAAATCACCTTTATGTAAAGGAGATAACCCAGGATCCATAACTATATAAGCTTCAAAATATATTACCCTCTCTAAATCCTTAAGATTCATATCTAATAAAATACTTATACGCGAAGGTAATGACCTCACAAACCAAATATGAGCAATTGGGCTAGCTAATTCGATATGCCCCATTCTCTCTCGTCTGACTTTTGAAGTCGTAACCTCTACCCCGCATTTCTCACAAACAATACCTCGATATTTCATCCGTTTGTACTTGCCACATAAACATTCATAATCTTTAACTGGCCCAAAAATTTTTGCACAAAACAAACCATCTTTTTCAGGTTTAAATGTACGATAATTAATTGTTTCTGGTTTTGTTACTTCTCCATAAGACCATGAACGTATCTGCTCAGGACTTGCAATATTAATCCTAACCTGATTAAATGCTTGTGAACTATCAGCTTTGTTAGTCTTTTTAAAAAAATCAGTAATATCGACCATAACAATACTTTCCCCAAAAAATAACCTTAAACTTTTTTTAATTCACTGAACTAATGAATTTTTATAGAGCTTTAAGTAAATAACTCCATAACAAATATTACTCTAAAAAATAAAATTAATAATTTTCATCCTCATTCTCATCTTCTTCATCATTCTCCTCTAACTGAATATTGAGACATAGAGACCTTAATTCTTTAATCATAACATTTAACGATTCAGGAACACCAGACACAAAATTATTATTACCACGTATTATTGCTTGATACATTTTAATTCTACCTTCTACAGAATCAGATTTAGTTGTCAAAAGCTCCTGAAGTGTATAAGCCGCACCATATGCTTCTAGTGCCCAACACTCCATTTCTCCAAATCTTTGCCCTCCA
Organism: Orientia tsutsugamushi str. Boryong; assembly: GCF_000063545.1. NCBI lineage: Bacteria > Pseudomonadati > Pseudomonadota > Alphaproteobacteria > Rickettsiales > Rickettsiaceae > Orientia > Orientia tsutsugamushi. Next base: position 198,040 of record NC_009488.1, read on the forward strand.
AAGTGAGATTTACCTCCTAAAGGTTGCTGTGTTACGAGACTATATGGTCCAATAGAACGAGCATGTATTTTTTCATCAACCAAATGATGCAACTTCAATAAATATTGATAACCTACAGTACATCTTCTATCAAAATATTCTCCAGTCCTACCATCAATAAGCCTCACTTGTCCAGACTTATCTACATCAGCTAACTCAAGCATTTGCTTTATATCTGCAATTTTTGCTCCATCAAATACTGGAGTCGAAAAATATATTCCTTGACGCAACTCTTGACATATCTCAATTAATTGTTGATCATTTACTTGATCAATAGTATCAGCAATACTATTATTTGCATATATCTTTTTTACAAATTTTCTAATTTCATCAGTACATTGATTATTACCAGAATAATAATCATCAACCATCTTTCCAATCTTCCGTCCTAAATTCACTCCAGCCCAACCTAAATGAGTCTCTAAGATTTGTCCAACATTCATTCTAGCAGGTAACCCCAACGGATTTAATACTATATCAACAACAGTACCATCTTCAAGAAATGGCATATCTTCCTCAGGCACTACTTTAGAAACTACACCTTTATTACCATGCCGCCCGGCCATCTTATCTCCAGGCTGTAACCTATGCTTAATAGCAATGAAAACTTTAACAACCCTTAAAGCTCCTTGAGGTAAATCATCACCACATTGAATTTTCTCTATTTTACTATTAAGCTGACTCGTTAATTGAGCACGAGTAGTTTCATAATGACACTTGATTTCTGAAATCTCATCCATGATACTGCTATTATCTGCTTTCAATTTCAATAATTGCTCGTTAGTTAACTTATTCAGCATAGCTTCATCAAGCTTATCTCCAATTATAATGCTATCTAAACTACAAGCAGCCACTTGCCCTACTAATAGCTCCTTTACCCTAACAATAGTAAAATGTTGAATAACTGCTAACTCATCCTCATAATCTTTGACTAATTTTCTAATCTTTTGCTTCTCAATTGCTAAAGTTCTCTCATCTTTGTCTATACCACGACGTGAAAAAACTCGTACATCAATTACAGTTCCAGTAATTCCAGGAGGAACATACAGTGATGAATCCTTTACTTCAGAAGCTTTTTCACCAAATATAGCTCTTAATAACTTCTCCTCTGGAGTCACTGGTGACTCACTTTTTGGTGTTACCTTGCCAACTAAAATATCACCAGTTCGTACTTTAGCTCCAATATTTACAATACCAACCTCATCTAAATGACGCAAACTTTCGTCATTAACATTAGGAATATCTCTAGTAATTTCTTCAGGACCTAAACGCGTATCTCTAGCAACAAGCTCTAACTCTTCAATATGAATTGATGTGTATATATCCTCTTTAACAATTCTTTCAGAAACTAATATAGAATCCTCAAAAGTATACCCATTCCAGGCAATAAATGCTACTAAAACATTACGCCCTAAAGCTATCTCTCCTTTATTAGTAGCTACACCATCAGCAATAACATCACCTTTTTTTACTATGTCTCCAACATTTACTAATACCTTTTGATTAATACAAGTATTATAGTTTGATCTCTGAAATTTTTTAAGATTATATATATCAACACCAGGAGCTCCAGCATCCTTTTTAACTGAAGTTTTAACAACTATTCTAGTCGAATCTACTTGTTCCACAATTCCATCATGTAAAGCAGCAACAACTGTCCCAGAATCATGAGCAACAACAGATTCAATTCCAGTCCCAACTAAAGGAGCTTGACTCTTTAACAATGGCACAGCCTGCCTTTGCATATTAGCTCCCATCAACGCACGATTAGCATCATCATTTTCTAGAAATGGGATCATAGAAGCAGCAACTGATACAACTTGCATAGGAGTTAAATCAATAAAATCTACTTCTTGAGCAAGTACCATAACAAAATTACCATCATAGCGACAACTAACTAATCCATCAATAAGACAGTCATTAGTACATAAAGAAGTATCAGCTTGAGCTATTTTATATCTTCCTTCCTCAAGCGCAGAAAGATATACTACTTCATCTGTAACACGCCTATTGATAACCCTGCGATAAGGACTTTCTATAAATCCATACCTATTAATTTTAGCAAAAATAGCTAAAGAATTAATTAATCCAATATTTTGACCTTCTGGAGTTTCAATCGGACAAATACGACCATAATGAGTTGGATGTACATCCCTAACTTCTAAAGCAGCTCTATCACGATTCAATCCACCTGGGCCAAGCGCAGATAATCTTCTTATATGAGTTATCTGCGATAAAGCATTTGTCTGATCCATAAACTGAGATAATTGAGAAGTCCCAAAAAATTCTTTTATTACAGATGTCAATAATTTAGCATTAACTAAATCGTTAGGCACAACAGCATCAATCTCAACACTGCCTATTCTCTCTACAATAAATTTTGCAATTCTAACCAACCCAGTTCTAAATTGGTTTTCAACTAACTCACCTACTGACCTAACTCTACGATTACCTAAATGATCAATATCATCTACTAAAGCTTTACCATCTTTGATATCAACCAAGAGCTTAATTATCTTTTTTATATCCTCTACAGTTATACAGGTATTTTTTAAGTCTATATCCAGATTTAACCTAGAGTTAATCTTAATTCTTCCAACTTCAGAAAGATCATATCTATTATTATCAAACAGTAAACTATCAAGTAATCCACGACTAGCTGCAGTTGTAGCCATTTCACCAGGCTTCAATACTCGAAATATCTCCACCAATGATGATTTTTGATCCTTATTTTTATCTAGAAACAAAGTATTACGCACATATGGACCACATTGCCCACCTACTGCTAAAACCTTAACAGTCGTAATTTGCAAATCATTTACTATTGTTAAGATATCATTAGTAATTTCTTCTCCTACACCTAATAATACTTCACCAGTTTGATTATTAACTAAATCTTCAGCTAACAATTTCCCAACCAAACTATCATTCTTAACTAAGATTTGCTTGACTCCTTTATCAGCAAGCATTTTTGCTATCCTAAACGTAATCTTTTGACCTGCATTTAATAATACCTTACCAGTCTGCGCATCAATTAAATCATAAGCTAAATGCTTAGTACTAACTAATTCAGGTAAAAAGTCAACAATCCACCCATTCTCACTTTTTTTATATTTTTTATAAGTTGCAGATTCATAATAAAAATTTAGTATGTCATGTGATGACATACCTAAAGCCATAAGCAAAGTGGTAACATAAAGCTTTCGTTTACGATCAATTCTAAAATATAATAAATCTTTAGCATCAAATTCAAAATCTAACCATGAACCACGATAAGGAATAACTCTTGCTGAATATATTAATTTACCAGTAGAATGTGTTTTTCCATCATCGTGATCAAAGAAAACTCCTGGAGATCTATGCATCTGTGATACTACTACTCTCTCAGTACCATTAATAACAAAAGTACCATTAGCAGTCATTAATGGAATATCTCCAAAATAAACTGCTTGCTCTTTTATACCCTTGATTTCTTTAGGATCGCTTTTATCACTATCATCTAATACAATAAGACTTAAAGTAATTTTTAAAGCAGCAGTATAACTCAGCCCCCTTTGAATACATTCCTCAACATCATATTTAGGCTCATCAAAATCATACCTTACAAACTCTAATATTGCACTTCCATCTAAATCATGAATAGGAAAAATAGAATTTAATACCCCTTGCAATCCCTTGTTTTCACGGCAATCTACAGGCACTCCTAGCTGCAAAAATTCTTTATTATAAGAATTTTTTTGCACTTCAATAAGATTAGGTATCGAAGACACCAAATTTATTTTACCAAAATTTTTTCTAATACGTTTCTTAGATAATAAGTATTGCATATATAATATTATTTTCCTAAATAGCTATAAAGTATAAGCCTAGATTTCATTTATACAACTAAAGATTTAAAACTAATTCTACATCCTGCACTTTCTGTTATATATCAATCTCATACCAAAATTTTATACTGCATGTAACAAGCCCAAAAACAACAACACAACTTAAAGCAAAACATCGATTATAAAGATAGAGTTATACTATCAGCTTCTAAAATAAAATTAAAAACTAGGTAACATAGCGATATAAATAAACCTAAATATATAAACAATTATTATTTTAACTTATATTTCACATACATATTTAACTAAAATAACCTATTTTAACTCCACTTTAGCTCCAACATTTTCTAACTGCGACTTAATATCTTCAGCTTCTGCTTTACTAATAGATGCTTTTATAACTTTCGGAGCACTTTCCACCATTTCCTTAGCTTCTTTTAATGCAAGCCCAGTAATATTCTTTACTATCTTAATAACATCAACCTTTTTTTCCGGAACTGTTGCAAGTATAACATCAAACTCATTTTTTTCTTCTTCAGATTCCTGAACAGGAGCCATAGCAGTAGCTACTGGAATATTACTTGGAATAGAAGACACTCCCCACTCTTCTTCAAGAACTTTGGTTAATTCTAATAATTCAATCACAGAAAAAGTTGATAACACATCAACAGCTTTCTTTACATTTTCAGACATAGTTTTTGACATAATTTTTTACCTTGATAAACATTAAGACTTATTATTTACATAATTTTTCAATATAGTTACTAATTTTACCAATGGAGCATGCGAAACTGTTGCAAATCTTCTTATTGGTATTTGTAACAAACTTAAAAAATTACCTTTATGTGATTCAGATGTAGCTAAACTAGCTAATTGCTCTATATCATTCATTGTAGCAACTTTCTGATCAACAAAGCCACCCACTACCTTTAAACTAGGATACTGATCAGCAAATCTTAAAATAACTTTAGGAACAGTAATATAATCCTCAGAGTAAGCTATAGCTATCGGCCCAGAAAAAATATCAGCTTGCTTTATCTTCAAATTAGCTACTGCAATTTTTGCAAGAGTATTTTTAACAATTTTTAACCTAGCACCAGATACACGCAAATCTTTACGTATTTGTGTTAACTGAGCTACAGTTAATCCATGATAATGGATAGCAACAATTGTATTAGCATTTTTATATATTCCCTCTAAAAACTTAACAAACTCCTTTTTTTTAGAATACAACATTAACTATCTCCTTTCATTACCGCTTTCAGTAAAATTAGAAATTTCAAGTCTTACAGAAGGCCCCATAGTTGTAGATAAGTATATCCCATTCAAATAAGTTCCTTTTGCTTCAGAAGGTTTACTTTTTATTATCGCTGAAACCAATGCGTTAATATTAGCTTCTATTTCATCAATAGAAAATGAAATTTTTCCAATTCCAGCATGAATATTCCCAGCTTTATCAACCTTGAATTCCACTTGCCCGCTTTTAACTTTTTTAACAACAGCAGCAACATCATTGGTAACAGTACCTAATTTAGGATTAGGCATTAGCCCTTTTGGCCCTAAAATTCTAGCAACTTGACTAACAGCGACCATCATAGCTGGAGTTGTAATATAAACATCGTAATCAATATTTCCTGATTTAATTGCCTCAATAATATCAAGAGACCCAACTATATCAGCTCCAGTTGTTTTAAACTCATCTAATTTCTCTTCTTGACAAATTACCGCAACTTTTACTGTTTTCCCAGTGCCAGATGGCATAGCAGCTACACCACGCACTACTTGACTAGAATGACTAGGATTAACCCCAAGTTTAATTGCAATGTCAACAGTTTCATTAAATTTTGCAAACGATATTTCTTTAATAATTGAACATGCTTCACGCACATCATAGCACTTTTGCTTATCAATCTTTGACTTAGCAAGTCTAATATTCTTGCTATAAACATAGCCACCTTTAGCTATTTTATTATTTATATTTAACATTTCTTAGCTCTCAACTATTTCCAAACCCATTGATTCAGCAGACCCTTTGATAATCTTAGTTGCAGCTGCTAAATCATTAGCATTGAGGTCATTCATTTTTATTTTTGCAATTTCTTCACATTGAGATACGGTAATCTTAGCAACATAAGGATCTTTCTTAGGAGCAGCAGAACCTTTATCAATATTAGCATATTGCTTTAAATAATAAGATACTGGAGGAATCTTAATAACAAAAGTAAAACTTTTATTTTCATAAGCAGTAATTTCTACAGGAACTGGAATACCAGACTCCATTGATTGAGTACTAGCATTAAAAGCTTTACAAAACTCCATAATATTCAACCCTCTTTGCCCTAAAGCTGGACCTATAGGTGGAGAAGGATTGGCTTTACCTGCTGGTATAATAAGCTTTATTAAACCTATAGCCTTACTAGTTACCTTCTTTTTCATCTTTATTTAGCCTAAATTAACAAAATATATTTTTAAAATTTAATCATTTTTCAACTTTTCCACTTGAGAAAAATCAACAGTTAACTCAGTAGAACGCTGAAATATACTTATTGAAAGTTTTAAAATCTTTTTTGCATAATCAACTTCTTCAATTCTGCCAACAAAAGTTTCAAAAGGACCATCATTAACTCTTACTTCCTCTCCAATTTGATATTTCTCTAAAAAGGAAGGATCTTGAGCTTTATTTTCTAATTGAACCATCATCTCTTGTACTTCTTTTTCAGTAACTTGGACTATCTTACTTTCATTCCCTGGAAAACGATTCAGCTTTACTACTTTTTGCATAAAATCTTTTACCTGATCAATCATATCCATTTTAATTAAGATATAACCTGGCATTGTCTTCTTATTAACATTAATAGCTTTTCCTCTTTTCATTTTCACTACTTGTATACCAGGTATAATTATCTCTTCAAAACAATGAGCAATACCTTTCTTAGCAGCTTTTTCTAAAATAGTTTGCTTAATGCTACTCTCTGAACCAGATGTACGAATTATATACCATTGATATGCCACAATTTTTACCTTATCCAATAATACTTTTATAGTAGCTATAATTTACTTCCCTATATTTAGCAATAGTTGTACAATATTATAGATACCATAATCAAGCATTACACACAGTATACTAAATAAACCTACAGCTACTAAGACAACTAATACTGACATCCAAACTTCTCTAATATCAACCCATACTACTCTCATAGCTTCACTTTTTACCTGTTTACAAAACTCAATCATTCTTTTTACTTTCAACATCTCTTTCAAAAAAATACCTTAACTTGAATATTACACTATATTACACTCATTGAACTCTATTTTATATAGAAGTGGCAGGAGAGACAGGACTTGAACCCGCAACACCCGGTTTTGGAGACCGGTGCTCTACCATTGAGCTACACTCCTAATTAAATAAAATTATATAATAACACCAAGAAATAGAGCCAAATCCTATAACCTTTTTGGTGAGAAAATATAGTTAACATTATGCAACAATAAAATCAATCTCTGCCTTACTTATTTTATAATTTTAGAAACTTTGCCAGCACCAATAGTTTTACCTCCTTCACGAATAGCAAAAGACAATCCTTGATCCATAGCAATAGGCGCTACTAAATTAACACTTAATGTAGCATGATCCCCAGGCATCACCATCTCTTTTCCAGATAATAACGCTATCTCACCAGTAACATCTGTTGTTCTACAATAAAACTGAGGCCTATAATTTTGAAAAAACGGAGTATGCCTACCACCTTCTTCTTTTGTTAAAACATAAACCTCAGCTTCAAAACTGCAATGTGGAGTAATAGTACCAGGCTTAGCTAAAACCTGCCCTCTTTCTACATCCTCACGCTTTATTCCACGTAATAATATACCTACATTATCTCCAGCCTGACCTTGATCTAACTCTTTCTTAAACATCTCAACACCAGTACATATTGTCTTCTGAGTACTACGCAATCCGACTATTTCTACTTCATCACCAACTTTAATAACCCCTCTCTCAATTCTTCCTGTAACTACTGTACCACGACCTAATATCGAGAACACATCCTCTATCGGCATTAAAAACGGCTGGTCTAAAACTCTAGTAGGCTGCGGTATGTAATCATCTATGGCGTCCATTAATTCTAATATACCCTTCTTAGCATCAGAATCACCATTTATCGCTTTTAAAGCTGAACATCTAATTATAGGAACAGTATCACCTGGAAAATCGTATTTCGTTAACAATTCCCTTACTTCCATTTCAATTAATTCTAACAATTCCGGATCAGCTTGATCTATCTTATTTATACAAACTATAATACTTGGCACCCCAACTTGCTTTGCCAATAACACATGCTCCCTTGTTTGAGGCATAACACCATCAACACCAGATACAACTAATATCAAGCCATCAGTTTGAGATGCTCCAGTGATCATATTTTTAATATAATCAACATGCCCAGGACAATCTACAAGCGCATAATGTCTCTTCTTACTTATAAACTCTACATGAGCAGTCTGTATTGTAATACCTCTAGCTCTTTCTTCTGGCGCAGAATCAATTTCATCATAATTCTTCACCTTTACAGCACCATCACTTAACTCTGACGATACTATAGTTATTGCTGTTGCTAGTGATGTTTTTCCATGATCAACATGCCCTATTGTCCCTATATTACAATGCGGCTTATCTCTATTAAATGCTACTGCCATAATCTTTTATAATTTATAATTACTCCATTGTAAATAATTTTTCTATTAAACTTATATTATCTTAGAAAAACTTAAACTTAACTACTAAATACAAATACTAAATATTTGCTATAATTGCAAGAATTAATTTTATATTACATTAATTAACATATAATTCTTCAACTAATTCTTTTATTGACTATTAGTTATCACATTCTTTAACAAAAGTTTTTTTCTCTCAACAATTAAAGATTCAACTAAATTATTCAACTCTCGAATAGCAAGCATCTTATAATCTTTATATTCAATAACAGGCCCTAGTATAATCTTTATTATTCCTGGCTTAATTAACAAACTCCTAGCAGGCCAGAACACTCCAGCATTATGGGTCATCAATACAATAGGCACTTTAGATAAACTAGCTAATTTCACACCACTAGGCTTAAATTTTTTATCTACATCTATCGGCACTCGTGCTGACTCAGGGAACATTATCATCCATAAGCCATCTTTAATCTTTTGCTGCCCAATAGTTAAAATTTTTCTTACAGACCAAAAATCATTTCTATTAACATGAACTGGATCCATTAATCTTAATCCCCAACCAAATACTGGAATATTGAATAACTCACGCTTCACTACCCAACTTTGCATAGGAAACAACAGTAATACTACCGCATTCTCCCAAAAAGATTGATGATTAGATAATACTACTGCTGGCCCTAATGGCAACTTAGCATCATACCTAACTTGAAAATTTAGCCTACAAATTATTTTTAAAAGATTAATAAAAACCTTCACATATAACTTAGCTATAAAATACTTCACCTTATAGTTATTTCTTGAACATAATAGCACAACAAACATAACAGGCAAAAATACAACACTAACAATGGATATCATTATAAAAAACAAGCTAGTACGTAAATAAACCATAAAACTGCATTTTAGCTTCATAAAGTAATTACCATAATACTTAAACCTATTCTATATATTTTGTGATTTTCTTAATCTAGAAATCAACAATCTTTCCCAAACATGCCTAAAAATATCAACTAAAAAATCATTTAAAATCATAATAAATCATGAGATTGCCTAGCCTTAAATGCTGCCAACAAAGTACCTTCATCTAAATAATCTAACTCACCACCTAACGGAATTCCGGAAGCCAATTTTGAGATTTTTAAATTTTCATCTTTCAAATAATCAATAACAAAAAAAGCAGTCATTTGCCCATCTATTGTTGAGTTAGTAGCTAAAATTATTTCTTGTACTTTATACTCACGAATACGATTCAATAACTTAGGTAACTTTAGGCTATTAATAGCATCGTTACCGCTAACAGCAGATAATGTTTTCCCTAAAACATGATACCAACCTTTAAAAACCTTACTACGTTCTAAAGCCCAAAGATCTGCTACAGACTCAACTATAGCTATGATTGATGAATCACGCTCAGAATGTCTGCAAATATTACAAATAGAAACTACATCTAAATTTCCACAATAATCACATTCCATAATATTATTTAACACAGAAGTTAATTGATTATTAAGATTTTTAATCCTAACTTCCTTATCTTGCATTAAATAAAGCACTATCCTCCTAGCAGAGCGGTTACCTAATCCAGGCAACTGAGCAAAAGAAAATATTAATTCCTCTATTATATTAGAATCTTTATGCATTACAATAATCTTTTACGCTTTTAGCTTTTATACTCTTCCTTCACCTTACTATATTCTTGCTTCTTAAGAAACACCTTATGAAGTTATCTTAATCAATTTTCTTTTGATGCTTTAGCAAAAACGGCAATTGCGTCAAGAAAAACAACACTGTCAAAGGAAAAACTCCAAATACCTTAAAGGCAACCCAAAAGGCCTCAGAATAACAACGCCATGTAACTTCATTTATTACAGCCATAAAAATAAGATAGAAAGCAGATCGCAGTGAAAAAGTTAACCAATGCCGATCATCCATTTGAAATAATTGTGAGAATACTGGCTTTAGTAAAGGCAACTTTTTTAAGTAGCCAATATATAATATTAATGCCAATATTATATATAATATTGTTGGCTTCATTTTAATATATTTAAAATCATTTAACCATATCGAAATTATACCTGAAACAAGCAACACACCTCCTGAAATTAATAGCGGCAATGAAACTTGTTTATAAATAATATAGCTAATAAGCAGCGATATACATGTTGACACCATAATACATAAAGTTGCCATACTCATATCACTACCAATGTTATAAGTTACAAAAAAAACTATAACAGGACCAGATTCTAATAAAATCTTTAACATTTTTTATTTTTCCACTTTTTTTGAAATTGATTTAGATTATCCATTGAACAGCAATAATGCAGCATATATAACCCTAACAAAGTTGAAATATAAAATATAACTTGTAATGTATTTGGAGTAGCAGTATATCCAATTAATACTTTTAAAAACTTACCGAAAAAACTGTCATCTAATACTAACCATGAAGAATCCCATAAAACTTCTGAACAGCTTGTAATTATGCCAGATGATGTCATAATAGCAGCCGCGTCCGAGGACATAGCAGCTGCTATAAAAATTAATACTCCAAGAGATACTTTAAACAAATATTTTGGCGCAATAATTATCAAACCATTATATAAACCATATCCTATTAATACTGCGCTTATACCACCCATCATACCACCTATTAAATAATTAGTAATACATACCATCTTATCAGTTGCAATAATACCACCAAGAAAAAGCACTATTTCAACCCCTTCACGCACAACAGTAGCAGCAACCATTAATGATATCGCCAATTTTGATTTAATTCCAACTTGAATACCATTTTGCAAATCACTAAATCGCTGTTTTAGTTCATTATTATAGTTCATCACCCTAACAATTGTATATGCAACCATAGCTATAGCTATGAAAATTATGGCAAGAGAAAAAAATTCCGCTCCTAACCCATCAAACATAAGCGATATTTTAGCAAAAATCAAAGCAACTAATATAGATATAATACTACCAATGACAATTCCTAAAATAATATAATTCCGAGAATTTATTATACTTCTAGTAGCAACGCTAATAATACCAATAAAAATTGCAATCTCTAGCATTTCTCGAAAAACTATTACTGATACTTTAGCCATAACTTATGCGTTGTTTGATTTACTTGTTTCACTCTACAATAATTACTCCTTGAGCAGTTTCTTCATTAAATTCTCCGAAAAACTTATAACTACCTTGCTTAAGAGGCGGCAATATTATTTTTACTGTACTATGAGCAGGAATAATTTTTTCTCTCTTTAAATCTCCGCTTTCGAACTCTTCAACAGAGTCATCAAGATTTTCTATGATTAATTTTATGCTCTTATTAGCATGTACATGTATTTCGCTAGGCTCAAATTTATGATCTTTTATTACCAATTTACACAGCTCAAAATCACTATCTGAACGCCAAGATGCTAAAGTTAGCAATACAAGCAATAAATATATACCTATCGATAACTTAACAAACAAATCTTTTATACCAGCATTATTCATTTTTAAACAATTTTAAATTATAGAAACATAATATTACAGCTAAAAAATCAAAATCTAATATTTATTATAATCACTTTTCAATATTTAGAAATTATTATAATGCTATCTACTGTTTACTTTGTATAATTTTCTTAGTGGACAAGTTAAGTAAAACTTAAGACCTATAATAGATGCAATAATATCAATTCTATCTTTGACATACAACAATTTTTATTAATAAATCTTGACACTATACAAAATTTATTTCATTTTCCATTAAAGCTCATAAAGTTTACTGTATACTGTTTTTAGTATTACAATAAAGTTTATTAAATAGTTTTAAATAATTCGATATCAAAACATAAGTGAATTCCATTTAAGCTATGCGAGCCTGTAGCTCAGCTGGTAGAGCACTTGACTTTTAATCAAGGTGTCCCGGGTTCGAATCCCGGCAGGCTCACCATTTTAATATATACATAGAAGTTATTATCCACTATTCCAAGGCTTATAATGCATCGCGGGAGCAAAGAAGTTACCTTGCATATAATTCACATTAATATCCATTAAAATTTTTGCAATCTGTCCATTTTCAACAAATTCAGCTACGGTTTCTATTCCACGTCCTGCTGCTGTTTCTACTAAGGTTTTAACTATAGATTTATTATAATAATTATCATTAATATCTCGTATAAAGCAACCACCAATCTTAATTATATCTACTTGCAACATCTGCAAGTGCTTAAATGAAGAAAACCCTGCTCCAAAATCATCAATTGCAACTTGACAACCTTTATTATGCATTACTTCAATAAATTCTATAGTTTTAATTACATCATTATTAAAAGCAGTTTCAGTAATTTCTATAGTTAATCTATCTGCTACTGGGTACAATGATAGCAATTCATCAGCCATTGCTATCAAAGTAGAATCTAATACTCCTATATTGGAGATGTTAACAGCAAGTGTTAAATCTGGAACAGAACTTAACTCTTTAATAGCAAGCTGCAAAACCATCTTATCAATAACATTAATAAAACCAGTCTTTTCTGCCAACAAGATAAACGGCTCAGCAGAAGTTAACTTATTGGCAGCATCTAGAATTCTCAATAAACACTCATAATATAATATTTTTCCAGTTCTAGACTCCACTATCGGCTGATAAGCAAATAACAATTTTTCACTCATTTGAGCCTCTTTAAATAGAGCCAATGCCTCAAATTCTTTCTTCAGCCCTGTTGTAAATTCTAAAAAATTAAATTCTGAATAGTAACCTAAAAAACTACTATCCTCCAAGTAACTCTTTAAATATTTTATCAATAATAACAACTTAGTACCATATTCTGGAAATTTTATACTTGATATTTTACATTTTAAAAACAATTTATCCTTGTCAAAAGTAACCATTTGTGATTTATAATAAATATCATATGCTATAGTTGAAACTTTACTCTTATCAATTTTAGGAAAAACAATGATGAAATAATAGTCCCACTGAAACACATAGTGTTTACTTACATACACTTTACATATAGTTGATAAAATTAGTTTAAACTTCTGAAATATTTGCTTTAACCTTTTATTTGCTGCTATCAATAGCAAATTATTATAGTTTTGTATCTTAATTAATAGCACAACTCCACCACCATGGTTTATAAAATCATCAAATACATTAGTAACCTTTAACCATGGTCGAGTAGAACAAAAATTATGCCTCATCATCTTTCAACTCAATTAACAAAATTTATAATAAAAAAAATCTAAATAACAGTATACTATGTTTAAAAACTATCACTGATAAATAATCAACTACTTTGTAGTATTAGTACTAACTATCTGCTTAGCAATTCTAAACACTTTACCAAAACCTCATACACCTTGCTTAGGCTCAAACATAATTAAAACTCATCAACAAAAATTTCGCAAATTTTCAAGAAATAACCTTGCACGATGCGACTTTGGATTCTTAAAAAAATCTTGTGCAAGCTGACATGCCAAAACCTGCCCCTTATCCATAAAAATTATTCTATCAGCAATAACTTTAGCAAATGCAATATTATGAGTTACAACTACAATAGTCATACTATGTTTTAACTTAGCAATAGTATTAACTACCTCCATAACCGACTCTGGATCAAGAGCTGAAGTCGGCTCATCAAATAACATAACCTCTGGATTCATCATTAGCGCTCTACAAATCGCCACTCTTTGTTTTTGCCCTCCTGAAAGTTTAGAAGGCATATCATTTTTTTTGCTTTCTAGACCAAATGACAGTAACAATTCATCAGCTTTCATTATTGCATTTTGTGCAGACATTTTAAAAACTATTTGTGCAGCATAAATTAAGTTTTTAAGAACCGTAAAATGAGGAAACAAGTTACAATGCTGAAACACAATACCAACTCTAGACAATAATTCATTTTTATTTGATTGGTTAATTTGTTGCCCATTAATAAAAATCTCACCACTACTAATACTTTCCAATTGACAAATACACCTTAATATCGTCGACTTACCGCTTCCAGATGGACCTAAAATAATAGCAGCCTCATTTTTAAAAAGTTCAAAATTAACCTTATAAAGAGCTGAAAACTTATCAAACTTTTTTGAAACATCTTTTAATTTTATTACACTAGTCATATTTCAACTTTAACTTTTTTTCTAACAACTGAGCCAAAAAACTTAAAATTAATACTAAAATATAATAACATAATGCAACACTAATCATAGGAGTAAAGAAATCATATGTAGCTTGAGATAAAATTTTAGCTCTACCCATTAAATCCATACCCCCTAATACTGAAATAATAGATGATTCTTTAAGAAGATTAATAACTTCATTAACTAATGAAGGAATAATTTTTCTAAGAGCTTGCGGTAAAACAATATCTTTCATAATATAAAAATAAGGTATATTAAGAGCTAATGCAGCTTCAATTTGCCATTTATCCACTGAATTAATTCCAGACTTAATAATTTCTGCAACATAAGCACCAGAATTTAATGAAAACACTAATACGCCTGCATAAAATACATTGCTTAACTTAAAGGAAAAATATATTACATATAACTGTATTATTAATGGAGTACCACGAAAAACTGATATATAAATATTAGCTCCAAATTTTAATAGCTTATATTTAGACATTCTGCTAACTGTTAATAAAACAGCAATAACAAACCCAAAACAAACAGCACTAAAAGCATATTGCAAAGTAACAGGAATTCCTAACGCAATATTACTAAGCACATGACACAAAGTTTTAATAATAAAAACCTCCCTTGTTAGTACCCATAATCATATTCATAAATAAAACAATTGGTTAAAATTATATTTCACTACCTAGCTCATGCGAGCAAGTAATAATCTAGAATAGAATAACTTCAATAATATAGCAAAACAATTTTTGATATATTATAACGATATGCAAAAATGTTTATAGATACTTAATTTGTTTCATATTATATTTTTTTATCATATTCTTTAATTACAGCAATTATAGCTACATAAAATAATGAGAACTGAATATGATTCTTCATTAGAAATTTTCTAGTTAATAGATGATTTTTGCAAGTATTCTGAAGAAGTAATAAAAATATATGATACCAAACCCTCATAGAAAAAGCAATTCATCATATAAAATCGTAGCTATAAGGGCAGGCGCAAAAACGCTTTTCCTTCCAAAGAACCGCACGAGCGAATTTACTCAGCATACTGCTCAGACAATTTACTATATAAATACGTCTACGAAGATTATTAACCTTTTGTAATTTCTTTCTAATTTATTGAATGCTAATAGATTTTTTTGAAATTATCCTTAGTACCAATTATTACATTTGCATTTAGCATTCAACTTTTTTAAAGTAATAGTGAAATTCAATCAGATTAAAGAGCTAAAGGAAAGGAACATTCTCAAAGATGGTGGATATTTTGAGGAAAGCTGATAGTCTTAAGAAATCAAAAGATGGGCGTAAAAATAAGCTCAATTTGGAGGAACAGTTGCTGATGGTGTTAGAATACCTTAGAGAATACCGTACTTATTTCCATATAGGCTAGAACTATGGGATTAGTGAAAGTTCAGCATATAAACGCCAGATTAGGATAAGTGGAAATATGAAATGTAGAGAATAAGAGGTATACAAAGAGAGAATGTTGAGTTATAAAAAAAATTTAAATAAACAAGGAATAACCCAACATGAAAAAATGTATTATAACGGTATACTATTTAATAGACAATTTTTGCAAGATATATCAAGAGTGGGAGAGAAAGAGATTAATACCAAGTAGTAATCAAAGGAACAGAGATGGGAAGTTGTCCTTAGCTGAGTTATTAACAATAGCAATATATTTTTATTTATCTCCATGCAAGAATTTTAAAAATTATTATCTATATTAGACCTCTTTCGAAACTGGTTAAAGTAGTTCAAAATTATTGCTGACAAATATCGAAATAGACGTAAAAGATTCGGTATTAGATTTAATTTGATCTCTGGCATTTATAATTTTGAACTACTTTAACCAGTTTCGAAAGAGGTCTATTATTTGAGTTATAAGTATAAAAGATACTTTTGCTTACCAAGCTATAGTAGAATAATACAACTATTACCTAGAATGTTGCTACCATTAGCCATATTAATGCATTATCTGAAAGGAGATGAGACTGGTATATATTACATCGATTCTACAAAGTTAGCAATTTGTCATAATAAACGTATTTCTAGCAATAGAGTTTTTAACAGAATTTCTAAAATTGGTAAGAGTAGTTATGGCTGGTTCTTAGGCTTTAAGCTACATATTATAATCAATAATAAAGGTGAAATAATGTCAGTTAAAATTACTAAAGGCAATAAAAGCGATCTATCTATAGCTTCAGTTATTTCTGAAGGCTTATCTGGTAAATTGTTTGGTGATAAAGCCTATATATCTAAAGAGTTATTTCATCAACTGTTGTCCAATGGTCTACGTTTATTTACTAATCTTCGTAAAGATATGAAAACATATTTATTGGACATAGATGATAAGCGTTTATTAAATAAACGTTCCTTAATTGAGTCTGTTTTTAATGTACTAAAAAAACATATGCATTTAGAGCATACTCGACATCGCTCTCCTATTAATTTCTTTGTTCATATCATTGCTTCTCTTGCTTCTTATTCTATCTCCAAACTTAATCACTATCTTATCTCCTCTTCTTTTTCTTCTCTCAACTTATCCTAAATTGGCGTTAAGAAGCAGCCATAACTATTCTTACCAATTTTAGAAAAACTGTTAAAACGCCAGATTAGGATAAGGGAAAATATGAAAGATACTGAAAAAAGTATATAAAGAAAAGGTATACAAGAAGATGTTTTGATAAATTGCTATTCAAGAGTATCAAGTATTTCTCCAATGCAGCATTTGTTGAAGTCTTTAAGCATAAGGCTATTATTATTATCGACTCCATCATTACAGTCGTTACATACCATATGAGAAAGACAGATGTTAGAATTAGCAGTATTATTATTTTGAATCATTTTAGATACTTCTTTATGATTGAGTTCTTTATTAAAAATGATAAAACTGTTATTTTTAATATTTTCATGTATTATGTCTGCAACTAATCTATAATCCTTTCCAATAACTTTTAATTCAAATATTTTGCTTGTTTTAAGGTACTTTATTCCTGACTTTCCTGTTTTTGATAAAGCGAATCCTTTATCTAAAGCATTTAGAAAATCATTGTATTTTGTATCTAATTTAAGATCATTATCAATAGCGCAATAGTAGGTTTTGTTGCGCCATACAACTTGTTTGATATCATCATCAAAAGCACAATAGGTTTGGTTTTTGATATGGCAATGAATATGCTGATGTTTACTATGTTGTGTAAACAGTGTGTTGTTTTCTTTGTTGATTGAGGCGGATGCTTTATCAATCTCAAACAGATCATGTTCATTATCTAGATTTGTATGTGCAAATAAATTATCTGAGTGATTTTCTGTGTATATGTTATGTATGTTTTCATTATCTAGAAGATCTTGAGAAGATATAGTACAGTCCTTAGTAGCTTTCTGCTTAAGCTGCATTTCTTCTTGACTTAAGTTATTTTCATAAGTTACTTTGTCTTCTGTAGACATAATAATGCTTTCTTTAACTCTATCATCAATTAGACTTAGAATATTATCCACATATTTTAATAAGTAGAATTTTTTTCCATATGAGGTATACAATTTTTTGCATTTTATGGTGTTCAATATATCGTTATATTGCTCACAGTTATTGAGGCTACTATAATATTCATAATAATGGTTCAGAATTCTATAAAGTATTGAATATATTGTAGGCTTTGACATAGGATGAGTTTTTTTGTCATGAATCCTACATGTTATAGTTTTAATAGTAGTTACAGTATTTGGTGTTGTATAATCAAAACTACTATCAAATTTTAAGTTGTATTCTAACTGCAAAAGATCCTGTACCAGTGATTTTTCTGGTAAATCTTTTATATATTTACAAGCATCTTCCTTATTATTTTGAGATAATAGATTTGCAATTTTTTCACATAAAACACTAGTTGTAAGTGTTCTATATATTGTAGTAGAAAGTTTTTTGATGGTATCTGGAAATTTATCTAAATATTCATGCCAATTCTGTGGTTGAGTGAGTACTTTGCATTTCAATATATCTAACAACTTATTGCGATTAGTTTCTTCTTCTGTTTTACTCATTTTAACAGTAGCTTCCACTGCTTTATGCAAGCTATCTATACTATGTTTGTTTAGATAAAGCGATGCCAGAAAATACCAATATTTATTTTGCTCTAAAATAGGAGATACAACTTCAATAATACGTTCAGCAGTACTAGTAGTAAGTATAAAAGCATGTGAAATTTTTATAAGGCAAATAATCGCATATCTTGTATATGTATTCCATTCATCATTATTATTTTTGGGTGTTATATATGCTATACATTCGTCAATAAAGTTATTAATTTCATGTTTATTACAAGAATGCATCACTTTAAAAAAATCAGACATCAGAGCGTCATAATTGTTGTATGAAAATAACCCATCATACAGTACTTTTTTCTTAGTAACAAACTTTACTAATGTTGCATGTTGCTTAGATGTTATTTTATACTGTGTATTTAATGGTCCTGACTTTTTCTTGACATGAATAGTACAACCTAGTGCTTTTGCAACTGCAGCATAGTTAAGTCTTTGAGAATCTGCTCTAGCTTTTGTCATAGCTGTTTTAGTTATTTTATCTTGCGGTAACATAGCTATAGAACTGCTAAAGTTATATTGGACAGCCATATCTAACGCCATATCCATATCTATTTTTTCACTATGGTTTTTTATGACAAGAGATAGCAGTTCTTTATTCTTATTCTCAAAAGCAGATGCTAATATATACTCTAAATACCTATGCTTTTCTTTATCAAATATGTTTTCTAGAGTAAATGGAGCTAGTTTTTCTAGCAAGGTTACAATAAATTGATTTTCAGCTAAATTTAAATTTACATTTGCATGTATAAGCATAGATTTAATTATAGATTCAAACACAACATAATTCTGTTTTATGTTATGAATTTGTGATTCTATGATCTGTAACAATTCGCTATTTTTAGTTTTTACTACATGTGCAAGAACTGATATTATTATCGTGCTATCTTGATACATAAACTGCATGTAATTCTCATATAAAGACGTTGTTTTCATTAGTTGTTGTTGAGTAGTTTCTATATCTATATCTTGCTTTTTAACTGGAATAACTTTGTTATATTTTTTAGTACTTCTTTTTTTCACTGATTTAATACTTTTTAGTAAGTGTGTAATATTTAATAATACTTACTCCAAATTAACATTCAAGAAAAACATACAAAAAAACTCTAAGTTTGAAATAAGAAATATGCTAAAATATAGGCAAAGTAATGATTGTATACCTTAACACAACATAATAAATTTTGGGTTAACAGTACTTCTCTATTGATAGGCTGATATGCTATAGTATCAATTTATTATGCTTATTTTTCTTGACTATATTTTCTCTTCTGTTCTGATATAACTATCTTTTTGATTTATACTATACATAAGCCTGAACAGGCTGTAATTCTTTCTCTTACTGCATTTCAATATATTTCTTATTTCAAACTCAGATTGATAAAGTGAAAAAATCTAATTTAGAGTCTTAGTTAAGTAATTAAAAAATCTATATTTTGTTAAATAAAGGAAATATAAATTGCATAAGAAATATAAATAATCTTGCTTGTATTCTCTAGAGAACTCTAGTAGTTAGATAGATCCCTTGCAATTAATTATTTTACAAACAGAATAACTAAATGATTTCACACAACTAGGATCGTATTTAATAGCTAAATCAAAATGTTCTATTGCATTCTGCAATTGCCCTAAAAATGCTAAAGTTAAACCTTTATTAATATAAGCTTCTGCATAATCTGGTCTATATTTAATAGCTATATCATAGTTTTCGATTGCATTTTGAATGTATCCTAAATTCATTAACGCTATGCCTTTGTTATAATAAGCTTCTGGATTATCTGATCTGTACTTAATAGCAATATCAAAATTTTCCATTGCATCTTCATACTGTCCTAATCTAGCTAAAGAAGCTCCTTTATTGTTATGTCTTTCCACTCCTTCAACTTTAACTTGTGCAAAAAATGCTCTACCACCAGCACTAGCACTAGTTCCACTACTTTTACTGTGGCTACTACCTGTATGATCAGTAGTAGCAATGCTACTAGAACCAACCTCCTGTAGAGCTTGAGATTCACTATCAGTGATGCTTATAGACTGAGCTTCATCGTGAGTTATCCTGTCGGCTCTATTTCCATGGTAATGGAGTTTCCTGTTGAAATAAGATTGGCCTCTCTTTTTGTCAGTGAATCAAGAATGCTCTGAGAGTGCGTAAACTGGTTTTGATATCCAGCTTGTAGCATAGCAGAAGCTCGGAAGTTATTTCCCAATGAATCTACGTTTTCATTTATAATTTGTCGACCATCAGCCGTTGTAGTGACTGTTCTACCACCATCATTGATAATATTAGCCATATGTAATGAAGGAGCTAGGTTTTGTTGAGAGATAGTTCTATTGCCTATGCTGTAATTATCCATACTCAAGTTATTGTCGACTATGTTACTGCCTAAGCTGCTAGCAACTGGTATAGGAGAGAACTGGCTGGCCAAGTTAGCTGTAGCATGAGCACAAGCTTTTATCACTGCCCAAGAAAGCATTGGTATCGATGATGCAAGCATTTGAAACGTCGCATAGCTATATAAAATCATCTCTGCGAAGCTTCCTTGCGATAGCATATTCAAGCCATAATCATTACCAAAAGCTCCAGATTTACTGGATAAGCTGATCATTCCTAGGCAATGGATTATTGTAAAAAATACTGGCCAGCTGCTGACCCATATTATTAATAGAATCCAGGTTTTGAGTATATTGTAGCCGCCAGGTAATAGGCCCATTGGAAATACAATAAAGATCATTGAGACTACTAATGCAAAAAAAACAGATTGTAAAATAGGCATCATGTGAGCAGCCATTTCGCCAGCTACTAAGTACGAAAATGACTGTTGAAATAGCCCTCTAATTGCATGCATACTAACTAAATTAGAATAAATTCTTGATAACGAAAACTTCTCACGCCAGTCATCATATGACTCACGATTAGCATTAAGTAACATCGCTTGCTTCATCCATTCATGAATATCTTGTTGCTCTCTCTGTAAATATTTTAGTGTGTCTCCAGTCATGACTTTTAGTCTTTGACTTAACATATTTGACTTATCAGATTGAACTCCAATCGCAGCTGCAAACTTTGTTAGGAGTCCTTCATTTAATTCTTTATGAATTGCCGCTTTAATCAATGGAGTAGCTTGTCTACAGGTCTTGAAACTAATGGCTAAATTACTAGGCTCGCGATAATAAATACCAAAATTATTAGGTATATTTTGCTCGATAAATCCTATAATGTCGTTAGTTTGTTGAGCAGCAGCTTTTTTACCTAGAATATTGCCTATGATGTAAGGCTTCATAAAGCATTGTCTAAGGAATTCCTTCGTATTAGTTAAAGTTATTGGATCCTGTATTTGCACATCTCGAATCTTAGCTACAGCCTTAGCTCCAAACATAATACCAGTTTTTCTGCTCGATAGTCCTTCATAAGCTGGCAAAAGATGCTGTTCCAACATTTTAGATACAAAGTAACTCGTTTGCGATGAAAGAGAAGCAAACATTGCAATACTTATGGGATATTATCAACCTTTACTGGCGCACTCATTGATACTTCATCCTTCAGCCAAACAGTAGATTTGGGGGCAAATAACAGCGTAAAAATAAATATCGATGGAAAAAACCATTCCCATAGCAAAGATGCCGATATTTCCTCTAAAAATAGCCCTAGTAGCAGCCCATATGCCACCAATAGTCAAGGCTAAGTGACCCACTGGAGTGAAGTATTCGCTATTTGAAGCAAAGACCTCTGCCTATGCCATTAAACACATGCCATAACAGATCTCCACCACCAAATGTGTATATTACGTAATCCATTAACTTTTCTCCTTCGCTATTAAATGCTGCTCTATTAATCTAGCCCTTTTATCTATTCGACTTGCATCGGTTTGTAGGCTAGTCCATTTTTCATTTGCAAAAAGTTGTACTCGATTCAATTCCTTCAAATATCTTTCTAAATGTTCATTCGAAACTTGCTTAGCACCTAGTGAAGTAACGGCTCTACGTATTTCGGTGATTACTTCCTTCAAATGCTGAACTAATGTATAGCTAGCTATTAATTCTGATGAGATCTCTAAAATTGTGACTCCAGAAATAGCTTCTAATGTGATATAATCATAAATTGGAAATATATCTCCAATCGAAGATAAAAAGGCTATCTCAGAGTTGCTATATTCAGAATTCTTATCAAACTTATTTTTTAGATCAGTCAATTTTTGCTTAGCTTTACCTGCATAAGACTGCTCTGGTGATATTGTGATATTTCGTTGTAGGCTTGGATGCAGGCAACTAACACTATCACAGCTGTAAATTGAAGCTGATTCTCCACCTTTTAAATGACTAATCCAACTTTTTTCATCCTGAGCTAAGGAGTCAAAAAAGTACACATTATTGTTTGTAACCACGATAGTGCCAGTCATAGACATGATTGAATCACGCATATTTGATGGTATTCCAACCTTTGCTGCTGCTTTAGTGAAGATGTTATAATCATCCAGCATAACTCTGAATCCTTATTTTGTGCTTGTCGCAGAGCTTGTTTTTGGGCTAAATCATTACGACATTTTTTACCAGCAGCAAAATAATCAAACCCGCTTTGTGACTGTATATCACGGCAAACAGCTTCTCTCATAGCCCAGTTCTTTGGTAAAGCTGTAGCAAATAATGCTTTTGTTAATTCACAATCTCCTTTGGCAAATTGATTCATCTCCATTGCTAGATTACGTAAGTCCTTGAGAGCGTTCTCAATCTGTGGAGCAAATGTTTTTAATCCTAATGAAAAAGCATAGACTTTAGCTTGAGAACCAATGTTTTTCATCAATTGAACTAATTCTTCTCCAGAAATAACAGAGAAGCTACCAAGATAGGCATCAATACTGCTACAGCTCATGTTTAAAGATGGTGGAGTTATAGCAAATGGCTGAAATGATGTTTGGCTTGTTCTGGCAGATAATCCGCCAGCCGCATAATATCCAGCCGCTTGATCTTGATATGATCCAGATCTTGTGACATTAATACTCATTCCTTGAAATACGTTTTCGATATTCCAAGCTAGTGATACTGGAGCTTGTAGCAATAATAGCATTGTAATGGCATAAACTCTGATTTTGGTGCTCATGTAGTCTCCAACTTATGATAATATCTATCGATTGCTAGAATATTGTCGATAATTTTATCTTCAGAGATTATGCCTCTAGCTACTGCATATATTTTTTTACCATCGCTAGCTACTGAATATAATACAGGTACAATATGCTTAGGATTTAGTTTATTAAGCAACTCATTATTCTTACTGACAGCTAGCAACTGAAATGCATATTTATTAGCAAAGCACTGAACAATAGGCATAAAGGCCTTACAGAGCAAGCAATCTTGTTTAACTTGCAAAATCAATCCCCAGTTTTTAGCAATGTTTTTGAGTTTGAAATCATTTTTTTGCTCTGATTTTTCTTGATATAGCTTTCTATGTAAGCTATTAGCAGGCTCATTAGCATTAATCAGTTGGTAATCAAGTAGAGTAGCTAGTTGCCACATAGTAGCAAACTTATGAGCCTTCTCCATGATTTGCTTCTGCAATCTTTGAGCTGTAATCACATTTTCGAGCGTTGGATTATCCAGCGCTATACGCTAAGCTCGATTAAATCGCTCCTTTAATTCCTCGATTCTCTGGTCATGAGGCCTACTCATCAACTTAGAATTAGCAGCAGAGTCATCAAGCTCATGACCATGTTTATCATTGTACCATAAAAATCTTGTTGGTGAAGCATCAACAGTGGATAAATGACTAATTAATATCATAAACATTAATAATCTGCTCATTTAGACTAAGTTTGTTGCATACGATGAACTTTATCTTTGATTCCTGCAATAATGTCTTTGTTCATGCTGTTTTGAGCCTTAGTGAGTATATCTCCAAATAGTTCATCCATATTGATTTTAGTGAAATCAACTTTTTGTAACTCTTCAACAGTAAGGCCTCTACACTTTGGACATTCAGGTGTACCAAAGTTCATTTTTAGCTGTTTTCTTGCTTCTTCCTGAAAAATTCTTGCAAGTTTCGACTGAAAGCAGCAATAAGTAGACTTTCTAGCTAAGCAAATACCTAATATCGGAATTCTTGAAGAACAGTAGGTTCCAATATAGTAGCAGTAACCTTTTTTCCTATATAAAGCTAATTCTTGTTCCTTAGACTTACATTGCGATAAGCCTATATCACGCCCCCAGCCAGTCATTGAAGAGCAGCAATTCAAAAAACTAAATACATCTTTTTTGCATTTTCGATGTTTACCTGAAAATACAGAAACGGGATTTGTTTTAATGTCCTTGCTCATCTGATTTAGCATCGCTAGATGAGCTACTTTAGCTATATCTCTATTTGGTATAATAGTTGGAGTGTTGCAATTACCTCCTAAACAAAAGATTGAGTTATTATGCAACGATGAGTGTAGCATTGTTTGCTTCTCAGTTGAACAGCTATAATCGTGCTGCCATAGTAAACAAATATTTGCTACTGATTTTTGGCAAGTGCTGTTTTTTAATTCACAATTCTGAATTTTAAGGTGTTTGCAGCCATCTTTTGGATCGCTAGTACAAGAAAAAAGAATCTTTTGTTTCCAATATGGACGATTGACTTTAAACTTGTCAAAAAATACTCTATCACCACCATCATAGTTGATTCTATTGACCTCATAGCATTCATTACTCTCAGTTAATTGCTCAAGTTCAGGGTTTAAAACTTGCCAATATTCTGCTACTTTCCTTAGTTCTTGAGTCTTATCTCTGTAGTCATAGTGAAGTATACATATTTTTTCATTTACTTCTAATAAAAAATTTCTACCAATATGGTGTATAGATACACCAAGCCTATTAGCAATAGCCCATTTCATTTGTTTTACAATTGCTTCGGGATCATCTACTAGGCAGTATATTTGTGCACCTAATTCATCATCATAGACATCGCTACGACTCTTAAGCCAATTACTATGATTCTCCTTTATTTCTTCTGTTGCAAATTCCATTTGCCGGTTTTGCCAAGAAAGCCATACATTCTCTAATCTGCACTCAACATTTAATTCTCGAATAAGTTCAATGTTAAAATTACTACCTTCATTACAACTTTGAATAATTTCAGTATTAGTTTTACTTGTTTGAGTTACGAAGTTACTGCTATCAAGGGCACTTAAAGGATCAGATTCAATTCTCATTGAATTAGCTATCATATAATTTTGATCGTTGATATTATGTTGAGTTAAGGCATTGTTTTTACTGTTTTCAGCTTGAAATAACATTGCCCCACTTTCTGTACCAAGCTGATTACGGCCATGGTAGGTTAAATCCTCATCATTGTTAGGATAATTGACATTACTACCTTGATGAAATAATTCTTGTGTATTTGAAGAATTTCCAAGATTTACATTATAGTTGCTAGCTTCATTATAACTGCTTTGCATTGAAGCTAAACAACAGCTAATATTGAGCACTATCAAAAAGTTAATATAGATAATAATCTCATTGAGTATTCTCATTCATAATTTCTAATGCTATTGCTAAAGGAATATGGCCAGTTAATTTCTTGGTTAATCCTCTTTTTTCATCATCTATTACTATCACAGGAACAACATCAATTTTATATTGTTCAAACAAGCTAGGATCTATATCGAAGCTAATACCAAGCTCCATAGTTTTATTCTTTGTTTGTGTAAATGAGTTATTAATTAACCCACGCATAATCAATTGAGCTCCAGCCTTTTGAGATTCAGCAAAATAGCTTTTTAAAGCCTCATCACTCATTGAAAATGAGACAAAAATAAAAGTTTTTTGCTGGCCCAAAAAAAAGCATTAGCATTATTAACAAATAATAAAACCATCAACATCATTACTCGTATAACCATATTCCTCTCTAACCCTTATCAAAGCAAACAACAATCTCTTTTTCGCCAAATCAAGTAACCAAAATCTTCACCATTAACTGGAAATTCTCTTCCAGCCTGCCATGTAGCTTCTGTTTGGCCTATGCTCTTGCAGGATCTGGTTTCTGGAATCGGATAAGTCATTTGTAGTCGATACTGACTTTTCTTCATAATAGGCATGGGATACTTGCCACATAAGCCTTTATAACCATAATATCCCCATAACATCAGTTGCCTATGCATTCTAGCCATAAACTTACTTACCATTAATACAGATGTTCCAACTCCACCATTATGCGCCGCAGCTGTTCCAGTAAAAGGGTAAAGCATTCCTTGACATTCAGCACACCAAAAAGCATAATCACTTGCTAATAAACCAGCGCCACAACTCATGCAATCAGCTATACATGCTTGATAAGCAGCTACATTTTGAAACAACAGCGTTTCTGGATTTAAAATCGCAGATTTAGCGTCATCACTCCATAATGGATCAAACTCTGTTAAATATGCTATATCGACTGCAGCCATTTCCAGACAAATAAAATCAAGCAAAATTTCCAGCCAATAAATCACAGGATAGACATACCAATGAATGTGATAAAAAGCACTTCCTTCAGCCTCATCTTTCATGCCTTTTTGAGTAGCACTTCCAAATGACAAACCTCCAAGACTTACCATACACATTGGCGACTTTGTAACATCTACAAGGCGTACTGGCTCCCAAAATCCTACCGGAATATACCAGGTACAGGTATTGGAATCCCTGGCTTAGGACAAAGACATATAAGTCTACCAGAAGCATTAGTATCAGGCATTGAAGTGTTTGTAAAGTACAGAGATATAGTAATTTAACCTATATTATCACATAAATCATTTTTAAGTTGCAATATCGTCCATTTAATGAATAATAATATTCTAAGATGTAATATATATTTTAAAGTAACAATCTATGAATAATGTGTCTATTTTTACTCATTTATTATATAATATTTAATTTAGGAGAAGTTAACAATTCCTCATATTGCTTTACATAGAGCTGTTAAAGATGGCAACATAGAAGAGGTAAAACGTCTTCTTTCAGCAGACAATAATATCGACATTAATATAAAAGATACTTACTTTAATACTCCTTTGTATTATGCTGTTGCAAAAGGATACATAGAGATTATAAAGCTTCTGTTATCTCATGGCGCTAATATAAATTCAACAAATTCTTCTGGAAATACTCCTTTAATTTGTTCTGTGATAGCAGAACACATAGAAATTGTAAAGCTTCTGTTATCTCATGGTGCTGATGTAAATTATAAAAATTATCACCATCTTGCTGCTTTACACTATGCCTCAGTACGCGATATTAAAATAATAGATACTCTATTAGCTTATGGAGCTGATATAAATCTAAGTGGTAGTCTAAACACTACTGCTTTACATATTGCTACTGAAAAAGGCCATGAACAGAATGTAGATTATTTGCTAGCTTGTGGGTCTGATATAAATTCACTCAATGCCTTTGATGAAACTCCTCTTATTGCCGCAGTATCAGCTCAACGTCAAAATGAAGTAATAATAAAATCCTTGGTTGCTTATACTGTTAAGCTAGAATCTTATAATATACATATTACTTCAGAAGGTTTTATAAAAAATAAAGCATGTATAGATGAATCTCAAACACTTTCTACGATAAAAAAGCAATGCTTACAAAAAATACAGGAAATGAAAAGCATCAATATTGGAAAGAATTTATCTTTTTTTGAAGTATTTTTTCAGAAAAAAGATATAAATACGCTAGCAAGATGTGCTAATAATCCTGATATTGTAAAGTGTCAGAATAGATTTCCCATGTACTCTTCCTATATTGAAAAATCTATTGAAGAAGGGGAATCAAGAGCTAAGCTGCTACAAGGAGCAGTTGAATCAATGGATGAAATATTTGAATCCAATCAGGATGCTTCTCAAGAAAGTAAAACATCTTGGTCCCACTTGCCACCAGAAGTAAGGCTGATGATATTAGAGAACTTAAATAATGATGATTTAACAAAACTTCAACATAATGAGGAAGCAGAAGCTGAGGCTGAAGCTCAAGTTGAAGGAGCACATGCCATATATGAGGGAGAGTAGCGTAAGTGTCAAAGCCATCTGCAACATTGGTTGTTGCAAATCACTTGTTCCATACTGTGGAGCTGCCATAGTAGCTAAAATAGATGAAAAGTTAGATAAAAAGTCTGATCTAGCCTCTACAGTTGTCTTTGTCCGTGCTTTTTCTAAATCATGAGCAGTTTTCAGAGTTATGCTAGCTGATTTCTCATTTGGTCTGCTGAGCTGATTTATTAAGCTGTTAATGCTTTTAGTTGCTTCCTTATTGCAATATAACTTTAAGTTCTCTATATACCTTGTCATAGCTACGTATGAGCTGCTTATATTACTTACTCCATTATGTAAAACATATACATCTTTTATAGAAGCTTCCTGAGCCTTATAAATAGTACTTGCATAACCATGTTTAAATTAGACCTCTTTCGAAACTGGTTAACGTAGTTCAAAATTATTGCTGATAAATATCGAAATAGACGTGAAAGATTCGGTCTTAGATTTAATTTGATCTCTGGTATTTATAATTTTGAACTACGTTAACCAGTTTCGAAAGAAGTCTATTGTATTTTGCTTGGGTCAAAACTCACTTCTTTTCCTGTGTCTGTCTTAGCTACAAATTCATTTTTATTAACAGAAATTAAAGTTGCAAATTCACCGTTTTGTATTTGTAAATCCTTATCGCTTTTTTGAAATACAATTCGATCTCCAGCCATGTAGGACTCTTTCCTTCCAGCTATTGAACGCCTATATTCTGTGCCTTGTAGCGTGCCATTAGCTTTTAACAAAGATCTAATACTTGAATTAAGAATGTCTACCTCTTTATTACGTACTGTAATTACCAATTTTTCATGTAGCTTAAACTTGCTTAGACTCCAGTTGTATCTTAACTTACTCATTGAGTCCTGCAACGTATTATCAAACTTAATACATTTATTTTGTCTCAGTAATGTTATACCGCTTAAAATATTACTCTCAGCAAACTTTGTTGCTGCTTCTCTGCTCCAGTTTTCACTTTGTCTTCGAATATTCACTAAAACATGTGAACTGAAAATATTACTCAGCATCTCAAACATTCCGCCTCTTTCTATTGAAGCTAACTGCTTTTCATCTCCAGCAAGTATCAGTTGACAATTATTGTTTCTAACTACTCTAAACAGCTCTGCATATTCTCTAGTAGCAACCATTCCAGCTTCATCTACTACTATTAAACTATCTCTAGTAACGCTATTTTTATATAAAAATCCTTTTATTGTATCACATTTCTGGTAGCCATTATCCTTCAGCTCTGATACAGCCTTATGTGTAGGAGCAAGTCCAATAACATTTTGTCCACGATTTGTTGCAATTTTATATGCTTTTGCTAAAACAGTGGATTTACCTGTTCCAGCTCTTCCTCTTAGTACTCTAACTCCACTAGTGCTAAGCAAAATATGCCTTAGAGCTTGTTTCTGTTCTTCACTAACATTTGCTAGACCTTCGATATTACTTTTAAGATTGTAAATATCGTTGTAATAAACTCGATTATTGATTTTATTAGCTATTCTTATTATGCTTGCTTCCTCATCTCTAACCTCAGTTGTAGTAAAAAATTCGCTAACTTCACCATTCTCATGATACAATTCTAATACTCTATTTGAACTTAGCACTTGTTGAACTAACCGTTCTCTTGCTGCTAGGTCTGGTATATCTTTCACAGCTTTTTCAACATCCTGCTTAGTAAAAATAGATTTGTAATGTGTTATAGCATCCGTTATTACATCAACATCCTTAATAATTTTTAAATTAGCCTCTTTACGTAACTCATTTTCATTTGCAACTTCATTAATTAAACCCCTAATTCTAGTAGGGCCAATATGCTCTTGCGGTACTGCACTTATCTTATCAACTCTATTTGTTAAGCCTAATTTAGCAAAATATGCATTAATTATTTCCTTCACTTTTTCATGAATCATCTCAGCTTCTAGAATAATAAATGCCTTACCTTTTGATGTTCTGAATTTAGGCTCCAAGTCAACAGCTTTACCACCTAATTCTTCGCCATTCTCTTTAATCTTCTTGTAGTAACCAATATATGCGCATGCCAGTTTTTATCTCCTCTATGAAGCTTATGAATGTCTATCTGTACTCCAAGACCATTTTGCACCCATTCCATTGCATCAACTATTTCATGTGTAATCTTTATTCTATCTTCTAAATTCAATTCCTTATCGTCTGGCAGTGCTATTACGATATCCTTCAACAACTTACTGTTTCTTCGTTTTTCTGTTTGTTCCACCTCATTCATTAATCTTTGGACATTCTTGAATTTTTGATTTACATAATCTGGTATCAGTACTGTATGATATACGTTATCTTTCTTATAAGAGAAGTTATACCTTATATTTGTCTGCTCATTTTTAACAATAGTTCTTGCATTATACGCTGCCTTACAACAACTATCTCCTCCTTTACTTCTACTTAAAAATTCAATCATTGCAAACTGTATAGCCATCTCAACACCAATTCTCACCTGAGTTTTAAGTTAGCATGGTTTTTTTGATTTTGCTAGCACAAACTTCTTTTTTTTAACACTCAATCGGCTAATGAGTGCTCATTTTTTAGCAGTAAACTTTCAAGTTTACATATTGCGTATAAGCTTATTCTTTAATGAAGCTTCTAACCTGAATTCACGTTTTTTTGACTATAATTATTTGATGTTGGTTTGGCAGGTGCGGTTTTTTTCTTTACTGGAATTTTATTTTGATATATTCTTGCCTGATTTTTTTATCTTTCTGAATTACTAACATGGCAAATCTTATGCAGCAAAAAATTACTCTCCAACAAAAAAAGCTAAGCTAATCATGGATGAGGTTAACCTCAAAATTAAAGAACGTAAAATACGTACTCGACGTCTTATCGAAATGGGTGGATTAGTTGCTAAGGCTAAGCTTGATCATTTACCAACAAATACTTTATTTGGTGCATTTATTTCTTTAGAAAATACTCTAGTACAACATCCAAATGTTCAGGACCATTGGACTACAATCGGTAAAGATATTATTGAGCAAGAGGTATAAATTCTTGCTGAGTTTCAATGAGGATTTTTTGTCTTCTTTTAAGCAGCTTTATGAGTATAGTTTTAATATTATCAAATCTATCGAAGAGTTTAATTAGTAATAGTAGTTTTTGCTCAAGAGCAATTACATTCTTAAAATGTGCTAGCGTTTGTAGGACTTCTGTATTATGGCTTTCATACTTTTATTTATCCTGAATTTGCGTTATAAGCAATAAATAAACCGTTATTAGTTGAAACTATATTCAAGATAATATACAATTATAATTGTATATTATCTCTTGTAGAGCATTTGCCTTATACTTTCCATCTTTCTTTATTATCCTAAACTGGAGTTACTATTAATTCTTACTTAATCTGATATCTCTTTTGAGACTTATTCCAAAATGTAAGCTGAATACCCTGCTGTATCACTAATGATGTAAGTCGATTCGCCTGCTGCCTCACTAAAGATGCAAGTCGATTTGCCTGCTAGATGACTAATAGTGACAGAAGTAGGACAATCTACATTAATGCTATCTGCTGGTTCATTTAGTGCTACTTCTGTACCATGATCGCTATTTAACTCATGATTATTACACTGACGTTTACGAGTGTAAGGATGATCTTCATGCTCATCATAACATGATTTTCGCTTTTCTACTGATTGCATAACTTCTTCAGTATGAACCTGTCTTATTATTTGCAGATTTTCAATATTATTTTCTTGATAGCCTTCTATCGGTTGAGATTGATTGTTAGCAGAATTTGATATATTAGCCGCTAATTTTCGACTATCACTGTGTGTATTTATCTCATCACTATTCTTTGCAAGATCACAATCTTCTAGATATAAATCAATATAGTTTTCTATATCACAATCTTCTAGATATAAATCAATATAGTTTTCTATCGGTTGAGATTGATTGGCATAGTCACTTTTTGAGTTAAGTAGTATCATTTCATCCATATGATGTATAGCTTCTAGCTCAGAATCTGATATATCTAATTTTTGACTATCACTATGCGTATTTATCTCATCACTATTCTTTGCAAGATCACAATCTTCTAGATATAAATCAATATAGTTTTCTATCGGTTGAGATTGATTGGCATAGTCACTTTTTGAGTTAAGTAGTATCATTTCATCCATATGATGTATAGCTTCTAGCTCAGAATCTGATATATCTAATTTTTGACTATCACTATGCGTATTTATTTCATTACTACTGTTCTCAATATCATCTTCTCTGTGTTTGTCTATTATCTGAGATTGATTATTATTGATTGTTAAGTTATTTGGCTCTTGACTATTGATTTTTTCGAACTCGCTATTTATGACGTTTGCAAGAGCTTGTTGAGTTGTATTTTTCACACTATATAATTTCCGTTCAAATTTTTCAAAATATCTTAAAAACTCTTTGTCATTTTTATGCGCTTTTCTCATTCCATCAAGAATCTCAAATATTTTAGGAAACAAAACTGGCATCTTAGATCCCATACAACTTAACTTACCGGAAATAGTAGAAAAAGGTATTTCTAAGTCGTATAGGGCTTTTAGTATATCAATATTTGAAGTTAATATCTTTAATGTGTCTGCTAATAAATCTAGATCGATCGTATAACTACTACGCATTATACCTGTAATATTGTGAGCTTCTATTAATCTAACTGGTTGTAGTAATTTTTCTAACTTATCTAACTCTAGCTTGTCAATGAATTTATCCAAATTTTCATTTGAGTAATTGAGTCGCTGATTTTTTTGCAAAATTGCGCTTAAAAAAAGTTTCATAGAGCATGAATGATTTTCTAATTTATTGTTGTTAGTAATATATAGGTACAATGGATTTGGATTCATAATATTATTATCAATATCATCATTAGCACTGTTAATATCATAAGACTTTAGTTTCCCTTTTTTGAGAAAATTCAGAACATACGCTTTTCGTTTACATATTTCTTCATATGTATTTCCTGGCCAATTCTCCATCTTTAGCTTACAACTTTGCAATGTATTTTTTAAAAAAACTGGAGCATTACGTACTGTTTCACGTAACCTACCGGAAATAATAGAAAAAGGTATGTGTAAGTCGTATAAGTTTTTTAATATATTAATATTTGAAGTTAATTTTGTTAATGTGCCTCCTAATACATCTAGCTTGGTTCTATAACTTGTACTGCATACCATATTTGTGATATTGTGAGCTTCTATTAATCTAGCTGGTTGTAGTAATTTTTCTAACTTATCTAAGTCTAGATCGTAAACGAATTTATCAAAATTTTTATTTGAGTAAATATATCTTTCATTGTACTGAAAAATTTGACTTAAAAATTTCTTAGAGCACGGATGAGCTTCTAATGTTTTTGTTCCTAAGTTATCTTTGTTATCAAGATATTGGTTGAAAGTATATAAACTATTTTTTTTTTTTTTAGATGGCATATAAGGCCCTTTTATTGATTCATTAAATCAAACCGCTTCCTATGTACTCATTTTCTAAATAATCAATGATGCAAATATAGCATTACTTGATTCAAAATCAAACAAAAAAAACTAACAAAATTAAATTAATTTAAAGCATCTATTAAAATATCTTAAGTTTTTACGTGGGGTTATTTATATAAACTAGAGTTTGATATAAAGTGATAGGCTGGATAATGACAAGAATAAGAATTATATTTGTAACACAGGATTAGGATAAGAAAAAGTTAAAAAGAGATAACGTACAATAGACCTCTTTCGAAACTGGTTAAGGTAGTTCAAAATTATAAATGCCAGAGATCAAATTAAAATCTAAGACCGAATCTTTTACGTCTATTTCGATATTTATCAGTAATAATTCTAAATTAGCAAAAAAAAGCAAAAAAAATCCTTTAACTAAAAATGATAAAAAGAATAATCGTAGATTCGCAGAAGAAAGGGTTGTAAATGAAAACGTTATTGGTATGCTAAACCTGTTCAAAATTATTGCTGATAAATATCGAAATAGACGTAAAAGATTTGGTCTTAGATTTAATTTAATATCTGGCATTTATAATTTTGAACTACCTTAACCAGTTTCGAAAGAGGTCTAATATTATTACCAAATTCTTGACTTATTATTTCTTTAGTTAGTGTTGTGTCTTCGAGTGTATCATGTAGTATTGCTGTAATAATCGTATCAGTTTCAAAGCTGTAGTTTGCAATCATGAGAGCTACTTCTAATGGATGCATATAATAAGGCTCTCCTGTGTCTCGAAGTTGTTTGTCATGATATTTTTTAGTATAAAATATTGCTTTTTCAACTTTATCAAGATCAATTTCAGCGTTAAATCTTACGTTGATTCTAAACAGCTTATTTAGTAAGCTCTCGCTATAAAAGTCTATCATTTTCCATCTCCAAATAATCTTTAATAAATTATACCATAATTTAAACTTTTTATATACTCCAATCTCAGATAAAAACTAGGAAAGAAGCAAATTAAATTGTAAAATTTTTAATCATTAAAATGTGTTATTTTTGATTAAAAAAGTTGAACTGGAATATTGCAAGTAATGGTTGTAAACGCCAATTTAGGATAAGATAAAATATGAAAGGTAGTGAATAAAAGATATACAAGAGATAATGTATAATTATATATTATCTGTAGTGTCAATTAATAACAGTTTATTTATTGCTCATATTTCTACAAATATTCTTTTTGTTTCTTATCCTAAATTTGTATTTACAGACATGTGATTAATAAATAAACTGTTATTAATTGAAACTATATTTAAAGATATTACATAATATTAATTATATACCTTTTGTATTATGCCTTTCATACTTTTTCTTATCCTAAATTGGCGTTGTAAACTTGTCTTTTTCACTCTCTATTTCCATTTCTCCATTAAGTTGATTAATAAGGTAATTTACAAACCATAATCCTGATTCAAGCATTAGCGGACAGTCTCTTACCAAGTCAAAATCAGCTAATTTAGCTTTTATATTCCCTAATTTTTCTTTTGAAATACCGCTTCCTTTATCGTGTATTCTAAATTGTAGTATGTTATCGCTTTTTATATAATTTTTTATAGTAAACAAATGAACTGTAATTATAACCTTGCAGCTGTGATTAAATCTAATCGTGCTGCCTATTAATTGACTTAATATAGCTTGTAAGTGATCACTATTTCCAATCACAATATCCTTCATTTTGTACTGAAAATTGTAATTGATTTTTATATCTTTCTCTTTTGCAATGTCTTCTAGTCTCCTGACGGCATCCTTTACTAGCTTTTGTATGCTAAATTTTTTTAAACATAAATTTTCATTCTCAATTTCGCTTCTAAGCGTGTAAACTACATCGTTACAGTACTCTTGGAGATTTGCTGATCGATTTAATATTGTTTTCAGCTTATCTTTATTTTCAGAATCATTTAACATGATCTCGCTTGCAAGCCTTACAATTTCACTCGTTGCAATATTAAATCTATATTTGATATTCTGTATCAGATTCACACAATATTCTTTCAATGATTCAGCTACCTCGACCTGATACTTAGCTTTTCTTAACTTTGTTATTATCTCTATATATTCATCGATATTCTCCCTTTCTCCATTTACCAACGTAATTAGCATTGAAGGGATTTGTACTATCCATTGGTTACTTATTTTTTTTTCATAACATTCGCCAAAAGAAGAGTTAAAACTAGTTATTTGAACTTCAAATGCAAAAGTTATGTAATTATTTTCCTCTTTTGCTCTTAGCCTTCCTTTTAGCTGATGTATAAGATGTTTAATAAATGCTAATCCTTCTCCTAGTTCTTGATATGTTACCAAATTCAAATTCTCTAGTTCGGAATTTATTCTTTCTAATTTTTCTTTAGAAGGGCTTAGTACTATATTTTGTACTGTAAATTGTAATATTTCTGAATACTGATTGATGTTAATAGTAATCTTGCTATGCTTACTACTATTTATAATAGCACTACCAATTAACTGACTTATTACTGCTTTTATTCTAAAACTATCTCCAATCAGAACCGTCTTTATATCATTTTGAACATTTAGATTTATATTCTCATTTTCAAAATTTTTCCTCATTCTGATAACAGTATTATTTATTAGTGATTCTATGTTAAATGTTTCAATCCTTATATTTGTTGATGCTATGTATTGTCTAAATAAAAAAATTATTCCATTCAGAGAAGCTATTATATTTATCTTTTTTTTATCATAGTTATTTACGATTCGCCTAAAATATTGTATCCAATCTATGAGTTTTATGCTTACTTGCCCAGATTTTTCCAGCTGACAGTATAGTTTTTGCAATTCTGCATCTACCTGTTTTATTGTTGTGCTATTAATTCCTTCTGTAGATAATTTTTCGGTTAATTTATTGATTTTATTTTGACCTTCGTCTTCAATAGGCATAGAATTCTCCTGCTATTTAAGTTGTTAAATTGCTTCCTAGAGATTAAAAAGAAAATTTTGCGGTTTAAGTTTTAATCTCTATCAGAATATTATCTAAATCTTAAATCTCAGATAATATCAGGTATACAGTATCATTTCGATTTTTATCAGTACATGACTTTTTGTCATAATTATGAAAAATTTTTTCATTTTTTTTTAAAATAGATGCGAAATTATCGCATTGTTATTTACATCTAAAAAAACAAAATATCTTTCAAAATGAGATATACAATTGATCCTGAGTTATAAAAAAAGACTTTGAATAATTTAGTATATTAACTGAAAAAGTTCTGAACTTATCTTATTGCTCTTAATTTAAACATCAGGTTCGAGCACGTCTTTAAAACGACCCATAATATCCAAAATATAAAAATCAAGCGCTGTATTAACTAAGTCAAAATCTTTTTTCTCTATCGAATTAAGATCTTCTTTTATTTCAAGTTGTCCTTGAGCCAATAGTAGTTGTTTGATAATTACTTTTCTTTGTTAATGCAATGATAATACTTTAGTGTGCGGTATAGTAGTTTTTGTTCAAGATCAATTATATTCTTAAAATGTTCTGGTGTAATAAATTCCTGAAAGGGTTTGATACCTTTATTTATTAGCATATTGCTAGAACATTTTTTGATTGGTATTTCAAGTGCTATGGAATGCATTCGTATAATTTTATACATACAAAAATCAAGAAAGTTTTGACCTTTCTTATTCCAAATAAAATCATTTTCATTTATTAATTTTAAAATATATTTTTGTTCCTTTCTGGTTAAGTTATAATTTGGATCAGTTAAATAACCAGTTAAACACTTTTTTTGCTGATTTGTTTTTAAATTAGATTTTATCTTTATAAGATGAGTTATTAGAAGTTGTATTAAATTTTTTTGTTCTGTATGACTGTGCAAGTCATTAAAAAAAGCAAACCATTTTTCCTGTGAAACTGAAAAAATTTGTGTTACTTTATTTTGTTTGTATAGGTTAAACATTCGATAGAACAAGTGTTTTGCTGCGCTTAAGACTTGTATATGCATACTTTACCCTTTAAAATCCCGCATAATATTTAACAATTATATATTTATTATTAATCTTGAGTTATAAATTGAGATAGCCTAAAATAATTAGGCCATTAATAACCATAGCATTACTTTTGCTATTTGAAGTAGCAATTAAAGTGTAGCTAGAGATTCATTTATACCTTTAATAGCAGATTTTGAAGTTTTAATGAAATAACCTCTAGCTAAATATTATCTAAATCTTGAATCTCAGATAATATCAGGTATACAGTATCATTTCAATTTTTATCAGTACATGACTTTTTGTCATAATTATGAAAAATTTTTTCATCTTTTTTAAAATAGATGCGAAATTATCGCATTGTATCTCTAGCTACAAAAATATCATTCACAAAAGGTTTATAAAAAAGTTCTACAACAGTTATTATTACTGGCTTTAAGGCTTATTTTCTGCTATAATTCATAGTAGAGATTTAATTAATCAAAAATTCTTGTGTCAACGGCAATTTCTAATGAACCAAAGCCTTTTCTTCACTGGGTTGGAGGTAAAAGGAGAATTGTTAATAAATTAATAGAGCATCTTCCTTCAGGGCCATACTATAATTACTATGAACCATTTCTTGGAGGTGGGGCTTTATTTTTTCAAGTTAGGCATCTGTTTAAACAATGTTTTTTGTCTGATATTAATCTCGACTTAATTACTAGTTATCACGCTGTAAAAAAGAATCCAAATGAAGTCAACAGATTACTGAATCTATATCACAAAAACCATTCTGAAAATTACTACTATAAAATAAGAGACAATTATTATAGTAATGATCCTAATGATATCACGGCAAAATTTATATATCTTAATAAATACTCTTTTAGGGGAATTTATAGGCTAAACAGAGATGGTACATCTGCTCAAACATTTTCTGATAAGCGATATCTTAAGCTTCATATTTGCTCTAGAATAAATAAATGTAGCAAACTTTTAACCGATGTATCAATTTGCGCTATGGATTTTTCGTTTATAGAACCTAAAAAAGGTGACTTCGTTTATCTTGACCCCCCTTATCACCAATCAGGAGAACGTTTCTATACCAGAGTTCCATTTGATGAAAAAGAGCAAATCAGACTACGAGATTTTGTTTATGAACTAAACAATAAAGGTGTTAAAATTATGCTTTCAAATAATAACACTGCCTTCATTAGAGACATATACAAAGACTTTTTCATCACCCATATTGGAGTTACATACTCAATCAATCAAAAACGCAATCTCGTTAATGAGCTAATCATTACTAACTACATCCTAACTAATTCAAATGAAAACTCTTGATCTTCAATGGCATACCCTAGGTTCAGTACAGCAGCACTTCTGCAATTATTGTCTTTAAAAAATTTGTGTAGTTAAAATAATGCACAGAGTAAGAAGATATTTATAAAAACTGAGAATAAAGTACTAATTTAGAGTTTATATATCAGTTAAAAATAATTCCTTAACATAGTTAAATAATATTACAGCCGTCTATGTCATGCGGTCCCTTTTCACCACATACAGCGCGTTCTACACTCTCCATGAAAATGTGCTCTAAAGGAAAAACAGCTTTATCTACTACTCCTATAATAGACCTCTTTCGAAACTGGTTAAGGTAGTTCAAAATTATAAATGCCAGAGATCAAATTAACTCTAAGACCGAATCTTTTACGTCTATTTCGATATTTATCAGCAATAATTTTGAACTACCTTAACCAGTTTCGAAAGAGGTCTAATTTTAACAACACTGCTAATATCACTGATAATATTACTGCTAATATCTGTATCATCAACAACTTCATGTGTATCATCAACAGTTTTATCTTTTTTATAATATAAGTAATATAAGTAAGTATTTCCTGTGTTGTCTTTTATATCTACATCGGCATGATGAGCTAATAATTTATAGATAGAATTCATATCATGATATTTATCACCATATTTGGCAACACATTCAGCAGCAACATGTAAAGCTGTTTTTCCATTTTTATTTTGTGAATCAACTTTAGCACCATTATTCAGTAGCAATGTAAGAGCACCTATGTTATGACACTCAACAGCAGTATGGATAGGAGCATAGCCAAGGGAATCTTGCAGATCGATGTTAGTGCAATAAGATAATAGATGCATAAGAACATCATCATGCCACTTATGTTTAATAGCAGTATGCATAGGAGTTCCAAAGCAGTTATCTTGCACATTGACACTATCATGATCTGATAGATATCTAACAGTCCATTCGTTATTACACTCAAGAGCAGTATGTAAGGATTTACCTCTCATATCAATATTAACAAGATCATTTTTTAATAAAAATGTAATAATATCTTTTTGATTATATAGTACAGCCCAACTTAAAAAATTTACATGACATAAATATCCATTAATACTTCCATCTTTGCTAAGGATAAGCTTCTTTACTTGCTCTATATCTCCATCCATGTTCAATAGCTTTAAAAGCTCTGTGTCCTACATCTTCTACTATGTTTTTACAATCTGACTTAAGCATCATTACTACACGCATTTACTTTATCTGTATTATAAACTTTTTGTATAACCTCGCTTAGCAGCAAAGTATAGAACAGTAAATAATTATGCATAATTTTCCCCTTTTGAAACCTTTGCAATTTATTAAAAAATTAACCATATGTTTGCAGTAATATAACAAAAAACTAAATAAAATGCAATAATTTTATTCTGAGTAGAACTTTGTATTTCACAGCTATTAATCATTAATCTAACTTTCTACAAACTCAACTAATTCAAACGAAAACCCTTGAGCTGCAAAAGCACGCTCTAGAATGGGTTTAAAATTTGATTTGATATAGCTATTTGCAAAGCTTGTTAGAGCCTTAATGAATATCTTTTTATTAACATTATCTTCATTTACAACTTCTAACTTACTAAACCATAGTTTATCAATAACTTGCTCATATTCGTAATGTTGAAGTATGTATTTTCGTACTTTGAACAATATAGAGTTAGAACTTAGCTCTTTACTAAGTTCTGAAAGGTAATCTTCATCACTCATTTGTTGCTGTAAAATTGCTGTTTTTTGATACTCCGTTGTGTTATTGATAACTTGTTTTGATTCATCAAATGGTATAACTTGTAACTGCTCAATATCATTGCTATGCACAGCTCGTACCTCCTGTAATATCTTGAATTTAATATGATCTGATAGTAAAATATTCTTAATCAACTTGATGTAATATTTGTTTTTAACTGCTGCCCCAAAATCACAAGATGTTAAAATTTGATAAGCAGTATCTGCTTCAAAGACTCCAGCTATTTTACGCTTCAACTGAGCCTTCATACTACGATCTGTATCAGATTCAATATTTGCTAGATACTGTTCTTTAAATCTTCCTACATCATTAAATCGAAAATTTCCACTATTAGCCTGATCAGTAGTTAGTAATTCATTTGCTAAGGCTTTTGCCATATAGTTTAGCACTGCTATCTTATTTTCAAAATAACGGAATGAATATTTATTTGATAACTTCAACAGTAATTGATTTATGAAGTATATGTTGAAGCTTCTACTAGACATACGTTGTAGTATAACTGCATCTTCTGGTGTTAGTGGATAATAATCTGCTAGTCTTTTTCTTTTGGGGCAGCATTCATTCTTTTCAACCTCTGAATTATCGATAATAGCTGGAGTTGCTAACTTACTGTTTTGCTCATAATCATTGTTTGATGGCTTGTCATTACTAACATCACTAAGCTCATAGAAATTCAAATTCTGTTGTTGCTGTTGATCTTCTTTTTCATTTCCTACTAACTCAATTTCTATAAAATCATCAGATTCAGTATATTTAAACTTCAAATTTTGCTGCTGATCTTCATTTTTATTTTGATCATTCTCTACTAACTTAACTTCAGTAGATCTAGATCTATTATTATTTTATTATATCTATATATGTAGCTGCAATTTTTTGCAGGTTCACCTGCAAATTCTTGCAAATTGATGTGAAAATTTCCTTGTTGTAGAAGGACAATTTTTTCTTCTTTTTTTCTTTTTCAGTAAAACGCTGAAAATTTTTTAGAAGTTTTATACAAGGAACATTACGCAACTTAAAATTGTTTTTAATTATTGTCCTATTTTCAACTTCAATGAAACCAGCTTTTTGTAGTTCAACTAAGCATTGCCTAACCCTGCGTTGACAAACCTGCAACTCCTTTTCAAAAGAGTGATAACTGTCTTGTAATTCCTCTATATCATTATTGTAATAGATCTGTAGTTTATATACTATCAATGATAGAAGCTGTTTAGATGTCTTGCTTAAAGCTTTAGCATTATCTCCAATCAGATCTTTCCATTCTGCTGGAACAAAATTTCCAATAAAACGATAAAAAACAGTTGCATTATTGCTACTGTTATTATTAGCAATTTTGCAATTATTGCTTGCCAAATTACGCAAATCTCGCACCATTTCAACCTCCAAAAATGTCAGGTATAGCAGGTGATTTAGGCAATTTTTGCTATCAAAAACCACGTTTTTATCCCGCGTAAATATAGCAATTTAGTAGCTATACTCAAAATTTAACACTCTGAAAGGCTTATAATAACAAGTAGTCTTAAACATTGAAATG
Organism: Orientia tsutsugamushi str. Boryong; assembly: GCF_000063545.1. Taxonomy (NCBI): domain Bacteria; kingdom Pseudomonadati; phylum Pseudomonadota; class Alphaproteobacteria; order Rickettsiales; family Rickettsiaceae; genus Orientia; species Orientia tsutsugamushi. Next base: position 240,935 of record NC_009488.1, read on the forward strand.
TACCAACGATAGTGCCAGTCATAGACATGATTGAATCACGCATATTTGATGGTATTCCAACCTTTGCTGCTGCTTTAGTGAAGATGTTATAATCATCCAGCATAACTCTGAATCCTTATTTTGTGCTTGTCGCAGAGCTTGTTTTTGATCTAAATAATTACGACATTTTTTACCAGCAGCAAAATAATCAAACCCGCTTTGTGACTGTATATCACGGCAAACAGCTTCTCTCATAGCTGAGTTTCTTGGTAAAGCTGTAGCAAATAATGCTTTTGTTAATTCGCAATCTCCTTTAGCAAATTGATTCATCTCCATTGCTAGATTACGTAAGTCTTTGAGAGCATTCTCAATTTGAGAAGCAAAGGTTTTTAATCCTAATGAAAAAGCATAGACTTTAGCTTGAGAACCAATGTTTTTCATCAATTGAACTAATTCTTCTCCAGAAATAACAGAGAAGCTACCAAGATAGGCATCAATACCGCTACAGCTCATGTTTAAAGATGGTGGAGTTATAGCAAATGGCTGAAATGATGTTTGGCTTGTTCTGGCAGATAATCCGCCAGCCGCATAATATCCAGCCGCTTGATCTTGATATGATCCAGATCTTGTGACATTAATACTCATTCCTTGAAATACGTTTTCGATATTCCAAGCTAGTGATACTGGAGCTTGTAGCAATAATAGCATTGTAATGGCATAAACTCTGATTTTGGTGCTCATGTAGTCTCCAATTTATGATAATATCTATCGATTGCTAGAATATTGTCGATAATTTTATCTTCAGAGATTATACTTCTAGCTAAGGTACCTATTGTACTAATGGTAATTTCAAGAAAATCTACTGGCTTTCAATAGATTGGAAAGAAATTATACAAAAAGTTAATAATCTTCATAGATATATTTATATGGTAAATTGCTTGAGCAATATGCCGACTTAATTCTCTCGTATGGTTCTTTGGTAGGAAAAGCGTTTTCAGTGCTTACCTACTAGCTCATATTAGTTTTACTTACTTTTTTATTTTTTCTATTTTTTGATATTAAAATACAGTTGTAATACTTACTCTTTTTACAGTTTGGAACGTTCCTTATATCAAACTCGTGTTAATATCTAATATTAAAATTCAGATTACAATAAGAGCTACAGAATAGTAAAGAATGATGTATCCTTTAATTATGTATTTTTGGCTTCTTACCATATATAACTCTAAATTATTTTTAGCATTTTATAGAATGTTTAATAAAAATACTAGACTTAGATAAAAATATTTGCTATAAGTGTACATAATGCAATTCCTCGGTAGCTCAGTGGTAGAGCAAACGGCTGTTAACCGTTTGGTCGCTGGTTCGAGTCCAGCCCGGGGAGCCATGCGTTACTCATGTTACTTAAAATAAGTAAATACACAAGGTTAATTAGTTAACGTGAAAATTAATTACGGTTTATTATAAATGCATAATAATTGAATTATGGCAAAAACAGAGCCTATTATAGTTACTGGCGAAGTTATTAAAGTTTTGCCTAAGGAAACTAAATTTAAAGTAAAGTTGTCTGACAGTGAGCACATTATTACTGCATACATTAGTGGTAAGATAAGAATGCATCACATTAAGATTATAAGAGGTGATAAGGTAGATGTTGAAATGACACCTTATGATTTAAATATGGGAAGGATTACACATCGTCACAAGTAATTTTAATAGTCAATAATAAATATGCTTGGTATATTCTATGGATTTAATGCCTATTATACTAGCATCTCAATCTGAGTCTAGGTTGAGGTTGCTTAAAAAAATTAACATAGTACCGTCTCAAATTATTCCAGCTAATATTGATGAGTCGAGTTTGCCTGCAGAATTACCAAAAAATTTAGCTTTAAGATTGGCTATACAGAAGGCAGATAAAATAGCGCAAAATATAGAAGACGGATATGTTATTGCTGCTGATACAGTAGTAGCAGTAGGAAGACGTATATTACCAAAAACTATTACAGATTTTGATGTTGAATATTGTTTAAAGATGTTATCTGGCAGAAGGCATAGAGTTTTTACTGGAGTAAAAATTACAAAAGTTAAACATAATAATATTATTGCTTTTAATACACGAACAGTTGAGTCTATTGTAAAAGTAAAAAGATTGACGCCACAAGAAATAGCAACATATGTTGCAACTAAACAAGGATTAAATAAAGCTGGCGGCCATTCTATAGAAGGAATGTGGGAGTGTTTTATTCAATTTATGCGTGGCTCTTACTCTAATATAATGGGGCTACCTCTATTTGAAACAAGAAATATGCTTTTCTCTTTAGGGTTCGATTGCATTAGAAGTAATCAATAAGAATAATTCTCTTTTAAAATTTTTGATTTTAATATACGATATATAATAAATTGTTATAGTTACAAGCATATTCTCAAGTTAATTAAAATAATATATTTTTAATGAGTTTACTATTGTATTAATAATAATGGCAGGTCACTCAAAGTTTAAAAATATTCAGCATCGTAAGGGTGCACAGGATAAAAAGAAAGCTAAGCTATTTGCTAGTTTGATAAGAGAAATATCTCTTAGTGCTAAATCTGGAACAGATATTCAATATAATCATAGATTAAGAGCTGCTATTTCAGCAGCTAAATTTAATAACTTGCCTAAAGATAGAATTGAAAAAGCTATTGCACAGGCTAACAATAAAGACAATTATGAAAATTATTTTGAAATAACCTACGAAGGCATAATATTCGATGGGATTGCAATTATAGTTGAAGCCTTAACAGATAATACTAACCGCACTGCAGCAAATGTTAGGGCTATTTTTAGTAAATATGGCGGTAATTTAGTCGGTACTGGTAATGCTAGCTTTTTATTTGATCGTTTAGGAATTATAAAATTTGAATCAAAAGCTAGTACTAGCGAAAAGTTATTTGATGCTGCTATTGAAATTGGAGCAGAAGATATTGAATTAGATGAAGAATATAATGTTGTATACACTCCAATTAAACTTTTTACTAATATCATAGAAGAACTAGCGCAGCTATTTGGTTATCCAGTTGAGTCATATATAGGCTGGAGACCTAGGAATACAGTTTTAATATCAGATACAGAGAAAGCTCAAAAACTAATTAAGTTAGTCAATGCATTAGATGACGATGATGATGTGCAGCGTTTTTTTGGCAACTATGAATTTTCTGAGCAAATCTACAACAATTCGCTTACCTAAAATGTTTTATTATGAAATAATAGAGTATGCTTTATAACAAAAATAATTTATAGTAGTTTAAGTTACTATCAATATTTTTTAATAAATAAATGTAATTGCTTTGTCTGAACAAGAGTATAAAGAATCAAATATAAATATTATTAGTATAAAAGAAGAAATGCAACGCTCATATCTGGATTATGCTATGAGCGTAATAGTAAGTCGTGCATTACCTGATGTTAGGGATGGATTAAAACCTGTACATAGGCGCGTACTTTATGCAATGTATGAATCTGGCTATCACTATAATAAACAATATCGTAAGTCTGCAAGGGTTGTTGGAGATGTGATAGGTAAATATCACCCTCATGGTGAATTAGCTGTTTACGATTCATTAGTTAGAATGGCACAGGATTTTTCTCTAAGATTACCACTAGTAGATGGTCAAGGTAATTTTGGTTCTATGGATGGAGATGCTGCTGCTGCAATGCGTTATACTGAAGTACGTTTAAAAAAAGTTGCGCATAGCTTGTTAGAGGATATTAATAAGGATACTGTTGATTTTCAGGCTAATTATGATGGCTTAGAACAAGAACCAAAAGTTTTGCCAGCTGGATTCCCTAATTTATTAGTAAATGGGACTGGAGGAATTGCAGTAGGAATGGCAACTAATATTCCACCTCATAATTTATGTGAGGTAGTTGATGCCTGCTGCGCTTATATCGATAATAATAATATAACAATTATCGAACTAATGGAATTAGTTAAAGGGCCAGACTTTCCTACTGGTGGGCAAATTATTGGCACATTTGGAATTAAGTCAGCATATAACACAGGCAGAGGTAAAATTATTGTTCGTGGTAAAACCGATATTGAAAGCGATAGTTTAAAACATGCTATTATTATTACAGAAATACCTTTTATGGTTAATAAAGCTAGTTTAGTTGAAAAAATCGCTGAACTTGTGAATGATAAAAGGATTGAAGGTATTAGTGCTATTAGAGATGAATCTAATAAATCTGGTATAAGGGTAGTAATAGAGCTTAAAAAACATGCTAATACTGATCTTATTCTAAATCAATTATATTCCTATACTAGTCTGCAAACTACATTTAATGTTATGATGCTAGCCTTAGATCAAGGCATACCAAAAACAATGACATTAAAAGATATTATTGTTGCTTTTACTAATTTTCGTGAAGAAGTTATTACTAAGAGAACTATATTTTTGCTCAATAAAGCTCGAGATAAAGCTCATATTTTAGTAGGCATAATTATTGCTGTTAGTAATATTGATGAAGTAATCAAAATTATAAGATCATCTGCTAACTCGGAGGAAGCAAAAAGTAGATTAATGGCTAGAATGTGGAATGTTAGTGATGTATATGATCTTGTGAAGTTAGTTGATGATAGAGCTATTTTAAAAGAAGATGGACAATGTTTTTTAACTGAGCAGCAAACAAAATCGATATTAGAATTAAGGTTACAACGCTTAACAAATACTGAGAGAGGTAAAGTTGAAGATGAGTTAAACAACTTAGTAAAGGAAATTAAAGCATATCTTGAAATTTTGGGCTCAAGGGATAAATTACTTGAAACAATGAAGTTTGAGCTAAATCAAATTAAGGAACAATTTTCTACAGCTCGCCTTACTACAATTGAAAACCAAGAATTTGAGCAAGATATTGAGGATTTAATTCCTGAAGAAGAAGTAGTAGTTACTGTTACATTGGCTGGTTATATTAAAAGAGTTCCTTTATCAACTTATCGTGCTCAAAAAAGAGGCGGAAAAGGAAGAGTTGGTTCATCAGTACAGAATGAAGATGTGATTACTCATCTGTTTATAGAAAATACTCACACTTCTATTTTGTTTTTTTCAAATATTGGGCAAGTATATAATTTAAAAGTGTATAAATTGCCATTAGGCACTCCGCAGTCTAAAGGTAGACCAATTATTAATCTGATTTCTATTAAAGAAAATGAAACTATCACTAATATTATGCCAATGCCTGCAGAAAGCGAGAATGATTCAGAGAAAAAATATATCATCTTTGCAACTAAGCATGGTAATATAAGAAGAAATGATTTATCTGATTTTAAACATATAGCTTCTAATGGCAAAATTGCTATTCGCCTTGATGAAGGCGATAGCCTAATTTCTGTAAAATCTTGCGATGAAGAAAATCATGTGTTGCTAGCAACACAGAATGGTAAAGCTATAAGGTTTCCAGTAAAAGATCTAAGAGTTTTCAAAAGCCGTACTTCCGATGGAGTTAAAGCTATTAAATTAGCTGGAAATGATGCGGTTATATCAATGACTATTTTAAAAGGAATTAATTGTAGTCTTGAGGTTCGAGAAAACTACTTGAATTTACCAGTAAGCAATCGTCTGTTAATTGCTAAAAATAAATTACTACATCCGAGCATCGATCTTTCTAAATATAACTTAACTGAAGATGAAATGTTAACTATGGCTAGTAATGAAGAATTCATCTTGACTGTATCAGAAAATGGTTATGGTAAGTTTAGTTCAGCTTATGAATATCGAGTTACTAAGAGAGGTGGAAAAGGAGTAGCAAATATGAATGTATCATCTAAAACTGGAAAGGTTGTTAGTGTATTGCCAGCCTGTCAAGATAATGAGTTGATGCTAATTACTAGCAGCGGAAAACTAATAAGATGTCAATTAAATAGTGTCAGAATTATCGGCCGTAGCACTAGTGGAGTTATATTATTCAAAACTTCTAAAGATGAAAAAGTAGTATCAATTGATACTATTAAAGATACTGATTATAGTGATGATTGTAGCGATGATGAAAGTAATAACAATAACATCTAAAACTTGGTTATAAGATAAAATTAGAGTTGGTAAATGTGTAAAGAAATATATGATTTAATTGCTAAAGAATTATATAGACAGCAATCAACAATAGAATTAATAGCATCAGAGAATTTTACTAGTAAAGCAGTCATGCTAGCTCAAGGTTCTATTCTTACAAATAAATATGCAGAAGGATATATCAATAAAAGATATTATGGTGGCTGTGAATTTATTGATGAGGTAGAAAGTATGGCTATTGATAGAGTAAAAAAGCTTTTTAAGTGCAACTATGCGAATGTACAACCACATTCTGGTTCTCAAGCTAATCAAGCAGTATTTTTAGCCTTGTTAAAGCCTGGTGATACAATTTTAGCTATGGATTTAAATAGTGGTGGTCATTTAACCCATGGCGCTAAACCTAATATTTCTGGCAAATTTTTTAATGCAGTTCATTACTGTGTTAACAAAGATAGTTATTTAATTGACTATAATGAAGTTGAAATGCTAGCTCAGCAGCATAAACCAAAACTTATAATTGTTGGTTATTCAGCTTATTCAAGAAAGATAAATTTTGCAACATTTAAAGAAATAGCAGATAAGGTAGGAGCATATCTTTTAGCAGATATTGCGCATATTGCTGGATTAGTGGCTACAGAGTATCATTCTAGTCCTATACCATATGCTCATATTGTAACTAGCACTACTCATAAGACTTTAAGAGGTCCAAGAGGTGGATTGATTCTAAGTAATGATGAATCAATAAGTAAAAAAATTAATTCTGCTGTATTTCCAGGTATGCAAGGCGGTCCATTAATGCATGTCATCGCTGCTAAAGCAATTGCTTTCTCTGAAGCATTAATGCCTCAATATAAAGAATATATTAATCAAGTAATGTTAAATGCGAAGGTACTAGCTAAGTTACTACAAGACAGAGGTTATAATATTTTAACAGGTGGAACAGATAATCATATGCTGCTAGTAGATTTAAGAGGAAAGAATATCACAGGACAAGAAGCTGAATATTTACTAGATGCAGCTGGCATTACTTGTAATAAACAAGTAATGCCTTTTGATACTACTTCTCCAACCATTACATCTGGTATTAGATTAGGAACTCCAGCCTGTACTACTAGAGGCTTTAAAGAAAATGAATTTATTACTGTAGGAAAATATATTGCTGATATTTTAGACAATATTGCAATAATTAAGTCTGCAAAAAAAAATGAAGGTATCACTATTACTGAAATTGAAAAAAGTTTGAATAGTGTCATTACTAGAACAAAACATCATGTACAAGAATTATGTAATTGTTTTCCAATTTATACTAACTAGATAGCGCTGACAAACAACTAACTTAAACAACAGCAAGATCCATAAACACAAAGAAAGAAAAAGTAAGCTTAGTCTGGTAACAAAGAAGTGTTGCTATATCTCCATTATTCCATAAGGTATGGTTGAGCAAGGCACAGTAGTTTAGTTACTCCAGTTTCTATCCACAAGCTACATTAAACGCAACATACGGATTTTTCCAGTATTACGCTTTCCTGATAACTTCATATCATTGTTTATAGCCCATCCTAAGTTATTGCTTTCAAAGATCTATAATATCGAATTTGGCAATCATTATATAGCCAAACTACTATAAAACAGTTATAATAGTTTAGCTATCACTATAGCCTAGATAAGTTTTTCAAAAAGTATATAATATAATTGTTTTATAGTAGCTTAGCTATATAACTTTCTTCTACCTCAGGTCTTGTAATTCTATAGACGTTTTTATCATTCATCATTATCCATTGTTGTTGAAATAATGTTATTAGTATGGTGCCTTTTACTCCACAGGCATTACTCTGCTTCATTGTGGATGACTATATAATAATAAAAATAAAAATGATAGATCTAGATCTACTGAAGTTAATTTAATAGAAGATGATCAAAATAAAATGAAGCTTAACAGCAAAATTTGAAGGTAAATATACTTAATCTGATGAAAAACTAAGCAGTATAAAAATCGAAAGATTAAAACTTATTGTTTTGATTGTATCGAGCAGATACTACATTATTTAATATAGGATTAATTCCGTATAAAACAGGAAAACATCTTCCTGCAATATTATAGTAACGTTTATTAGTATCAACAACACCGTAAAGAGTAAAACTTAATGAGCTACCTGTAGCTTTTCCATCCTGGATTTTGATTATTCCATTATCGTAATTAAATTTAGCATACACATTAGAGAAATATACGGTATCTTGTAATGTTACCAAATTAATTAACCCATGAAAAGAAAAAAGAGAAACTAGTTTAGTTAAAAATGATGTTCGTTTAGTAGTAACATTCTTCATTATTAAATTGCCAATAATTTTCTCATGTTTGTCATAAGGAATATCAATTTTTAATATTAATTCACCTTTAATAAGATCTTTGCTAATATTTAATTCTTGAATTAAACTACTAGCGTTTGGTGTTCTAACTTCTAGTTTAGTACTGGTGTCTGTAGTTGTTAACTCAGCAGTTAAATGTTGTTCACCTATCTTAGCTAACAATTGACCAGTCAATACACTATTTATTTTTTGATTTAGTGCTAAATAAAGGTCTGTTAGTATTATATTATCTTTAAGCATTACTTTACTTACATCAAGTATAATGCTACCACTGCTGAATAACTTTAATGCGCTATCTTGATTAATTAAATCCTGTAAGCTAATATTAGACAAATCTAAAATATTTCCCTTAATGTTTGCTATAATCTGATCATCTGTTAAATTAATTTTAACTATAAAATCATTATTTGCATATTTAAAAACTGGGAAATTGAATTTTGCATTTTTCTGATCATAGTTTACAGTACCTTGAATATTTAAATTATTACTGCCACTTAACTGACCAGATAATTGGTATAGGTTCGAATTGATAAATTTAGTTAACATGCGTAATTTAGCCTTTTCACCTGCATTTTTAGTAACTAAGCTATGACAGACGTTAAATCCCAGATTAGTTAAATCATTGTCAATTGAAATTGCAGAATAGTTTAACTTTGATTCAAGCTTAAGGTTGATAATTGCATTTCCATCTATAATTTCCAAAAAATCAGAGTTTAAATCGCTTTGGTTATTTACCAATATAGCAAGATTTAAAGTATCGCAAAAATCACGTTCTGTATCTACTAATGCTTTATAATTTAAATTGCTATTCATATTATTAATTTTACCACTAGCAGTTATCATTACTGTATGACCATCATACCCAACTTCCATTAATTCATAGAATAGCTTAAACTTTTTCTTCAACGTAAGATCGAAGTTATTGATCTGAGTTTTAACGCTATATTTATTTTTGGTATCTGTTGCTATAGGTATTACAATATTAAATTTTGTATCTGCTGTCCCATAAGCTTCGGCTAAATTTATCTCTGTAGATCTTAGTTTATCAAGAAATTTTATAGGAATAAAGCCAATAATTAAATCTTGAACAGGGCCGTTTGCTTTTCCAGTAATGCCTATTTCTGTATTTAAAAATGTACTACAATCTACTTCAATCTGAGCTTCAGTAATATCAGTTGATAATAGTTTTGCTGTTAAGTCTGTAAAATATAACTTATTACCTAAAATTTGAACATTTGATTTAATATTTGTAATTCTAGGAATAGCATCATATTTAATTGAAGCATTACTTATAGTCATTTGACCATACAAACTATGGTCTTGAATTGTCCCATTATTAAAAAATTCCTCTTCTAAGTCAAAATTTACATTAGCATTGGTAATTTCTCCCTGCTCAATTATACTAGTTATGTTTGCCCATATATAGTTATTAGGTAATAAAAAGTTAAACTTTTTACTTATCAGTAATGGTAATGATTTGCTATCTATAGTTCCTTTACATTGAGTAAGAACCCCATCTAAAAATTTAGCTGCAACATTAATATCTAAAATTAATGACTTGCTTCTTCCGTATAATTTACAAGAACTTGTGACTAATGAATTATGTGAATCTACTTCAAAGTTACAGATATTGTTTTTTACCAAATTAGTAAATCTAGAGTCAGTAAGATTTAATATGTTACTTTCTATATTATTAATTTTTATAGTGCCTATATATTTTTTATCGTTGGTCTGTATAGGGTGAATATAGTTAGCATCAAATGAAGCATTGATTAATGGAGTAGGGCTAAGAGTATAATATAACTTAGCATTATACAATACAGCTTGAAATTTTTTTAGCCTATTTGGAACAAAAAGGTCTATGAAATTAAAGTAGATTTTTACAGAATCAATATTGATATTATAGTCTTTATAAATATCATAATTAATGTTATGTAATTCAATAGCACTATTTTTAATGCCTATATCTTTACTTAAAGAATTGATACTAACCTTATACCCAGAAAGACGAGCAGCATAAACTATTATACACTTAAGGCCATAATCAAATATTGTAGTTTTGATCGCTAAAACAGATAATACAATAATAATTCCAAATATCCATAAAGCTTTAAATAGTTTTTTCATTTAATTAACTTTAATAATACATATGTTCGCAAAGGAGTATTTCAGTTACTACTTATAGCTGATTATATGATTTGTAACAATTAAAACATGTTATTGCCTCAAAATTTAATAATACAAAGCTAAAAAAATATAAGTTATGCTGCCCCATACAGTTTAACTGTATATTACAATAGACCTCTTTCGAAACTGGTTAAGGTAGTTTAAAATTATAAATGCCAGAGATCAAATTAAAACTAAGACCGAATCTTTTACGTCCATTTCGATATTTATCAGCAATAATTTTGAACTACCTTAACCAGTTTCGAAAGAGGTCTAATACCTTTCTACTAATAAATTAGAATGTAACTACCTAATTTATTAGTAGAATAAACTTTGAATCAAGTATTTTATATTAAATACCTTAACAATTTTTGAAGTTCATTACTAAGTTCTAAATAACTAACATTAATAAGATGTTTATGAGGAATAACTAGATATGCCCTAGATAATAATGAATTCTTCTTGATAATATTAGATTGTTTGTGGAAGTCACGATTATTAGTTGATTCAATATAATTATTGTTATTATGATTAGTTGATAATGAACAAAGCACAGTATTAGCATTATCTTCCACAGATAAGTATTGACTAATTATTTGCCTCATACAAGCCTTTATTCTACGCTTAATTGTATTTCTTATGACAGCAGTTCGGCCGCACTTTTTACTAACTTTAAGCCCTAAATAAATTTTTCTTGCAAAAATATGAGACAGCCTTTGTGTTATTTTAGCTTTTTCATAAGTTTCTAGAGCTTTTAAATTATCTTGTAGTGAGTGTGATATTAAAATTAAGCTTTTACTTACTAACTTTTTTCCATACTTATTGATCGCTGTAAAAGCAGCCTGACTTTTTAGTGAATCAATAATAAGCTTTTTACGAAGCTTCATTTATGCAGATAACACCCTTCTACCTTTCATACGGCGCCTCATTAACACTCTCCTACCTCCTACACTAGACATGCGCTCCATAAACCCATGCCTTCTTTTTCTAACTAATTTACTGGGTTGATAAGTACGTTTCATAATTTTAACCCTAAGATAATTTTAACACTTTTTTTCTAAGGTTAGCATAAAATATTAATGTACGCAATGGTATAAATTGAGTAACATATATATTTATTCTAAATTTAAAGATCTAAAATTGATATGAGTTGCATTGCTTTCTTATATTTTACAACCTAACAAAATTTCTGTTTTTCTTTTTTAAGTTTGAATTATTTTTTACTTTTGCTTTCTCATCAATGATTCTCTAATTATATCGAACTATGGTTAAATGAAGTAGATAAAATTCTGGAAAGAGTAAAGTTTATAGGTAATATATCTGATTGAAGGCTATAGAAAATGGCAGTGTTGTAATATAAAGCTAAGATAAAAATTATTGAAAATAAAGGCTGAACTAGCAGAATAAAAATAAAATTGGAATTCAGAAGACTTACTACTAGAATGAGGTACAAACTTTTCTGCTAAAAAGACTAAAAGAAATATTCCGCAAGTTTATACCGCAACCAATTAATAGAGTAATACATCTTATCAACACAATATTACATAGCTGGACAAACTATTTTAGGATTAGTAACTCTAGCTGTTATTTTAGGTTTAGATACTACTTTTGTAAATAGTTTAGCATACTTCTTATATAAGAACTGTACTTTACATTAGGTAAATTTAATCAAATTTTTAATTTCATCTATTGTATCATTAAAACTACTTGTAATATTATACGGAATAGTATAATAAGCTATATTTGTTAAGCAATAAGAAAAAAAATATTAACAACTATCTGAAATATATACTTAAAGGTAATGCAGCAAATATTTAAAAAGATTTCTATATGTTTAATAATATTAGTTATGGAACTTATTGTTGTATTGTCAATACAAGCTGAAGCTCTTTCTCCAAAAAAATTAGATTGGCCTTTTAATGGAATTTTAGGCCAATTAGATGTTCAAGCAGCTCAGCGAGGATTTAAAGTATATAAAGAAGTTTGTTCCGCTTGCCATAGCTTAAAATATGTTTCATATAGAAATCTAGCAGATATTGGCTTTTCTGCCGATGAAATTAAAGCTATCGCTAGGGAGTATAATTTTCAGGATGGGCCTAATGACCAAGGGGAAATGTTTGAGCGGTCTGGATTACCATCAGATCAATTTTACAGTCCATTTCCTAATGATAAGGCTGCTAGAGCAGCGAATAACGGTAGTTATCCAGTTGATCTTTCATTAATAATAAAAGCTAGAGAAAAAGGTGCAGACTATGTTTATTCACTTCTTACTGGATATACTGCACCTCCAGAAGAGTTTAAGTTAGAACATGGACTATACTATAACCCTTATTTTAGCATTCAGAAAATAGCTATGCCACCACCTTTAACCAATCACCAAGTTAGTTATAGCGATGGTACTAACAGCAGTGTTGAACAAATGGCTAAAGATATAGTAGTTTTTTTGCAGTGGGCTGCAGAACCTGAAATGACACATAGAAAGTCTATGGGGTTAAAGGTAATTATATTCCTCATTATTTTTTCAACTATATTTTATATTGCTAAAGAAAGAGTTTGGTCAAATATCAAAGATAAACATAAGAATACCAATTTATGATAATATCCCTTTCAAATCTATAGTAGTACGATGCTTACTTGAGTTTTACTCTTTATCTGATGATACTTTCAACTTGAAAGAAAATATAGAACTACCATATTCATACATAAACTTTTTTATATTCACTGCTCTATAACCTCTAAAAATCTTATCTATTAATTAAAGATGCAATTAACAAAGAATTAAATGAAATACTCCTAAATTTACAACAAACTTATACTCTATTTATTTAAGCTTTGTATTGCTTGAATTTATAGATAGCTTCATGCATCTATTTCTTCAAATTCTTCCAAACTTTCTATACTTTTATTGACTTGTAGAAAATTGTACATATCTAATTTGACCTAATTTACTATACATAGCTTTATGCAATCGTTCAAAAGCTTGCATCATCAATACTAATAATTAGACAACTTTACGGCAACAAAGGAGTTTGTGCACAGAAACTACAGATACTATTTGCTATGTCTAAATGCAGAAGAATTTATTCATATTTTCTTCCTACTCTTTAACACTCCTTATTATATCGAACTTTGGTTAACTTAAGCAAGGATTGATTTTGAATATCAAATATATGATTGATAGCTTTTTGAGCAAGCTTTAGCATTTGTATTACTTGTTCATCTACAAAAGCCTTTTTTTCTGCTGCAACTTGTATTTCTACAATCTCTATAATTGTTCCTGCACGCCGAAAAACAAAATTAGCATCTACTTCTGCACAGCTATCTTCTTGATAATCTAGATCAACAATAACTCTACCATTAGATATACCACAAGATATAGCTGCTACTTGATATAAGATAGGATACACTGCAAGATTTTTTTCTTGCATTAACTTATTAACAGCCAAACACATTGCAACATAACCACCAGTTATCGATGCAGCACGTGTGCCACCATCTGCATTAATAACATCACAATCTATTAAAATTTGCCTTTCCCCTAAAAGCTTTAAATCTACAGCTGCTCTCATAGCACGTGAGATTAACCTTTGAATTTCTTGAGTACGGCCAGATTTTCCTTGAATGCCTTCTCGTTTAACACGCTGCAATGAAGAACCTGGTAACATACTATATTCTGCTGTTACCCAACCACCTTGCTTTTTATTCTTGAGAAATAAAGGCAAAGACTCCTCAACAGTAGCACTACATATTACATGTGTATTACCTATTTTAGTCAAACATGACCCTTTACTATTAAGCATTGCCCCAAGTTCTATGCTAATAGGACGCATTTCACTATCTTTTCTACTACATAACCGCATACTAGATTTCTATCCATTTATTACTTGAAAACATGGAATTAAGAAATATATTATAGATGAAGCTTTTTAGCAAATAGAATAAAAATCAGTTATATTATTTAAATTTAATAGTTATTAGGAACAAAAACTATGCAGGACAATCACACAAACCAACATAATAAAGATGCATCAGGTTATGTTGTTAATCAAGATAATGCAGATTCTCAGCAAGTTGATAAAAAATCATCTAATCAAGAAGTATCAAATGATGATATAATTAATAACAAAGATAATGAAATAGCTCAGCTTAATAATGATTTGTTAAGAGCAATTGCAGAAAATGACAATACTATCAAAAGATACGAGCGCCAACTCCAAGAAGTAAAAGAATATGCTATATTCAACTTCGCTAAAGATATGCTTTCAGTTTTAGACGATTTAAGTCTTGCTTTAAGTAATATGGAACAGCAACTTGATAATAGCAATAACCAAGAAAACAACAAAATTAAAAATGCTATTACAGGTATAGAAATGACTCAAAAGAAATTTGGATCCATTTTAAGTCAATATGGTATTCAAAAATTCGAACCTAAAACAGGAGAACCTTTTGATTCTAATATTCACCATGTCATTTCATTAGTTAAAGATACCAAATGTGCTAAAGGTACTGTAGTAAGCGTTATACAAGTTGGATATAAGTTAAAAGATCGCTTACTAAGACCTGCTATAGTATCTGTAGCAGAATAAAAGTAACACAGAAAGTAAAAAAACTAGTTATATTAGAAAGCTATACTCTTAATTAATTGTATATTTAGTGCATAAGTTTATTTTTTAGTATGTTATAAAATTTATATAAGTAGAACATAAAAAACTGAAAAAGAAATAGAAAAATTACTTAATAGATATACCAATGAATAGAAGAGTAGAGTTTAATAAGAACCTAGTACTAAAGAAGTAACCACAGGCAGAATTTAATGATAAAGTTATCTCACTAAGCGTTTAAGTAGTGCTGAAGAGTACTTTTCCTGCAAAAAGCACAGTTCAAGTGATGGCGTAGTGGTTTTGTATAGCAATAACGTAGGAAATAGGTACAATCAGATAAACTGCATTACGTGTTCTACAGACATGCTAATATCTTTGAATTGAGGAGTAACTTTTCTTATTTCATGCTTAATCTTAAACCAATAATGTTCTATAGGATTTAAATCTGAACTATATGTAGGTAAGTAGAGAATGATGTAGAATAGTGTTATAAAGATCTGATTTGAGGTAATAATGAAATTCGATCAGATTAAAGAGTTAAAGGGTGAAAAATTTCGTCGATTAACAGGAGTAATGAAGGAAACATTTTCAAAGATGGTGGATATTTTAAGGAAAGCTGATGGTCCTTAAGAAATCAAAAGGTGGGCGTAAAAATAAGCTCAATTTGTAGGAACAGTTAATGAAGAGTGATATGAATTATGAAGTAGTCTTCATTGATGCTACTGATAGTCCTATAGAAAGACCTAAAAAAAAACAAAAATTCTATTAGACCTCTTTCGAAACTAGTTAACGTAGTTCAAAATTATAAATACCAGAGATCAAATTAAATCTAAGACCGAATCTTTTATGTCTATTTCGATATTTATCAGCAATAATTTTGAACTACGTTAACTAGTTTCAAAAGAGGTTTAATAATAGCAATGTTCAAATATTGATTCAACTCTAAGCTTTCTGTTGTAATAATTCTAGAATAAAACTTGAGGGAGCTGAGATGAAATATAGAAAGCAGTGGATAGATCATAGAGTGAAGAAGTTGAATAAATGTTGTGGATGGAAGGATCGTGGGTATAATCAATCTTCCTTTTATCAAACTCTGGGTAATAAAAGCAATTTTATAAAACACTTAATGACTTAAAATATCTATATCTTGCCAACCAATAACATCAAGTTCAGCCCTAGCTGGTAAAAACTTAAATATCTTTTGAGCTATATCTAATCTATGTTCACGAATTAACATTTCCTCTAGAATATTTTTAATTCTATGCAGATATACTACATCCTTTGCTGCATATTCTTCTTGATCACTAGTTAAACTCTGTCTTCCCCAATCTGAACTTTGACATTGCTTTGAAATCTGTATCCCTAACAACTCTCGGCAAAGATCTTTCAATCCATGAGAATCTGTATATGTTCTAACTAATTTTGAAGCTACATTAGTACAAAAAATATTATTTAAAGTAACACCTAAGTAGTACTGAATTGCTGCTAAATCAAACCTAGCAAAATGAAAGATTTTTGTTCTACTACAGTCCATAAGCAGTTTTTTTAGATTATGAGAGTTATATTGTTGATCTTCAAACTTAACTAAAAAAACTTCTTTATCATCAATATTATCATCTTTGCTTTCTTGACAAAACTGTAGCAAACATAGCCTATCTCGTGCAAAGTTTAACCCCATTGTTTCAGTATCGATAGCTAAATCTCCTGAAATCATTAAATTATCTGGTATATCATTAATAAATATGTGAATTTTCATAATATTTTAATTTGTAGCTAAATCTTTATTAACACTAAATATTTTTTCATTAGAATGAGCTAATCCTAATTTTTTTCTTACTTGCTCATCAAGCATATCTAAATCCAAAGATTGTAGTCTAAGTAAATTAACTCTCTGTTCAAGCTCTAACCTTTCTGCCTTAAGCTTATATAATTTTTTAAGCGATTGATCAACATTATTATTAAATTCAATATATGAAATCAATCCCCTATTACCATAAACAGCATGAAAAGCAAAATAAATCAGCAATCCTATCAATACCACACTAAATAATATTCTTGACATTATAATATCACATCATAACTAGCATAAAAAATAATGGCACAGAAAAGATAATACTGTCAAATCTATCTAACATTCCACCATGACCAGGAATAATATTACCGCTATCTTTTAGATTAGCCTTTCTTTTAAAATATGAAACAAATAAATCACTTAACTGAGCAATAAAAGCAATTATTACACCAAAACTAAATGCATACCAGCATGAATTCATTTTATGCGTTAAAATTGCATCCAAAGCAGTAATATATATTATTAATGCAACAAATCCAGCAGCAGTCATACCACAAATCAAACCGCTCCATGTTTTGTTAGGGCTAATATAAGGTGTTAACTTAGGACCTTGAAAATATTTACCGCCTAACATAGCAAAAACATCTGTACACCATATCATTAAAAAATAGCTAACTAAAGTCATGCCATGCAAAAGTTTGGCATGCATAATAATAAGGCAGATAATTGACATTAGAATTATAACGACACCTAATCCTACTAGGAATGGGTTTTTATAACACATATTAAACCATTCCTGTATCATCACTACTGCTATAATCATCATTAAAATATAAAATAAAAATCTAATATATAATAGGCTTGATAAGAATAATATAGCAATCACTATACCTGATAAAAGCCTTAGTTGATTTTGTGTTGTACTCATATTCAATTCACTTTTCTTGATAGTCCAAAAGTACGCTTACGTCTTAAATAATCTTCCAAAGCTATATTAAAATCAGCTTCATCAAAATCAGGCCAGTATTTATCAATAAAGTATAACTCACTATATGCTAAATGCCACAATAAGAAATTGCTAATTCTTTGCTCTCCACTGGTACGAATTAGTAAATCAATATCAGGCATAGTTGGAGAATATAGATACCTTCTAAATTCTTGTTCAGTTAACTCTTCAGCTTTAATGTTAGAACTTATAATCCTTTTATAAGCATCAATGATTTCAGAACGACCACTATAACTAAAAGCTATGTATAAATTTAAGACAGAATTGTTAATAGTTAACTCTTCCACTTCTTTAATAACCTTCTGTAATTCAAAGTTTAATTTTGTTGTGTTGCCTATTACAGTAAATTTGACACCATAGTCGCAGTAATTTCTAGCATCTGATTCCAAATATGATTGCATTAATGCTTGTAAATAATTAATCTCTAACTGCGATCGTTTCCAATTTTCCATAGAAAATGCAAATAAAGTTAAATGTTGAATTTTATTCTTTATAGCACAATCTACTACTTTTTTAGCTACTTCAACTCCTTTATTGTATCCATCAAACATTGTCAACTCATTAGCTACAGCCCACCTAAGGTTACCATCCATTATTATGGCTAGATGTTTAATTGACATTTTAAACTCCTAAACAACTTTATTAATAGTCAACATTCATATACCAAACAATTAATAAGAATTTTAATTTTATTGCAAATATTCATATTATTTTTTTAATGATATTTGTTGTATAATCAGGCTGCATTAATATTAATTGGCACTTTAAAGTAAACTAACAATCTAAATATTTCAATGAAACTATTACCAATATACTATATCAAGTATGGAGAACTATCTTTCGCTGACCAAAAGATTTTTGATAATTTAAATATTTATTTATACCCTGGTGACAAAATTTGTCTAATTGGTAAAAACGGATCTGGTAAATCAAGTTTAATGAAAATAATTAACTCAGATTATCAATTAAATAAAGGTGAAATATTTCAGCATTCTGCAACTAAAATTGCTTACCTGCAACAAAATGTTGCATGCAACCTATCGCTTAAAGTATATGACTTCATTACACAATCTATACCTAATAAAGAAAATTACTATCAGGCAGAAATTTTTATTGAAAAATTACAAATCAACGCTAATAAAACTTTACGCAAACTTTCCGGAGGTCAATTACGCAGAGTTCAACTAGCGAAAGTTCTAGCTTCGCATGCTGAAATATTATTGCTAGATGAACCAACTAATCATCTTGATATACAAGCAATTGAATGGTTAGAAAGTTATATAAAATCATATAAAGGAAGTATAATATGTATTAGCCATGATAGAGCATTTTTAACAGCAATCAGCAATAAGGTTTGGTGGTTAGATAGATGCATTTTACATCAATCAAATAAAGGATTTCAATTTTTTGAACAATGGCAAGCTCAAATTATTGATCAAGAAGAATCTAATTTAATAAAATTAAATAAAAAAATTAATACTGAGCAACTTTGGCTGCATCAAGGAATTTCTGCTAGACGTAAGCGAAATCAACGCAGATTATCAAATTTAAAAACATTACGAGAGCAATTGAGATTTAGTTCACAAAGATTAGCTAAAGCATCTCAGAAGGTTCAATTTTATCATAGTAATAATGAAAGTAATAAAGCTAGGTTTATTATTAGAGCGGAAAATGTATGTTTTAAATATAATGACCAATTTGTCATTAAAAACTTTAATATTAATATAATTAAAGGTAATAAAATTGGAATAATTGGCCCTAATGGTACTGGGAAATCTACTTTATTAAAACTATTTACTAAAAGTATTAAACCTAGTTCTGGTTTGATAGAACATGGCACTACTTTAGAAATAACTTATTTTGACCAGAATAAAAGCTCTTTAAATCCTAATTATACATTACAGCAAACACTTTGCCCTACTGGAGGAGATCAAATTTTTTTGTCTGACAAAACTATACATGCAGGAGCATATCTTAAAAGTTTCATGTTCGATCCAAAGCTATTATCTACGAAAGTTAGCACCTTATCTGGAGGAGAAGCTACTCGTTTATTATTAGCTAAGGCATTAATTAAACCTGGCAACCTATTGATACTTGATGAGCCTACAAATGATTTAGATATTGACACTATAGAAATATTGCTAGATATATTGTCAGATTATTTTGGCACACTAATTGTTGTTAGCCACGATCGTGATTTTTTGAACAGATTAGTTACCAACACATTAGTATTTGAAGGAAATGGTAATATTATTAACGTGATTGGAGGATATCAGGATTATATAGAACATTACTCTAAGTTAAACCAGCATATTACTAATCCTAAGATAGCAAAAAATAACAAAACAGTAAAACATCTAACTCCTAAACTTTCTACAAAACTATCTTATAAATTCCAGAGAATGCTAGATAGTATCCCTAAAGAAATAACTCAATTAGAAACTCAAGTTGAAGATTTAGAGAAAAAATTAGCTGATCCTAACCTTTATCAAAATAACCAAGATAAATTTTTGCTATTTTCTAAGGAACTTGAAACATCAAAACTTAGAATAGAAGAATTATTTAATACATGGCAAAAAATTGAAAACCGAAATATATAACGCCAGAACGTAATAAGGAAAAGTTATGCATAAGGTATAATCACAAAGGTCTCAAAAAGTACAATATTGCTTAATGCAATAATGTAGTAACTTTTTAAAATCACAGTAACTAGCATCAAAAAATTACTCAAAATCACTAGCAGTTTTTCTTATTTCATTCTTTATCTTACACCAGTTTAGCATGACACAAGAAACTGCTGATAATAAAGGAAAGAGAGAAAATTAGTTTTGAATCAGTATCAAAAGTTTTGGAATAGGAAAGAATACAGTATTGGCATGGAGTAAAAACATATTGCGCCCAAAAGAAGAAACATAGCTCCAACAAAAATCTCTATTGATAAACTATAGTCATTTACAATGAAGTTTGCATATAATATTCTAAAAAGGAAATGCCAAAATCATATAGCCAAGACTTTCGAGATAAAGTAATGAAATATGTTAATCAAGGAAAAAGTTGTAATGCTATCTCAGTAAAATTTGATATATAGTTATTTACAATGAGGTTTGAGCATAGAAAAAATCGACAATAGCATCATAAGATTTACCACCAAATTGAGTAATTTGATGTCTAATCCACCTCTTCATATTAGCCCAAAACTTTTCTATCAGATTTAAATATGGAAAATAAGGAGCAGAAAAATAACTTTATAACCAACAGATTTTATTAATTTTTATCGCTTCTTTCTATGCTCAAACTTCATTGTAAATGACTATAAAAAGAAGATGTATAACAATACAGTGTCGCATATCAATATGAAAAGAGCTGAACGGCTAGGAATAAGCAAGTCTGGTATACAAAGAGCATTAATGAGATTAAATATTACATATAAAAAAAATCTTTAAAACATCTGAATGCAAAAAAGAAGAGAGATTAAAATTTCAGAACAATATAAAAATGCGCAAAGACAAAGGAAAAGTTATTATCTTTACTGATGAGAGCGGTTTTGTTTAATAGCGCGCAAAAAAAGCACGAGATATTACTGCGTGATTACAGCATCCATCAAATAGAACTAATGTTATAGAAGATTAGTAGATATAATAGTATCAATTTTTGACTGTAATATTAATACTCCTATTTTTAACTGTTGAATAGAACAGAATTTAATTCAGAAATTACCTAATAATTCTGTAGTTGTGATGGACAATGCAAGTTTTCATAAAGGACATCATTTAAAAACTATGGATGCTAATTCATTTTTACCTTAATACTTTTTTAATTTATTGTCTAACTTCTCTATTTCTATTTTATTATAGCAAGATCATTATTGTATGCAATGAAAGTTAACTAATAAATTTGTTTAGATTTATTAATTGATCAATAGTTAATGAATATTTCAATTTAATAGTAACAATTACTTGAAACTTTTTATTAAAAAATGGTAATGTCATATCTATCTCAGTATCACCTTTGGTAATATTAGTGCTGGTAATTACATTTATTACTTCATCTAAATCTTGTTCATGATTTATAGTCAATTGCAGGTGTTTATCAAGATCATTTTTAATGGTTTCAATATCTTTAAACTCAGTAGCTACAATTCTAATACCACCTTCATCCTTAAAAACATCACATTGAGCTATCACTAATGATCCTATTTCTAATAGCGGTCCATACTTACGCAATATTTCTTCATCAAAAATTTTTACTTCAGAATTGCCACAACTATCAGATAATTTAATTATATTAAATTTACCTCTTGGCGACATTCTAGAATTTTTTTTCTGCACTATGCCAGCAATTCTAACTGCTGTACTTCCAGATTTTAATGTTGTACTTAAATACTTAGAATTAACGACTCCATGCTTAGCTAAGAGCGATTCATATGGAGAAATTGGATTACAAGTCAGAAATGATCCCAATACTTCAAATTCTTTCATAGCTTTTTCATGCAACGAATATTCAGATATTGGACTAAGCACATCTTCTACTGTGCTAGTAATAAAACTGAACTGATGAATATTCTTTGCATGTTTGCTAGCATAGTTGTTAATACGATCTATGCTAGCAAACAATTGGTGGCGGTTAACTGGTTGCTGAAAATCATCAAAACAGCCTGCATATATTAAGCTTTCAAATACTTTTCTACTAATAGAATAAGAATCAGTTCTTACAGCAAAGTCTAAAATAGTTTTAAATTCACCTCTATGTAATCTTTCTTCAACTATTATCTTACCTATATTAGGAGTGACATTTTTGATAGCCCCTAAAGCAAATATTATTGCATTATCTGCTGATATACTAAAATATTCTTTAGATTTATTTATATTTGGAGGTATAACCTTTATACCTAATTGTTTAGCTTCTTGAATAAATAAATCTATTTTATCTTGATCATTAATATCAAGGTTTAAGCAAGCAACTAAAAATTCTGTTGGATAATTTGCTTTTAAGTATGCAGTTTGGTATGAGATTACTGCATATATTGCAGCGTGAGATTTATTAAATCCATATCCAGCAAATTTTTCTACTTCAGCAAAAATACTTTCAGCTTGGTTTTTACTAATACCATTTTCTATAGCTCCATTAATAAAAATTACTTTTTGATTTTCCATTTCAGATTTAATTTTTTTAGCCATAGCTTGACGTAAAAAATCAGCTTTACTAAGGGTATATTTAGCAAGAACCTTTGCTATTTCCATTACTTGTTCTTGATAAATAATGGTCCCATAAGTTTCTTTTAAGATAGGCTCAAGTTTTGAATGTAAATAATTAGGCTTCAATCTACCATGCTTACAATCAATATATGTTCGAAGATTATCCATTGGACCAGGACGATATAATGCGCCAAGAGCAATCAAGTCTTCAATACAGTCTGGCTTCAATCTCTTTAAAGCATCTTGCATACCTGAACTTTCAAACTGAAAAACACCTATAGTATTTCCGTTAGAAAGCAGTTGATAAGTTAACTTATCATTAAACTCTAAATTATTGATTTCAAAATTAATATTCTTATTTTTTAATAATTCTAAACATTTTGAAATAATTGTAAGAGTCTGTAGGCCCAAAAAATCAAATTTGATTAGTCCAGCTGCTTCTAAATATTTCATTGAATATTGAACTACAGGAATATCTGAATTTTTATCTTTATATAGAGCTATTGTGTCAATTAAATTTTGCCTACCAATTACTATACCAGCAGCGTGTACAGAAACATGACGATGTAAACCTTCTAACTCTAAAGCTGTTTTAATAACATCCTGAATTTGAGCTTTGCGGTTACTAATTAAATCTTGATATTCATCATGCATTTGTTGAAATTCTGATGCTAAGCTATCTAAATTCAATTTTTGGCAGTAACTAATTACCTTCTGATAAGTAGATTCAGACTTGATGATATCTATATAATCTTGTATATCTTGCTTGTTATCAAGTTTCTTGATTAAATTTAATTGCTCATCTTTTATATTAATATTATTAAGTATTTGTTGAATTTTAATATAATTTTGACTTTGCCACTTATCTAAGAGTTTTAAATATCGAGTATCTACATTAATTAATGCTTCAAAATTATACAAATCATTTCCTGTATATGCATTATTAAGTTCATTAACTTTATCAATAGCTTCTTGTAATGTCACAGGACGTACTGCATTAAATGGAATTAATGAAGTAATATAATTAGCATAATTATAACCTAATCCTAGTGCACGAGCTACGTCTTTTACTACGGCTTTTGCTTGCAATTTCCCAAAGGTAATAATTTGCCCTACTTTACCCTCTCCATATTTTCTTCTAACATAATTAATAACCTCGCCCCTTCTTTCTTGACAAAAATCAATATCAAAATCAGGCATTGATACTCTTTCTGGATTTAAAAATCGTTCAAACAACAGACCAAATCTTATTGGATCAAGATTGGTAATTCCTAGTCCCCAAGCTACTACTGAGGCTGCTCCTGATCCTCTAGGATTAACAGATATATTATTTTCTTTACTCCATTTTATAAAGTCAGAAACTATCAGAAAATATCCAGAAAAATTCATACTGCAAATAATGCTAAGCTCATAATTCAGCCTATCAAAATATATTTTTTTTTTATCTTCAAATTCAGCAGTTGAATAATTTTTGAATTGCAGCTTTAACTTTTGAGATAATCCTTCTTCAGACAATTGTCTAATAAGTTTATTCTCCTCATCAGCATCTTTAGCAAATTTAGGCAATAATGGTTTTTTAGCCTCTAACATAAAAGATATGCGCTGAGTTAAATATACTGTATTTTCAATAGCTTGCGGTAGATCCCAAAATGTTTCAATCATCTCATTCTGAGACTTAAAATAACATTGATTATTTATTTTAAACTTATCAATTTCAATATTTGGATTGCAAATCTTCATTAATACTTCATGTGTAGCGTACTTTTCTCCTTCATCAAATAAAATATTATTTGTTGCTACTAAAGGTATATTTAGTTTTTGTGCTAACTGAACATAGCTTTTTTCAATAGCATAGATCTGTTTGCTAGTAATTCTGTTAATTTCAAAGTAAAAGCGATTACCAAATATTGTTTTGAATTTTTTTGCATAATTTTCTGCTAACACAAAATTTTTTTCAAATAACAAATTGCCAATGATTCCGTAAAAATAACCAGATAGAACAATAATACCTTCATTATAAGTAAATAAATCATCTAGCGTAACATGATTAATAGTAGTTCTATCGTTTTTAATATAAGGAAAGCTTGCTAATTTAAGTAAGTTTTGATACCCTGCTTTATTTTGAGCAATTAACAATATCTCGCTATATTTTGGACTGTCATTCTGACCATAATATTGAATATTTAATATGATACCATGAATTGGTTGAATACCTTCCTTAGCTGCTGCAAGAGCAAATTCTAAAGAACCAAATAAGTTGCTCTTATCAGTAAGAGCTACTGCTGGCATTTCATCTCTTTGAGCAAGAGATAATATTTTTTGTGTTGATAAAGTACTTTCCAACAATGAGTAAGAACTTTGTACTCTTAAATGAATAAACTTAGCATTCATGTTTCATTGACCCAGGATAAACTATATTAACTGTAATTCCATCCCCAGTTATTAAATCATCAATAGTAGTAAAATTAGTAACAATTGAAAATTCATTACTGTTGGTTACCAACTTCAAATCATCTACAAGATCACTTGGTAATTGCTGATAGCTATCACTATCATATTTTACTTGTAATAATGATATTGGGGCTTTTACTGATAATTTTCTTGCTGATTTTGATTTTCTTACTAATGTGAGAATATTAATAGCTAGATTTCCTGTAGTTAAAATTAACTCATCGTTATAAAAGTTTTGCGCCAATGGCCATTTATTACTGCTATGAATTGAACCATTGCATAAATTATTGGATTGATAGATAGCTGCATACAACTCTTCAGTAATAAAAGGCACAAATGGAGCAAATAGCTCTAAAATAGTTTTTAATCCCCAAAATACACTATAAATTGCACTTTTTTGATATTCGCTGCTATGATCATATATTCTTGATTTAACTAGCTCAAGATAGTTATCACAGAAGTCTTTCAAGAAAAATTCTTCAACATATAATCTAGCAGAAGCATACTCATAATTGTTTAACAAGTTTGATGTATTGTTGACTGTATCTTGTAATTTACTTAGCATCCATAAGTCAGTAGTACAGCTTATAACCTTTTTTTCAACGCAATGCTTAGCTGATATCAAGAACTCTGCAGTAAGTTTGCCTGTAATATGCTGCAGAATAAATCTAGCAGCATTCCATAATTTATTTACTAATTTTTTACCAATGCCAATAACCTGTTCTGATACTACGCAATCATGTCCAAGTTGAGAAGTTAATGCCCAATATCTAACTGCATCTGCTCCGTAACGTTTAATTAATTCAGTTGGTAGTATAATATTTCCTTTAGATTTTGACATTTTTTTTCTATCATCAGCTAAGCACCAACCACTTATCATAATTTTAGACCAAGGCAAGCTATTTTGATGTAAATAAGATTTTACTATAGTATAAAAAGTCCATGTTCTAATTATCTCATGAGCTTGAGATCTTAAATCAGCAGGAAATAGTTGATTATGTCTAGTTGAGTCAATAGTTAAATTAGATGAGATACCATGGCTAGATAGTTGTGGAGATAATGAGCTTGTAGCCCAAGTATCCATAACATCAGAATCTGGAATTACTTCATCTTTACTGTACCCAGCTGGCAAATCATATAATGGATCAACAGGTAATTGAGATATATCAGCAAAGATAATTTTGCCTTCCTCACCTTCTCTCTTTGAATACCACACAGGAAATGGTATGCCAAAGTAGCGTTGCCTACTAATACACCAATCCCATGCTAAACTATTAATCCAATTATCAAGTTTAATCTTCATGGATTTTGGATACCACTCTAATTCTTGTGATTTTTGTAGCAAAGCATCTTTATGTTCTACAACTTTGATAAACCACTGAGGCGCCATAATTATCTCTAGTATAGCCCCTGATCTTTCCGCTTGCTTAACAGTTTGAGATATCTGTTCCTGTTTTATAATTAGTTGATTATGATGTAATAACTCTACAACTTTGTTTCTAGCTTGGGCAATTTTCAGGCCAGTAATTTGATTGTAATATTCTGTAAATTTTTCTTGATTTTGACTACTAACTGTAAAGTCTAGAGGTTTAACTTTACCATAATAATCAATAATAATTCTAGTAGGTAGATTATGTTTTCTCCACCATGCAACATCCTTAGTATCACCAAATGTACAGCACATTACCAATCCACTACCTTTATTTATATCTACTGTTTCCTCTGCAAGTATTGGAACTACTGACTTAAATAATGGAGTAATAGCAAATTGGTTATGCAAATGCTGATATCTGATATCATTTGGGTTAAAAAATATAGCACAACATGCAGGCAGCATTTCTGGCCTAGTAGTAGCAATTTGTACCTTTAGTTCACTGTTCATAACTGCAAAAGCAATGTAATACATTGATGTTATTCTTTCCTTATCTTCAACATCAGCTTGAGATAAAGCAGTTTGATCAATACAATCCCACAATACTGGCTGATGATTGCGATAAACTTGATTTTTATTAACCAAGTCAAGAAATGACATTTGTGATATTTTACATGACAATGAACTAATGGTTTGATACTTTAATGACCAATCTACTGATAGCCCAATTGCATTTAAAAATTTACAAAACTCTCCTTCCTTTGCTATTACAACTTCCTGGCACATTTTAATAAAATCTGGTCTTGCAATATTAGAAGCACGGACATTTTTTATTTTTTCAACAAATCTTTCAGTAGGTAGACCATTATCATCAAAACCAATAGGAAAAAATATATTTTTTCCCAGCATTCGTTGATATCTAACAATACAATCAAGTTGAATAAAACTCATTGCATGCCCTATATGCAAATCACCAGAAACTGTAGGTGGCGGAGGATCAACAATAAACGTTTTATCTTTTGGAAGAGTAGAATTCCATTGATATATATTTTTTTTCTGCCAATCATCTTGCCACTTTGGTTCATTTTCTAAATAGTTGTAATTTGCTGACAATTCGGCCATAATTTTCCTTTACATTTGATAGATAATAAATGACTACTTTTTTAAGAATAATATACCAATTTAATCTTTTAATAAAGCTATCTCGTTTAAACAATCCAGTTGGTATTTTTTTGTTATTTTTTCCGTGTTGTTTTGGAATAGGATTAGTTTCATTAGAACAAGTCAAATATAACAGTTTAGTTATTCTTTTCCTTGGTAGTATATTAATGCGTAGTTTTGGCTGCATAGTAAATGATATTGTAGATAAAGATATTGACTGTAGAGTTGCTAGAACTAAACTTCGCCCACTTGCAAACAATCAAATAACAGTTACTAATGCAATTATATATCTAATGGTTATCTCAATGGTTGCGTTAATGCTACTAATGCAACTATCAAATTTAGCTATTTTTTTAGCTATTTTAGCATCAACATTAATCTTTATTTACCCATTTATGAAGCGTATTACTTATTATCCTCAAGTTGTTTTAGGTATTATTTTTAATTCTGGCGCTTTGATATCTTATGCTAACGTCACCAATAATTTAACTATAGCAAGTGTTGTAATGTATATTGGCTGTATTTTTTGGACTATTGGTTATGATACAATCTATGCCTTTGCAGATGCTGCTGATGATGAAAAGATAAAGGTTAAATCTTTAGCTTTAGTGCTTAAAAATAACAAGTATAAGCTATGGATTTTAGCATCACTATATCTTACATTTATCAGTATGTTCGTTGAATCGATATTATTATCTGCATTTAAATTATCAATTTTTGCTGTGCTGTTTATAGTTGCTGCTACAGCATTATTAATGTGGCAAATTGTTACATTAGATGTTACTCAACCACTGAATTGTTTAACACGGTTTAAAGCAAATACTATTGTCGGGTTGTTACTTTTTATAGCTATGATTTTGCTACAATAACACAAGTTTGATATAGAAATAGGCTTTGTTCAAAAGTTACTTCAAAATTGCTTTTTTAAAGCCAATGCCAAAGCTTTATTCCTAATGACAATAATAAAAGATAATATTAAACAGACATTTCTACTATTGTTTCAGCCCTAGTGGCTCCATAGGGTTCCTCATACATATGTTCAGTATTATCATCGTAATTTGTATCGTTTGTAACTTTTTCATCAAAATTAGTAGGATTACTATTTTCATCTGTGTATTGTTTAACAACAACACAATCATTCTTTTTGCTTCTTCTACAGAAAAACCATCCTATTAAAGAAGTTACAATAACACCTACTGCTATTCCTGCTACTGTACCTGCCACTACTGCTGTAGTATTTTCATTATCACTGTCATCCATCATGTTGATATTTTTTACTATCAAGTCAATATCACAGTCTGCTATTATTTTACACACACCTTTACTCGATTTTTGAAGTCTATCATATAAATTATTATTATCTCTGATATTATTAAATAATCCAGTAATGACTATATCTTTACCATTTATTCCCGATGTAAGATTACCAGGCACAGTTAAACTTGCATAGTCAAGACAAATTTGTTTCCCACAATTTTTAACCTGATGTAAAACTTTAACACCCTTATAATTATAAAGATCTTCAAGAGGATAATAAATAAAAATAGACTTACAAATTTCGTAATATTTAGTAGCATTATTGGTGGTTTTAATGAATAATTCAATAGCTCTTGGACTAAGAAGACAAGCCTTTACGTGAGAAAAAGTAGAATTACTTGTAACATTGTTAACCATGCTTACTACAGCACTATAAATATCTTTCATTGTAATCACCCTATTTAATTAAATAACTTTAATAACTTTAATAACTTTAATAACTTTAAGTAGAGGATAGTATACCAATATTTAATAAGTGTCAATGATTTTATTTTAGTTGCTATTTTAATAGCACGATGTGAAGCATCTCTATATCTGCATTTATTAGATTCAGACATTATTTGCACTGGTTCTTTCAATCTTTTTGTTAACAGAGCTAAACTATATAGTTATTATTGTTGACCTTTTAATTGTTATATAATATGTTACTAAACAATTTAATGTTTATAGTGTATTTAGTTGCGCACTTTGAAATATTCAAATTGAAATATTCAAAAATAATTTTTAAAGCTCAAAGATCAATTTTATAAAAATATTCTAATGCGTTTTATTATTCTTCTTTTTTCTTTTGTAGTTGCAAGTGTAAGCATTTGCTTTGCTATACCAGATACAATAATTGATGTCATAGCACCAAGTTCTAAAGGTAGTGAATTAAATCTACAATTAATAGAAGATTACTTAGAATCTATAGGTGTAAAAGCTAATGTTCCAGAAAATATCTACAGTGACAATGAACCATTGTATTCTAATACAGATGAGTTTAGAGCTGAAAGTTTAGTTAAAGCATTAACCAATCCGAAGAGTATAGCTATTTGGTGTATTAGAGGAGGAAGAGGAGCTAGTAGGTTAATTCCATACCTGGAAAAGCTACCTGACGATGTAAAAAAGAAGATTGCGCAAAATAAAAATAGAAAAATCCTGATGGGCTTTAGTGATGTTAGTGTTTTACATATTTATTTACAAAATAAGTATGATTGGAGCACTTTGCATTCTCCAATGCTAGAGCAGATAGTAGACAATAAAATATCTCAGGATTCTATTGATAAATTAGAATTATTAATCTCAGGATACCGTAATAATATCAAATTCAATCTAAAAATGATTGACAATGGTATTGAATTAAATGATGGTATATTAGAATCGAAGGTTGTTGGCGGTTCTATATCATTAGTTAGAGCTAGCATAGGTACATGTTGGCAAATAGATACAAAGGATAAAATCCTATTTTTAGAGGAGGTAGAACCTGACCCAGCTCTACTAGAGATGAGGTTAGAACATTTAAAGCAAGCTCATATTTTAGATGAAGTACAAGCTGTAATTTTTGGTGATATACTATGTACCAATGATGAACAGTTACTAGAATTAGTTAAGCATAGATTTGCTCAAAGCGTAAACTTTCCTGTATTTACACTAAATGGCATTGGGCATGCTCGTACTAATTACCCTTTACCTCTTAATACTCGAGCTGTCATTAATCATATTAAAGGCAATCGTTTCTCTATGACAGTAGATATGCCAGCAGAATGGCGTAGAAGATAAAGTGTTGTACTAGAGGGTTTTTGTTTTCTTTTAAAAGGAATTAGGTCAGTTATTCTATGATTATGTTCTTTTTGATATCATGATTTTGCTTTTATAGCTTCTGTTTCTTTTTGTAATTTTTTCCAATCATATATTTTTCTATTAATTTCATTACTTGTTTTCTTAAATCATACGGATATGATGCTTCCATAGTTTTCTTCTATTTGTTTTATTTTTTCTTTACTATATATGGCTATGTGAGGTTATATAGCAAAACTCTATAAGCCAATTATAATAATACAATGTTAAGATATAACGAAAAAGTAATTAGTATGAAATATACTATAAATTTTTGGAAAAAAGGCTCTGAGCAATAAAGAAAAGAGAGAAAATTAGTTTTGAAGAATCAGTATCAAAACATTTTTGGATAGGAAAGAATACAGTATTTGTATCGAGTAAAAACTTTGATGATGAATACTACTATATTCATTAATTAAGAAATATTTCTAAGCAGCATTATCAACTATAAATTCAAGTTATTGGATTAAAAATTAGCATTCCAACTAGCCAAATATTAGACATAAATTCACGCTATATTTCTGTAATTGACATCAAGATATTATTGTCATATTGACAAATAATATTAATACAGCTACCGTTAAATTCGTGTATCAACTTAAATGAAAATAAACTACATAGCAGCTTTTATAAAGCTTATAAAGCTCTTAATAACTCTTACTCTAACTTATTTCTTCTAGTTAGTTAAATCAGCTTAAACATGAAATGTACCTGATTGAAATACCAATCATAGAAAATTGTACTATAGTTATTAACAAAGAATAGTTATTAACAAAAAATGTTGTCGTCAAAGCTCAATAGTTTTCCAATCTTGGCTAATATCTTTCTGTACTATGTTATAGATATCTGGTTTGCAAAAATTAGCAAAGAGAACTTAATTGAACAAACAGAAATAGCGAGGTATTGCAACGATATGGTATTTGTTTTTGAAAATGAAAGCAGATGCGAAAAGGTTTTATGATATGCCTAAAAGGTTAAATAAGTATGGGCTAAATATAAAGCTAAATCACAAATGATAAAATCTGGTAGAGACCATGCTGCAAATTTAGCCAAACAAGGCAAGAAGATTATAAGCTATAATTTTCTTGTATTTACTTGCTATTGAGCTAAATCAAGATTTGGCATAACATGGAGACTAAAATATACCACAAGGAGAGATCGTTTTACCGAAAAACTGAAAGGACTGAGAAAATATTTGCGTGTTCAGCTAAATCAGCAATACAAAACACAGACATTATCACAAGTCATTAGAGTTATTATGGGATGAATTAACTATATAAGTTCATTTATCAATCAAAAAGTACATAGGCAATATATAACTCTGGTTTAATAAAATGGGAAAACGTAAGATAAATTGACAAAGACTAACCAAGAGACTTAAAAGTGTTAATTTTCCTAAAAATTGAAAGATTATCTCAACGTTTTAAACAACAAATCAGGCATAAAGCTTATCTTGTTTTTCGTGAGCAGACTGCGGTAATTTTGCAAATCAGGTTCTGAGGATGGACCTAATTAAGCGATTGGTTAGGTCTACTCACATAGAATGAGAAATATAATGCTAGAATTGATGCTAAAGGTGATTATGCACAAAATCAAAAATTAGCAAAAAATATTCCTTTAATCTGGATTAATCATCTATTTTCTTAAGTAGTGTTTTTTACCATATTAAGTACTTCATCACTATATTGTGTTATGTTAACCTTTGGCCATATAGCAGCAATTTTTGCTTTTTGATTGATTAAAAATGTAGTACGGCTAATTGCTAAAAAGTTTTTTTAAACATCGATTTTTCTTTTAAAACTCCATAATCTTCAAATATCTTCCCAGTTTCATCATATCCTAAATTTTAAACAGAGCTTATCTTTAAATTTTTGATGTGAAGCAATATTATCTTTTGATACACCAAGAATTATTGTGTTTAATTTATTGAATTCAGAAATAGCTTCATTAAATTTCTGTGCTTCAATTGTACATCCAGGAGTATTATCTTTAGGATAAAAGTACAGTACTAAAATAAATTTTTACCTTCGTAATGACCTAGATTTATAATTGAATTACTAGTAGTAATCATATTAAAGTCTGGTGCATCATCATTAATTGTTAAATTCTTCATGTTTAGTCTCATAAATTGGAGCACTTATCAATTTCATTAGCAAATTTTTGTATTGCATATCGTACAATATATATATTAAGATGTGTATAAAATTTTGTTGATTGAGAGTCATTATGATTTAACACTTTGCCAATTATAGTTATTGATATTCCAAAATTTGCCATCCAACTACCAACAGTTCTTCTAAGATCGTGTATCCTTAAATTTTTTAATCTAGCCCTTTTACAAGCTTTTTTCCATGCTATATTTATGTTCTTTAAATGTCTACTATTTCCTCTTTGTCCAGAAAGTACACAATCACTTTCTGATGAATATGGATACTGTTTTAATTTTTCTATTAGATCTCTTTCGAAACTGGTTAAGGTAGTTCAAAATTGTAAATGCCAGAGATCAAATTAAATCTAAGACCGAATCTTTTACTTCTATTTCGATATTTATCAGCAATAATTTTGAACCGTTTTAGCATACCAATAACGTTTTCATTGACAACTCTTTCTCCTGCTAACCTACGATTATTTTTTTATCATTTTTAGTTAAAGGATTTTTCTTGCTTTTTTTCTTTGGTAATTCAGAATTATTGTGAATTTTTTGTATACCTTGATATCCTGTATCAGTAATCGCTTTAACCTTAGAATGAATAAGAATTTTGGATTTCTTAAATAATCTAAAGTCATGTTTTTTACTGTTAGAAAAATCTGTACATATTACTTGGTGCGTTTTATTGTCTGCCACTATTTGAGTTTTTAGTGTATGCCTTTTCTTCTTTCCTGAATAATAGAATTTTTGTTTTTTTAGGTCTTTCTATAGGACTCTCAGTAGCATCAATCAAGACTACTTCATAATTCATATCACTCTTCATTATAGCTTTACGACCTGGAAGAGCAAAGTTTGGGTGTTTAACTAGAGTGTCTTCTACCCATTTTACGGCTTTATATGCTGAACTTTCACTAATCCCATAGTTCTAGCCTATATGGAAATAAGTACGGTATTCTCTAAGGTATATCAGCAACTGTTCCTCCAAATTGAGCTTATTTTTGCCTACCTTTTGATTTCTTAAGACCATCAGCTCTCCTCAAAAAAATATCCACCATCTTTGAAAATGTCCACTTCCTTACTCTTTGTTAATCGTCGAAATTTTTTATCCTTTAACTCTTTAATCTTACCGAATTTCATTATTACTTCAAATTAGATTTTTATAACACTATTCTACATCATTGTCTAGTTTCAAAAGAAGTCTATTATATTAATCAACCTCTGCATTCAAGTCAATACATGCACCATTAATTTGGTTACAACTATCAGTAGATGTATAATTATAGCATATAAATGAAGTTAAACTTGGGTTTGATGTTTCATGCAGTGGATTTATTATATCACTGCATGCATAAACACTATAGTGTACGAACGACTGTAAGCATTCTTCCGCATTTTTATGTTCTATAATAATACCATCATTACCTGTAGAACTGACATTTTGTAATTTTTCTTCTTCAGAAGCATCTAATTCTACTATATCGTCACCCCAATGTTTTACGTCAACTACTTCACACTCTTCAAAATTACTCAAACCATGAGAATGAGCCGTTATAGATACTTTTTGAAGTAAATTAGATGCTTTGTTAATTGTGTTAGATACTTTATGAAATGCATACGATATTTTGTTAAATCCAAAACTAGAAGCTAGCATGTTTCCTGCTGCATCAAATGGCTTGCATAATTTTTTAAGATTATCTGCAGCCCAGCTAATATAACCATCATTATTAAAAACCTTTTTTTTTGGTATTACTAACTTTGGTGGTTCTGCAGCAAACTGATCATTAGCACTGTTTACAAGATTTGGCACTGCATTAAAAACTTTGCAATGCTTAGCCAATGAATAAATTTTTTCTCTGTCTGCAGTAGAAAAATATTTATTTTTAACTGCATACTCTACAACTGGATTTGAGCCTGGATTGTCAAAAGTACGAGATTCAATAAATTCAAGATTTCGAGATACAATCTCAGCAGCCGTTAAATCTGAAACCACTGCTCCAAGAGAATGACCGCTAGTACTATATTTATAACCTTCTACACCAATCTTGGCGACTATTTTATCAATAAAAGCTTTCATTGGCTTTATCTTTGAAATATCACCATGCATATACACACCTTTTAGATCATCTCTCAGATCGTTTACATCTTTAACATCTGTACCTGCAGTAGCAACATAAATTTCATTGGTTTCTTCATTAAGAAAAGCTACTGCTTTGTAGCCATACATATTAGTATCTTTATAATCTGCAGAATTACATAATATCTTCCACCCTGTACCCTTAATTGCTGCTTCAGTTTCTTTAACTCTTTCACCATAAGTAGAATAACCAACTTTATAAGCAAGCCTAATAGCTGAGTTTATAAACTTATGATTACAAATTGTTGATTTTAAAGATTGATTAATAGGCATATTTTAAATAATGTTTTGTTTGTTAATAATTTAGTTGTTTTATTACCCATATTACGAGTAATTCATAGTTTAATATCACAAGCGAAATATATCCATTATTTTCTTTTAAAATAAGTAAAAAAACTTAATTAATGTATAAAAGTCGCATATGGTTCTTATGCCTTTAGGCTGGTTTTTTTATCCATTAATTCTAATACTTCTGCCTTATTAAATCCTGAGTTTGATATAAGGAAACAGGTTAAAGTATATTTAGAATAAGGATGACAAGAAT
Organism: Orientia tsutsugamushi str. Boryong; assembly: GCF_000063545.1. Lineage (NCBI taxonomy): Bacteria > Pseudomonadati > Pseudomonadota > Alphaproteobacteria > Rickettsiales > Rickettsiaceae > Orientia > Orientia tsutsugamushi. Next base: position 277,032 of record NC_009488.1, read on the forward strand.
AGATTAACACGGATACCGTATTAAGAATCAAGAAAAGAAATAATAATTTTATAAAAAAGATGTAAGTTTTTATAAAATTATTATTTCTGATGAATTGAAATATTGGGATTAAAAGGATAATTGTTCTTCAAGACACCATAAATAATATTACATAACATTAGTTATTCTGCAAATTTTTGTTTAGCTGTTTTGATCCAATCAGTAAATTCTTCTTTTGAAACTACTTCAATAGCAATTGGCATAAATCCATGATTTACTCCACATAGCTCTGAGCACTGTCCATAATATACTCCTTTTTTTTGTACTTTAATCCACGTCTCATTGATTCTTCCAGGTACAGCATCAATTTTAGTACCAAAAGCTGGGACTGCAAAACTATGAATTGCATCACCAGCTGTGATAATAAACCTAATCCAGGTATTTTCAGGTATAACTAATCTATTATCTACTTCTAGTAATCTTAAATCTCCTGGTTTTAGCTCACTATCATCAAGGATATTACTATTAAAGCCTATATTATCATGGTCTGGGTATTGATAATGCCAGTACCACTGATATCCTACTACTTTAATATTCATTTCTATTGGTGGAATTGTTTCTATATTGTATAATATTTTAAATGATGGTACTGCAATAATAACCAGCAATAATGCAGGAATTAATGTCCATATTGCTTCTAGTTTGTAATTAGCAGAAAACTGCATTGGTTTTGGATGAGATTTTGAATTAAATTTTGTACATATATAGATAAGTAGCCCTAGGACAATTAGTACTACCATAGCTAATATAATCAAAACAAAATCATGGAGACCACGTATCGATGACATTGCTTCTGTTACTTGAGGCTGAAAATACATCTGCCATGCTTTAGGAGCGTTAGAGTATATTGGTGTGTTGTAACTTAGTATTAACAATAGCGCTAGTAGTCGTGCGGGTGATAGTAGTAACAGATATACCTCAATTCTAAAACTTCTATTTATTAATATTTCAACCTTTATCAGCTATCTGAAGTGCTGACGCAACCATAATAAAGTATTTTTTAAATTAATTAAAGTAAAATTATTTACCTTATATTTTTATAATAGTTGTACCAGCAATTTTATCATGCAATCCTCTGTGATGCTTATCAAAAGGTATAATAAGCAAGCTAAATATTCCTAGTGAATATCCAAAGAATCTTTTTACATATTGAGATTTAGTAGGCTTAGTAAACGTATCGCTGTCGATGATTTTGATTCCCATTAATAATTTACCTATGGTGGTATCAAACTTTATCCAAAAACCAACGAAATATATAAATAATATTGCTATAGAAACTAAACTGCATTCAAGGCAATAAGTAATATTTTTAGGTAAAAAAAAGAATGCTTTCAGTTGTTCTAGATTTAGGGTAGTAATATCAGGTAGATACAAGTCATTTAAACGTAATAGATGATCACATACATATTGTCTAAATGGGTGAGAAATTGTTCCGATGATACATGTATCTAATTGTAGGGCAAGTAACCGTGGCATTAGTTTAACATAAGAATATTGCTTTTTCATGCTACTATATATTTAATATTATATTATGATTTTAACTATAGCATTATATTAATAAAGTGTAAAAAATGTAAGCCTGAATTCGTTCAATAAGATATCTTTTGAAACTACTTTTTGAAGCTCAAATTCATATAAAAACCAGAATATTCATTTTGTGAGATGCTGCAAATAATTAGAATTATGATTTAGGAAGAAGTTGAAAACAATAAGACAAAAATTAGGCTATGGCTATAGATAATATGGTAAAGATAGAGAACTGAGCTGTTGTTACATATAATCATCTAAAACAGCAGAAACTTTATTTGGTAAGCTGTTATATAATTTTATTTTTTTATTTGCAGTTTTTTTAGCAAAACTAAAATTAGAAATGCGCAACTAATGTGATCAAATTGCACTCTATAACAAAACATATATGAGAATGACGTATAAAAAAACTCAACATACCAAGAGTATAGAGCCTTATGTAGATTGCAGAGATGTATAAAAAGCATAAGCAGAGAGGTTATATGCTATGTAATAGAGCTATGAAAATTGCCTTCAAAAGATTGCAGACTTTATGCAGATAAAGAAATGCAACACTATAGTAAATTATATTGAATTAAGATATGAAATTTACTATAAGGTAAAACTAACAATGCATTTTATGCAGAAGTCATGGCAATATTTATTCATTGTAATGTGCTATTTTAGTTGATTTGGCTAAACATGATATCTCTTTTCTATTATATTTTGTTTACTGCACTCTTTTAATTATTCTGCAGCTCCTAATTCTATATACACATCATTTTGCATGAACTCATTACACAACAGTAACAAATATTATATTTAGTAACAACGTTCTTTTTGAAATAAATAAAACTTTATTGTATGATTCTACATAATTTCAGTGAATTTAATACTCGCAATTTGAACATAATGAATCAGCAAAATACATTATTCTTAAAGTTTCTTGTTGGTATTATACTATTCTGCTCTGTAATTAGTTATAGTATAGCTGAATGTATAGATGCTGATGATTTTGGATTTCCTATAATTGCTATATCATCAAGATATGATACTAAGCAGCTTACTGGACAAAAAGATAACCAAGTAGCACCTTGGATTGATAGTAAGCTTTTAGTTAATGGGAAGCCATTGGTTGTCATGGTTAAACATTGGAATTATCATGAATATGATAATGATATCAGTCATCTCTCAGCTTGGTCAGCATGGTATGGAACTAATAAAAATAAACATACGCTTGCTAGCATTACAAAAAGATTTCCAGAATGTAGGTTTCGCAATAATAAAACTTTTTCTGATTCATATGATGATAATGATGATATACCAGTTATTAATCCTCCATGTTTATTTAAACATGGTATTGGCCTTTATGCTTTGATTGCAAAGCCTGGTGTTGATCCAAACGCTAATGTTCATTCTCAATCGTATGGTATTCCAAAAAAAACTATTAATTTTCATGTAGGCCAAAACTACCTTAGTTCTCTTAATTCTACTGAGTTAGACTCAGGTTTTTTGGATACTACACCTGATGGAAACATAGTCAAAACTGGAGGATATTTTCATAAATATCAGGATCAGGAGGCTGAACAGTATGTTGGAGGAAGATTGTATTTCAAAATCCTAGATAGATTTTATGATGACAATAATGGACAATATAAGATTATTATTAAGTCTGGTGTTGGAGATGAAAAAGATTCACCAGAAACATTTCTTATAAATATAGTTAAAGAAATGCTATTTGGTAACAAAAAAAATCAAAATAAAAATGGAATAATTCAAAATCTCTTTATAAACATTCTCAAAAATCCAAGCTATAAAATAGTTGTTAACCTTACTTTGATATTATTTATCGCATTTAGTGGGCTAGCTTTTTTAATAGGTAATATTAATATGACTGCTCATGAGTTAGTACTTAGAACAGTAAAAATTTTGGTAATATCTGTTTTGCTGAATTCTGATACAGCTTGGAAATTTTTCTATGATTATCTATTCTTTATTTTTGTAGATGGCCCTCAATTTATTATTAAGACTATCAACGAAGCAACAGCAATAGGACCAGGATCATCAAGCATATTAGGGCTAATGATTGCTCCTCATACTTTAAAAAAGTTATTTTCAATACTATTTGTAGATTGGGGCGGGTTTATTTACATTATTTGTTACTTAATATTATTATACTATATCTTCATAATTAGCTTTAAAGCAACAGTACTATATCTTAATGCTTTAATTTTGGTTGGTATAGGAATAATTGTAGGTCCTGTTTTCCTCTGTTTTGTTTTATTTCAGTTTACTAAACCAATTTTTGAAAATTGGATTAAGCAACTAACTATATATGCTCTTCAGCCAGTGATATTATTTGCTGGCATCGCGTTTGTAGGAATGTTTATCAGACATGAAATATATGCTTCTCTTGGTTTCAGAGTTTGTGAAGTGCCTTTTCCTCCTATTGCTAACACATTAATAAAAATTATTAGCGGTGATAGCTCTAAAAAACAATCGCTCTTAAATTTATGGTTTCCAGCTCAGGTACTTAAGAAAACCTTATTATTCAGTCAAAAATGTGCTAATATACCTGTACCTGAAGATCATATTGTATATCGTGATCAAAAACCATGGCAATGCAGTGATGGAATATCTGGTAATAGCAAGCAATTAATTACTTCAACAGATCCATCAAATGAAAAGCACTGTTCCGCATATGAATGTAAAGCGAACCGTTACGTAGAATTACCATTTTTAGATCCTAATATCAATAAAGATAGATATAGAATAAGAAACTTTTTTGCTGGTAATTTCGTGCAGTGGGATAGCTTATTACTACTTGCAGCTTGTGTATTTTTACTTAGCATGTTTAATGATAATGCAATAGCACTTGCAAATTATATTAGCAGCGGAGGAGATAGATCATCAGCTAGCGAAAAATCAACTACAGCAATAGTATCAACAGTAACTCCACCATCACCAACAACATTCATACCAGCTGCATTTAGTAAAATTGGTCAACAACGTACCAAAAATAGTAACTCACATTCTAATTCTAATAGTAGATCTGGAATTAATACAGGACCTAAAAAATAATTTGGTTATTTTAACCTAAGTTTGATATAATTAATAGATCATAGACGAGGTAAAGAAAGGAAAAGATAATTTAAACTTAAAAAAAGTGAAACAGAAATTTGCTTATGTTTAAAAACATAAGCAAGCAATGCAGAGAGGACATTAGTGTAAAAATATATAACATACCTATGACAAGTATGATAAATATGGAATAATGTATTATAACAGTATACTATTTAATAGATAATTTTTGGAAGATATATCAAGAGCTGGAAAGAAAGAGATTAATACCAAGTAATAATCCAAGAAACAGAGATAGAAACTTATCACTAGCTGAGTTATTAGCAATAGTGATATATTTTTATTTATCTTTATGCAAGGATTTTAAAAATTATTATCTATATTACGTGCGTTATAAGTATAAAGGATACTTTTAGTTTACGTAGAATAATACAACTGTAGCTTAGAATGTTGCTGCTACTAGCTGTATTATAATGCATTATATGAAAAGAGAAGAAACAGGTATATACCATATCTACTTCAACGTTTAAAATTACTGTGTTATTATAAGGCTTTCATAGTATTAAATTTTGAAATGTAAGAAAATTATCCATCATTTACAGCGTTTGCAAAAAATTCAAAAAGAGAAATTACAGGAGTACAGGCTGTATATCTAAATTCAGAAACAGGATATAAGGCAGATATTTCAATTAACAGAAGGTCATTAGGTAAAATCAGTGGATTGTTCATAACAATCGCAAAACGAAATGCAGATACCCTAATATAACATTATAGCAGAAGGCGCTGAAACAGCATTGAGCTTACAGCAAGCGCAGGCATTAAAGGCAATATCATTGCTAGTGTAGGAATTATGAATTTGAAAAATCATTCACCATTTCAAGGTAAAAAAATCATCATTAGACTTCTTTCGAAACTATACAATGATGTAAAATGGTGTTATAAAAATCTGATTTGAAGTAATAATGAAATTAGATCAGATTAAAGAGTTAAAGGATGAAAAATTTCGTCGATTAACAGTAGTAAGGAAGGGAACATTCTCAAAGATGGTGGATATTTTGAGGAAAGCTGATGGTGTTAAGAAATCAAAAGGAGGGCGTAAAAATAAGCTCAATTTGGAGGAACAGTTATTGATGGCCTTAGAATACCTTAGAGAATACCGTACTTATTTTCATATAGGTCAGAACTATGGGATTAGTGAAAGTTCAGCATATAAAGCTGTAAAATGGGTAGAAGACACCTTAGTTAAACACCCAAACTTTGCTCTTCCAGGTCGTAAAGCTCTAATGAATAGCGATATGAATTATGAAGTAGTCTTGATTGATGCTACTGAGAGTCCAATAGAAAGACCCAAAAAAAACAAAAATTCTATTATTCAGGAAAGAAGAAAAGGCATACACTAAAAACTCAAATAGTCGTAGCCAAGGAAACATGCCAAGTAATATATACAGATTTTTCTAACGGTAAAAAACATGACTTTAGATTATTTAAGAAATTCAAAATTCTTACCAATCCTAAGGTTAAAGTGATTACTGATACAGGATATCAAGGTATACAAAAAATTCACAATAATTCTAAATTACCAAAGAAAAAAAGCAAGAAAAATCCTTTAACTAAAAATGATTAAAAGAATAATCGTAGGTTAGCAGCAGCAAGAGTTGTGAATGAAAACGTTATTTGTATGCTAAAAAGCTTCAAAATTATTGCTGACAAATATCGAAATAAACGTAAACGATTCGGTCTTAGATTTAATTTGATCTCTGGCATTTATAATTTTGAACTACCTTAACCAGTTTCAAAAGAGGTCTAATATCTTCTTTAAAAAGAGGCTTATCAAATAAAGCTAGATGTACACCTTGGATAAAATACACTAATCTTTGCAGTTTCAATTGAGTTATTACATCTCCTGCTTCTCTATCAACCAATACCAGAAAATAGCTAGCAACATCAAAACAACTCAATAACTCACCTTTTTGTTGTATAGTCATGATTTTATTATTATATCTTATGACTATTTTATAATAATTTGTATCACAAATAAATCATGATAATGCTTTATAATACCTGCAATTTTTCGTTTGAGTATATTTATTAACTTATATGCTTCTACATTATTAGGATCATAGCTAGATTACAACTTTCTATTGCTTTCTAAAGCTGTCCTAATTTACCTCTAAACAAAATCCTTTATTATAATTAGCTTCTGCCAAATTAGGATTATACTTAATAGCTAAATCAAAATTTTCTATCGCTGCTTGCTGTTGTCCTAATGAATCTAAACAAATCACTTTATTAATATAAGCTTCTGAATAATTAGGTTTGTACTTAATAGCTAAATCAAAATTTTCTATTGCTTCTTGATATTTGTTTAACTTAAGAAATGAAATTCCAACATAAAAATGTTTTTCTGCTAACCTGGCTTTATCCTGCATTAAAATTTCTGATGTAACATGTTGATTGTTGTTTCGTTTTGATGCAATGGCTGTATTTAACAGTGTTAATAATAAAACAGCTGTTATATATTTTACAAATTTCATATGATTATTAATTACCCTTTAAATTTTTGATTTTGGCTACCGAACACTAAATAATTACTAAATTATAGGTATTACAATTAATCCTTCTTTTATATTTTTTTTCAGTCTTATCAATAATACTATCAGAAATTTTATTAATATTCTTTATTTTTTATTATTACAACCAGTTATAACAAATTATGTTGCATTTAAATACATATATGGTAAAGGCATTGATATAGAATACCTATATGGAAACAAAGCCAGAAATAAGAGAAAAATATCAACAAGTGATAATCTATACCGAAGGAAAACTTAGTATACATAGATGAAAGTGGCATTGAAATGTCCATATGCAAGGATAGATAGATTGCGGAGCAAAAAAGGAACTCATGTGAGCAGCAAAAAGAGTGGTAAATATTATGAATGTACAAATATTATAGCTGGTTATGTAATCACATCTATGATATTCAATGCTTCATGTAATACAAGATTATTTGAAGCTTGGGTGGAGCAGTTATTAATTAAGGAATTAAAGCCTGCTCAGTTCATAGTAATGGATAATGCAGCATTTCATAAATCAAAAAAACTAAAGAGTTAATAGAGTCTGTTGGTTGTAAAGTTATTTTTTGCCACCTTATTCTCCAGATTTAAATCCGATAGAGAAGTTTTGGGCTAATATGAAGCGGTGGATTAGACATCAAATTACTCAATTTTGTTAAATCTTATGATGCTATTATCTCTTTTTTTTATGCTCAAACCTCATTGTAAATGACTATAATATACAAGTGTTATAATGCTGAATATTCAGATTATTAAGTATGGTATTATGAAAGAATATTTGTAGAAATATGAGCAATAAATAAACAGTTATTAATTAAAACTACAGATAATAATTATACATTATCTCTTGTATGCCTTTTATTCACTGCCTTTCATATTTTTCCTTATCCTAAATTGGCGTTTATTATAATATTAACTTAAGCTGATAACTCTACTTATTAAAGTATTCTCTTAAATATATTCCTGTAATACTTTGATCATTAAAAGATACTTGCTGCGGAGTACCAAAGGCAACTATTTCTCCTCCTTGATCACCACCTCCTACACCAACATCTACTATATAATCAGCACTTTTAATAACATCCATATTATGCTCAATAACTAATACAGTATTACCATTATCAACTAACCTATGCAGTATTTGTAATAGCTTATTAACATCTTCAAAATGTAATCCTGTGGTTGGCTCATCTAAAATATATAATGTTTTTCCAGTAGAACGTTTTGACAATTCTTTTGCAAGTTTTATGCGCTGAGCTTCTCCTCCTGAAAGTGTTGTAGCTGATTGTCCAATTTTAATATATCCTAAACCTACTTCATTTAATGTTTTTAATTTATCACGAATATGATGAGCTTTATCAAAAAATGTTATAGCATTATCAACTGTCATATTTAGTACGTCAGATATAGACTTTCCATTATATTTAACTTCTAAAGTTTCTTTATTATAACGGTTTCCATCACACACATCGCACTTTATAAAGATATCTGGTAAAAAGTGCATTTCTATTCTAGTTAACCCACATCCTTCGCAAGCTTCACAACGGCCACCATTAACATTAAATGAAAATCTGCTACGTTTGTACCCTCGAGCTTTAGCTTCATGTAGCTCACTAAACCAATCGCGGATATAGTTAAATACTTCAGAGTAAGTAGCAGGGTTAGATCTTGGAGTCCTGCCAATGGGAGATTGATCAATATTGATCACTTTATCTATATTATCTAAGCCTATAATATCAGTATACTCTCCAACAAACGTTTTAGTATTAGGTTCAAGTTTTTTTAAAATTGCTTTATATAAAGTATGAATAATGAGTGTTGATTTTCCGCTACCAGAAACTCCAGTTACTGCTGTCAAGGTACCAAGCGGTATTCTTACATCAATATTTTTTAGATTATGAGATCTAGCTCCTTTAAGCTCAATAAATCTATTATTGTCCCCTGTTCTTACGTTACTTCGAATAGAAACAAATTTTTTACCGCTTAAATATTGCCCAGTAATACTGTCAGGAACATTGATAATATCATTGACTCCACCTTGAGCAACTATTTTTCCGCCTTCTGTACCAGCTCCAGGGCCAACATCTATAATATGATCAGCTTCTAGTATTGTTTCTTTATCATGTTCAACAACAATAAGACTATTTCCTAAACTTTGTAAATTTCTTAGAGTAGAAAGTAACTTCTTATTATCACTTTGATGCAACCCTATAGATGGCTCATCCAAAATATACATTATTCCACTCAAACCTGACCCTATTTGTGATGCTAATCTAATACGTTGACTTTCTCCACCAGACAGAGTAGTAGATGATCTATCAATTGTTAAATACTCTAAACCTACATTCTTTAAAAAAGATATCCTATCCTTAATTTCTTTTATAACTAGCTTTGCAATAATTTTATGTGTGTCTGTTAAACTATGCTCAAGGTTAGCAAACCAATCATAAGCTTCAGATACTCTCATCTTTGCAACTTCACTAATATTAAGATTAGCAATCTTAACACATAATGATTCTTGAGTAAGTCTGTCGCCACCACATGCTCTACAATCTCCTTCAACCTGATAACGTAACAACTCATCTTTTATCCACTGAGTAGCAGCTTGACAATATTTTTCCTCTAGACTAGGAATTATTCCACCAAATGGCTGAACAACAACCTTAGGCTTAGCTTCACTATTATTATACATAAACTTTATTTCTTCATCACCTGATCCATAAAATAAAACATTTTTAACTTTATCACTTAAACTTTCAATAGGATCATCAAGACTAAAGTTATAATGTTGAGCTAAAGCATTAAAAGTATCTTTAATAAAATAAGAATCATTATTAGCCCATGGCAAAATTGCCCCTTGAGCAATTGATAGTGAACTATCAGGCACAATTAGCGCAGTGGAAAAAAACATCTCCTTGCCCAATCCTTTACATGTATTACAAGCACCAAATGGACTATTAAACGAGAACATACGAGGCTCAATTTTTGGCAACTGAAATCCTGAAACTGGACATGAGTACTTTTCTGATAAAACTATAACATCTTGGTTCTGAAAACTACACTGAGTATTATGGTTCTGCATGGAAGTTGAAGTAACTTTTTTAGCATAAATTATTCCATCTGATAACTGCAATGCTGATTCTAAACTAGAAGTTATTTTGCTACGTAACGTGTTATCAATAACTAATTGATCAACGATAACTGAAATATTATGCTTTTCGTGCTTGTTTAGTATTGGCAAATTATCTACTTCATATTCATTGTCATTAATTATTATCCTTGAAAATCCTTGTTTTTTAAATCTAGATATTTCTTTATTGAATTTGTCTTTATGAACTTGAGTAATTGGGACAAGAATATCAATTTTAGTGCCATGAGGCAAAGCACACATGATGTCTACCATCTCGGAAATGGTTTGTCCTAGAATTGGGGAATTAGTAGCTGGTGAATATGGTATCCCTATTCTAGCAAACAGTAAGCGTAAATAATCATATATTTCAGTCATGGTCCCAACTGTAGATCTAGGATTACGAGAAATTGTTTTTTGATCTATAGCAATAGCTGGAGAAAGACCAGAAATAGATTCAACATCTGATTTGTTTTGCAAAGAAAAGAATTGCATATTACGCACTGGCCAACCTGCTAAATAACTTCTTATAGACTCAGCATATATAGTGTCATATGCTAAAGATGATTTTCCAGAACCACTTAATCCAGTAATAACTACTAATTTATGTTTAGGGATATCTATATCAATATTTTTTAGGTTATGCTCTCTTGCGCCCCGTATTTTAATACAATCAGCCATGCATATTTTTAATGTTTCGCAATAACTCAGTAGCAAATAACATATATTATTTAACTATAGCCGCAATCATAATTATAATTGACTAAATAGTCAATTATAATTATGTGGTAACAAAAAATAGCTTTTAAAAGCTAGGTTAAGTATAATACTATGTTTAAACTATAATATGATAGCCTTAATTTGGAAAGGCAGTTAAGTTACACAGCTTATGTTATTGTTAACTTTAAACAAATAATGCTGAATTAGAGATAAGTCTGAAGAATAAGTTGGTAGATATAATAAATTACATTATACAGATTCTATTGTATACTTTAACTATAAACGCCAGATTATGATAAGTAGAAATATGAAATGTAGAGAATAAAAGGTATACAAAGAGAGAATGTTGAGTTATAAAAAAAATTTAAATAAACAAGGAATAACCCAACATGAAAAAATGTATTATAACAGTATACTATTTAATAGATAATTTTTGCAAAATATATCAAGAGTGTGAAAGAAAGAGCTTAATACCAAGTAGTAATCAAAGGAAGGGAGACGGAAAGTTGTACTTAGCTGAGTTATTAACAATAGCGATATATTTTTATTTGTCGCCATGCAAGGATGTTAAAAATTATTATCTATATTACTTGTGTCATAAGTATAAAGAATACTTTTGTTTACCAAGTTATAGTAGAATAATACAACTGTGACCCAGAATGTTACTACTGCTAGCTGTATTAATGCATTATCTGAAAGGAGATGAGACTGGTATATATTACATCGATTCTACAAAGTTAACAATTTGTCATAATAAACGTACCTCCAGCAATAGAGTTTTTAACAAAATTTCTAAAATTAGTAAAAGTAGTTATGGCTGGCTCTTAGTCTTTAAGCTTCATCTTATAATAGACCTCTTTCGAAACTGGTTAACGTAGTTCAAAATTATTGCTAATAAATATCAAAATAGACATAAAAGATTAGGTCTTAGTTTTAATTTGATCTCTGGCATTTATAATTTTGAACTACGTTAACCAGTTTCGAAAGAGGTCTAATCAATAATATTGCAGAGCAGGTTTCAGACTTCACAAGGGTTAGAAATAATAAGAAAATTAGTGCTATGGAAATGATACAAATATTACATAGCCAAAATAAAACAGAATTATTACTGATCAAGCTTTTTGATAGATTCCATAACATTACAACTATATGCATCAAACCTCCTCAAAAAAGACAAGAAATCATACTAGAAACGCAGCAAGAATTTATACCTCTTGCTAAGTACCTTAAATTACAAGAAGTTGCCATAGAGCTAAATAAATACTGTAAGCTTTATGCTAGCTAATAAGTTATTTTGTTGTATAATTTAAAAAGAATAGAAAATATGAAAAATATATGCATTTATCAAGATTTTTAGATCCAAAGAATGATGTAGCATTTAAAAAGATATTTGGATCAGAAAAAAACAAGGACATACTAATACATTTTCTGAACGATATATTATTGTTTGAAGGGAATAGAGAAATAACAGAAGTAGAGTTTTTAGGTACGATATTAGACGCTGATATAGCGTCCAAAAAAGAATCAATAGTAGATGTTTTGTGTAAAGATAAAAACGGAGCGCAATATATAATAGAAATGCAAGTAGATCCTACACAAGGATTTGAAAAAAGAGCGCAGTATTATGCAGCAAAAGCATATGGTAGGCAACCAAATAGAGGAAAGGAAGGAAAATACTCAGACCTAAAGGAAGTTATATTTATAGCTATAGCAGATTATAAATTGTTTCCAAACAAAGAAGACTATATATCAAGGCATGTAATATTGGATAAAAAGACATATGAGCATGATCTAAAGGACTTTTCATTTACCTTTATAGAATTACCAAAATTTAAAAAAAATAGAGTGGAAGAGTTAAGTGATATAACAGAGAAGTGGTGCTATTTTTTTAAACATGCAAAAGAAACAACATTAGATGGATATCATAAAATAATAGGTGAAGATTTAATAATCAAAAGAGCGTATGAGGCATTAGATCAGTTTAATTGGAGCGAAGACGAACTAATAACCTATGAACAAGAGTTAAAGCGTATATGGGATAATAAAGCAGTAGAAGATTATAAACTCGAACGCGCTAAAGCTGAAGGTAAAGCTGAAGGTAAAGCTGAAGGTAAAGCTGAAGCAAAAAAAGATTTTGCAATAAAATTATTGAAATCTGAATTATCAGTTGAGACAATTGCTGAATATACGGATTTATCAATACAAGAAGTATTAAATTTAAAAAATAGCGTAAAATAATAAGAAATATACAACATACAAAATTTTACCTTTAATGTGTTGTATGCTATTTCTATTAAATCATATAGATGCCTTATATCACACTACAAGTTCTATACTATACTGAACATTGAGAAGGGTATTCTTTAAGGCCTCAATATCTTTAACATGGCCGCACCATTCTTGACGAAAGCTATTCCATTTTAAGCCATGAAGGCGAATGTGGCGCTTAGTGTTTTCATCTAGTTCAGAGGAAAATTTTAAAATCACAGCAGCTTTATTTTGCTGTTCCTTATCAAAAATATTTTTACCGATTGTAGTCCAATGATTCTGAACATTTGGATGTAAAGATAGCTGGTTCAAAAAAAAGTAGCGTTATTTTTTGAACTCTAAGATTTATGTGAGTAGACCTAACCAATTGCTCAATTAGGCCCCTCCTCAGAACCGGACTTGCAGAATTACCGCATCCGGCTCTCAAAAATAAGATAAGCATTATGCCTTATTTGTTGTCTAGAACATTGAGACAATCTTTCCAATTTTAGGAAAATTTACTCTTTTAAGTATCTCGGTTAGTCTTTTCCAATTCATCTTACGTTTTCCTCCCATTCTATTAAACCAGTTATATATTGCCCGTTTACTTTGGTTGATAAATGAACTTACTCGTCTTTTGTTATCCGATATACCATGATAGTTGATCCATTCACCTAATAACTCTAATGACTTGTGATAATGTTTGTGTTTTATCTTGCTTGTTTAGCTGAGCACGCAAATATTTTCTCAGTCCTTTCAGTTTCTCAGTAAAACGATCTCTCCTTGAGGTATATTTTAGTCTCCATGTTGTGCCAAATCTTGATTTGCCCCAATAGCAAGTAAATCCAAGAAAATTATAACTTGCGATCTTCTTGTCTTGTTTGGCTAAATTTGCAGCATGGTCTCTACCAGATTTTATCATTTGTGATTTAGCTTCATTGATATTTAGCCCATACTTATTTAACCTTTTAGGCAAAACATCATAAAACCTTTTCGCATCTGTTTCCTTTTCAAAGACAAATACCATATCGTCGCAGTACCTCACCATTCCTGTTTGTCCCATTAAGTTTTCTTTGCTGATTTTTGCAAACCAGCTATCTATAACATAATGCAGAAAGACATTTGCCAGAATTGGCGAAACTATTGAGCCTTGACGACAACCTTCTTTGTTAGTAACTATAGTACCATTTTCTATGATTGGTGTTTCAATCAGTTTCATAACTAGTCTTAGAAACTTCTTGTCAGATATTCTCTTTCTTAGAAATTCCATCAACTCGCAATGCTTAATTGTATTGAAACACTTTGTTATATCAATCTCTACTATAGCCCCTTTATTGAAGTTATACGTAAGTCTGTTTAACTCCCTTAAAGCATCGTGTGCATTTAATTTAGGTCGAAATCCATAGGAATACTTTAAGAATATTGGCTCAAACACAGAGTTTAATATCTTGCTTACTGTAGACTCGATTATCTTATCTTCAAAACATGATATTATCAAAGGTCTTTTGCCTCCATCTTCTTTTGGAATTTCTGTTATTCGTGCAGGTTTAGCTTGATATTGCCATTTGCGAATTTTAGTAAGAAGCGAGAGCAGATTTGCTTTCAACTTCTTACCATATAATCAGCTTTGGTTATACCATCTATTCCTATCGCTTTCTTGCTATCGAGTTCCTTATATTGTTCTTCTAACATCTTTAAATCAATGATATGTCCAAGATTATTAAACTTTATGTCTTGATTTAGATTATTAAACTTTATGTCTTGATTTTTCGATGATAGCAACTTTATACGCTCAAGTTTCGTTAACCATGTATTTCTGTCTATGCTGTGTACAGCCATTGTTTCCCTCTTGCATTCTTACTTTTCTGCTAACCCTTTGCTCCACCCACATTACTAGGTTTCATCACTACTATGGCTAACTCAGCCATCCTTACACCATCTCCAAAGCCTTATGTTTCACCACTTGTACTTTGAATACTTACTTAATTACGTAAGAGTTATAAGGACTTCTCAAGTTGTGTCATTAATCTTTACAAACTCGCTGACGCCTGCGACCCCGGTGGTTGAAAATTTTTGGGTTTTTTTTTACTAGTTTGACCTCCAATCTTCTTTTGCCTACTATGTGCTAGAACATATCGGCTTCCACTACATCTCACTTTCAGGGCTATCACGTTCACCATTTGGTTTCGGCTCGAATGTTTCACTGTCTACGCTTTACTACTGTCGTTACCTTCAGCAGCACAAGACTCGCTATATGGTGGATCTAGCTTCTCCTTCCATAACTGGACTTTCACCAGTAAGATTAATTCACCTTTTCTTGACGCACACACAATTCAAGTATATTATGAATTTTTTGAAAAATATCCTACCTATTGCAATGATCATATAGCATTACTGTTAAAATATAATGCTGATGTGTAAATATCGAGAATAATCAAGGTAATACACCTTTATCTGATGCTGTTGAATGCAGATGTATAGAACCTTTAGAAATTATGCTAAAACATAATTCGAATAGTATTAATAAAAAATATGATGAAGGAGAAACACTACTACATATTGCTGTTCGTAATGAAATCATAGATGTTATACAGCTTTTGATTGATTATGGAGCAGATATTGATGCAAAAGATGATAATGGCATGATTCCTATAGATTAGACTTCTTTCGAAACTGGTTAACGTAGTTCAAAATTATAAATACCAGAGATCAAATTAAATCTAAGACCGAATCTTTCACGTCTATTTCGATATTTATCAGCAATAATTTTGAACTACGTTAACCAGTTTCGAAAGAGGTCTATTATGCTGCTAAAATAGGTAATGCAGATGTATTCAATCTTCTAACTGAACAATCGGGTCCCATGGTATTAGGTTTTAACAGATAACTAATATGTTAATGCTAATAATAAAGGCGAAATAATGTCAGTTAAATTTACTAAATGCAATAAAAAGCGACCTATCTGTAGCTCCACCTATTTTTAAAGGCTTATCTGATAAATTGTTTGCTGATAAAGCTTACATATCTAAAGCATTATTTCATCAACTGTTCTCCAGTTGCTAAGTTTATTTACGATTCTTCGTAAAGATATGCAAACACATTTATTAGACATAGATGATAAGCGTTTATTAAATAAACGTTCCTTAATTGAATCTATCTTTAATATACTAAAAAATATATGCTTTTGAGCATACTAGACATCGTTTTCATCTTAATTTCTTTGTTCATATAATTGCTTCTCTTGCTACTTATTCTATCTCTAAACTTAATTCCTATCTTTTCTCCTCTTCTTTCTCTTCACTCAACTTATCCTAAATTGGAGTTTGTACTTCATTATATCTCTATATTACACTCAGGATACTATAGCAGTTTTTAATATATTCTTTCTTTATTCTTAATCACTTTTTCTATTTTTTACTATTAAATAATAGTTGTAATATTTATTCTTTCTACTATCTGATCTGTTTCTTACATCAAACTCAAGTGTTTCTTTAATATATCTCTTGCCTTTTCTTTTTCTGATATAACTCTCTGTTTGATTTTTTCTATATCTTTTTGATGTACTTGCATAAAGATTTCCTTCATCAAGATATTCTGAGGATATTTGATATTGCAAATAAAGTTAATAAATTTGTACTAAATAAAAGTTTTGAGTTGATAGATGTAATATTTAATACGGCAAAAGTATTAGAAGTCCAGCTAAGAGCATAAAAATGAAATATATGCGACTTTTATACATTAATTAAGTTTTTTTATTCATTTTAAAAAAACTTAATGGATATATTTCGCTTATAGTATTAAACTGCAAATTACTTGTAATATGAGTAACAAAACAACTAAATTATTAACAAACAAAAAATTATTTAAAATATGCCTATTAATCAATCTTTAAAATTAACAGTTTGTAATCATAAGTTTATACACCAAGCTATTAGGCTTGCTTATAAAGTAGGCTATTCTTCTTATGGTGAAAGACTTAAAGGGACGGAAAAAGAAATTAAAGGCATAGGGTGGAAGATATTGTGCAATTCTGCAGATTATAAAGATACTAATAAGTATGGCTACAAAGCAGTAGCTTTTATTAACGAAAAAACTAAAGAAATTCATGTTGCTACTGCAGGCACAGATCCTAAAAATGTAAACGATCTGAGAGATGATATACAGGGTGTTTATAGGCATGGCGACATTTCAAAGATAAAGCCAATGAAAGCTTTCATTGATAAAGTAGTCAATAATCTTGATGTAAAAGATTATAAATATACTACTAGCGGTCATTCTCTTGGAGCGGTAGTTTCAGATTTAACAGCAGCTGAGATTGTATCTCGAAATCTTAATCTTGTTGAATCTACTACTTTTGATAATCCAGGCTCATATCCAGCATTAGATTATGCAACTAAAAATAAATTTTTTCCTAATGAAGCTAGAGAAAAAATTTATTCACTTGCTAAGTATTGCAAAGTTATTAATGCAGTACCAAATTTGATAAACGAAACTAATGATCAATTTGCTGCAATCCAACCACAAAGTTAGCGCTACCAAAAAATGATTTTGGCAATGGTTATATTAGCTGGATGGCAGAAAATTTTAGAAAGTTATGCAAGCCACTTAGTGCAACAGAAAACATGCTAAATTCTTATTTTGGATTTAACAAAGTATCGTATGCACTTCATAAAATGTCTGAGACAATTAACTCAACATCTGATTTATTAAAAAAATATCTATAACAGCTCAATCTCATGGGTTGAGTAATTTTGAAAACTGCAAAATACTTGATGTAAAGAATCGTGGCAACAATGTGGTAGAATTAGATTCTACTGAAGGAGATAAATTACACAACGTTTATTCTACAGGTAATGATGGTATTTTGGTAGAACGTACAAATACTGAAGAAGAATTAAAATCATTCGTAGTTTATGGTACTTATAAGTACTGTGATATACAAACACCAGTTTATGAAGCAGAACACCAAAGTTTACCTTCATTTGTATGCTATGATCCTGCATCTAATGATGGGTTTAACCAAATTAATGGAGTATGTACTGACTGGAGTACAGAGGTTGATTAATATAATGTTTTTGTAGTTTGGATGTAAAAGTATTTCTATTTGATATAGCCAATTAATAGGAGTTTGATAGAAGAAATTAGCTTGTATATACATCAAGCTAATTTTCTACTTTCTTTAAGCTTGCAAGATAAGTTTTCTAGCTAGTATAATAGACTTGTTTTGAAAGAAGTCTATTATACCATAGTTTAATCTAGACAGTTTGCTAATTTGTGGGCTCTGTAATTTATCATATCTACCAACTTATGCAAATCAGTATATACATTGTTGCTGGATATGTTTTTTACTCTCTTTCTTTCATTAAAAAGAGTTATTAAAGACTTCTATTAATTATGCAATCTTTGTTCCGTAAAATTGGAACATATCAAATTATTTTTTAGAATCTTATCAATCTTAATAAGACTTCTTTGTTTTTACCTTCTCGTCTTTCGTTATCGAATATAACATGATAGTTGATCCATCTCCTAATAACTCTAATGACTTGTGATAATATTTGTGTTTTGTCTTGCTGATTACTAATTTTTGCAAACTAGATATCTATAACATAGTGCAGAAAGACATTAGCCAAGATTAGTAAAACTATTTTGAGCTTTGACGACAACATTCTTTGTTAATAACTATAGTACCATTTTCTATGATTAGTGTTTCAATAAGATACACTAATGTTTTTACTGATAGCTATAAGCTGTGCAGTTTTATATAATAATTCTAAGAAAGAAAATTCGCTTCTAATATTGAGTAATGTGTGCCATAATTATTACGTTAAATAATATTTAGTGTTAAAATTGCAAAGTATTATTAAGAGTTTATATAAATTTAAGCAGTATCATGTATTTATACGAGGTTTATTACAATCCAAATGCAAAAGTGCATCAGGTAATATTATCAAGGCATGGCTTTTCTATTAAAGCAGCTATATTTAGTTTTCTATGGGCTGGATATCATGGTATGTGGTATATATTAATATCAGGAATACTAATCAATTCTATTATAATATTTGGAATAGATAATCCAATTATGTTAACTTTAGGTCAAATAACACTAGTTACTATGTCTATATTTTTTGGTATTTTTGCTAGTGATATTCTAACATTTTATTTAAATATTAAAGGTTATCAACTTTATGATATTGTATATGCTAACTCAACAATTGATGGAGAATATAAGTTTTACAAAAAGCTTTTGAGAAAATATACAAAGCAAAATTAGTGGCCACACTTGCTATTATATAAATTATACTTAAACTTAACCTTTATATAAAATATGGTGTACTCTTAATGTAAAGCAAGATACAAGGTATACCAACCCTCCAATAGCAATACATATTAACAATGAAAATATCTTAAATAGAAGAGTTGTTTTATTATACAATACAACATTATTTAAGTAATAAATAGTTATAGCCATAATTACACAAGATACTAATAACTTTAAAATAAAGACAGCTGTTGCTTTTGTAAGCTTGTAATAGCTAAACTTATTAGCAGCAATTAATACAAATATAATATTAGTTAATAGCGATATTGCATTGCTTAAAACAATGCCAATATAATCAAAAAACTGCGCAAATAATATGCTAAGAGTTATATTTAATAAAGATGAACATACAGCAATTTTCATAGGTGTTTTAGTATCACAATTTGCATAGAATGCTGGAGTTATAACCTTAGCGAGAATATATGTTGGTAATCCAAATGCTGAAATAGCAATTACTAATGATGTCTTTTGAGTATTTTCTTGGGTAAAAGCTCCATGTTGATAAACTAATTCAGCAATTGGATACGATAACATTCCAATTACAACAGCAGCAGGTAATGCCAAAAAACAACTAATATTGATTGTTTTTTTTTGTAATATAATAGCTTTATCAACTAATCCTTGTTTATATAGTTTTGATAATTCAGGCAGTAAAACTGTATTAAGACTTATTCCTATTATGGCTAAAGGTAGCTGATATATTCTATCTGCATATGATAAAATTGATATTCCTCCTGAAAAAAAACTAGATATAATCTGAGAAATGAGATTACTAATTTGTGATACTCCAGAACTTAACATTGAATACGCTAGGTTGCTACCAAAAGATTTTATATTTTTATCTGATCTATCAATCCTAAAAAACAATCTAATGCCAGCTTTTTTTAAATTAATATACACAAACAATACTTGTATAAGGCCAGCTATAATTAGCGAACAGCAAATTGCTACTTTGGAGGAAGCAAAGTTGCTGCTAAGATATGTACCAGCTATAATAAGTATGTTTAATAAAATTGGAGAAAATGCTAAAACTGCAAATTTACCGACTGAATTTAACATTTCTCCAATGAAAACGACTATTGAAGCTAAAATAACATAAAAAATAGTTATCCTACATAATAATACTGTAACCTTTAACTTATTTTCTACAGTATAAAAACCAGGAACAAATACAAACATAATATACGGCATGATAAGCTGAATAAATATAACAAGTATAATTAGCAAAATAATAAGTATAGTAAAAATACTGCTAGCGAATTGCTCTGCTGATTTTTTTGAATCTATTAATTTTGTGCTAAAAAACGGCACAAAATTGTAAAAGAATGCCTTTTCTCCTAAAGCAATACGTATCAAGTTAGGAAACTTTAAAGCAAAAAAAATACTATCAGATAATTCACTAACACCAAATAATGAAGCAATAAAAAGTTCTCGCAGAAAACCTGAAATCCTTGAAAAAACGGTTAAAATTGCTACTCTGATACCAGATTTTAATAATCTCAATGCTTAACCATGAATTATGATTTGATAAACAATTATTTAAATTAAAATAGCAAACTTGATTTTTAATCTTTAAAAATTAAAACAACTTCATAATATCAGAAATTTTAGAAACCGCAATATTACTTATTTTAAATGTGATATCAAGTTTATCAAACAAGTGTGGTATCATTTGGTTTGTGATAGGAAAATCTAGACCAAAAGATAAGATAGTATTTATTGATGAGTCTGGAATAAAAGATAATGCATGCTGCAACTATTGATTGAGGCTCTATAGGTAAAAGTTTTTCTGAGCAGTTTGTATAGCTAAACTAGTATAAAACAGTTACGTTATATACTTTTCGAAAAGAGTGTCTCAGTCACAGTGATATTTCATTCTGCTTTATTTAGTTTGAAACAATTTTTTCTTAATAGACTTTAAATCAGGAGAATAAGAAGGTAAATACTCTAATATATGTCCATATATATGTCCATCTTTTTCTATCATAGTTTTTAAATGAGGACTTGTATGATAACTTGCATTATCAATCACAACTATAGAATTATTAGATAATTTCGGAATTAAATTCTGTTCTATCCAAGAGTTAAAAATAGCAGTATTAACATTACAGTCAAATTGATAAGTTTAGCAAAGATTTATCTACTAATACTACTATAACATTAGTTCTCTTTGACAGATGCTAATTATAAACACCGTAACATCTCATGATTTTTGCCGCATATCAGTGAGTTCTATGTGTAATATGAATAAAACCGTTCTCAGCCGCCGTAAAGGCAATAACTTTTCCGTTGCCTTTGTACATTTTTATCTTATCTATAAACTATGTTGTGAGCAATGCATACCTTTTATGTGATAAATTTATCGCTTTTCTGCAAGTAAAATGAAATATATTTCCAATAACTAGTATTAGAAGTTGTTTTTCCTAATGATTGACATAACATTATGCTACACTTATTAGTTTTAACAAGAATGAGTTAAGGGAGTTGAAGGATTTAACTAAAAATGGAATTCTGTACTAACAAATAATGCAGTTACTGTGATGTAATGATATTGGCGATATCATATATGTTAATTCAGTAACTTAAGTTGCAGAATATACAAACTAATGTTTAGCATTTCAATCTTACCTTATTAATCAATTTTTAAAACAATATAGTTTATGCTGTATTTTTATGTCTAAAATGCTAGTTTTTACTATAAGAATACACAATTTATGAAAAATAAATTTGTGTTTTGTATTAATAAAATATAAGCTTATGCTTAATAATTACTATGATTTAGAAAAATTGTTTTAAGTATTATAATTTTAACAAGGTATTTTTATGAAACAAATTCCTATAATAAATAAGTTTGTTCAGGAATTAAATCCTTTTCAGGAAGCGCTAGAGAAGTGTAGGTTAGCTTTTTATATAATATTTTGCTTTGCATTTTGTATCAATATATTAATGCTTATTACGCCATTATATTCATTGCAAGTTCTTGATCGTGTAATAGGTAGCGGTAATATTGAAACGTTGATTATGTTATCTTTAATTATTGGTACAATTTATTTTGTTCATACTTTAATGCAGATTGCTCGTTCGTTTACTATGATTCGCATTGGTATATGGCTTGAAAACAATATTTCTCCAATGCTACTTTCTCACTCTATTGCATCATCGGCAATACGGCAGTCATTATCTACTGGGCAATTATTACGTGACTTTCAGTTGGTTAAGAATTTTTTAACTAGTGTAGGATTAAATACTATACTAGATGCTCCGTGGACCATTCCATATGTTATAGTAATTTTCATGATTCATCCATACATAGGTTATTTAACAGTTGTTGGAGGAATTCTGATTATTATACTTGCTTTTGTTAATGCAGCTATAACTAATAGGAATTTAGGTGAAGCAACTGAATATTCTATTAAAGCATTAAATCAGGTAGAAATTGCTAATCGTAATGCAGAAGTTATTGAAGCAATGGGAATGATGAAAAATGTTAGCTCTAATTGGAGCAAAATTAATCAGTTAGCGTTATCTAAGCAAACGTTAGCTAGCTACCGTAATGGTATTCTTTCTAATATTTCTAGATTTGTTAGATATATAATGCAAATGTGTGTTACTGGAATTGGAGCATATATTGTAGTCAAGACTGGAGGACGAGAGATGTCAACTGGAGGAATGATTGCTAGTTCTATCCTTGTTGGTAGAGCTCTTGCTCCTGTTGACAATGCAATTGAGTTATGGAAACAAATTAATAATACTCTTAAAGCATATAAAAGAATTAACGATTCTTTTATAGTATCTAATTTACGTGATAAGGCTATGCCTATGCTCAAGGTAACTGGTAAGCTTGATGTTGAAAGTATTTCTTTCTCTATGCCTTACTTAAATCCTACTACTAAGCAGGTAGAATATAAACCAATTTTAAAAAACGTAAGTTTTGATTTAAATCCAGGTGAAGTATTAGCAATAATCGGCCCTAGCGCTGCTGGGAAAACAACTCTGTCTAGGCTTTTAGTAGGAGTTTGGAGATGTAGTTCAGGGGCTGTAAGGTTAGATAGTGCTAATGTGTATGATTGGAATAGAGAAGATTTTGGTAATCATGTAGGTTATCTTCCTCAGGGTGTTGAATTATTTAGTGGCACTATAAAACAGAATATTGCTAAAATGAGTGAAGAAATTGATCCAGAAAAAGTAACAGATGCTGCTTTAATGGCTGGAGCACATGATTTAATTTTAAAATTTCCTAATGGTTATGAAACAGATATTGGTATTGGAGGGTCAAGTCTTTCAGGAGGTCAAAAGCAGCGTATTGGTTTAGCTAGAGCTTTCTATGGCAATCCTAAATTTATAGTATTAGATGAGCCTAATGCTAATCTTGATGAAGTTGGAGAACTAGCTTTATCAAACGCTCTACAATTAGCTAAACAGAAAGGCATTACAGTTGTAGTTATATCGCATAGACCTTCTGTATTATCAGTAGTGGATAAGATATTAGTATTGCAAAATGGAACAGTAGCTGTCTTTGGAGATAGAGAAGAAGTTATGAATCAGCTTAATAAGCATAAACTAAGTATTCATAAATAGGATAGTAATATAATTAATTAAAGATTTGGGTAAAAAAATGTCTCAGCTTTGGAATGATAATAATAATAATAATGGCATAAAGGGAATAATACCTAAAATGTCGCCTCAAGACCGAAAAAATATAATGGATGTGTTATTGCAAAATCAGCAAAAACAACAAAAACTAGAAAAGAGTAAATGGCTAAAATCATTGCTTAAAGCAATATTGTTGCAGTTAACACGATTAATTTATGGTATAGGTAATGCTGTAGATAGCTTTATTAGTTTTATTATTAACTCAAAAGGTACAGCCAAAAATATTGTAGTTCAGACTGCAAGAGGGCCAATATTGTTTGGAGTTTGGGTCATGATTATTTTTATTGTAGTAGGTGGTTTATGGAGTGCATTAGCTCCACTTGACAGTGCTGCAGTAGCTGTTGGAACTGTGATATCAAGTACTGAAAATAAAATTATACAGCATCAGGAAGGTGGTATTGTTAAAGAAATCTTTGTTAAACAAGGAGATTACGTTAAGACAGGTAATCCTATAATAGCATTGGATGATACTAAAATTAGAGCTAGTGTAGAAATTAAGCTAGGTCAATATAGAACATTATTAGCTAATCAGGCTAGGTTAACTGCTGAACTAGAGCAACAAGAAGAAATAATATTTTCTGAAATTCTGGTTAATAATAATCATATACCAGAAGTAGCAAAAATAATGTCAATTCAGCAGCATCTATTTCAAGCAAGAAAGAAAGGCTTAAATGCAAGAATCATGCAATTTGAAAAAAGAATTGATTCTTTAGAAGCTAAAGTAGTAGCATCTAAAAAGCAGCTTGAGTATGTTAGAAAGCTTATTAAAAACGCTGAAAGCCTAATTGCTCAAGGCTTTGGACAAAAAACAGAGCTGGATAAATTGTTGGTTGAAGAATCAAGCTTGGTAGGTAATATCATAATTACTGAACTTGAGATAAACAGTACTCAGCAAGATATCGAAAGAACAAAGTCTGAAGCAATAGATCGTACATTATCTGAACTTAAAGAAGTTGAACATGCTGTCATTGAAGCTCAAGAAAGCTATAACTCTTTGATTGATATATTAAGCAGAACCTTAGTAAAATCTCCAGTTGATGGTATAATTAAGGTTTTGGATGTTAATACTAAAGGTGGAGTTATTGGATCTGGACAAAGGATTGCAGAAATTACACCTAGTAATGATTCTCTAATAATTAAAGCTAAAATTCCTCAAAAGAATATTGATTCAGTTAAGGTAGGATTGAAGGCTAAAATAAGATTTGGTGCTTTCAAATATAGAACTACACCAGTGTTTACTGGTAGGATAGTGCTAGTGTCGCCTGATACAGTTCAAGATCAACAATCAGCAATGCAGTTTAATAATGCAATGATAGGTGATACCTTTTATATTGCTAAAATAGAAATAGATATGGATGAATTTAATAAAGTAGCAAAAGTTCAAAAATTAAAACTTTTTCCAGGAATGCAAGCTGATATTCAAATTATTACTGGAACTAGAACTTTATTAAGATACTTGCTTGATCCAATAACTGATAACATGTTTAGAGCATTTACGGAGAAATAAAAAATGCCTTGGTGTACCTTTTGTTTTATAAGATGAATTACTTTTCTTTCATGTTAGAGCTGATTTTTAAAATTGGCTCTAACCCTTGGTTAGCAAGTAAGGTAGCGAGTTTTTTTACTAATAAATCTACTGTCAGCAAATATGTATCATTTAAGTTTGAGTACTAAATATTCTACTACTGTTCTATCATTAACGTTACCAGTAGTTAGAGCAAAACTCACAATCTCTCCTTGATGGTTAAAACTATATGCAGCTTACATTCGAAAACCATCCTGTAGAACTCTTACCAATCAGAGCTATATTTTGAAATGTTTTATGCTTATAAATTCTCGAATTATCATACAAGAAGCTTTGTTGAGTCAATATAATATTTTTCTGTTTTTTTTGCTGATAAAGATTGTAATAATAGTAGCATCGTCATAAATGTCATAGAGCCATCAACTCTATAAATCTGTTATAGCTTACTATCTTTGAAATGTCCTTTCTATAATGTTGACTCAGGCAATATAAATAAAAGTCTTTAAACATACGATAATGATTTAATTGTAACATTACCATTATTGTAATAATTTCCGATAAGCTTATATTAGACCTCTTTCGAAACTGGTTAAGGTAGTTCAAAATTATAAATGCCAGAGATTAAATTAAATCTAAGACCGAATCTTTTACGTCTATTTCGATATTTGTCAGCAATAATTTTGAACCGTTTTAGCATACCAATAACGTTTTCATTGACAACTCTTTCTCCTGCTAACCTACGATTATTCTTTTTATCATTTTTAGTTAAAGGATTTTTCTTGCTTTTTTTCTTTGGTAATGCAGAATTATTGTGAATTTTTTGTATACCTTGATATCCTGTATCAGTAATCGCTTTAATCTTAGGGTGGATAAGAATTTTGGATTCCTTAAATAATCTAAAGTCATGTTTTTTACCGTTAGAAAAATCTGTACATATTACTTGGTGTGTTTTCTTGTCTACCACTATTTGAGTCTTTAGTGTATGCCTTTTCTTCTTTCCTGAATAATAGAATTTTTGTTTTTTTAGGTCTTTCTATAGGAGTCTCAGTAGCATCAATCAAGACTACTTCATAATTCATATCGCTATTCATTAGAGCTTTACGACCTGGAAGAGCAAAGTTTGGGTGTTTAACTAAGGTGTCTTCTACCCATTTTACAGCTTTATATGCTGAACTTTCACTAATCCCATAGTTCTGACCTATATGAAAATAAGTACGGTATTCTCTAAGGTATTCTAAGGCCATCAATAACTGTTCCTCCAAATTGAGCTTATTTTTACGCCCTCCTTTTGATTTCTTAACACCATCAGCTTTCCTCAAAATATCCACCATCTTTGAGAATGTTCCCTTCCTTACTACTGTTAATCGACGAAATTTTTCATCCTTTAACTCTTTAATCTGATCTAATTTCATTATTACTTCAAATCAGATTTTTATAACACCATTTTACATCATTGTATAGTTTCGAAAGAAGTCTATTACAACTTATTTTACGCTTTTGTATAGTATTTGAGGTAAATTTAGATAAGGTGAATTAATCTTACTGGTGAAAGTCCAGTTATAAAATGAGAAGCTAGAGAGAATCTTGTGCAGCTGAAGGTAACGATAGTAGTCAAGCATAGACAGTGAAATATTCTAGCTTGAAACCAAATGGTAAACGTGATAGCCATGAAAATATGATGTAGTGGAAGCTGATATGCTCTACCACATAGTAGCAAAAGAAGATTGGATGTCAAACTAGTGAAAATTCAAAAATTTTCAACTACCTGTGTCACAGGCATCAGCTAGTTTGTAAAGATTAATGATGCAACTTGAGAAATCTTTATAATTCTTAACTTAATTAAGTAAGTATTCAAAGTACAAGTGCTGAAACATGAGTCTTTGGAGATAGTGTATAGTCATTTACAATCAGGTTTGAGCATAAAAAAAGAGACAATAGCATCATAAGATTTAACAAATTAAGTAATTTGATGTCTAATCCACCGCTTCATATTAGCCTAAAACTTCTCTATCGGATTTAAATCTGGAGAATAAGGTGGCCAAAAAATAACTTTACAACCAACAGACTCTATTAACTCTTTAGTTTTTTTCGATTTATGAAATGCTGCATTATCCATTACTACGAACTGAGCAGGCTTTAATTCATTAATTAATAACTGCTCCACCTAAGCTTCAAATAATCTTGTATTACACGAACCATTGAATATCATAGGTGCGATTGATTTATTATTAACATAACCAGCTATAATATTTGTACGTTCATAATATTTACCACTCTTTTTGCTGCTCACATGAGTTCCTTTTTTTTGCTCCACCATCTATCCTTGCATATGGACATTCCAATGCCACTTTCATCTATGTATACTAAGTTTTCCTTGAGTATAGAACTTATCACTTGTTGATATTTTTCTCTTATTTCTGGTTTTGCTTCCATGTAGGTCAACGTTTTTTTTATAACTATAGCCAAATTTTTTTATGTAATAACTTGCTCCTCTTATTGAAATTTTAAAATGCTTTCCAGCTTGTGCAAGAGTTACATTTGGATTTAGCAAAACGTATTTTTCAAATTCTATCTTATCTATTTTTCCTTTTTTGCCAGGGCGTGATCTTTCTTTATAATGACCTTCTGATTTATATCTTTTATACCAATTTCTTACTGTGTTTGCTGCTATATCAAATTTTACTGAGGTAGCATTACAACTTTTTCCTCAATTAACACATTTCATTACTTTATCTTGAAAGTCTTGGCTATATGATTTTGGCATTTTCTTTTCAGGATATTATATGCAAACTTCATTGTAAATGACTATAATGAAGCTTCTTCTAACCTTGGAGTCACGTTTTTTTGACTATAATTATTTGATGTTGGTTTAGCAGGTGCAGTTTTTTCTTTACTGGGATTTCATTTTGATATATTCTTGCCTGATTTTTTTATCTTTCTGAATTACTAATATGGCAAATCTTATGCAGCAAAAAATTACTCTCCAACAAAAAAAGGCTAAGCTAATCATGGATGATGTTAATCTCAAAATTAAAGAACGTAAAATGCGTACTCAGCGTCTTATCGAAATGGGTGGATTAAAAGTTGCTAAGGCTAAGCTTGATCACTTATCAGCAAATACTTTATAGTCATTTACAATGAAGTTTGCGTATAAAATATCCTGTTGGTAAATTTTATGATGCTATTGTCGCTTTTTTCTATGCTCAAACCTCATTGTAAATGACTATATTAGTTTCTCTGGATATACAACCATACGTGATGCTTTGGCATCATACGGCTCAAGCTTCTTTAAGCTCAATTTCTGTTGAACCTATTTAATATGTAAGCAAACGCGTTGTAAACGCCAGATTAGGATAAGTGGAAATATGAAATGTAGAGAATAAAAGGTATACAAAGAGAGAATGTTAAGTTATAAAAAAATTTAAATAAACAAGGAATAACCCAACATGAAAAAATGTATTATAACAGTATACTATTTAATAGATAATTTTTGCAAGATATATCAATAGTGGGAGAGAAAGAGATCAATACCAAGTAGTAATCAAAGGAACAAAGATGGGAAATTGTCCTTAGCTGAGTTATTAAAAATAGCGATATATTTTTATTTATCTCCATGCAAGGATTGTAAAAATTATTATCTATATTACTTGAGTTATAAGTATAAAGGATACTTTTGCTTACCAAGCTATAGTAGAATAATACAACTGTGGCCTAGAATATTGCTGCCATTAGTTGTATTAATGCATTATCTGAAAGGAGAAGAGACTGGTATATATCACATCGATTCTACAAAGTTAGCAATTTGTCATAATAAACGTACCTCCAGCAATAGAGTTTTTAACAAAATTTCTAAAATTGGTAAAAGTAGTTATGGCTCATTCTTAGACTTTAAGTTACATTTTATAATCAATAATAAAGGCAAAATAATGTCAGTTAAAATTACTAAAGGCAATAAAAGTGACCTATCTGTATCTTCAGTTTTTTTCTAAAGGCTTATCTGGTAAATTGTTTAGTGATAAAGCTTACATATCTAAAGAGTTATTTCATCAACTGTTGACCAATGGTTTACGTTTATTTACTAATCTTCGTAAAGGTATGAAAACATATTTATTGGACATGCAAGATAATCGGTTATTAAATAAACTTTCTTTAATTGAGTCTGTCTTTAATGTACTAAAAAAACATATGCTTTTAGAGCATACTAGACACGGTTCTCCTCTTAATTTCTTTGTTCATATAATTGCTTCTCTTGCTAGTTATTCTATCTCTAAACTTAATCCCCATCTTATCTCTTCTTCTTCTTCTCCTGACTCCTTATCCTAAAATTGACGTTTTGAAAAGCAATAACTGAAGATAAGCTATATGTAATGATACGAAGTTATCAGGAAAGCATAATATAGTAAATCCGTACGTTACGTTTGGTGATTCAGAGATAACTAAACTACTGTACCATAACTTGATCCTACCTTAGGGAGACCAGAGATATTGCAATATTTCTTTGTTACACGACACAGAGTTGTGTGTATTTTGTTTCAAAAAAATTTTTCTATAATATTAAGTGCTTTTCCTTTTTTCATATAGAAGATTTTTAACATAACTCTCAAAAAATATCTTTCTATCAGAGGTAAAATAAGAGCTATAGAGATAAAATATGTATAATATTAAAGCATGTTTTGTTTATTCTATTCTGTCGTTACAAACAATGCATTATTCACTTTTATAATAAGTTATGTATTTGGTTGATAATAAATTTTATTATTTATCATAATTGACTTGAATAAATAAATTCATATGATAATAATTGCTAAGATTTAATTCTTCAAACTATAAAGAATGAACTCTTACTATTTATTGTGCTATCTTCTTTCATGGGCTGCAATTAGAAGCTCTATGTCTTTTAATCTCAGTAAAATATTTAATCATATATGGCCGGTACATCGATGTGAACTGCCAAGATTTTTACTGATGACTGCTTTAATGTTTTGCATACTTTTGATTCAAAATTTAATTAGAGCTTTAAAAGATAGTATAGTAATTACTATGATTGGTGCTGAAACCACTTCTTTTTTAAAAATCTGGGGTGTATTACCAGCAGCATGCTTAATGACAATAATTTATATTAAATTAGTCAATGTTGTTAAGAATGAAAAAGTATTTTACATCATATTATTAACATTTTTAACATTTTTTTTTGTTTTTGGATTTATTATTTTTCCAAACTACCAATACTTACATTTAAATGATCAAAGCATTCAAGCTCTAGTTTCTAAATTTCCACATTTTCGCTGGATTATCTTAATGTTGGCAAAATGGAGCTTTTCACTTTTTTATATTATTTCTGAATTATGGCCTAATGCTGTTTTTGCGCTATTATACTGGCAATTTGTTAATATGGTAACTACAGTTGAGCAGTCAAGAAGATTTTATGTTTTATTTAGCTTATTTGGCCAAACTGGGTTATATATTTCTGGTACACTGATATCCTTTTTACCCTCAATGAGTAACTACTTTATTACTCATTATGATTTACAATGCAGTAAAACTACTGTTTATATTCAAATTATAATATCTATTGTTTTACTACTAGGTAGTCTTTCTATGCTTATTTTTGCAATATTAAACGCTTACATAATTAAAATTGATGATGTGAGTTTTAAGTTTAAGTCTAATAAAATGTCAATATTAGATGGCATAAAAACAGCACTTGAATCTAGATATATTAGGCTTATTATTACATTATTAATATGTTATGGCATAGCTATTAATTTAGTTGAAGCACCTTGGAAGTATAAAGCTGCTACTTTATATCAAACCCCAGAAGAATATAATGCTTTTGTTGGTTCTTATTTAAGCTATACTGGTATTTGCACTATACTGTTTGTTTTAGTCGGATCAAATATTGTGAGATATTTTGGGTGGAAAACAGCCGCAATGATTACTCCTATTATGTTATTTTCAACAGGTACAATATTCTTTATAACTTCAAGCTTTAATACTTCATTTCCTTTGTTTGAGCTAATCTGCCCTGCAATTGATCCACTTAGTATAGCAATTACCACTGGAGCAACATTAAATATTTTAACCAAGTCTAGTAAATATACTTTCTTTGACTCAACTAAAGAAATGGCATATGTTCCTCTTGATAATGAGTTAAAAAGTAAAGGCAAAGCTACAGCTGACGTAATGGGAATAAAACTCGGTAAATCTGCTAGCGCATTAATTCAATCATTAACTTTTACACTTATTCCTACTGCTACTTACCAATCTATAACTCCTTATTTAATGTTTATATTTATAATAATATGTATAGTATGGATGTGGGTAATTAGAGAATTAAACAAAGAATATTTAAAGTTAATTAGCTAATATGCACTAGATATACTTATTTACACCATTACTTTTATAGTTTAATACTATAAAACACCAATTTTAGTCGAATATATCTTATAATTTTGATTTTATTTGTTATGTGTTAAAAGTGAATTTTCTTCTTGTTGCTTTATCAAATTGATTCAATATAATGCAAAAAACTAACATTTTAAAAAAATTTACAAAAGCTCTATGGCCAATAGAACTTCATGAAATGAAGCTATTTATGCCAATGGCTTTAATTATATTTTGCCTATTATTTAACTTTAGTGCCTTAAGAGCAATAAAAGATAGCTTAGTTGTACCTTCAGTAGGAGCTGAAGTTATTAGCTTTCTAAAATTATGGTTAGTGTTACCTTCAGCAATTATATTCACTTTAACATACGTTAAGTTATCTAATAGTTACTCGATGGAAAATATATTTTATATCATAGTAACATTTTTTTTAATATTCTTTTTACTATTTGCTTTTATTGTTTATCCAAATGAAATGTTATTACATCCATCAGAGGAGCTAATTAAAGAAGCAATATATAATTATCCGCATTTACAGTGGATTATTAGAATTTGTGGAAAATGGAGTTATGCTGTGATGTATATTATCTGCGAACTATGGAGTGTCGTAGTGATTAATCTGATGTACTGGCAATTTGCTAATAATATGTTTAATATTAAAGATGCCAAAAGATTTTATCCAGCTTTAGGCATGATAGGTAATTTAGGGCTAATTGTTGCTGGTAATGTATTAATAGCATGTGCCAATAATTCAGAAATCTCAATAGCATCAGATATATTTGTAATCAATAGCGACTGTGCTAAAAATTCCGAAGCAATTTTTAAACATATTGTTATTGTTGTTACGATTTTTGGAATTATAGCGATTCTTACCTTTAAGTACTTAAATAACTTAGTATTAGGTAAAGCTGTTATAATGCATAACAAAGATAATCTAATGAATAATCTTAAGCTATATAATCATGGCACAACTAAATTATCTTTAAAAGATAGTATAAAGTTAATTTTAAGATCTGACTATATTAGTCGAATAGCAATTATGGTAATTTGCTATGGTTTATCAATCAATATTTTGGAAGGCCCATGGAAAGCTCAAATTAAAGAACTATATCCTACAACGCAGGAATACATTACTTTTATGGGCAAGTTTAATGTTGTTATGGGAATATCTTGTGTTATGTTTATGGGAATGAGTAGTAGTATATTACATAAATTTAATTGGTTATTTCCAGCTCTGATTACTCCTTTAATTATCGGAGTGACAGGTATAATATTTTTTCTGTTAATAATTACAGGAGAAACTGCAAGTACAATTTTTAGCACTGTTGGTTATAGTCCTATTTATTTAGCTGTATTAGTTGGAGCATCGCAAAATATTTTAAGTAAATCAAGTAAATGTTCCTTATTTGATGCAACTAAAGAAATTGCATATATTCCACTGGATATTGAAACAAAAATCAAAGGAAAAGCTGCAGTTGAGGTAGTAGGAGCAAAACTTGGAAAATCAGGCGGAGCATTTATACAGTTTTTAATTTTAACATTGTATCCAGAATCAACCATTAGCTCTATCTCGGCAATTTTAATGGGAGTATTTATACTAGTAGTTTTAATTTGGTTAATTGATGTTGTAAACCTTTATCATAAATATGATGATTTACAACAATTTATGGAAAAGAAGTAATGAGAAAAGTATATATAATTTTAATTACAAGCATTGTAGTACTATTACTTTTGCTTATTAGTTGGTATGCGGTATGGGAAATATTGGCTAATCGAATCACTAAAACATATGGAAAAAGAGATATTACAGTATATCAACAAGATAGCACTTACTCAACTATTAGCTTTTCAACTGTTAAAGCAATCACTACGCCTCTTAGTATAGGATTCGATGTTTTAGGTGTTACTATCAGTAGTATATCCGATAGTAACATATCTGAAATAATAAAATGCGATTCACCAATTAAAATAAGATATAGTTTAGCATCTAAAATTTTTTTAATAGAGTATAGTGGTCAATGTTACAGTAAGCAGACATATGACTCGAAATCAAGTTTTAACAATAATGTAGTTAAGATAGATGCTACGATATCTAGCGAATTAAAATTGTCAAAAAGACTATTTCAAATATTGAAAGAACATAATGCATTTGAATTAATCAATTATCTAAATCATTTTAAGCTTAACGTTAGAGAGTTTTCTGATTATGATAATGTTAAAAATCTACTAAAAAATAAAATACTAAAATCGTATTTTCACATTAGTTTTGATAATCATCCATATTATTACAGTGTTGATGATCTTCGAAATGATATACCTAAAAATTATGCTATAGATAGCAAAATTACAGTAGATCATATGAATTATTCATTTTCTCCTTGGAGTTTTGAGTTTAAATCAACTTTGGATTTGTTATTACCGAAAGTTTCTTGGTATTCCATAACAAAAAATATAGAGCAGAATAGTTTTAACGGTCAATTAAATATTGAAAACCTATCTTATGAAGATGATAAGCTGGCAGTATCTAGTAAAATAGATTATCAAAACTTAGCTCATATAGAAAATAAAAACAATAAATTAGCGACCTATTCTATTTTAAATATCAAGGATAAATTATCTTTTATTAAGATTTTACTGGCTAGTATTTTAAATATAGATGATGAAGAAAAAACAAATTCTGATATTACTGCTATATTACAGAAGATGGAAAATTTTGATTTTAAAACAGCAATGCAAAACATAGCTTTTGTATATACCGATAATGATATGTCATTACAAAAAAAAGAATGTTTAGCAAAATTAGATTATTTTGATCAAATAATTAATACAATTGCATTCCCTAATCAAATAATGCTAAATCTGGATTTTGAATTATTATCTAGTAGCAAGAGTAACATATTTAGACTTAATTTCTTAAAAATATTATTAAATGATTTTGGAATTGATATCAAAGACTCTCTCTATGACACAACAAATCCAAGGTTTATCACTAATTTTTATCTGCTAAATTTTAGAGATTTAGTAGACTTTATTATTGACTTTTACAATATTAAAACAATTATTGAAAATCATATTAAACTAAATAGTAAAGAAAACAAAATAGATGAAAATATACTGCAACAAAATCAATTAGTTGAACTTAATAAAGATATTTTAAAGTCGTTTTTATCAAAAATTTCAAAGCCATTACATGGTTCACCAAATATTAGAGTAATCAATTGTCATTATGATATATCTAATAAAATAAGAATTGGTAATTTAGACTTACTGGCAATAAGAGGTATGTACTATAGAACACTATATAATCAGGTACGTGAAATAATTACTAAATCTTCTACTCCTAGCAAACTAATACTAAAGTTTTTACCTCAGCTGCAGCAAAAGTCTGACTTAATAGATAAGCTAAATCGTTCTCCAGAAATTATTACACAAGAATTATGGATGGAAGTTTTAAAATCATTGTTAGAAGCACCAGCATGCCAGTAGAATTTAAGTATATAAGTGTATGAACTTAAAATTCAGTAACAACTGTAATAGCTTTATCGATAAATTAAGTAATTTTCTAGATAAAGATATGTCTGAAGTAAATAATGTTATATTAAACTGCATTTCTTCATCTCAAGAGCAATTAATTTATGAAGTTGGGACATATTTTTTTAATGCAGGAGGTAAAAGAATACGTCCTATGTTGACTATTATTATCAGTAAGTTATTTAATTACCATGGACTATCTCACTATTATCTAGCTGCTGCTGTTGAACTTATTCATTCAGCTACCTTGTTACACGATGATGTAGTTGATGAAAGCAAAATGCGCAGATCACATCCTACTGTTCATCTTAAATGGGATACTAAAACCAGCATATTAATTGGTGATTTTTTATTTAGTCAGTCGTTTAAGTTAATGATTAAAAGCAATTCTATAAGAGCGCTTAAAAGTTTTTCGTTGTCATTTAACACTATTATTACAGGAGAAGTTAAACAGTTAACACAATTACATAACCAAAAAATCATTACTGAAGATGAGTATTTTAGAGTAATACAAGCTAAAACAGCAGAACTATTTGGTACTTCATGCGAAATTGCTGCTATAATTTCTAATCAAAGTGCACCAACATGCCTACTAGTTAAAACATTTGGCATTAAATTAGGGCTGATTTTTCAAATAGTAGATGACATATTAGATTATTTTGGCAACTCAGATAGTTTAGGTAAAAATGTTGGAGATGATTTTATGGAGGGAAAAGTAACATTACCAATAATCATGGCATATAATTGCGCTTCTTCACAGAATGAAAGAGATTTTTGGCATAGAATATTCTTGAATCGAGAACAAAAAGAAGATGACTTTAAGCACGCTTTAAGTCTTTTATATACACACAATGTTTTAGCATTAATAAAACAAAAAATTTCTCAATTAGAACAACAAGTATACGATATTATTACTAAGTTAAATATAAGTTTAGAATATAAAAATTACTTAGAAAATCTAACTAAATATATTATTAATAGAATAAAATAATTGTTAGTCTAGTAAGTAGACACACGAGTTACAATTATACGCCAATAATTAGAAACACATCGTGTTTAATTAAGAAAAGAGAGCTGCAAAATATAACCATTCACATGAACTTGTTGTTATAACGCATTGATATATAGCATATAACATGTCTATAGGTAAAGGTGCAAAGACATATCAAATATAAAGAAGAAGAAAAGTTAATTTTTTATCAACTTCTACACTTTATAGAACCTACTATTAACCTATGTTAACTTTTATTAATATTTATAATCAATCTTCAATTTTAACTATAAATATATAGTCATTTACAATGAAGTTTGAGCATAGAAAAAGCGACAATAGCATCATAAGATTTACCAACATGATATTTTATACGTAAACTTCATTGTAAATGACTACATTTGCAATATTTGTCAATATAACAAAAAAATTAAAGCAAAAAGTTGAAAATAGGTTGAAAAAAATTTAGGAAATTAGGAGCAAGTTTTCAATCTAGAGGTTAATCTAATGATCAAAAAACATACGCAGCCTGGGATTGATAAATGATTTTCAAGTTATATGTATTATGAACAAATTTGTTGATGAAGATTGGAAACTAAATTTACTGCAATCTGTACATTCAAATCCTCAGTATTATAGCGAAATAGCTATTTACAGCCCTAATGTTTCAGGTGTTATAGGCAGATTATTAATGATTGATCCATTTACTCTACTGTTAACTTCG
This sequence comes from Orientia tsutsugamushi str. Boryong, assembly GCF_000063545.1. Taxonomy (NCBI): domain Bacteria; kingdom Pseudomonadati; phylum Pseudomonadota; class Alphaproteobacteria; order Rickettsiales; family Rickettsiaceae; genus Orientia; species Orientia tsutsugamushi. The sequence goes on from NC_009488.1 coordinate 314,455, forward strand.
ACGAATGCTAGAGATTATCAGGCTATAGAAGACTATATGGCTAAGGGTATGAATGTCAGTGAAGCAATTAATCATGTGATAAGAGAACGAGAAATAATTCCATGAAGCGCCAAGTAGGAGTATAGGCACGCTCTTTGCTTTATTCGCTGTTGCTTATCAACTAAGCGATACAATCGCTAATTCTTTAAAAGTGATTTGTTGAACCAAATGCAGATGGAATTTCAGGAAAAAGTTAGACAAAAAATCATGAGGCCAGTACCAGTAAAAAATTTGACTAAAGCTACTGAAAATAAAACGCGAGTATATGATTTTACCTACGTTTAAAAGGATGACATTAAGACAAAAAATGGTATAATAATAGTAAGGAGAGGAACTAAAATAAATCCTTTGGAGATGATGAAGATCAGGTTGCTTGGGCAAAATCAAGACCAGGAAAGATAGTGTTAGTTAATGGAAATCCTATTGAACTAAGCAATCTATTAGGCCGGCATGTATTCTTCGATCAATTGGGTTTTTTGAGTACGAAGTTTAAAATACAAGCTGTGCCAGCCACAATTCAACAAGAAAATAATGTGCTTAAAATTAGCGAAATAAGCACCCCATGAAAACAATATAACATATACTTGAAGCATATGTTGTAAATAGTATAACTCAATATACTAGTCAATTCAACTTAAAAGAAGGTTTTATATGAAAAGTTGGAAATTACAGCAATTAGAAAAAGATCTAGTAAAAATATTCAATCATACGCTTATAAGTGGTGAAATACAGGAGATAGTCAATCTAGTAGTAGCGATAGTAAAAGTAGTGGAACTAGTGCTAGTATTGGTTGTGGCGCTTTTTGTGCTATAGGTGTAGTTGAAGGAGCACACAAATATAATAATGAACAAGGTAACTCAGTAAATCAGCAACAATCACATAGTAAGACATTATCAAAAATTCAAAGTGCTGTTAAAGAAGGAATACTTAGTACTACAGATAGTGAGATACAGTCATTAAGTGAAAATTTTAGTGCTAACCTTTTTGAACAGCAATCAATTGGGTAAGAGATAGCTCAAACTAAACAAGAAATGGAGCAACTGAGTTACAGCATGAATTATGTATCCCAAAAACTCTACTACTATTGATCGTAATATTAATGAACTTGTATTAAATGAAATTATGGCTCGAAATCCTGAAATAACAAGCAAGTAGCAAGCAGCTAGATGGATAAGGTAGAAGCAGAAAAATTGCTTTTGATGTTGCTAAAATCAACAATGAAATACCTGAAGATTTGAATGATCATATTAATGCTGGCAACTTTTCTACTAAACGAGATATACAAGAAATTTTTAATAAAAAATCTGAGGAGTTAAAATGTCAAAACGCTAATTATATAAATAATAAGGCTTATAATAATAATATAGAACAAATTTTTAGTGATAACGAAAAAATAGAGAATCTTAATCGAATTTCTGATAATATTAAAAATGAGACTCAAAAAATACAGAAAAAGTTTTCTGATACTACTAATTCAACATTTTTAAGGGCTGGTAAGCAAGCTCTGGAAAATTTTGGAATAACGAAAAAAGATAAAAGTTAAAGGTATGTTGGATTTATGAAAAATATATATAAATTAGCTATAACAATAATTTTACTGCTAATGCTTTTAAATACAGTTATTGCAGCTGAAAAAAAACAAGCTAATTCAACAAAATAGCATTAAAGACGAAAATGTTTTAGCTAAAGAATATTCAAATATTGGAAGTTCTTTTTTAAGGCTAAAAAAATATCAAGAAGCAATTAAAATTTTTGATTTGGCTATTAAGTACAGATCTGATAATCCAGAAGCTTATTATAACAGAGGTACAGTATTAATGAAGTTAGGCTACATTCAAGAGGATATTGAAAATTATGATATAGCTCTATTAGGTACAGACCAAATTACTCAGAAGCTTATCATAATAAAGGGTTAACTTTATCATTTTTAGGACAATTGCAGAATGCAATAGAACATTTTGATTTAGCTATTAAATATGATCATAATGATGCAACAGCATACTGTAATAAAGGTTATGTGCTAAGTATGTTAAAAAAGTATCCAGAAGCAATAAAAAAGCTGCAATTTAGCAATTAAATATGCTCCAAATTGTGCAGATTCTTATTATATCAAAGGAATGGTTTTTGAGAAATTAGGAAAACATCAAAAAGCAATAGAAAACTATGATATAGCTATTAAGTACAAACCTAATTTTGCTGAAAATTATCTTGAAAAAGTAATTTCATTAGTAAGTTTAGGACAATACTCAAAGGCTAAGGAGAATTTTAACTTAGCTATTAAATATATGCCTAATCTTATAGAAGAATATAAACTAACAATTAAAAAGTTAACAGAATTTGAGAATTTTACTATTGCAAAAGACTACGAGCAAAAACTACAGATTTTGAAAAAATACTCTTGAGATAGATGAATTTTCAGAATCAAGGTAATTTTACTAGGGGATCGCAGTTATTTGCCCATAAGTTAAGAATGTTTGGGCAAGGTAGTACAAATGTTTTTACAATTGGGTTAGGATTATCGATATTATGGATTATATGTCGATTATATCAAAAACTTTTTTTGAGCAGTTTGTATTATTTTGTAATTGAAAGATATGTGTAGCTTAAGTTAGCAATTGGTGAACATTTTTATGATATCGATCAAATTTTGATTCTAAATGTGATAAGTTGCTTAATCCTTTGGAAAAAAATAGTGAGCAGTGGTTGCCTTGGAATGATTGTTTTGAAGCAGCTGATTTTCATGATATAGCTAGTAGTTTTAGTAATTATACTCCTTGTATGATAAAAATAAGTGAAATTGCAATAAAATAAAAGATTATAGCAATAGCACAAAAGAAAGCTAGTATACAGTTATGCTCCTAAGGCTACTAGCCTGAATTTTAGATAAGTAACTATCTTTTTTAACTAAAAACCGGACGGTATTCTTAGGCAAAAAAGCCTGTATTTACAAGGTTGGTTTTGAGATATTTAACATAAAATTTGGTGATTATGAATAGTATAATTGTAGGAATTGATATTTCTAAAGAGACATTTGATGCCGCTGTGTTAATTAATCATAAAGTTCAAACAAGAAAATTTAATAATAATTCTGAAGGATTTAACAAATTAGTAACATGGTTAAAAAGCAGAGAAACTGGACATGTTTGTATGGAAGCAACATGTATCTACTGGAAAAGCTTAGCGAAATATCTGTACGATTATGGCTATAAAGTGAGTGTAGTAAATCCTGCTCGTATTAAAGGTTTTGCAATGAGTAAACTTAGTCGTACAAAAACAGATAAAGCAGACAGTGTATTAATAGCAGATTTTTGCAAAGCAATGAAACAGGAAGCATGGTATCCACAGCCGCATTATATTCAAGAACTACAGCAGCTGGTTAATCGCCTGAATGTTTTAATTAAGCATAAAACACAAGAAACAAATAGATTAGAAGGAGCTTCTAAAGCAATTGCTAATAATATTCAAATGCACATTGAATTTCTTGAAACACAAATTAAAGAAATTGAACAACTAATCAATGACCATATTAAAAATAACAAAGATCTTCACAATAAAGCTATGTTACTTGAATCAATACCAGGTATAGGAGCAAAAACACAAGCTATAGTTCTGGCTTTTTTAGCAGATATTGAGAAATTTAGTTCTGCTAAACAAGTTGTAGCTTTTGTAGGTCTTAATCCTAAGCATCGTCAATCTGGTAGTTCTGTGCGTGGCGCTAGTAGAATCTCTAGAACTGGTAATTCAGATCTACGTAAGTCTTTTTATATGCCTGCTATGTCTGCCTTAAGACATAATTGTATTATCAAGCATTTTTCTCAACGTTTATCTAACACTGGTAAACCCAAAATGCTTATCCTTACTGCTGCTATGCGTAAGTTACTACATATTATTTATGGCGTTTTGAAGCATAATTCTCCTTTTAATCCTAATGTTTCAATCCAGCAAAAATAATAATTTTATAAAAACTTACATCTTTTTTATAAAATTATTAGACCTCTTTCGAAACTGGTTAAGGTGGATCAAAATTATAAATGCCAGAGATCAAATTAAATCTAATACCGAATCTTTTACGTCTATTTCGATATTTGTCAGCAATAATTTTGAACCGTTTTAGCATACCAATAACGTTTTCATTGACAACTCTTTCTCCTGCTAACCTACGATTATTCTTTTTATCATTTTTAGTTAAAGGATTTTTCTTGCTTTTTTTCTTTGGTAATGCAGAATTATTGTGAATTTTTTGTATACCTTGATATCCTGTATCAGTAATCGCTTTAATCTTAGGATGGATAAGAATTTTGGATTCCTTAAATAATCTAAAGTCATGTTTTTTACCGTTAGAAAAATCTGTACATATTACTTGGTGTGTTTTATTGTCTACCACTATTTGAGTCTTTAGTGTATGCCTTTTCTTCTTTCCTGAATAATAGAATAGACTTCTTTCGAAACTATACAATGATGTAAAATGGTGTTATAAAGATCTGATTTGAAGTAATAATGAAATTAGATCAGATTAAAGAGTTAAAGGATGAAAAATTTCGTCGATTAACAGTAGTAAGGAAGGGAACATTCTCAAAGATGGTGGATATTTTGAGGAAAGCTGATGGTGTTAAGAAATCAAAAGGAGGGCGTAAAAATAAGCTCAATTTGGAGGAACAGTTATTGATGGCCTTAGAATACCTTAGAGAATACCGTACTTATTTTCATATAGGTCAGAACTATGGGATTAGTGAAAGTTCAGCATATAAAGCTGTAAAATGGGTAGAAGACACCTTAGTTAAACACCCAAACTTTGCTCTTCCAGGTCGTAAAGCTCTAATGAATAGCGATATGAATTATGAAGTAGTCTTGATTGATGCTACTGAGAGTCCAATAGAAAGACCCAAAAAAAACAAAAATTCTATTATTCAGGAAAGAAGAAAAGGCATACACTAAAGACTCAAATAGTGGTAGACAAGAAAACATACCAAGTAATATGTACAGATTTTTCTAACGGTAAAAAACATGACTTTAGATTATTTAAGGAATCCAAAATTCTTATCCATCCTAAGATTAAAGCGATTACTGATACAGGATATCAAGGTATACAAAAAATTCACAATAATTCTGCATTACCAAAGAAAAAAAGCAAGAAAAATCCTTTAACTAAAAATGATAAAAAGAATAATCGTAGGTTAGCAGGAAAAAGAGTTGTCAATGAAAACGTTATTGCTATGCTAAAACGGTTCAAAATTATTGCTGACAAATATCGAAATAGACGTAAAAGATTCGGTCTTAGATTTAATTTGATCTCTGGCATTTATAATTTTGATCTACCTTAACCAGTTTCGAAAGAGGTCTAATTTTTGTTTTTTTTATGTCTTTCTATAGGAGTCTCAGTAGCATCAATCAAGACTACTTCATAATTCATATCGCTATTCATTAGAGCTTTACGACCTGGAAGAGCAAAGTTTGGGTGTTTAACTAGTGTATCTTCTACCCATTTAACAGCTTTATATGCTGAACTTTCACTAATTCCATAGTTCTGAACCTATATGAAAATAAGTACGGTATTCTCTAAGGTATTCTAAGGCCCATCAATAACTGTTCCTCCAAATTGAGCTTATTTTTACGCCCTCCTTTTGATTTCTTAACACCATCAGCTTTCCTCAAAATATCTACCATCTTTGAGAATGTTCCCTTCCTTACTACTGTTAATCGACGAAATTTTTCATCCTTTAACTCTTTAATCTGATCTAATTTCATTATTACTTCAAATCAGATTTTTATAACACCATTTTACATCATTGTATAGTTTCGAAAGAAGTCTATTATTTCTTTTCTTGATTCTTAACACGGTATCTAAAATTGATGACTTTTTTGCTAAAAATGCTGAATTAGTCTTATCTGAAGCGTTGAAGCTATATCAGGATGACAAAGAGATATCATAAAACTAATTCATACAATCATTTACTCTGATAATAGACAATTTGCAAAAGCTTTTAGAAACACAGCTGTATCAGGTATTATAAGCGAAAGCGCTCCTGAAACTTCTGCAGGAATTCAATCTACTCTTGGAAAAATATTACTTCGCTACAATATTTAAAGCCTGGAGGTAGTTTTAGCATAAAAGAATGGTTTAGTAATTCAAATGAAACTGGCTGGCTATTTATCACAGCTAATCCAAGTCAAAGAGCTACTTTACAGCTACTTATTTCAGCCTGGATAAGCATAGCTATCAAGGCTTTGATGTGTAGAAATCCTAATCATGATAACAAAAACATGTGGTTTATACTTGATGAACTGCCAGCTCTACAAAAAGTTTCGTCTTTACCAGTTGCTTTAGCTGAAAGTAGAAAGTATGGAGGCTGCTTTGTTGCTGGATTGCAGAACATTCATCAATTAGAAGCAATATATGGGGCTGCTGAATGTGCTTCTATGCTTGATTTGTTTAATAGTAAATTTATTTTTCGAGTTAGCGATCAGGTTACAGCTTATAAATCAGCATTAACACTAGGTGAGCAAGAAATTATTGAAACTCAAGAAAACTTGTCATATGGCTCAAATACTATGCGAGATGGAGTAAATATGAATAATGTTGAGCGTAAAAAGCTTTTAGTTATGCCATCTGAAATTATGAACCTACCAGACCTAACTTGTTATGTAAAGCTTGCTGGTAACTTTCCTATCACAAAACTAACTATGCAGCTACAAAACTTAAATATAGCTTTTGTTTTGGGATATACATTGCTCAAAAAACTTAAGTTAGTGGATTATTAATTTAAAAGTTAATAATCCATGTTATTTTTTACATTAACCACTTCTTCTTTTGATAACCCAGTAGTTTCAGAAATAAATTCAACTGAAAAGCCAGCTTTTAATAAGTTCCTTGTAAGCTCTTGTGCAGCTTCAGCTCTGCCTTTAGCTATGCCTTCGTCATATATTGTGCAGCAATTGTTCCCATAATCCTTTGGATATGCAGATATTGTAGAGCTTTTATTGAAGCATAGTTCTGATGTTATTAATTTACTTAATCAGAATAAATGTACAGCTTTACATTATGCTGCTTTGCATGGTAACATAGGTAGAGTATAAAGTTACTGTTAAAGTATAATTCTAAAATTAGTAATTTACAGGATATTTGTGGAAATACTGCTTTGCATTATGCTGCTGCCAGATGTCACATAGACAGTGTAAAGCTTTTGTTGAATCATAATCTTGAAATTGAATTACAGGACTATCTTTATATTGATATTATTAATAATAATGCATTAAATACATATGAAAAAGAAGTGGTTGAATTATTCATAACTCATGCTGTAAAAGACACTTTAGTAAAGATATTAACTCAAAAATTGTTACACAGAATACAAATTTTATACAAAATTCACCAAATTTAAACGAATTAGCTCAAAGATGTGAACAAGAAATACAAAAGATGCAAAATATTAAGATTGGTAGCAGCAATGAAACTATATATAGTATGTACTTATTACCAAATAATACTAACGTACTAGCAAGATATTCAAATAATCTTGAAGTCCTAGATTGGTATAAAAATTCTAAACAAGAATCTCCTATATATGGACCTGAAATCGCAAGAACAATTAAGAATGGAACCAATAGAAAAAATTAGTCGACATCTTTATTACGTACTGTAATTACCAATTTTTCATGTGGTTTAAACTTGCTTAGACTCCAGTTGTATATTAACTTACTCATTGAGTCCTGCAACGTATTATCAAACTTAACGCAGTTATTTTGCCTCAGGTAAGGTTATACCGCTTAAAATATTACTCTCAGCAAACTTCATTGCTACCTCTCTGCTCCAGTTTTCACTTTGTCTTCGAATATTCACTAAAACATGTGAACCGAAAATATTACTCAGAATCTCAAACATTCCGCCTCTTTCTATTGAAGCTAACTGCTTTTCATCCCCAGCGAGTATCAGTTGACAATTATTGTTTCTAACTACTCTAAATAGCTCTGCCTAAGCTTTAGTACCTACCATTCCAGCTTCATCTACTACTATTAACCTATTTTGCATAAAAATTTTTTTCGATTATACAAAAATCCCTTTACTGTATAGACATCTGTATAACCTTTGTTCTTCAGCTCTGATACTGCCTTATGAGTGGGAGCAAGGCCAATAACTTTTTGTCTACAATTTGTTGCAAGCTCATACGCTTTTGCTAAAACATAAGATTTTCCTGTACCAGCTCTTCCTCTTAAGACTTTAACTCCACTAGTGCTAAGCAAAATATGTCTTAGAGCTTGTTTCTGTTCTTCACTAACATTTGTTAGTCCTTCTATATCGCTTTTAAGATTGTAAATATCGTTGTAATAAACCTGATCATTGATTTTATTAGCTATTCTGATTATTCTCGTCTCCTCATTTCGAACCTCAGTTGTAGTAAAATATTTGCTACTTTCACCATCATCATGGTATAACTCTAGTATTCTATTTGAACTAAGTACTTGCTGAACTAACAGTTTCATTTCTGCTTTCGCTGAATATATGGTATATCTTTTACTGCTTTTTCGATATCCTGCTTAAGTAAAAATAGATTTGTAATGTGTTATAGAGAATCCGTTATTACATCAGCATCCTTAATAATTTTTAAATTAGCCTCTTTACGTAACTCATTTTCATTTGCTGCTTCATTAATTAAACTTCTAATTCTAGTAGGCACAATATGCTTTTGCAGCACTGCACTTATCTCGCCAACTCTATTTGATAAGCCTAATTTAGCGAAAAACGCATTAATTATTTCTTTTTCATGAATCATCTCAGAATCTTGAATAACAAACTTTTTGCCATTAACTGTTCTGAATTTAGGCTCTAAGTCAACAGCTTTAGCTCTCAATTCTTCACCATTCTCTTTAAATCTTCTTGGTAGTAACCAATATATGTGCATGCCAGTTTTTATCTCCTGTATGAGGCTTATGAATATCTCTATCTGCACTCCAAGACCATTTTGCACAACATTCCATTGCATCAACTATTTCATGTGTAATCTTTATTCTATCTTCTAAATTCAACTCCTTATCGTCTGGCAATGCTATTACTATATCCTTCAACAACTTACTATTTTCTCTTTTTTCTGTTCGTTCCACCTCATTCATTAATGTTTGAATATTCTTGAATTTTTGATTTACATAAGCTGGTATCAGTACTGTATGATATACGTTATCTTTCTTACGAGAGAAGTTATACCTTATATTTGTCTTCTTGTTTTTAACAATAGTTCTTGCATTATACACTGCCTTACAACAACTATTACATCCTTTACTTCTACTTAAAAATTCAATCCTTGCAAACTGTATCGCCATCTCAACACCAATTCTCACCTTAGTTTTTTAAGTTAGCATGATTTTTTTGGTTTTGCTAGCACAAACTGCTTTTTGTTAACACTAGATCAGCTAATGAGTACTCATTTTTTAGCATCGCTCTTTATGGAGCGCATATTGCGTATAAGCTTATTCTTTAATAAAGCTTCTAACCTTGGATTCACGTTTTTTTGACTATAATTATTTGATGTTGGTTTTTGTCGGTGCGTTTTTTTTCTTTACTAGAATTTCATTACCATTTGAAAAATCTGTACATATTACTTGCATTACTTTCTTATCTATTTCTCTAAAAAAATCTGCCATCTGTAGCCTATTTTATTTGCTGATACTTCTGTATAATATATATTTTTAAAATCTCTGCATGCATTATCTATTACTCTAACTTTCATTCATACAGCTACTCTACTTTTTATTTCTCTACTTAATCAAAATATATATTTTCTTGAAACTATACTATATCATATTAATAACTGAAAAATTATATTATACAGTTATTAATATGATAATAATGATATAATGCAATTAAACCCTAAAACTGATAAAGTTAGATTATATCAGAACTATTGCAATCTTATTCTGATTTGTTTTTTACTTTAAATGTGACTTTTTGATGTTTTTGCATAAGTTTTGTCAATTTTTTAGTAGTTTAATTAAATTATATTATTATTATTTTATTAGTATCATTGAAATTATAATATAATGAATATAGAGAATCATCAATTTAATGGATTTCATGCTTTAACAGCTGATATATTGGTAACTGTAAGGCCAGCTTTTTATCCTGAAGCATCTAATAGATTACGTTCTATATATGTATGGCTATATAATGTCCGAATCAAAAATTTAAGACAGAATCCTGTACAATTATTAAGTAGATATTGGCAAATATATGATTCTAGTAGTACAGTTGAAGAAACAGAAGGAGAAGGAGTAGTAGGTCAGCAGCCTGTCTTAAATTCTATGGAAGTTTTTGAATATGTAAGCCAAACCAGGTTATTTACTAATTCTGGTCTTATGAAAGGAAAATACACTATGCTGGATAAGTCATCTTTGGAAAAATTCAAAGTTACAATACCAACTTTTTCATTTGATGTCGACCTATTAAATCCCAAGTTTAAAAACTAATATAACATGATCAGTTGTGAGATATTAATATTTTCTTGTTGCAATCATAATTATTTTAGGTAACATTAGCGTATGTTTGTCACTTTTTAACAATTCTAACTCCAGAATAGGATAAGTGAAAGTATGAAAAGTATAATACAGAATGCCTACAAAGAATAATCAGTTATTAAGCATCGTTTTTATAATATACTTTACAAAGTGTAACTACCTTCCAGAATTAAGCGCTATATCGAACTCTGGTTAAAATTAACTTAATATACTCAAAATTAACATTATACAAAGTTTAATCTTTTACTTAATCTTAATGCTTTTTGATATATGACTTTATGACTTATAGTTAACTTATGACTTATAGTTAACTTTGGTCAATTTGTTACACTTAATTTTACCTAAATAGAGCCCATACTTGATTTCTACCATAATGTTTGGCATTATAAAGTGCTTTGTCAGTTCTGCTAATTAAAGCATTAGCATCTTCTGGTGGATCGTACTCAGTGATTCCTATTGATATAGTTTGCTTAAGTTGAAGTTTTAGATTAGAAATGATAAAATTGTGTGTTTCAATTTTAATTTTAATTCTATTTGCCAATGCTATTGCCTTTTGCTGATCAATATCATCATCGTAGATAGTAATTATAAACTCTTCCCCACCATATCTTGCAATTAAGTCAGTAACTCTGATATTAGTCTCTATAATTTTGACAGAAGCCTTTAATACTTCATCACCTACTTGGTGTCCATAAATGTCATTTACCATTTTAAAATGATCAAAGTCTATCATTATTAAAAACAGTGACTTATTACTGTCTTTAGCATCATTAATAAGTTGATTAATATGACTGTCAAAGTATCTACGATTAAAAATATTAGTTAATCCATCTTTTGCTGCTAAGTTTAACCTATTATCTAGATCTTGCTTTAGTTGATCTTGATATTGTTTACGTCTTAATTGAGTTTTAATTCTTGCTAGTAATTCGTTATTGTCAATTGAGTAAGGAAAGAAATCATTTATTCCCATTTCTAATCCCTTAAGTAGTTTATCAGTACTAATATCATCATGATCTCTGTTTTCCAATGAATCTTCAGTTAACAGTATAAATGCTGATTGCTTTAATTCATCTTTAGACCGTAAAATTGCATATACTCTTAATGGATCTTCTAATATAATTTGGTTATTAATTATTAACAAATCTGGAACCAAGCTAGTAGCTATTTTCTCTAAATCTGTTAATAACTTATTTTTGTTATCTGTATAATTTATACATTCAAATAACTCAACTTTTTTAGTAAGGCATGTTATTATTTCTGAGATGCGATTGAACCATATAGCATCATCATCGATAATTAAAATTGTACTATTTGAAAAATCATTACTTTGTTTAAAACCAAGTGTAGTACCAACCTTATTAGCGTTAAGAAATTCAGAATCATTATTATTAATTTGATTGTAAGTTATGCTGCGAAGTTTTATTTGATTAGAAACTGCCTTCATACGCACTAATGATTTTACTCTAGCAAATAAAGAAATATCTTCTATTGGTTTAGTTAAAAATTCATCTGCTCCACATTCAAGACCTTTAACTTTATCCTCAATATCTGATAGCGCAGTTATTATGATTACAGGTATATGAGCAGTATCTTGATTAGACTTTATGGCTTTGCAAAGTTCAAAGCCATCCATACCTGGCATCACAATATCAAGTAATACAACATCTATTTTAATAGCTTCAAGTATTTTAATAGCTTCTTGTCCATTAGCAGCGGTGTATACAGTATAATATTCTGTTAATAACTTTGTTTCTAAAAGCTTTCTATTATATTCTAAATCATCAACAACAAGTATTGCAGCAGTCATACTACAGAAAGAAATAATGGCATTGGATCATGATATCACTATTGGTACTATCATTCTACTACATTAACTATATAATAAATATTACGATAATAAATATAATACATTTAATTACATGTGTAAGCTAAATTAAGTATTTTATAATTAATTTTATTATTGTATGATATTACTTTTTATTGTATATTTTAGCACAATTTAAAGATAATATAAGGTTTTTTATATTTAATATTAAGAATAAAACAACAGCAATTTTTTTATGTACTAACATATTATGTATTACATGCTTAATATGCCAGTTTACATCAACATTAAGCAATTAGTCTCTTTTCAAAAATTAGCAATGAGTTTTATTTACACTATATTTCAAATGGAAAAGTGGCCGAGTGGTTTAAGGCGCATGCCTGGAAAGCGTGTTTACGTTAACCGTATCAGGGGTTCAAATCCCCTCTTTTCCGCCATTTATCATTCATTATAGTATATAGTAATGTATAAACAAAATAATATTGTTGTTGCTATTACTGGAGCATCTGGAGCAATATTTGGTATTAAAGCTCTTGAGTTGCTAAAAAATCATGGTATTGCTACTCATTTAATTATCTCTAAGGCAGCTGCATTAACTATCTCAATTGAAACTAAGTTTACGATTAAGGATGTTATAAAGCTATCTACTTTTTATTATAAAAATTCTGATATTGCAGCTGCAATATCTAGTGGGTCATTTAAAACTTGTGGTATGATTGTTGCTCCTTGTAGCGCTAAAACGTTAACTTCCATTGCTCAAGGATATGAAGATAATTTAATTGTAAGAGCAGCATCTGTTAATCTAAAGGAAAGACGACGCTTAGTATTAATGTTTCGAGAATCTCCATATCACATAACACATTTGGAAAATATGAGCAAAGTAACAAATATTGGAGGAATAATAGTACCACCTGTACCTGCATTTTACAATAAACCGGCAGATATTGAAGATATTATTGAATACTCTGTTGGCAGAGCACTTGATTTATTTGACTTAGATATTAACCTTAATAGGTGGAAATCATAATTTTCCAACAGTTTGATATTTTATGTTTGATAAATGTAAACAATAATAACTATAAGATATTAGATTTTTCGTAATCTTGAATAGTCAATTTAATTTGTTTTAATATACGAGGAGTAGCATCAACAATTTCAGCTTGTATATTTTTGTTAATGTTTACAACAAAACCTACAGATGGCATATGTCCTATTCGAGTAAGTACTAGGCCACCAATAGTATTACATTCATCTTCTTCTTGTTTTAATTGAATGCCGATAGCTTTTTCTAATGTTTCAATTCTTACTCTCGCACTTGTAATAATAGTTTGCTGATCAACTACTTGATATATAAATTCTGGCCTTGCATCAAAGTAACTACTATCTTCCTGATCAATGCCATCAAATATTTTTTCTATAATATCTTCAGTAGTTACTATGCCATCTGTTCCACCATATTCATCAACTACTATTGATATATATGTTTTTTTTCTTTGCATAACAGATAGCAAATCTAGTACTTTCATTGATTGAGCAGCAATAATAGGTTGGCGTAAAATGGAATTTAATGTAAAGTTCTTATCATCCAGCAATATAGGCAGTAAATCTCTTATATGTACAAACCCAAGAATAGTATCAAGATTATTCTCATATACTAATATACGAGTATGATAAGTATGAGTAATGATTGATTTTAACTTATCAAGAGTAAGTGGTAGTTTAATTGCTTTAATATCAGATCTAGGTATCATGATCTCTTCTAAGCTTTTGTTATAGCATTTTAGGAAATTGCTGAGTAACATCTGCTCTCTTATAGACATCTTATTACCATTAATTTCAAGGTCCTGAATAATATGATATAATTCCCTATACTTAGCATTATACATAAGCCGAAACCTGCTTAAAATTTGGAAACACCAGTTTTTTAATGCTGTTATATAATAGGCAATAAAGTGCTTTTTTGCCTTTTTATCTAAAGGTTTAAGTTGCATCAGTTATACTTACTAATATGGTGATGCTATACTAAATTTAGCAAGTAAATTAACTTCTAACTCTTCCATAATTATAGCTTCACTGTCGTGTTGATGATCAAACCCTAGTAAATGTAATATTGCATGTATTAGCAAATGAGTAAAATGGTTAATAAAAGTTTTTTGTTGTTCTACTGCTTCTTTAGAAATTGAATTATATCCAAATGCAATGTCTCCTAAATAAATATAGTTATCCTGTATGTCTAAAGTAGATAAATTTTGCCAATCAAGAACTTGATCTGGAAATGATAGAACATTTGTTGGTTTATTAATTTTTCTATGAGTAAAATTTAAGTTCTGCATTTCATGATCATTAGTTAATAAAATTACAACTTCAGCTTGCTGAACTAACTGCAACTTCGCAAAAACGTTATGACATAGAGTTGTTTTTATAATTTTTTTTACATAACATAAGTTAATTTCATTATGATTGTTCCAGATTGGATGTTGTCGAATAAGAGCAGCTTTAATCTTCATATAACTGTTAGTTTTCTAACTATAATAATGCTAACTTAAAATATTAACCATATATTGTCATTCTAATATAAATTAATGAAAATGAAAATAGTTATTTAAATTTTGCTTTTGAAGCTAGAATAAACATTGTATGTTGACAGCATAGCTTAAATTTGGAAAGGTAGTTACAGAATGTAAAATGTAAAAGATAGCATCAAAAAAGTCATGAAATAAGTGAGCTACTTTATGTATTTCATTTTTAACTTTAAACCAATAATATTAACACTTTTTTTATAGAAAAGCACATGTATCTAATTCAACTAATGTTATTAACAGTAATCATTGAGATAATAGACCTCTTTCGAAACTGGTTAAGGTAGTTCAAAATTATAAATGCCAAAGATCAAAATAAATCTAAGAACGAATCTTTTACGTCTATTTCGATATTTGTAAGCAATAATTTTGAACTACCTTAACCAGTTTCGAAAGAGGTCTAATGAAAAAATAAAGAATATTGATAAAATTTTTGATAGTATTATAGATAAGATTAAAAAAATACAACAATATAAAAGAAAATTTAATTATAACACTGCTAATTCAGTAATTATTTGGCTGTCAGTAGCTAATCAAAAATTTAAAGTGCAATTAATAATCATATGAAATATATAACAGCTGTTTTATTATTAAGATTGTTAAATACAGCTATTGTATCAAAAAAATAATCAGCTCATACAACAGAAAATGAATGCAGTATAGAACCATGATAGCAGAAAAAATTTAATATTGAAATTTTAGTTTTTGAGTTAAACAAATATCAAGAAGCAATAGAAAATTTTCATTTAGCTATTCAGTATAAACCTAATTGTGTAGAAGCTTATTATAATAACATAGTTTGTTTACTAGAATTAGAACAATGTAAGGCGGCAATAGAAAATGAACAGATATTAAAAAGTAATCTTGATTGATAAATTTTCAGAATCATGAAAATTTATTTAGAGCATTGCTACTATCCTGCACCAACATTCTTAACTTGCATGTAAGAAGATAGTGACAATGCCTTAAACAATTTGGCTAGGATTAGCGCTATTCTGGATTATATGATTACTATATCAAAAGTTATGCCTAAGTAGTTTTTATTATTTTAAGATTGAGATATATAGCCTAATTCACTAATGTAGTTTTTATAATTTTATTTTTTTCTCTATTATATCTACTGAACTTATGCTATGAGTAAATGAGAAATAATAACTTATGAATATACAAAGTTATTGAGTTGTTTTGATGTAGATAGTGATTTTCTGGTATTAGTTTTGCAGAAGATGCAATAACTCACAATTAAAACTGCAAAAACTAGTGTATTTCACCTAAGTATTCATCTTCAAAAACAAAATAGTATGCAGTTTTTTTTGCAAACAATTACAATTTTTCTTTGTACTTTTGCCAAAAATATCTCTTCTCTACATATTTTTATTCTTTTGTGTAAGCCCTGCTAATATTGCATTTACAAAATCACTAGCATTAAATTCCTTAATATCATCAATTTGTTCCCCTATACCAATAAAATAAATAGGAATTTTAAACTTTTCAGCTATCCCTACAGCCACTCCTGCTTTTGATGTACTATCAAGTTTTGTAATAATTACTCCATCTAATAATACAATATCTTGAAATTGCTCAACTTGAGTAAAGGCATTTTGCCCATTAGTAGCATCTAGAGTAAGTAAAGTATAACATACAGAACTACTATGATACTGATTAATAACCTTTTTGATCTTTTTTAATTGATCCATTAAATTTTTATGATTATGAAGTCTACCAGCTGTATCAATAAACAATATGTTAATTTTATTATCTATTGCCCAACTAACAGCTTGATATGCTACACTTGCAGGATCTGCTCCTGGATTTCCTTTAAATAGATAGCTACCTGACCTATTTGCCCATACTTCTAGCTGCTCTGTTGCTGCAGCCCTAAAAGTATCACAAGCAGCTATAGCTATTTTTTGTCCTTGCAAGTTATAGTAATGTGATAATTTACCAATAGTTGTAGTTTTACCATTACCATTAATTCCACATATAATCATTACATTAAGTACATCTGGCTTAATATGTAGTTCAGGATTTCCGTTTGGAAAAGCAAATTTTATAATTGATTTTGCTAGCTCTGATTTAATATCATCTAACTGAATATTCTTATTAAATTTAATCGTTTTAAAATTTTCGATAATATTATTAGTAGCTGTAACACCAAAATCAGCACTTAATAAAACCTCTTCTAGCTGTTCAATAGATTCTTTGGTTATAGTTTTTTCAGAAAAAAGTTTAGTAATTTGTACTGTAAGCTTATTAGTTGTCTTGCTAACAGCTGCAGTAAGCTTATTAAGCCAGGATGACATAAATTTCATACCTTGTTTTTTATTTTAGAATTTTTATACTATAATATATAAGCTTTTATAAGTATAAATTCAAATGAATCAAGTAAACAACAAAAGAGCAATTTAAACTATGCTTAATCATCTAATTTTATCTATACCTTTAGTTATTATTACGATTGCTATATTGATTTACAAAATACGAAAATCTAAACAAAGCAAAAACAATTATATACAACGAGGAGATGCAATAGCACAAAAGGATTATGCTCAAGCTAGATCTGTAGTGCACAAGCTATCTTTGAAACAGCTAACTGAAATGTCTTGGCAATTTTTATATGATATAACCAAGACAATCTTAAAAAGATTTAGTCGTGAAGATCAGGAGGAGGTCATGAAGATAGGTAGCAAGTTGCATGAAATGGGGGTGAAGTATGAGCATCAAATAACTAATAACATTATCTATCAACCTCATCAGAATATTGCAGTTGAAAAAACTACCAACAGAGGAAAAAGTCATTAAATTTATTACACCAATCTGAAGTTTCACAATCAAGGTAGAATAGCCTTTATAGCTCTTTTTTTCCTATATACAAATAGGACATATATTCTTGTACTTCTTTTGTGTATGCAAAATGCTTTTTTAAAAAAAGACCTCTAAAACGCGATAAAAGGTTATAACATTACCACAACTATAACTGTAACTGTTTTTTTTTACTAAAGTTAATATCTTAACAATTTAAGCTATAATCTCCCAAATAGTTGTTGAGTATTAAAATTAACTACTTTGATAGTAACGCTTCGTTAAATACATATACTACTTTTTTTCCTAATCTTAAAGATAATCTAAGAGATACTTGTTCAACAATCATCAAGTTAGGATTTTTAGTACTTATTCTAAAATTTACAAGCGACTCTTTTTTCCTATCATCTACTATATATACTGTTGGCATTACAACATTTTTATCTCTAAAATATATATAAGTAAAATCTCCATCATCAAAAATTTTTATTGGTGCTATTTCCTGATGCCCACTAATGGTATAGTAAAAATTATAATTTTCCGGGTGAGATAAATCTACTTCTGAAGTTAATGATACTAAATTTGTACTATTACTCTTCTCATTGTCAGGATATAAAAATTTTACATTAAATATCATGTTAGAATCATTAATATTTTGTACTTCCTCAGCATGTAATTCAAAAAAGTAAGTACGTTTGTTAGTAATAAGAAGCATATTAGTAGTAGCATCATCCTTGATAGGTTTTATAAAAATTCTATTACCGAATTCTTGAATAAACCATGCATTTGGATCTCCCATTGATAAATTTACAATTTCTTCACCTTTATCAAGCTCTATACATCCTTGATAGTTATAATACCCAGTAAATTTAAACACATCATTTGGACTATAAGTCATTACTCTTATTCTGCTATCAATAGCTGTAGGCTTAGGTTCCCTAATAGCCATCGCTCTAAACGGCAACATTATAATAGTTAATAATATAATAAAAAAACTAATCTGATTATTGCTATTTCTCATTATTATTCTGTAGTAATGTTATTTTATAATCTGTTACAAAAAATTTAAAAATTGAACCAGATGCAGCATTTAAATTAACTTGATCTGTTTCAAAAATAATGTTTGCTTTCCACTTCATATCTTCAACCATATTACCTTTATCATCTATGGCACATGAGTGAAAATATACAGCTAACTCATCATTATTAAGAAATACTGATGACAAAATCTTAATTTTACGCTTAGCAGTCTTTTGATATCTTAATACAGGAGACTGATAGTTTTGAAGACTCATATAATTAACAAATTGTCTAAATATTCCTCGCGTAGATCTATTCTTGATATATTGAAATTGACTAGCAAGTTGATTGTAGTTATAACTTTCACGTTTTACAACATAGCTTTCAGCTAAAATTTTTACTATAGATTGAAGTGGATTTTTAAGTACTTGATCTGCAGGAGTTATTTTTGCAGCAGCATTAAATTTTTCATCTACTGAAATAATATATTTTAGTGATTGTGTAACAGGCAGCAAGCTATAAACATTAATTATACTCAGTACTATTAATAGCAATAATAACGCTAGTATAATAAATACTACAGACCGATGTAGAAATGGATAAAGATACTTAGCTTTATACCACCTATAAGCATCTTGAAAGTATTTACTATTTTTAATATCAACTGCTATTTCACTATTATCCATTAGCATTATATTTTTAGCTAAATTTTAGCATACTATCATAGATATTTCAAAGTTTAATAACTGATTCGTTAAAAAGAAACATCATTACTACAAAAACTTTAATAGTGTTGCTAATATAATATTAATATAAGGTAAGGTACAATATTTTATTGAATGTTATTTCTAATGCTAGTAGATAAAATTTACCTAAATTAATAAGGATTACAGTAACAAATGAAACTACATATCAAGCCTGGCAGCAACTTACTCTCCCATGTTTAAACACAGTACCATCAGCATTATGAGGTTTAATGATCGAGTTCGGAATGGGATCGTATGTGTCACTCATAATTATAACCACCAAGCCAGACATATAGGCTATAGTTCCTATACTATAGCTTAAAAACAGTTTAAAATAAATAAAGTTACCAATATCGTACTGTACACAAATATATTAACATCAAAAACAACAATAGAATTAGCACTGTATACAATTTCAGAGTAATTAAATCAATCAAGCTATTAGTACCAGTTAGCTCAATACGTCACCGTACTTACACACCTGGCCTATCAACGTGGTAGTCTTCCACAGCTTTAATGGGGAGATCTAGTCTTGAGGCAAGCTTCCTGCTTAGATGCATTCAGCAGTTATCTCTTCCGTACTTAGCTACCCAGCTGTGCCGCTGGCGCGACAACTGGTACACCATAGGTACGTCCACCTCGGTCCTCTCGTACTAAAGGCAGGCCCTCTCAAATCTCCAACACCCACGGCAGATAGGGACCAAACTGTCTCACGACGTTCTAAACCCAGCTCACGTACCACTTTAATCGGCGAACAGCCGAACCTTTGGGACATTCTCCAGCCCCGGGATGTGATGAGCCGACATCGAGGTGCCAAACGATTTCGTCGATATGGGCTCTTGGAAATCATTAGCCTGTTATCCCCGGAGTACCTTTTATTCGTTGAGCGATGGCCCTTCCACTCGGGACCACCGGATCACTATGACCGACTTTCGTCTCTGCTCGTCTTGTCAGACTCGCAGTCAGGCTAGCTTATGCCATTACACTCAACAGTTGATTTCCGACCAACTTGAGCTAACCTTCGCGCGCCTCCGTTACTCTTTGGGAGGCGACCGCCCCAGTCAAACTACCCACCATGCACTGTCTTGATTCCTGATTCAAGGAATTCAGTTAGATATCAAAAATTAAAAGAGTGGTATCTCAAGGATGGCTCCACAATAACTGGCGTCACTGCTTCATAGCCTCCCACCTATCCTGCACATTTAACTTCTAATACCAATACAAAGCTGTAGTAAAGGTTCACGGGGTCTTTCCGTCTAACCGTGGGAACTCCGCATTTTCACGGAGAATTCAATTTCACTGAGTCGATACTGGAGACAGCGGGGAAGTCGTTACGCCATTCGTGCAGGTCGGAACTTACCCGACAAGGAATTTCGCTACCTTAGGACCGTCATAGTTACGGCCGCCGTTCACTGGGACTTCAATTCAGAGCTTGCACTCCTCCTTTTAATCTTCCAGCACCGGGCAGGCGTCAGACCCTATACCTCGTCTATTGACTTTGCAGAGTCCTGTGTTTTTATTAAACAGTCGCTACCCCCTAGCCTGTGCCACCTATAATTGGTTGCCCATATATAGGTCATCCTTCTTCCAAAGTTACGGATGCAATTTGCCTAGTTCCTTCAGCATCGTTCTCTCAAGCGCCTTGGTATACTCTACCTATCTACCTGTGTCGGTTTCCGGTACGGTCTTAAATAAGAGTGCTATTTCCTGGAAAATATTAACTGCATAGACAATCCATTAAGCCTATACAATGTCTTACTTTCGTCACATCTCTTAGGTTCAGGAATATTAACCTGATTCCCATCAGCTACGCCTTTCAGCCTCACCTTAGGAGCCGACTAACCCTGCGCAGATTAGCTTTACGCAGGAAACCTTAGATTTTCGGCGAAAATGTTTCTCACATTTTTTATCGTTACTCATGTCAGCATTCTCACTTCCGATACCTCCAGCAGACCTCACGGTCTACCTTCACAGGCTTACGGAACGCTCCGCTACCACTTAATACCATTACAATATTAAGTTCGTATCTTCGGTACATAGCTTTAGCCCCGCTACATTGTTGGCGCAAAAAAACTTATCTAGACTAGTGAGCTATTACGCTTTCTTTAAAAGATGGCTGCTTCTAAGCCAACTTCCTAGTTGTTTTGGTCTTTTCACATCCTTTCACACTTAGCTATGATTTGGGGACCTTAGATGACGATCTGGGCTGTTTCCCTCTCGACTATGAACCTTAGCGCCCACAGTCTGTCTGTTATGCTATACTTTATTGACATTCGGAGTTTGATTAAGTTTGGTAAGCCTGTATGACCCCCTAGCTTATTCAGTGCTCTACCTTCAATAACAACCACATAACGCTCTACCTAAATAGATTTCGCGGAGAACCAGATATATCCGAGTTTGATTAGCCTTTCACCCCTAGCCACAGCTCATCCCATAATTTTTCAACATTAACGGGTTCGGCCCTCCAGTAAATATTACTTTACCTTCAGCCTGGCCATGGCTAGATCACTCGGTTTCGGGTCTAATTCATTAAACTTAATCGCCCTATTCAGACTCGCTTTCGCTACGCCTACACTTAACAGCTTAAGCTTGCTTAATAAATTAACTCGCTGACTCATTATACAAAAGGTACGCCGTCACAAGATACAGTATATAACCATATAATATAATTGATTGCTCAACTAAAACCATACTATCATTAACATAACCTGCTCCGACTGGTTGTAGGCATTTGGTTTCAGATCTATTTCACTCCCCTAACCGGGGTTCTTTTCACCTTTCCTTCACAGTACTAGTACACTATCGGTCGCTAGAGAGTACTTAGGCTTGGAGGGTGGTCCCCCCATCTTCAAACAAGATTTCACGTGTCTCGCCTTACTCAAGAGTATTAAAAATTTTTACCTATACGGGGCTATCACCCTATATTGCTAATCTTTCCATATTATTCTAGTTATTTTTCTAATACTACTGGCCTGGTCCGCTTTCGCTCGTCACTACTAACGGAGTCTCAATTGATGTCCTTTCCTCCAGCTACTAAGATATTTCAATTCGCTGGGTTTGCTTTATATAACTATTTTATTCATTATATAATACTTGATAAATCAAGTGGGTTCCCCCATTCGGAAATCTCCGGATCAAAGCTCATTCGCAGCTCCCCGAAGCTTATCGCAGCGTATTACGTCCTTCATCGCCTTCTAGCGCCAAGGCATCCACCGAATGCCCTTTTGTTATTAATTACTTGAAATTACTTGATTGCATACAGAACTAATTCTAAAAATTGTTTTGTATCTAACAGTAAATTTTTTTTGTGTTAGTTATTTATATTGGATAACTTTATTTACTTATTAAACAGCTACAAGATATAAAGATACTTTATTACTTGCTTCTTCACACAGTTATATAGTTTTTTTGTTTTATGTCAAGAAGTATTCTTATTTTTATAATGTTTTTTCTCACTATTCACATTTAAAATTCAATTTAATCTATAAAAACAGCATTTATTAATTCCATATTCAATAATACATTAACTATCTCCATTAACTATCTCCATTAACTCTTCCCATTCTCTTTTTGAAAGGTTACTATCCTCCATACTAACCTTTTCACCTTTTATCATTTTTCTAACTACTGCCAAGCCTCCCTTTGATATTAATGCTGAATGCAATATATAATCTTCAAATGCCTCAAAACTATAAGGAACCCAAAGCTTTACTATATCAATCATCTTTTTTGCATAAGCTCTAATTTCATATTGAGAATGTTTACTTCCTCTTAAGGATAGAAAATGTAATAAATTATGTAAGTTCACTTTCCAATACCACTCAGTATAATAATTTAGAGGCAGATTAATTCTAGCCAACTCTCTTGCAATCCCTACGTTTTCAGAATTTACTATATGCCCTTCACTATCTTCATTAAGCATTTCTTCATAGTGTTGATAACATCTTTCAGCATCGCTCTTTAATATTTCTAAAACTCTCATTGACCACTGCTCAGATATTACCTCTTCTGACCTACCCTGCTTATTAGTTTTTGACTGAGGAGTTATATCCTCATTTCTTGGCAAATAAAACTCTTTCGCTAAAATAGAGTAACGAGCTGAATATTCATTAATACTTGCTGTACGATGTCTGATCCATTGACGTGCTACAAAAATTGGCAGTTTAATATGAAACTTTATATCACACATCTCAAATGGTGTTGTATGTCTGTGTCGCATTAAATATCTTATCAATCCTCTATCTTGAGAAAGTTGCTTCGTTCCACGACCATAAGAGACTCTAGCAGCTTGTACTACTGAAAAATCATCTCCCATATAATCTACAACTCTTATAAATCCATGGTCTAATACTTTTATTTCATTGTATAATATTTCTTCTAAAGCATTAACACTACTTCTCTTAGTAGTACTTTTTTTCAATTCCATTAAATTTATATCCTATTAGTTTAAATTACTTAATTATTAAAGATTATTGTAGTATATTACATACATAATCTCCCAGTAACTCTATAGCATACTGGCACGCTTGACTACGAACTTGATGTCTATCTCCATTAAAATTTTTTTTGTAGCTTTTAGAATTAGTCCCACATATTCCAAAATAAACTAGCCCTCCTTGCTTTTGTTCTGGTATACTGGAAGAATCAGCATTACCAGTAATTGACAAAGCAATATCACTTTTAGTAACTATTTTACAATTCTCAGCCATAGCAATAGCACATTCAGCTGATACTGAACCATAAATTGATAGAATATGTTGTGGTAATCCTAGCAATTTTACTTTAGATACATTAGAATATACTATGAAGCCAGAATGAAAAATCTTTGAAGCGCCAGAAATTGAAGTAATATAAGCAGCAAGCATTCCACCAGTACAAGATTCAGCAGTTGATATCAATAAGTTGTTGTTTCTTGTAATTAATAAGTCATATATTTCTCTAACTTGAGCAATTACTGCATCATCCAACTGCATAAATTATAAATTTATTTTTAATTCTATAAAACAAAAGTAAAATATTGATTATCGACTAGTATCATCTAGAATTTGATAAAAATGTATACCATTATCGCAGCCATTAATCCAGCAATAATATCATCTAACATTACTCCTATTCCATTTTTAAGATTCTGATCTATAAAACCTACAGGCCATGGTTTAACTATATCACACAATCTAAAAAATAATAAGGACAATATCAATAAAACCACTAGATTATAATTCTTAAATTCCTTAACATAATTTATATCACATATACTGCAATAATTGTTTACAGAAACTACAGTGCATCTCAGTAACTCTACTAAAAACATTAGCACTGAATTGGCATTAATATGATTTATTAACTGCATTACAAGTATAATAGTCAGTATTTGCCCAGCTACTTCATCAATAATAATTTCCCCAGGATCATGTATCCCATAGTATCCAATATATATTTTGCAAAAAAAACTACCAACAATAAATAATACAACTGCAATAGCAAGTAATGTTATATTAAATTGATAAAATTCGTATACAGGTAAATATCTATATACTAATAAACTTAATGGAAAAGCTACTATCGAACCTAATGTACCTGGAGCAAACTTAACCTTTCCTAAATAAAAAAAAGTTACTACCAATTCTGCAATTTTAATCATATATAGTTTTTATTCATCCAAAAAGTATTTATTATTCATGCTTTAGCTCTAAAATCAAAATCTAAATTCACAACACCTTCCTTAAAAATCTTATATGACAAAAAGATATAATAGACCTCTTTCGAAACTGGTTAATGTAGTTCAAAATTATTGATGATAAATATAGAAATAGACGTAAAAGATTCGGTTTTAGATTTAATTTGATCTCTGGCATTTATAATTTTGAACTACATTAACCAGTTTCGAAAGAAGTCTATTATATATTATATATTTAGATCTTGATTTTTGCTTGTGTTTTTTTTATTATATACAGGATTTTTATCTAATAATCCACAGTCTATAGCCTTATTGAATATAGGACTTAACAGTTTTAGAATATTGTTTGCTGTTACATAGTGCTTTCTTTCTGTTTTATTTAATCAAAAATTTTCTGAGTATCTTCTCTGATAATCTATGATATCTTTTTATTGTATAAAGATGCTGCATACTTCTTTACTCTAAGAAATATTTTTAAGCAACATTATCAACTGAATGCTACTCTAACCTTATCAACTATAAATTCAAGTTGTTGGATTAAAAATTAGCACTCCAATTAGCCAAATGTTATACATAAATTTGCGCTATATTTTCACAATTAACATCAAGATATTATTGTCATATGACAAATAATATTAATACAGCTACAGTTAAATTTCGTGTATCAACTTAAACGAGAATAAACTAAATAGCAGCTTTTATAAAGCGTATAAGGCTCATAATAACTCTTACTCTAACTTATTTCTTCTAGTTAGTTAAATCATCTTGAACATGAAATGTACTATCACAGTACTGTTCTTATGGATGGAAAGCGCTATCTAGCTTACCTGCCAGCTTAAGCTTATTCTTTAATGAAGCTTCTAACTTTGAATTCACGTTTTTTTGACTATAATTATTTGATGCTGGTTTGGTAGGTGCGTTTTTTTCTTTACGTGATTTTATTTTGATATATTTTTCCTAATTTTTTTTATCTTTCTGAATTACTAACATTGCAAATCTTATGCAGCAAAAAATTACTTTCCAACAAAAAAGCTAAGATAATCATGGATGAAGTTAACCTCAAAATTAAAGACCGTAAAATGCGTACTCGACGTTTTATTGAAATTGGAGGATTAGTTGCTAATGTTAAGCTTGATCAGTTACCAACAAATACTTTATTTGGTGCAATTGTTTCACTAAAAAAAACTTTAACGTAACATCCAAATGTTCAAGATTATTGGACTATGGTTGGTAAAGATATTTTTGATAAAGAACAGCAAAATAAAGCTGCATTGATTTTAAAATTTTCCTCTGAACTAGATTAAAACACCGTCACATTCGCCTTCATGGCTTAAAATGGAATAGTTTTCGTCAAGAATAGCGCGCAGTTATGTTAAGGATATTGAGGCTTAAAGCATAGCCTTCTTAATATTCAGTATAAACTAGAGCTTATATCTTAGTTTTTTAATACCTATACAACAAATACAGCTTGATAATTCAGCTAATGTAATTTATAAATCAGGAATGTAATACAATTTTTAAATATATAGGGTGGTTATGCGAATCAGTGATACTAGTGATTCTATCCAAATCTTGCCTAACAGCAATAATTTAGCTGAATTAACAAATTTAGTTTACAGTTATATATTTAACTATAGCAAACGAAATGTATATACACTAATAAATTTTGATTGTAATATACTAAGATCAATAGTAGATAAGCATTATATATTATCATCTATATGCCAAAGTAATAAAAC
This sequence comes from Orientia tsutsugamushi str. Boryong, assembly GCF_000063545.1. NCBI lineage: Bacteria > Pseudomonadati > Pseudomonadota > Alphaproteobacteria > Rickettsiales > Rickettsiaceae > Orientia > Orientia tsutsugamushi. Next base: position 341,385 of record NC_009488.1, read on the forward strand.
TAACTTAACTATTGTATATAATAATCAGAATAAAGGGTTACAGGAACAATTAGATAGCTTAACTCAACAATGTTGCAACAATCTGATAGTAGAATTAATTTTTTAGATGGTGATATATTAGGCCTCTTTCGAAACTGGTTAAAGTAGTTCAAAATTATTGCCGATAAATATCGAAATAGACGTAAAAGATTCGGTCTTAGATTTAATTTGATCTCTGGCATTTATAATTTTGAACTACTTTAACCAGTTTCGAAAGAGGTCTAATAAAATTAAACTATCAAAAATCAATTAATCTTGATAGTATCAAGATTAATTCCATTAATTTTATTAATTTGCTATAGTATTACCTTGTAATTAAAAATGCATTTCATTCATGGTAAAATTTTTCTTAAACTATATTCCTCATTTTACAATTCAATATTACTTAATTAACTGAAGATCATTGTTATATGATAGTAAAAACAAATAACTACATACTGTATTTTATAATTACAGCAATAATATTATCGTTATGTTATTTTTTAATTAATATAGCTACTCCATTTTTAGCAGCTGCAGTTTTAGCTTATATACTAAACCCAATAGTAGAAATATTACAAATAAAACTTAAATTATCACGAAACTTAATAGTATCCATAGTATTTGTAGTATTTTTAACTATTCTAATTGTAGCAGCACTATTACTAATGCCAATTATCTATAAACAAGCAGCACTATTAGTTGCCAATATTCCAGCATATAGAGCAACCATACAAAGCTTTATAGAATCTAATAACAGTATTAACAATCTTGACCTTAATCATAATATTAAACACATACTTACTGAAATAATAAATAGTTGGATTCTGATAATAACTCATATTTTAAATCACGCTTGGCAATATACCATTACTACCATACATAGCGTTGTTACAGCAGCATTTACTGGTATATTACTATTTTATTTTCTCAGAGACTGGAAGCTAATTATCAATAGCTGCAAGTCTATACTTCCTCAGCAAAGCCTTTCATATATTAATAAAATAGTTAATAGCATAAATACTTCGTTATTAGCATATGCTCAGGGACAACTAAATACTTGTCTAATATTATCAATTTTTTATAGCATCTCACTATTATTAATTAATTTAGATTTTTCTTTAACTATAGGATTATTTTCTGGTACTATAATTATAATACCTTTAATTGGAACAATAATCTCAACAAGCATAGCATTAATAACATGTTTTTCTCAATTTGGTTTATCGTTCAAGTTACTTTATGTAATTATGATTTATATCATCAGTCACATTTTAGAAAGTCACTTTCTTACTCCTAAACTTATAGGCAGCAAAGTTGGCTTACACCCTATATGGATATATTTTTCAGTATTAACCTGTAGCTATTATTTAGGATTTACAGGAATATTTTTGGCTATTCCGTTGGCTATTATAATCAAAATTATATGTCAAACAATAATAGATACTTATAAGTTAAATAACTTCAATTATAAATAAAAAGCTATATCATCTCAATGCTGCATATATGTTAAGATTTAATAATATCTGTTTTAAAGCTACTGTTAAATTATGTATCATTCCGTCAGTATGAAATGGAGTAGGAGTAATTCTCAATCTTTCTGTACCTCTTGGCACTGTTGGAAAGTTAATAGCTTGAATGTATATATTATACTCTTCTAATAAGATTTGAGCAACTCTTTGCGTTAACACTGGCTCACCAATAACTATAGCTATAATATGACTATTATTAGTCAAATATCTTATTCCAGCACTTGTTAGACTATCCTTTAACTTAGCTACAGTTTCTTGAAGTTTAAGCCTTTCTTTATTAGACTTCATTAAATATTTTATACTAGTCATAGCTGCACAACTAATTACTGGAGGTAAAGCCGTTGTAAAAATAAACCCTGATGCTGTTGACCTAATAGCATCAATGATATTACTATTGGCTGCAATATATCCTCCAATTGCTCCATAAGCTTTAGCCAAATTACCTTGTATAATATCAACCTGGTTAAATAAACCAGTTAATGTACATATCCCAGAACCATCATCTCCATACAATCCAACGCTATGCACTTCATCAATATATGTTAATGCATTATACATCTTAGCTAAATTACAAATCTCTTTTACGGCGGCAATAGTTCCACTCATAGAATAAATCGCTTCAAATACAATAATTTTTGGCTGATTTATTGGTATAGATGATAAAATTTGTTGTAAAGATTGCATATTATTATGGAAATAAATATGTTTTTCTGCTCTTGAATTTCTAATACCTGCAATTATGGATGCATGATTATATTCATCAGAAATAAATACCAATCCAGGAATAATTTTAGCTAGAGTTTGTAAAGTAGTATCGTTTGCAACATACCCAGAAGTAAATACTAAAGCTTTCTGTTTTTTATGTAATATCGCTAATAACTCTTCAAGCTCAACTATAGCACTATTATTACCACCAATATTTCTAGTTCCACCAGATCCTACTCCCATTTGTTTTACTGCTAAAACTGCTGATGATAAAACTTCAGGATGAAAACTCATTCCTAAATAGTCATTAGTACACCATATTAGAACTTTTTTCCCTGTTTGTGCGCAAATATTATAAGGAAACCACTTAGTAGATTTTTTAATACAAGTAAATTTTCTATATCTTCCTTCTAATTTTATGCTATGTAAATGATTATCAAAAAAATTATTATAACTTAGCATCTTATATTAAATAAATTGCATCTTCTAATTTGCTATAACAAACTTAAAATAAAGCAATAATCTTGTGCTTGTTCTTTTAAATAAGCAAAACGATCACTAGGCCCACTATGACCTAAATTCATATTAGTTTTAAAAATTAGCTTATTGCTATCAGTTTTTAATGAGCGCAATTTAGCAACCCATTTTGCTGCTTCCCAATAACCAACTCTTAAATCACTTAGGCCAACAGTAACATATATATGTGGATAATGCTGAGCCTTTATATTGTCATAAGGTGAGTATGATTTAATATAATCAAAATATTCTTGCTTTTGTGGATCACCCCATTCATCATATTCACCAGGAGTTAGTGGCAGTGAAGAATCAAGCATAGTATTTAACACATCTACAAATGGTACATGTAAAATTGCTGCTTTATACAATTCAGAATTAGTATTAATAACAGTTCCTATTAATAAACCCCCAGCACTACCTCCACCAATTATAATATTACATTTGCTAGTATAATTATTTTCAATTAAATATTTACTACAACAGATAAAATCTTCAAAGGTGTTCTTTTTTGTTAAAAATTTAGCCTGTGTATACCAACTATATCCTAAATCATCTCCTCCCCTAATATGAGCTAGAGCATAAACAATACCACGATCTACTAATGAAAATATATTACTGTTAAATGAAGGATTTAGAGATATGCCATATGAACCATATCCATATAAAAACATTGGATTGGAACCATCATGCTTAAATTTAGACTTTTTATAAATTAGAGAAATTGGTATCAAAGTACCATTATTATTAGCATGTACTCTTTCAACTTGATACTCTTCAGAATTAAATTTTCCAAGAACCTCATTTTTTTTTAAGATATTTAGCTTACCTAAAACTAGATCATATTGATAAACTATTTTAGGCTGTCTTAGAGAAGAATATTCAACCCTAATATCATCCTCATCAAAATTACTAGTATAAGCTATAGCTGAAAAAGCTGCTTCATCAAAGTTTAAAGTTTTAATTTCATTATTTATAAAGTTTAATATTTTAATTGCGCTAAGACCATTGACTTTATATGTAATAATTAAACAACTCTTAGAGACATCAAATGATTTTAAATATTCATTCTCATTAAATTCAAGAAAAGTTTTCCAATATCTTTGACTAGGATTCTCTACTTTAGTCACTACAAGCCTAAAATTTTCATTTATATCGTTAGTTAAAATAAAAAACTCTCCATTATAATGCTCCACATCATATATTACTTTAGGCATACGGGGCTGAATTATATAAGGAACTAGGCTTGTATTTTCAGTACTAACAAAATAATATTCATTATTATCATGACCTGATGATTCAATAAAGAGATATTTAGCATCACTAGATTTTTGAATAATAAGATTATATAAAGCATTACCTTCCTCGAAAATCAGTTGATCATCTTCTGTGTTACAATTAAGTTTATGAAAGAACACTTTATCTGAACGCCAATATTCATTTGTTTTAGTATAGAAAAAACCACAAATAGCTTCATGCCATACTATGCCTCCAATAACTTGAGTTATTTCATCTGCTAAATAAGTATTAGTCTTAAGATCAAGCACTCTAATCTTATAGCGCTCACTACCATCATAATCAACTGAATAAGCAACATAATTATTATCTGATGATACACTAAAAGTACCAACTGATACAAATGAGCAATGCTCAGCTAATTCATTTACATCTAATATTATTTCTTCCTGAGCATTAATACTACCATATTTTCGACAAAAAATTTGATATGCTTTCTCAGCTTCTGTTCTGATATAATAAAAATAATTTTTCTTTTTGGTATATGCTGACTGATCAGTTAGTTTTATTCTAGACTTCAACTCCTCATATATTTCAGTAATCATTGGCTGATATTTACTAAAATATGCATCAGCATAATTATTCTCAGACTCAAGGTAAGCTAATATTGACTTATCTTTTACCTGTTTTGGCCATTTACGATCCCTAAGCCATGCAAAATCATCACTGATTTTATTATTATTTACAGTAAAACTATATGGTACTTTCTTTGCTATTGGGTGAGCTATAGAAGTTGACATCGCTGTGTAATATGTATTAACAAAATAATTAACATTAAATACCAGAACAAAATATAATCAAAAGATTATATTTTATCTTCAAGCTGTTTAATCTTCCTAGATAATCTGCTAACTTTCCTTGAAACAGTATTTAACTTGAAAATTCCTTTATTTGCTGCTTTAGCTAATTTTGAATGAGCTGCACTTAGAGCCTCACTAGCAACTTTTTTATCTCCAGCATTAATTGCCAATGTTACTCTCTTTAGAAAAGTTTTAACATTAGATTTTCTACTCTTATTTATCAAATTCCTCTTTTGATCTTGCCTAATTGATTTTTGTGTTGATTTATGATTTGCCATCTTTAAATCTCTATATCCTAATTTAAAATATTATCCATTATTAACTTTATCTATTGTATATCAATTAATTTGTATCAATATTTAGTTAGATTGTTCTGCTATTAACTTTGCATTCCTAGCGTCATTTTTCAATGCTTTAAATTCTTTACCTTTAGATTCAATATTACGGTCTACAAATTCTATATACGCCATAGGAGCCATATCTCCATACCTAAATCCAGCTTTTAAAATTCGTATATATCCACCGTGACGTTCAGCATATCTAGGAGCTAATGTAGTCATCAGTTTTTCCACTGCAATCTCATTCTTAATTTTAGATATCAGGTATCTACGAGCATTTAAGTTACCTTTTTTTGCAACAGTTATAAGCTTTTCAACAAAAGGCCTAAGTTCTTTTGCTTTAGGTAATGTAGTATTAATCTGCTCATGTTGTATTAATGATACAGACATATTTGCTAACATTGCTAATAAATGACTAGTTGTTCTATTTAACTTTCTACCACTAACTCTATGACGCATTAATTACCTACTATTATATTAATATTGATCTTCATGTTTCTTTGCAAGTGATTCAAGATTATCAGGAGGCCAACCAATATCTTTCATACCGAATTCTAAGTTAAAATTAGCTAAAACTTTCTTAAGCTCATTCAATGATTTACGACCAAAATTAGCTGTTTTAAGCATTTGAGTTTCAGTTCTAGCTACTAAATCACCAACATAAACTATATTTTCATTTTTTAAGCAATTTTGAGATCTTACAGATAACTCTAATTCATATACTTTCTTTAATAAAACAGGATTAATAGTTTGAAGTTCTAATTTTTCTGGTTTTTCTTCTTCAACTTCTTGAAAATTGATAAATACCTGCAATTGATCTAGTAATATTCTTGCTGCTAACCCTAATGCCGCATCCGGATTAACTACACCATTAGTTTCAACAGTAATTATTAACTTATCATAGTTAGTCATCTGTCCAACCATTGAGTTTTCAACTTTATAAGATACTCTTCTTACAGGATTAAACAATGCATCAAGATGAATTGCTCCTATAGGAGAATCACTGTTATGTAAACAACTAGTAGGAACATATCCTTTTCCTTGTTCACATATAAGATCCATTTCTAAATTAAATCCTTTGCTTAAATTACAAATAACATGTTGAGGATTTAATATTGTAACATCTTGTTTATCAGTAACAGTAATCATACCTGCTGTTACAACAGCTGGTCCTGTAACTTCTAGCCTTAAATTACACTTTTGAACTGAATCCATTTTAACAATTACATCTCGAATATTTAAAATAATATCTGTTAAATCTTCTTTAACTCCACTTACTGGTGATAATTCATGTTCTACTCCTGGAATTTTTATTGAAGTAATTGCCGCTCCACGTAAAGAAGATAATAACACCCTACGCAAAGAATTACCTAAAGTTAATCCTAATCCTCGCTCCAATGGCTCAACAACCATAGTCTTAATATTTGGATTATTATCAACAGCTTCATACTGAACCTTTGTTGGCTTAATTAACGAACTCCAATTTTTGGCTAAAAATGTTGTCATATTTTTCCTTTAAATATACACTAAACTAATAATAAAAATACATTCCACTTAAACTCTTCGCTTTTTTGGAGGTCTACAGCCATTATGAGCTACTGGAGAAGTATCTGTTATGCTAGTTACAATAAAATTTTGATTAAATATAGCCCTCAAAGCTGATTCTCTTTGAGATCCTGCTCCTTGTATACGAATAGAAAGCGTTTTTATTCCATGCTCTTTAGCAACTTCAGAAACTTTTTCGACTATAACCTGAGCTGCATAAGGAGTAGCTTTTTTAGCTCCTTTAAAACCGATAGCACCAGCAGATAATGCAGCAATAGCATTACCTTGCATATCTGTAAATGTAACTATAGTATTATTAAAGGTTGATTTTATATACACTATACCAAGAGTAATATTCTTTCTTTTCTTTTTAGTTTTTGCGTTATACATTTTATTACACTATTTATTAGGTTTCTTTTTTCCTGCAATAGCAATAGCTTTGCCTTTTCTAGTACGAGCATTAGAATGAGTGTTTTGACCTCGAACTGGCAATTTTCGAATGTGCCTCAACCCTTCATAACAACGAATATCTTTTTTCTTTTTAATATTAAGATTTATCTCCCTCCGTAAATCACCCTCAACCTTATATTTACTTTCTATTATAGATCTTAATGCTACTAACTCTTGATTAGACAGATCTTTTACTTTTTTATTTACTGAAACTTGAACCTCCTGACAAATTTTTTGTGCAGTTGACCTACCAATACCATATATGTATGTTAAGCCTATCATTACTCTCTTATTAGTTGGTACATTAACATTTGAGATCCTAGACATAAACCTTACTCCTCTTAGTTTACTTTCTTAAAATAATCTGGCTTACAAGCCTTGAATAATATAAAATTGTCATAAAAAATCAATATATTCCTGACATTTTTTTTATTTTTTTTAATATATTTTCTGTAGATTGATTAGCATCAATTAATGTTAGCTTATTTTGAGCTTTATAAAATTCTAGTAATGGCAAAGTCTCCTTCTTATAAGATTCAAGCCTTAATTTAATTATACTTTCATCATCATCAACTCTATTTTGAAAGCTTGAACTATTACAAATATCACAAACTCCATTAATTTTAGGCATACAATAAAGTTTATTATATATTGTTCCACAATCAGTGCAACTAATTCGTCCCCTCAACCTACGCAGAACTACTGCATCATCAATATCAAAAAATAATACTTTGAAATCCATTTGTAAATTTTCTTGCAAAAAATCAGCTTGAAAAATATCTCTAGGATAACCATCTAGTATTATACTCTTACATTGCTCTATATTTTTTAAAGCATTAACTACAATTTTATTAGTAATATTTGATGGTACTAACTTACCACTTTTGATAAATTTTTTAACAACATCTGCTTCAGCAGTATTGCTCTCCATAACAGTTCGCAAAACTTTTCCTACAGAAATAATACTAAACTTTTCTGACAATAAAGAAGCTTGTGTACCTTTACCAGAGCCAGGTGGCCCTATAAAAACTAATATCAAACTTATCCTCACTTATCTTTGTATTTCATTTTCTTAACCAATGAATCATATCTACTAGTAAAAATATAAGTTTGAATTTGTGACAAAGTATCAAGCACTACATTTACTACAATAAGTAAACTTGTGCCACTAGAAGTAAATAAACTAGGCATTATATTCCCTAAAACCTCAGGCACAAGACATACAATACACAAGTATAGCGCTCCTAATATACTTATTCTACTAAGTAAATAATCAAAATACTCAGCAGTACTCTTTCCTGGTCTTCTACCTTGAATATAAGCATTATATTTTCTTAAATTTTCAGCCGTTTCTTCTGAATTAAATACTATAGCTGTATAAAAAATACTAAAAAATATAATCAACAACCCATAGCATAATATAAAAACTACCTTACCTGGACTAAAATAACTAACAATGGCTTGTAAAATTGCTGAATCTTTATTTTGAGATAGATTTAACACAGTAAGAGGAAATAATAGCAAAGAACTAGCAAAAATAGGCGGAATAACTCCTGGAATATTCAATTTTAGAGGTATATGCGTAGTATCACCACCATAAATCTTATTACCTAACTGCCGTCTAGGATAATGAACTAAAATTCTTCTTTGCGCTTTCTCAAAGAATACTATAAATGCTATTAAAATAACTATAACAACTAAAAAAATCACAGATATAAAAGGAGAATCACCTCCTCTTCTAGATAACTCAAAAGTAGTAATAATAGATTTTGGTATACCAGACACTATCCCTATAAATATAATTAATGAAGACCCATTACCAATTCCACGAGAAGAAATCTGTTCACCAATCCACATTAAAAAAATTGTACCTACAACTAAAGTTACAACAGTTGTTAGTTGAAAATATATTCCTGGCATTATTACAACTGCTCCAGATTCAGTAGTAAAATGTTCTAACCATATTGCAATACCGAAAGCTTGAAACGAAGCCAATGCAATAGTACAATATCGTGTAAGCTGAGTTATTTGTTGCCGCCCTCTTTCACCTTCTTTTTTTAATTTATCTAAAGCTGGATAAGCCATAGATAATAGTTGTATTATAATCGAAGCAGTAATATATGGCATTATTGCTAAAGCAAATATGGACATATTAACAAAAGCCCCTCCAGAAAGGATGTTAAACATTCCTAAAATACCAATTTGGTTCTGAGGTAATAATTCATTTAAACTATTTGAGTCTATACCAGCTATAGGTATATATACGCCTATTCTACATATCATTAACATCATCAGCGTAAATAATACCTTAGAAATAAGAGTTGCATGCTGATCATAAAAAGAAGAATTCTGCATACTAATTATTAATTACTTTCATTCCTAATTTTATGATATTTTTTCGTGCAGATATAGAATACTCATCCAAATTAAACTGCAGATCAAGCTTAGTTAAAAGAGATATATCTTCGCTACTTAATACTAAACTAGAAGGATTAGCCCATAATAATTTTATTTTATTGATAGATTTTTTTAGCATTTTTAACTTTAATAATAACAGCTTATCAATAACTGCACCATATTCAATTTTATTAGCCTTAACTAAACGTAAAATTGTTATAATATTAATAATATTATAATTTCTTTTATTCATAGACTTAAAACCACGCTTTGGCAACCTTTTTATTAAAGGCGTTTGTCCTCCTTCAAATCCTCTAGCAACTTTAGCTCTAGACTTCTGCCCCTTTGCTCCTCTTCCACATGTCTTACCTTTACCACTACCAATACCACGACCTATCCTTTTAGAGCATTTTTTTGCTCCATTTAAATTAAATAAAGTGTTTAACTTCATAGATACCTGCTTTTTTATCATTTCTACATTTAATTAAATGCTTCATTGTATAAGTATACTATAATCTAATAGCATTTTTTTAATATAATATAGCTTTATTAATTAACATAATTCGAAGCTACTTCACTTAATTTTTTTTCTTAAATATATTACAAGCTTGTGTAACTTTTTCAATTATATACTTTCTTAATAGCATTTCTATAACCAAAAAAATACCTTATCAAAGATAAAAACACTAACCTTCATGAAAGGTTTTATAAATTGTAACTGATAATTCATTTAATCTTAACCCCCGTCTTTCAGCTATTACTCTTGGTGTTTCTAGCTGCTTTAAAGCATTTAACGTTGCTGCAATCATCAAATAAGAATTTGAAGATCCAAATGATTTAGCTACAACATCTTGTATACCTAAAGAATCAAAAATAAATCTCATAGCACCTCCAGCTATAATGCCAGTTCCAGCTCGAGCACGACGAAGCATTACCTTTGCAGCTCCACTTTTACCATATACATCATAATGTATAGTTCTACCTTTATATAGAGGCACTTCTATCATATATTTCTTAGCATTTTGCAAAGCCTTAAGTCGAGCTTCACCAACTTCTTTAGCTTTACCATGACCATACCCTACCTTACCAGCCTTATTTCCTAAAACTACACAAGCAGAGAAAGAAAATCTACGCCCACCCTTAACAACTTTAGTTACACGATTGACATTTACTAAATGTTCTACAACAATCTCTTCTTTAAACATATTACTATAAATAATCTTTACTAAAAATTTAATTTTTCTCGAGCTCCATCAGCTAAAGCCTTAATCACGCCATGATACTTATACCCACCTCTATCAAAAACTACACTTGTTATTCCTTTACTATTAGCTCTTTCAGCTAATAATTGCCCCACCTTTTTAGCATACTGAATATTACACTTATAATATTTTGACTCAGTAAAAATATCTTTATCTAAAGTGCTTGCTGCAGCTATAGTATTAGATTTATTACTACCAATATTCTCTATAACTTGAGCATATATATGGCGATTAGACTTAAATACAGATAAGCGAGGATAACAACCACCAGATAATTTAGCTATCTTTGCTCTAACCCTATTTTTTCGAATAATAAATCTATCCTTAGAATCACGCATTTAAAACCAATTATTAATTTTTCTTACTTTCTTTCAATTGAACGTATTGTCCTTTAATCTTAATACCTTTTTCTTTATAATGTTCAGCTGGACGTTGCTTAATAATTAATGCTGCAAACTGCCCCAAAGCTTGCTTATCAATACTAAACAAATAAATAACATTAGTTTTAGGCACTGTAACTTGAATATTACTAGGAACTTTAATTTTAGTACTATGACTTTTTCCTAAAGCTAAATTCAAATAATCACTCTTCAATGAAGCAGCATATCCTACTCCATTTATTTCTAACTCTTTAGTAAAGCCACTATTAACTCCTTTAACCATATTATTAATAATACTACGTGCTGTACCCCACATAGCTCTAGAATGTTTATCCCCACTCAACGGTCTTATTATAATTTTATCATTTTCTTTTAATATAGTTATATTACCTAAAAACGACTTTAACAATTTACCCTTTGGCCCAGATACAGCTATAGACAAATTATTAACATCAACTACAACACCTGCAGGCACCATTACCACTAATTTACCAATTCTAGACATTACTATAAACTATATTAAATATTAAAAAACTTTACAAATCACTTCTCCACCTACACCTAATTTACGAGCTTCTCTATCAGACATTATACCTTTAGAAGTGGAAATAATATAAATTCCCATATTATTATAATATGGTCTTAATTTTTTAATAGACAAATACACCCTTTTACCAGGAGTGGAAACTCTATTTATTTCTTTTATATTAGACTCACCTTTTGGTGAATACTTTAACTTAATGTTAATTTCTTTGATTCCATTTCTCACTTCATGAATAAGAAACGAATGTATAAACCCTTCTTTAACTAAAACATCCAAAATAGCTTCCCTTCTTCTGGAAGAAGGTACATTAACATACATTAATCTACTTCTTTGCGCATTACGAATCCGAGTTAGCATATCAGCTAATGTATCACTCATTGACATATTACACTCATTTCTTTATTTATTACCAGCTTGATTTTCTTAAACCAGGAATTATACCACTACCTGCTAATTCCCGTATAATATTTCTACAAAGCTTAAACTTACGATAATACCCCCTTGGCCTGCCTGTTTCAGCACACCTATTTCTAATTCTAGTACTACTAGAATTACGTGGAAGCTTGGATAGTTTTAGCACTAAATTGAACCTCTCTTCAAGAGACAAATTTTTATCATATATTTTAGACTTTAATGCTTGCCTCTTTAACTTTAATTTATTAAATAACCTACTACGCTTTAAATTTTTTTGTACAGAGCTAACTTTTGCCATATCTATCCTATATTATGATTAATCGTAAAATGGAATATCTCGCATCTTCAATAATGCCTTTGCTTTTAACAAACTTTTGGTTGAAGTATGAATATGAATACCAATACCGATTTCTTTATCAATCACATCTTTCTTTTTCTGTTCATCCTCTATTTCTATAAAAACCCTTATATCTTTTATACCAAATGAAAAGTTTCCTTCTCTATCAAAACTTTTTATTGAAAACCCCTTAAAATCTTTTATCCTTGGAAAAACCTCAAAAACCAACCTTCTAATAAAATCCTCAGCTCTTTTCTTTCTTAAAGTAACCTTACATGCTATTGGCATTCCCTTACGTAATTTAAATGCTGCAATTGATTTTTTAGCTTTAATCAAGCCTGGCTCTTGTCCTGTAATCATAGCCATACACTTCTTAACATAATAAATAATTTTAGAATCAACTACTGCATCACCTACACACATAGTAACTACAATCTTCTTAATTCTAGGAGTTTGATGATTATTACTATAACCAAATTTTTTTTGTAACTCCTGCCTTTCTTTTTCCTTTATCTCTTTAAAAGATAATTCTTCAAAACTTAAAGCCATTATTTTCCTTTCTTATTGCAAAATTTCCCCAGAACGCTTAGAAACTCTAACTTTCCTTTTATCATCTAACTTTGTATAAGTAATTTTAGTTATAAGATTGGAAGAAGAATCAACATAAGCAACATTTGAAATGTGTATCGGTAACTCTTTATTAATAATACCTCCACTAACATCATTTTTATTAGCCTTAACATGCTTCCGAGCTAAATTAATACCTTTAACAATTACCCTTGATAAACTTGCCAGCACCTTAATTACTATCCCCCTTTTTCCCTTATCTTTACCAGTAATAACTTGTACTTTGTCTCCTGTTTTGATTCTAATTTTTACCATATTACAATACTTCCTCAGCAAGAGATACTATTTTTGAAAATTTTTTTACCCTTAATTCTCTAGGCACAGATCCAAAAATTCTAGTACCAAAAGGTTCACCTTGCTTATTTAGCAATACAACATCATTGCTATCAAACTTAATATTACTACCATCAGAGCGAGTAACACCACACTTAGTCCTAATAATTAATGCTTTACATACTTCCCCCTTTTTTACTTTACCTTTAGGTATTGATGATTTGATAGAAACGACTATTACATCCCCTAAATGAGCTATCATATGATGCGTACCACCTAATACTTTTATACACATAACCTTCTTTGCTCCAGAATTATCAGCAACATTTAAGATAGTTTGCATTTGTATCATAATTATTAATTTAACTCTGTAATTTATAATAATATCAATATTAACTTACTTAATACCAGCTATCAGCTATCAGCTATCAGCTATCAGCTATCATTTCACTGTCCTTTATCTTCTATAACACGCCAACATTTTGTCTTAGAAATAGGACGACTTTCAATAATTTTTACTTTATCACCTTGATTATACAGGTTATCAGGATCATGTACAGCATATTTTTTAGCAATTTTAACAGTTTTATGATACATAGGATGCTTAAATCTACGTTCAACACTCACAATTATGGTCTTATCTGATTTAGCACTTATTACCTGCCCCTGTAAAACTCTTCTTGGCATTTATTTTTCTTCCTCATTTTTTTTTATTGTTCTTTGTAAAATTTCTGTTCTAATTTGAGCTATTTTTTTCTTTAAATAACCAAAATTTTTAACAGAATTAACTACATCAACACTATTTTGAAATCTATCATTAAATAATTTTTTTTTATATCTTAATAATAAATCACGTAAACCTTGCAATTCAATATTACATAAATCGCTATATTTTTTAAACTCATTCATAACGCTTTACTATTTTAGTTCGCACTGGCAATTTAGCACCAGCTAATTCTAACGCTTTAATTGCTATACTTTCACTTACTCCATCAAGCTCAAACAATATCCTGCCAACAGCTACCCTAGCAGCAAAAAATTCTGTAGCCCCCTTACCCTTCCCCATTCTAACTTCAGTAGGTTTTTTAGAAACTGGTATACTAGGAAAAATATTAATCCAAAATTTTCCTTGCCTCTTCATACACCTCACTGCAGCCCTCCTAGCAGCTTCTATTTGCCTACTCGTAATCCTACAACTATCAAGAGACTTTAATCCAAATTCTCCAAAAGCTATCATAGTACCAGCTTTAGCTTTAGAAGCTACCCTACCTTTCTGAGCTTTGCGATATTTTTGCTTTTTAGGACTTAGCATAACTACAATTTTATTAAACTATTTGATTTTATTTAACTTCATTAATTCTAGACTGATTAACATCACATCTATAAACCCAAACCTTAACCCCTATCACTCCATAAGTAGTTATAGCTTCTGCAAAAGCATATCTAATGTCTGCTCTGATCGTTTGCAACGGCACTCTACCCTCTTTATAAGATTCTGATCTAGCGATTTCAACTCCACCTAAACGTCCTGAACATATAATTTTTATACCTTTAGCTCCCTGTTTCATAGAAGCATGTATTGCCTTCTTCATAACCTTTTTAAAAGACTGCCTTCTTTCTAATTGCTGAGCAATTGTTTGTGCAATAAAAGCTTCTTCTAGCTCAGGCTTTTTAACTTCACGTATATTAATAGACACATCAGCAGAAGTAATTTTTGCTATATTTTGCTTTAATTTTTCAATATCACCACCACTTTTACCTATAATTACTCCAATTTTTTTGGCATATATATTAACAACTATATTTTTACTTGATGGCCATTCAATTAATATCTTAGTAATTTGCGCAAAACTATATTCAGTATTAATTATTTTTCTAATCTTTAAAATTTTAAGTAAAAAATCAGAATAATTATTTTTAGCATATAAAACAGATTCCCAATTTCTTGGTAAATTTGGCCCAGTTCTAAATATACAAGGATTTACTTTTTGTCCCATTATTAATAATATCTCTTATTTTATTTCACTAACAGTAATATATAAATTACTAAAAAACTTTTTTATTCTAAACGCTTTCCCTCTAGCTCTTGGAACTAATCTTTTCATTACACTGCCTTTACCAACAATTGCTTCCAAAACTACTAGATTATCAATATCCAATCCATCATTGTTTTCAGCATTAGCAATAGCAGATTGCAGACATTTTTTTACATCTACAGCAGCTCTCTTTTTTGAAAATTTTAACTGCATAATCGCATCAGAAACCTTTAAATTCCTAATTAATCCCGTAATTAAATTTAGTTTTCTTGGACTAATTTTAATCATTCTCAAAGTTGCCTTAGCAGACTTTTTTGCTTCAAACATACTATTTTCTCTTCACTTTTCTATCAGCTGCATGCCCATAAAAAGTTCTAGTAGGAGCAAATTCACCTAACTTTCTACCTACCATCTCCTCAGTAATAACTACAGGAATAAATTTATTACCATTATGAACAGCAAAAACAAATCTAACAAAAAGAGGAATTATAGCAGACTCCCTTGACCATGTTTTAATTACACTACTTTTACCAGATTCTATTAATTTATTAACCTTTTTAATTAAACTTTCCCTAACAAAAGGGCCTTTCCATATAGAACGAGCCATATAATTTACCTAAATATAATATATTAATTTCTACGTTTAACAATAAACCTAGAAGTAAATTTATTCTTTCTAGTTTTCTTACCTTTCGTTTTTTTTCCCCATGGAGTAACTGGATGACGCCCACCAGATGTTTTACCTTCACCACCACCATGAGGATGATCCACAGGATTCATTGCAACTCCACGAACTACTGGCCTCCTACCTAACCATCTAACCCTTCCAGCTTTACCATATGATATATTCTTATGATCTATATTTGAAACACTACCTACTGTAGCCCTACTTGCTAATGATATCCTTCTTACTTCACCAGATCTAAGTTTAATCTGAGCATACCCAGAATCTTTATTTAATAATACTGCATACGTTCCAGCTGAACGAGCAATTTGCCCACCTTTGCCTGGTTTAATTTCAATATTATGTATAATAGTCCCAACTGGTATTACTTCTAAAGACAAGCAATTACCTACATTAATCTCAGCCTTATCACTAGATATTATTTTATCTCCTACATTTAAATTTCTTGGAGATAAAATATAAGAAAACTTACCATCATCATACCTTATCAAAGCAATAAAAGCTGTTCTATTAGGATCATATTCTATACGCTCTACCGTAGCATATATATCAAATACCCTACGCTTAAAATCTATCATCCTATATAATTGCTTATGCCCTTTACCACGATGCCAAATAGTAATTCTACCTAAATTATTTCTTCCACCAGTCTTACTAATTCCTTTAGCTAACTTTTTTAAAGGCCTTCCTTTCCATAACTCAGACTTATCGACTTGTACTACTTGTCTTAAAGATTGAGTTACTGAATTATAAACTTTTAATGGCATTTATTTTATTCCTCCAACACCAAAATCAATCACCTGATCTTTTGCTACAGTAACTATAGCTTTTTTTCTATCACACTGCTTACCTAAAGTTCCTTTAAAACGCTTAGTTTTTCCTATCATATTGATAATATTAACTTTAATAACATTAACATTAAAAATACCTTCTATAGCTTTGCTAATATTATACTTATTAGCATTACGCTGCACCAAAAAAATATATTTTTTACACTCTGAAGCTAAAGTAGACTTTTCAGTAACCACAGGCTTTACTATTAAGTCATAAAATTTATAATTCATTCTGCTAACCTCATTTCTAAACTTTTAGCTGCACTTAAAGTAACCATTACACAGTCATGCTTCATGATATCATACGGATTAGCTCCAATTTGAGCCACAACATTTAAATTAAATAAATTTCTAGAAGCTAAGAAAAAATTTCGATCCACATTCTGATCATCTATACAAAAAAATCCAGAATAATTAGAATAATTATATTTCTTTAACAAATTTTTTAGAACAGCAGTTTTATTACTTCCTATATTAAAATCATCAACAACTATTAACTTATTAACAGATAATTTATAAGATAATGCATATTTTAAAGCTTGTTTACGTATTTTTTTTGGAACATCAAACTCATGACTTCTAACTACAGGACCATGAGATATACCACCACCTCTCATTTGAACTGAACGCAAGGAACCTTGCCTAGCATTACCAGTTCCTTTTTGCTTAAAAGGCTTTTTAGTTGTTCCACTTACTCCAGAAATGGTTTTAGTGCAATGAGTTCCAGACATTCTTTTTGCTAATTGCCAATCTATTACTAATTTTATAATATCAGGCCTATACTTCAAACAAAAAACACTAGGATTAAGCTCTACTTCTTTTTCTATTTCTTGAAGAAGATTATACACTTTTACTTTCATTACATACCTAACACTTACAGCAATAACTTTTTGATTGAATCAGTAATATAAACTATTGATCCACTTTTTCCAGGAATACTGCCCTGTATCACTAACAACCTTTTTTCTAAATCAACAGAATCAACTCTTAAATTTTGTATAGTAGCAAACCTTACTCCCATATGTCCAGCCATTTTTTTGTTCTTAAATGTTCGACCTGGATAAGCTCTATTTCCTGTAGATCCATGCGATCTATGAGAAATAGACACACCATGCGAAGCCTCAAGCCCTCGAAACCCATGCCTTTTCATCGCTCCAGCGAACCCTTTACCTATTGTTACACCTCTTACATCAACATATTGCCCAACCCTAAAATACGACGCATCCAAAATGCTGGCAATTTCTAACATTTTATCCTCAGCAACTTTAAATTCTTTAATTATAGCCTTAGGCTCTATTTTCGCTCTAGAAAATATAGAATGCATCGGTTTCTTTACTTTAAATGGAGAAATATTTTTATATCCCAAAATTACAGCATTATATCCATCTTTACTAACTAATTTATGCCATAAAACTTGACATACATCAACCTTCAATAATGTTATTGCAACTTTTCGGCCACTTTCATCAAACTTACTACTCATGCCTAATTTTTCAGCTATCAATCCACTTCTTGCATTTTTCATTTTAAATTCACACGCACTAATTAATTTGCACATCCACACCTGGAGCTAAGGTCATTTTCATTAAAGCCTCAATAGTTTGAGGAGTAGAACTAGCAATAACAATCAAACGCTTATGTGTTCTGATTTCAAACTGCTCTCTGGACTTTTTATAAATATGCGGAGATTTATTAAATGTAAAATATTGAATTCGCCTAGGCAAAGAGACAGCCCCCTTAACTTTAGCTCCGGCGCTTTTTGCTAAACGCACAATTTCAAATGTAGTACGGTCCAATAAAGCATGATCAAAAGACTTTAACCGAATCCTAATGTCTTTACTACTCATAACTACCACTTAACATAATAAATTCTATCCACATTTTCTGAACATCACTTTATAATTTTAGAGACTTTACCAGCACCAATAGTTTTACCTCCTTCACGAATAGCAAAAGACAATCCTTGATCCATAGCAATAGGTGCTACTAAATTAACACTTAATGTAGCATGATCCCCAGGCATCACCATCTCTTTTCCAGATAATAACGCTATCTCACCAGTAACATCTGTTGTTCTACAATAAAACTGAGGCCTATAATTTTGAAAAAACGGAGTATGCCTACCACCTTCCTCTTTTGTTAAAACATAAACCTCAGCTTCAAAACTGCAATGTGGAGTAATAGTACCAGGCTTAGCTAAAACCTGCCCTCTTTCTACATCCTCACGCTTTATTCCACGTAATAATATACCTACATTATCTCCAGCCTGACCTTGATCTAACTCTTTCTTAAACATCTCAACACCAGTACATATTGTCTTCTGAGTACTACGCAATCCAACTATTTCTACTTCATCACCAACTTTAATAACCCCTCTCTCAATTCTTCCTGTAACTACTGTACCGCGACCTAATATTGAGAACACATCCTCTATCGGCATTAAAAATGGCTGGTCTAAAACTCTAGTAGGCTGTGGTATGTAATCATCTATGGAATCCATTAATTCTAATATACCTTTCTTAGCATCAGAATCACCATTTATCGCTTTTAAAGCTGAACATCTAATTATAGGAACAGTATCACCTGGAAAATCATATTTTGTCAACAATTCCCTTACTTCCATCTCAATTAATTCCAATAATTCAGGATCAGCTTGATCTATCTTATTTATACAAACTATAATACTTGGCACTCCAACTTGCTTTGCCAATAACACATGCTCCCTTGTTTGAGGCATAACACCATCAACACCAGATACAACTAATATCAAGCCATCAGTTTGAGATGCTCCAGTGATCATATTTTTAATATAATCAACATGCCCAGGACAATCTACAAGTGCATAATGTCTCTTCTTACTTATAAACTCCACATGAGCAGTCTGTATTGTAATACCTCTAGCTCTTTCTTCTGGTGCAGAATCAATCTCATCATAATTCTTCACTTTTACAGCACCACCACTTAACTCTGACGATACTATAGTTATTGCTGTTGCTAATGATGTTTTTCCATGATCAACATGCCCTATTGTCCCTATATTACAATGCGGCTTATCTCTATTAAATGCTACTGCCATAATCTTTAAATAATAACCTTCTTTTAACCTACAATAAAATATTTTTCTATAAACGCAACTAGTAGTATATTGCAAATAACCAACTAACAAGCCTTGGAGCGGATGATGGGAATCGAACCCACGTAACCAGCTTGGAAGGCTGAGGCTCTACCATTGAGCTACACCCGCAACTCTTAAGCATAACTATGGTGGAGGGAGTAGGATTCGAACCTACGTACGCTTGCGCGGGCAGATTTACAGTCTGCTGCCATTAACCTCTCGACCATCCCTCCTAAAACACTTTAGATTTATTAGCTAGGGTTATCTTAAAAATAAACAAATCATACTAGCAAAGCTTAATACGCAATTTTGCTTAACTAAAAACATGATTTAGTACTTTCTATAATAATTACTTGATTCTGTCAAGTGATTATTTAATAATCGTCAATTATTACAAAATATTTATTTTGTCCAATAAATTTATTATGACTGATAAAAAATCATATTATATATTTGGTACTCATGCATCCTTAGCAGCTTTAAATAACCCTTTCAGGGTAATAAGGTATATTTATTGTACAGAGTCATGTTTTCTATCTTTATCAAAATTGATTCAAAAGCATAATTATAAGATAGTTACAACAAAATTTCTACATCAGCTATTAGGCAGCCAAATAGTTCATCAAGGAATAGCAGTAAATACTATCCCCCTCACAATTAATGGTATCAAAAATATAGACCTAAACACACCAAACTATAAAATTGCTATTTTAGACCAATTGCTAGACCATAATAACTTAGGCGCTATTATAAGATCAGCTGCAGCATTTGATATATCAACTATTATCCTACCTGAAAATAACTCTATAGAAGAGAATGGCACTATTGCTAAGATAGCAGTTGGAGCCCTAGAAAAAATAAACTTAGTAAAAGTAAAAAATTTATATAATACTATCAATTACTTAAAAAAGCATGAATTTTGGATTATCGGGCTAGATCTTAACGATAGTAACCAACTTACAGAGCAAACCTTCCATTCAAAAACAGCTTTTGTTTTAGGCTCTGAGAATAAAGGACTAAGGAACCTAACACGTCAACAATGTGATTTTTTAATCAAAATTCCAATGTCTCATAAAACTGAAAGTTTAAACGTTGCAGGAGCGGCTACAATAATTTTTTATGAAAGCTTCAAATTTTCCATAAAACAACAATAATTAAATACCAAGAAAATAATTTTAATAATTCAATAAATACTATTATAATTCTACTAACACTAAAATTTATTATTTTTAAAAATCAGGAAATATCATGTATAAAGAACACACATTAGATGATGTACTCAGTATAATTAATAAAACTCATGGCAAAGGCTCAATCATGAGATGCAATCAACGACCTATAGGCAAAGCACAAGTTATCTCCAGTGGATCGGTATGCATAGATACAGCCTTAGGAATAGGAGGATTCCCTAAAGGAAGAGTCAGCGAAATCTATGGACCTGAAGCTTCAGGAAAAACAACAGTAGCACTTCATGCTGTAGCTGAGTGTCAAAAAGGAGGAGAGAGTTGCGTTTATATTGATGCCGAGCATGCATTAGATCTACAATACGCTCAAAGATTGGGTGTAAATATTAATAGTCTAATTATATCACAGCCTGATACTGGCGAACAAGCTTTAGAAATTGCTGATACATTAGTTAGATCAGGAGCAGTTGGATTAATAGTTGTAGATAGCGTTGCTGCTTTAGTACCAAAAGCAGAACTAGAAGGAGAAATAGGAGACCACAATATAGGGCTACAAGCTAGATTAATGAGCCAAGCCTTACGAAAGCTCGTTGCCTCAGTCTCAAAAACTAATTGTACCATCATTTTCATCAATCAAATTAGAATGAAAATCGGTATTATGTTTGGCAGCCCAGAAACTACAACTGGAGGAAACGCTTTAAAGTTTTATGCATCCATTAGAATGGAAATCAGAAAAGTTAGTCCTATTAAAGATAAAGAAGAAGTTATTGGTTATCAAACAAAAGTTAAAATTGTTAAAAATAAACTTGCTCCACCTTTTAAAGTGGTTGATTTTGATATCATATATGGATTAGGCATTTCAAAAGAAGGAGAACTAATAGATTTAGGAGTTAAGTTAGGTATTATTGAAAAAGCAGGCGCATGGTTTTCTTATAAAGATCATAAAATTGGCCAAGGTAGAGAAAACGCTAAACAATATCTTAGAGAACATCCTTCAATTGCTCTAGAACTTGAACAACAAATCAGACAAAAATCTGATATTATACAAAATAGCCTAGTTATCACTAATGAAAATGAACATGAAGCTAATCTAGATAATATATCTATAGTAACAGAAGAAAAGACGAAGTGTTAAATTTTACTAACCAACACGTACTTATTACAGGAGCATCAGGTAGCATAGGAAGAGCATGTAGTCAGTTATTTCATCAACTAGGAGCTACAGTAATAATTTCCGGAACTAAAGAAGAAAAACTTGCTAAATTAAAAGCAGATTTAACAGAAAGATGCATTGTTCGCAAATGTAATATCTTAGACTATCAAGATTGCAATAATATGATTGAAGAAATACCAAAACTTAATGTACTAATATGTTGCGCTGGCATTACTAATGATCAATTAGCAATTAAAATGGAAGTTGCAAAATTTGAAACAGTGATCTCTACAAATCTAACAGCTACATTCATTTTAAATAAAGCTGCAATAAAAAAAATGATTAAAAATCGATATGGCAGAATAATAAATATCTCTTCAGTTGTAGCCATTAGTGGAAACCAAGGCCAATCAAATTATTGTGCATCTAAAGCTGGCATTATTGGAATGAGTAAAGCATTAGCATTAGAAGTAGCAAGTCGAAATATAACTGTTAATGTTATTGCACCAGGATTTATTATATCCAATATGACAAATCTGCTTAATGAACAACAAAAAAATACTATACTATCTAAAATTCCAGTAAATAGATTTGGAAATCCAAACGATATCGCAACTGCTGCAGCATTCTTAGCTAGTAGCCAAGCAGCATATATTTCTGGACAAACTTTACATGTAAATGGCGGCATGGTTATGGTATGAAATAAGAATTTTAGTAGCATTAATTCATAAAGTATGGTAAAAGAATATTAATTTTACTAAAGTAAAATACTTTTAGTAATGCACAATTGTTTCTTTAATAAAATTTTTAGGTGTTATATTTATGGACAAAAATAAAAAAACTGATGAGTTATCGCATACATTATTACATGCGCATGGTTCTTGTTCATTGAATAAAAATAATACAGCAACTTTAGAAAAAAAAGAAGATTCTTGCAATTCAGATCAGGACGTTGCATTAAAATCTGAAATACAAAATGAAATTATTGATATCATAGCTAATATAGCCAAAATAAAGGATAAATCTATAATTTCCAATGATACCGCTCTCTCAGATTTAGGACTTGATAGCCTTGATCAGACTGAAGTAATGTTAGCCATTGAAGATAAATTTAGGCATTCCATACCAGATGAAGTAACTTCTAAATTAATAACGATAAAAGATATAGTAGAATATATACTCCCTTATAAAAAAGCTTTAACAAAATAAAATTTAATTTTAAAATTAAATTTCTTAAACCATCTAAAGGCTTATAAACATTATTTAACCTAACAAAATTTCAACTTAAGTAAATATCAATGGCTAACAGGCGAGTAGTTATTACTGGAATAGGCATGGTAACTCCTTTAGGTGTCAATGCTAAAAGCTCATGGGAAAATCTTATAAAATGCAAAAGTGGCATTACACGAATTCATAGATTTGACACTTCTAATCTAAAGTGTAAAATTGCTGGTCTAGTCTTACATGATAGTACACTAAAAATTTATAGCATTAGAGGGCATGAATTACTAGTTGACTCAACAGATAAAAAAAAAGACATTTTCATTCAATATGGAATTATTGCTGCTCAAGAAGCTATAGAAGATAGTGGAATTGATCTTAATAATAATGAAAAAATAAAAGAAAATACAGGAGTCATTATTGGAACTGGCCTTGGAGGAATTCAAGCAACAGCCGATAATGTGATCAATCTCTATATTAATAATAAAATAAGTACTTATTTTATTCCATCAATCCTATCAAATTTGATATCAGGACATATTTCTATAATGTATGGCTTTCGAGGGCCAAATCAATCAGTTAACTCAGCATGCGCTACAGGAGCACATGCAATCACTGATGCAGCACGTATGATAAAATGCAATGAAGCCAATGTTATGATTGCAGGAGGCGCAGAAGCAGCTATCACAGATATTAGCATGGCTGGATTTAACGCAATTAAAGCTTTAAGCACAAAATATAACGATAATCCAAAAGCCGCTTGTAGACCCTGGGACAAAGATCGTAACGGTTTTATAATGTCTGAAGGAGCAGGAGTAGTAGTTCTAGAGGAGCTAGAACATGCCAAAAAGCGCAGAGCAAAAATATATGCCGAATTGACTGGATATGGACTAAGCAGCGATGCATATCATATTACCTCACCACACCCAGAAGGAATAGGTAGCAAAATAGCAATGTTAAAAGCAATTAAAACTTCTAAAATTCATATTGGAGATATTAATTATATTAATGCTCATGCTCCCTCTACAGAAAAGGGAGACTTAATAGAATTAAAAGCCATTAAAAACCTCATTCTAAAAGAAAATTCTAAAGTTGCTATTTCATCAACTAAATCTTCTACAGGTCATTTACTTGGTGCTAGCGGCAGCGTTGAAATAATATTTTCAGCTCTAGCATTACAAAATCAAGTTATACCAGCAACATTAAATCTTGATAATCCTATAGAAGAAGCTAAAGATATTAACTTAGTACCAAATATACCTCAAGAATGCAAAATAAATCATATACTTAGCAACTCGTTTGGCTTTGGCAGTACTAATGTTAGTATAGTACTAACAAAATTTGCCTAAAATTAACTCATAAAACTTACGCTATAATACTAACTGTTCAAAATGAGAAATATAATAAACATTCTGAACTATAGATTAAGATAATGCAATATAAGAAAAAGAGATGATGGTAAAATTAAGTTTAGAGATAGATAAAATAACTGACAAGAGAAGCAACTATAGTCATTTACAATGAAGTTTGCGTATAAAATATCATGTTGGTAAATCTTAGATGCTATTGTCGCTTTTTCTATGCTCAAACTTCATTATAAATGACTATATATGAACCAAAATTAATAGAAGAGATATGTCTAGTTACTCTAAACCACAGAACATGATAAGGAAAAATATGAAAAGTAGTGAATAAAAGGTATACAAAGAGATAATGTTGAGTTATAAAGAAAATTTAAATAAAAATAAAATAACCCAACATGAAAAAATCAATATTATAAACGTCAATTTAGGATAAGGAGTCGGGAGAAGAAGAAGAGATAAGATAGGGATTAAGTTTAAAGATAGAATAACTAGCAAGAGAAGCAATTATATGAACAAAAAATTAAGAGGAGAACGGTGTCTAGTATGCTCTAAATGCATATGTTTTTTTAGTACATTAAAGACAGACTCAATTAAAGAACGTTTATTTAATAACAGATTATCTTGTATGTCCAATAAATATGTTTTCATATCTTTACGAAGATTAGTAAATAAACGTAAACCATTAGTCAGCAGTTGATGAAATAACTCTTTAGATATGTAAGCTTTATCACCAAACAATTTACCAGATAAGACTTTAGAAATAACTAGACCTCTTTCGAAACTGGTTAAGGTAGTTCAAAATTATTGCTGATAAATATCGAAATGGACGTAAAAGATTCGGTCTTAGTTTTAATTTGATCTCTGGCATTTATAATTTTAAACTACCTTAACCAGTTTCGAAAGAGGTCTACTGAAGCTATAGATAGGTGGCTTTTATTGCCTTTGGTAATTTTAACTGACATTATTTCGCCTTTATTATTGATTATAATATGTAGCTTAAAGCCTAAGAACCAGCTATAACTACTCTTACCAATTTTAGAAATTCTGTTGAAAACTCTATTGCTGGAGGTACGTTTATTATGACAAATTGCTAACTTTGTAGAATCGATGTAATATATACCAGTCTCTTCTCCTTTCAGATAATGCATTAATACAGCTAGCGGTAGCAATATTCTAGGCCACAGTTGTATTATTCTACTATAGCTTGGTAAACAAAAGTATCCTTTATACTTATGACTCAAGTAATATAGATAATAATTTTTAAATTCCTTGCATTGAGATAAACAAAAATATATCGCTATTGTTAATAACTCAGCTAAGGACAACTTCCCATCTCTGTTCCTTTGATTACTACTTGGTATTAATCTCTTTCTCTCCAACTCTTGGTATATCTTGCAAAAATTGTCTATTAAATAGTAGACCTCTTTCGAAACTGGTTAAGGTAGTTCAAAATTATTGCTGATAAATATCGAAATAGACGTAAAAGATTCGGTCTTAGTTTTAATTTGATCTCTGGTATTTATAATTTTGAACTACCTTAACCAGTTTCGAAAGAGGTCTAGTATACTGTTATAATACATTTTTTCATGTTGTGTTATTCCTTATTTATTTAAATTTTTTTTACAACTCAACATTCTATCTTTGTATACCTTTTATTCTCTACATTTCATATTTCCACTTATCCTAATCTGGCGTTTAAAGTAATTGGTGAAAATGATAGAATAAATCTAAGGTGCAATTTAAAGATAGTATTATTGGAGATAGTTTTCGAATAATAATATATCCTGATACTTACCTAAATTGTTCATTCTATACTATATTCATCTAAATTAAATCTTTTAATTATTTCTTTATAAAACATAATTGCGTTATCTAGTTCAGCACATGCACGCTCGTAGCCTAATTTACAATTACTTTGCAGATCCCATAACTTACAAGTATCAGGAGTAATTTCATCTGCTAGTAAAATGATATCTCCACTTAAATTATTAATTCGCCCAAACTCTAATTGACACTCTACCAATCTAATATTAATGCTAGCAAACATTCCAACTAAAAAAGTGTATAATTTTAATGCTAACGTTTTTATATTTTTTAATTCATAATAATCTACCCAGTTAAATTTTATCATTTGATCTTCATTAATAATTGGATAATTATTAGCTCCATGTTTTACCATAAAATCAATAATAGGAGTATCAAATACGTAACCATCTTCAATGCCAAATTGACTAACATATCTACCAGAAGCAATATTAGTGATGCATACTTTAACTGGAATAATATTAAGAGTGTAAATAAGCTGCTCTCTCATATTTATTTTCTGTATTAAATGGTGATTAATACCTACCATACTAACTCTTTTGAAAATATAATTAGATATTACATTATTCAAAACTCCTTTACCAGATACTTGAATTACTTTTTCTGCATTAATTCTCATATCATCTTTAAAAAACTGTATCAAAGTATGCTCATCAATTCTATAAATAATTTTACTATTTCCTTCGAAAATTTTTTCCTTAGAAAGTCTTACCATATATTTGCTTTGCCATATTTTCAAAAGCTGTCATTGTTTTACATGCAACATCATCAGCTACTAGCTTTAAAATTTTTTCCAAAATTATAGACTTAAGAGTAAACTTCAAGTCTAAAGTTACCAAAGTATTTTGCTCCTGAAATTGAAATTTCCATATATTACTCAAATATAATATTGGCCCTTCAGTAGACTTAACTATAATACTGTAATCTTTGCCATTGCATTGCGGCATTACTAGAGAGCGATATTTATCATAATATAACCCGAATTTTACTGTCAAATCAGCAACAATTAATTCATGATTTTTTTTCACTATTTCTGCTGCTGAACAATATGGTATAAATTGAGGATAAGATTCAATATCAAGCACAAGTTGGTAAAGGTTTTTAGCACTATAAGGTAGAAGCTTAGATTTATTAAAAAACAGCATTATTTTTGTAATATAAAATTTTTTATATTATATTTTGTAGCCTCATTTGTTTTAATTTTTCAAAATGTTCTCCAGCATGATATGAAGACCGAGTTAGAGGGCTTGCAGAAACCATTAAAAACCCCTTAGACCTAGCAACTTTGGCATAATAATCAAACTCATCAGGCGTAACGTATCGGCCTACATCTATATGTCGAGCACTAGGACGTAAATATTGACCAATAGTTAAAAAATCTACTTCGGCAGCTCTTAAATCATCCATTACTTGTAGTACTTCATGTTTAGTTTCTCCTAAACCCACCATAATACCAGATTTAGTAAAAATACTACTATCAAATATCTTAACCTGATGTAGTAAATTTAATGAGTTATAATAACGAGCTCCAGGTCTGACTTTTAAATATAGCGATGGTACAGTTTCAATGTTATGATTATATACATCTGGCCGCGCTTTTGCAACTATCTTCCAAGCTTCATGTTTACGTAAAAAATCTGGCGTTAGTACCTCTATTGAAGTAGTAGGAGATCTTTCCCTAATATAAGTTATACACTTAGCAAAGTGACTAGCTCCTCCATCACTAAGATCGTCCCTATCTACAGAAGTAATTACTACATGCTTAAGACCTAATTTCATTACTGCTTCAGATAGCCTATATGGCTCATATTCATCTACTTGTTCTGGTTTTCCTGTACTAACATTACAAAATGCGCAAGCTCTAGTACAAATGGAACCAAGAATCATAACCGTTGCATGCTTTTTAGACCAGCATTCACCAATATTAGGACATGCTGCCTCCTTACATACAGTATTTAACTTTAAGCTCTTGATAAGCTCATTAGTACTTTGATACTCATCAGAAAAAGGAGCTTTAACTCTTAACCAGCTAGGCCTTACTAAGGCTGTAGCTGTAATATTCTTATCGCTACACATAATTAATAACTTAACAATACAATGCCATTACACCATTTATTTTACTACCAAAAAACAATTTGTGCATGTTATTTTGAAGTAACTTAATATAGCCAGCTAGCTTATTTTGTGTGTGTAATTCTATTACTCTAAGATCAAGAGAAAGCTTTTTTTCCTGTTGCAACCAACTTAAAGCATCCTCTGTAGTACCTAATGCATCAATTAAGTTCAAAGATAAAGCTTGACGACCAGTATATGCTTTGCCATCAGCAACTTTTAATACTTGTTCTGGACTCATTTGTCTACGCTCTGCTACTAGTTCAACAAAAAAATCATACATATCATTTATTAGCGTCATAGTGGCCTCATGAACTGCTGGTGTAACTTTTTCAGTTAAACTAGGTGCTGCTTTTAACTCACCAGACTTAAAGGTATGAAATTTTATTCCAATTTTTTCTCCAAATTCAGTAATTTCAGGAGAAAAATGCACAATACCTATAGAGCCAGTTACTGTAGATTTTTGCGCAATAATATAATCTGCTGCTAATGCAACCAGATATCCACCTGAGGCTGCGACAGTTCCTAATACTGCAACTACAGGCTTGCTATTACTAATCGATCTTAATATACCATATATTTTTTCTGAGCCTGCTACTGTACCGCCTGGTGAATCTATATGTAATATTAAAGCTTTAGCTTTATCATCATTTTTAATTTGATGTAATAAATTGTTTAGTTTTATATCATCATATATAAGATCATCAATTTGAATATTGGCAATATAATCACCTGTAGCTAATGATGGACTATATCCTACTCGATTTCGAAAAATAAACAGCACTACTATAGCAGTAATTAACAACAAAGTAAGAATCTTCCACTTTTTTAATTGGCTTTTATAATACTTTCTTTCAATTAAGTAATCAGGATCAATTATCATTTTAAACTTTTTTTCATCCACTAAAACTTATTTCTCATTATTCTTGCTTGTTGTTTCTTCCATTCTTGTTCTTTAATAGCATAACGCTTATCATATTGTTTTTTTCCCTTAGCTAATCCAAGCTCAACTTTTACCTTGTTTTTGCTATTAAAGTAAATGGATAGTGCCACTAATGTACATCCTTGGACACTAAGTTTTCCAATAATCTTTTGTATTTCTTTTCTATGAAGCAACAGCTTCCTTACTCTACGAGGAACATGATTAAATCTATTCGCCTGTTTATATTCTCCTATATAAGAATTGTAGAGAAATATTTCATTGCTACTCTCAGCAGCATAACTATCTTCAATACTTACTTTTCCGCTCCTTATAGATTTTAATTCACTACCCTGTAAAACTATTCCTGCTTCCATTTTATCTTGAATAAAGTAATTAAACTTAGCTTTTCTATTTTGAGCAACTATTTTACAATAATTCTCCATAACTACCTTATTACAACCTCACTAAAAACTTCGTTTACTAATTTGATGCTAGATGGCATTAACTGGCATAATGGTAATCTTACTTCAGGAGTACACAATTTGCGTAATGACGCTGCATATTTTACTGGAACTGGATTAGTTTCAATAGATATAGCGCTATAAATAGGCATTAGCTTCATGTGTAACTGAAAAGCTTCTTCAGTTTTACCATGATTCCATAGTAACTGTATTTCTTTACTCTCAAAAGGAGCAACATTTGCAGTTACTGATACTAAGCCACTTCCACCTTGTGCATTAAACCCTAATGCTAGTGAATCAACTCCACATAGAAAAGCAAATTCCTTATCGATATCTAACTTAGACCTTATTCTTAATGGTGCTTCTAGATTGCCAGTAGCGTCTTTGATTGCTACTATCCTATCAAATTTTGCTAACTTTATTACTGTTTCATCATTCAAATCAACTCCAGTTCTACTTGGAACTGTATAAAGCATAATTGGCAAATTACATGCATCATGAATAGTTTTAAAGTATTGACGTAACCCTTCTTGGCTAGGCCTGCTATAAAATGGTGTAACACACATTATTCCTTGTACTGCTAATCTTTCACATTCTTTAACCATCATTACAGCTTTATCAATATCAGAAGCGCAACACCCAGCAATCACTAATGTTCTACCATTAACATACTTGATTGTAAAACTTATTAAACTGATATATTCCTCATAACTTAATGATAAACTTTCTCCAGTAGAACCTGCAACCAAAATTCCATCAACTTGAGCGTTAATTTGTAAATCTAATAATTTCTCTAATGCATCAAAATCAATCTGCTTTGTGGCATCTTTAAAAGGAGTAACTAAAGCAGTAATTAGTCCATTAAATATCTTCTTCGTCATTAACTAACTTATTATAATAGTTTTTTATAACACTAGTAACTGAATTATCAAGATCATAAATCTTTTCAACTTGCAGATTATGATTTTTAAGTGCAGTAAAATTAATTACATTTACTTCTCTAATTTCAATAGATGTTCCAACTAAAAAACACGCTTGATAATCTATTAAAAATTCAGGCTTAATATATTGTTCCTCAGCTATTATACCTAACTTTTTAGCAATCGCCAATACTGTTTGCCTAGTAATACCATTCAAACAAGCATCTGCTATTGGTGTAATAATTTTATCATGAGCAACAAAAAAAATATTAGATGTAGTAGCTTCAGAAATATAACCACGCCAATCTAATAGAATAGCATCATCAAATCCCTGATTCTTACTTTCTGTTTTGCTAATTATCATTGTAGTATAACGTCCTCCAGATTTACACTGAATTGGAATAGTTTGTGGAGGAATATTAATCCAGTTACTAAAACATAAATTCATAGGTTGCTGTATCCGCTTAGGTATTTCCCAGCCTGCTAGCATAACATTAGTAGATAACAATGAAGATATTAATCTTGATGATTCAGCCCCTTTCCATATTAGTGGCCTAATATAAGCATTAGTAAGATTATTTTTCTCTATTAAGGCTTTACATGCTATAATAATATCAGATTTACTATACTTTACTGGTATCATTAATTGTTGAGCTGAATCAAATAGACGATCAATATGTTCTTCTAGTTTAAAAGCTTTGCTATTATATGTTCTAATACCTTCAAATACTGAACTAGCGTAGTGTAAACTGTGTGTCATTAAATGCACGTTAGCTGTTTTCCACTCTACAAATTCATTATTTATCCATAAATAATTAGCATTATTAAAATAAAAGTTTAACATTACATTAGCTCATAAAGTTAATATATTATAGACTATAGTATATTAATACCAGTTAGATACTTCACTATTTTTTTCATAGCGAATGGAAATGTATATATTCTAAGCTTAAATCATTGGTAATCAGATATAATACTCTGATATTGCTACATTCTAGTTTGTAAAAAACAGAAATTTTGCTAGGTAAATAACAAGTTAAAAATTTGTTAACATTGCCTAAGTTATATCCATTAATTTTTTCTTGAGCATAGAATACCTTAGTTCTGCTATATTTTTTTTAATAGCAATATTTAATGCTTTTTTTTGACCAACGACAATAACTAACTTTTTTGCTCTGGTAATAGCAGTATAAATTAACTTTCGTTGTAGCATAGGATAATGTTGCATCATTAATGGAATAATTACAGTGTGATATTCTCCACCTTGTGACTTATGAATAGTAATAGCATAAGCAAGTACTATTTCATCAATCTCATCAAAGTCATAGCTTATTTTATTACCATCAAAATTTATTACTATATTTTGGTTTTCATGATCAATTGTATTAATAATTCCTATGTCACCGTTATATATATCTTTGTCATAATTATTAACTACTTGCATAACCTTATCACCAATTTTAAAAATATTGCCCCAAATAAGTAATTCATCATTTGCTGAGTTACTTGGTAATAGTACTTTTTGTAATACTGAATTGAGATTCTTTGTTCCTACGATTCCTCTGGTTATTGGAGATAATATTTGTATATCTGTGAATGGAGAAATAGAAAATTTTTTTGGTAGGCGTACCTGAACTAATTCAGTTATTTTATCAATAGCATCCTCTGGTGTATCACTATTAATAAAATAAAAATCATTATTTGAGTTTTGGCTAGATTGTAAAATTGGAAAAAATCCGTTATTAATTCTATGGGCATTGCTAATAATGCTACTTTGATTATTTTGCCTAAAAATTTCTGTTAATGTTACTATAGGGAATTTTTGAGACTTAATTAAATCACTAAAAACCTGACCTGGTCCTACTGATGGCAGTTGATCAATATCCCCAACTAAAAAGAGAGCAGCAGTGCTTGGCAGTGCGCTTATTGCTGCATACATTGTTGTAACATCAACCATTGACATTTCATCTAATATTAATAACTGACATTTGAGTTTTGTAATTGTTCGTACATCTTGTCCTGGACGACTATATACTAAACGATGAATAGTATGAGCAGGATGTTGAGTAGCTTCGCTTAACCTCTTTGCTGCTCTGCCAGTTGGAGCAGCAAGCAATATTACAACTCCTTCACTTTTTAGAATATTAATTATGGAATTGATTAAAGTAGTTTTACCAACTCCAGGTCCTCCAGTAATAATCATTACTTTAGACTTCAAAGCTTGATTAAGAGCATCTTGCTGACTAGGTGATAGTTTGATGTTTGCATTGCTTATGTATTCTGTTATTTTATTGCTGCTGATTGGATTCCATGCTAGTTTACCTTTACTAATATGGACTAATAATTCTGCTATTTTAAGCTCAGCATAAGCTAATCCCTTAAGAAATATACATTCTTCACCATTTATGTTTTCAACAGCAACATTTCGTTCATTGATTTCAAAGGATAGTGCATCAATTATAATGCTAACATCAATATTTAACAACTCATGACATAGATTAATTAGCTTATCAGTTGGCATACCACAACTGCCATTACCCATGGCTGTAACTAAGGCATAATTTAGCCCAGCTCGCGCTCTCATCATTGAATTTTCTGGAATACCAATAGCTTTTGCAATGTTATCTGCACTTTTAAACCCTATGCCTTTAATATCTGATACTAATTGATAGGGATTAGATTTGATAATATTTATTGCTTCTGCTCCATAAGCCTTATATATTTTAACAGCTTTACTAGCGCCAATATTATAGTTATGAATAAACAGCATTATATCACTTATAATTTTCTGACTATTCCAACTTTCCCAAATTTTTTTAGCACGAATTGGACCTATTCCTGGCACCTTTTTTAATGCTGGATCTTGATTTTCAATAACTGTAAGAACATCTAAGCCAAATGTTTGGACTAATTTTTTAGCATATATCGGACCAATGCCTTTAATCAATCCAGATGCTAAATATTTTTCTATACCCTCTATACTTGTTGGTACTGAAACTTTTAATGTATAAGCTTTAAACTGCAGGCCATATTCTTTATCATTAACCCATATGCCGCTAGCTTCAATATGCTGTCCGGATGAAATAGTTGCACTGTTGCCAATTACTGTTATTAAGTCTTTCTTATGATTGACTTTAACTTTAATGATACAAAATCCATTGTCAGTATTATGAAAAGTTACTCTTTCTACTAATCCTGCTAAACTTTGATTATGGATAGGCGAGGCTTTTGTAGAATAAGACAATACACTCATGTTAGCATCATAAGGCTAATAATTCTTTATTGATTATCTTTTGAAAAGATTTTTTCTCTAATTTTAGCTTTTCTGCCTTGTAGATTTCTTAAATAATATAGTTTAGCTCGTCTTACTACTCCTTTCTTGATTAACTCTATGCTGCTAATTAGTGGAGAGTAAAGCATAAATTTTCTTTCTATACCTTTGCCATGACTAATTTTTCTAACTGTAAATGATGAAGATATTGAACGATTAGCTCGAGCAATAACAACTCCTTGATAAGCTTGAATTCTTTCATTCGCTCCTTCAATAATTCTTAAGTTGACTTTTACAGTATCTCCAGGTCTAAAATTAGGAATGCTTTTACCTTGAGTTAGTTTTTTTATTTGTTCTTGTTCAAATTGCTTAATTAAATTCATTTTGTACTCCTTGAATTTTTGTACTCATATGTATTATCGATAATAAAATGAGGGCGTCTTTGTTTTGTGATTTTAATAGATTGATTTAATCGCCATTCCTTTATTTTCTTATGATCACCAGAAAGTAAGACTTCTGGTACTTTAAGATTACACCACACTGCTGGTCTAGTATATAGCGGATATTCAAGCAAAGTCACATTACCTTCATTAATTGTATTAAATGATTCCTCTAGTAATGTATTTTGATTTGCTATAACGCCAGGAAGTAGCCTTATACAACTATCAAGTAAAGCTAATGCTGCTATTTCTCCTCCAGATAAAACAAAATTTCCTAAACTAATTTCTGACACATTATACTTTTCTATTACTCTCTCGTCAATTCCTTCAAATCTTCCGCAGATAATAATTATATTTTTTTGCTTAATAATTTCCTTAATCAAATTTTGATTTATAATGTTCCCTCTAGGAGACATATAATAAAGATAAGGCTTAGTATTTAAGTTAGTATAAGTATTTAATGCATAATCAATTGCTTTCTCAAGAACATCAGCTCTCATAACTAGACCATAACCTCCACCATAAGGTTCATCATCAACTTTTTTGTGTTTTGTGAGACCAAAATCTTTAATATTAATAGCTTTATATGACCATATATTTTTCTTTAATGCTTTTCCAGCTAATGAATATTGCAAAGGACCGGGAAACATTTCTGGAAATAAAGAAAGTATATTAGCATGAAAAAAGCTGCTGGTATTAAGCATTATTTGTAATTTATTATTTAAAAATGGCAAGATATATCATTATCACTTATAGCATTTAGATATATAGGCATCCTTTTGAGTTAAATCTTGCATTTTTTTGGTTTTCATACGATGGTACTGAATTATATTATTAACTGCTTGTCTTTTGCTTGCTTCTTTTCTATAATTTATTTCCTTTTCGATTAGCTTAATATACTTCCAATCATCTATTAACTTTAATTTAGCTTTGTCAGTAAGTTGTCCTAACTCAATATCATCATTTTCTGTTGTTAATATTATTAATTCACGATCAAGAAACATACTTAACTCAACACTATCTCTAGGTTTAATATCAATTTTAGTTTTCGTAGTATCTATTTGTGATTTAGCGTTAGAGTTAGAGCTTGTTGCGTCATAATTATTGTGCATTTGAGTAGAATTATCTATATTAGCCTGATTAGAATCTGTAGTTTGTATTGATGTTGATGATGGCTCAGCTTGTTGCTCTAAAGTTTCGTTTTGTGAGTTGTTAGTATCATTGTTGGTATTTATAGTGAATTCATTAATATCAAATATATTTGTATTTGTTTCATGATTTTCTAATTCAGAAATCATAGAAGTTTCGATATCTTGATTGTTATCTTTAATGTCTAAGTTAATGTTATTGATGTTAGCATCATCTGTTTTTAATATGGTAGAAATATTATCAGTATTAGCAGTGCTAGAGTTATCGTTAGTTGGTAATTGAATAGCATCACTGTTAATGTTAGAAGCTGAGATAGAAGCAGACGCAGTATCATCAGTATCACTAGTATCACTAGTATCATTGTTAGTAGAACTGGTATCATTAGTTAATGCTTGATTAGCATAATTATCAACAAGTGAAATAGAGTTTTTATCAGGATTATGAGTTAAATCAATATCAGTAACATCTGAATTAGGTTCTGTATTGCTAGAATTATTATTATCAGCATTATTTTCGTTTAATGTTGTTGTTAATGATAGTTCGGGTTGCTGTTTTAAAGTTATTGCACTGTTAATAGTTTCTTGTTGATTGCTTATCAATGATAAAGAATTTGAGGTATCAATATTTTTTTCTTTGTATTCTTCAAAATTAAGGCTTAATGAAACTTTACTATCTTGATTAGTAGTTTGGATTTGCTGCTCTAACTCACTTTGAGTATTTTCTAGTTGGTTAAGATTATTAATAACTTCGTATTTGTTTGAAAAATCTTGAGTTCTAGATTGCATATTATGATGTTGCTCTCTTAACGATTGAGTAGGTATAGGCAACTTTAGTAAAGCAGTCAGATTATTAGTATTGTTAATTTTCGGTTTATGCGATTTAATAATTTGAGTTTGGTGAACTTGACTTAATGAGGTATAATCTTGCTTTTGAGAGTCATCTCTATTAATTTGAGAGTATAGTTCTTGTGTTTGATTAATATTTAATTTTGTTTGCATATTATTAGTATCTTGCATTTGAGTTGCTTTGAGTATGTCTGGTAGCTCTGCAAGTTCGATATCAGTATTATCATCATCGTGTAATCTAGGTAAGCTATTGTTATCAAGTGTAATAAAATTATGCGATTTTGTATTCAATTGATTGCTTTCTAGTTTTTCGTTATTGCTTGGAAAATCATTATTAAAACTATGTTCAATATTCTGTACGTTATTAGCTTCTAATTTATTTTGCTCACTTTCAACATTAAAACCAAAAAAAGATTTTATTTTATTCCACCAGCTATTATTCATGCTATTACTTAAGTCTGGATTATTGGTATCACTAGGCAAAGATATTGCTGGAATGGCAGGGAGAGTAGTGATTAAGTTAGATGCGGTAGCGCTACTTGCAGCTATTAAATTTAATAATAAAATAGTAATTAAACATATTAATTTGCTTTTAACTAACATTTTAATTTCTTTGCTTGTTTGATTGATTAGTCTTAGATAATTGCTGCCTTACTTCTTTTGCAACAATAGGTTCAACAATAGATTTTACTAAATCAGATAGGTGATTATCAAGCCATTCAGATAGTTTTGGCTTTAGTAATTCTATTACTATATCTTCTATAGTTTGATTGCTACAGATAGAAGTATTTTGATTCTGCCTATTAATATTGTTATGTATTTTCTTTGGTGATTTTTGTTCTTTTGATTCAATTTTAGTAGAAGTAGATTCAGGAATTAAATTAACTACATCTGCAGTGATATTAGGTAGGTTGTTTTTAACTATATTACTACTACTAAGTTGAGATGTATTAATATTAACTTGCTTATTTTGATTAGGTATACTGATTATCTCAGTTAATACCAAAATATCATCATCATCTTCATTATTATCTATTGCATTGTTGTTGTTTAAAGAATCGGTATTAACTATATCATGATTAATTGTATTTTTAATAGAGTTTAAAATTTCTTCAATTGACTGATTAGTATGTTCATTATAATCTTCATTTTCTTTATGGAGTTTAGTCATAAACATTCTCCTCTTGCTACTTTAGAATTTTATTAAACTTAAAGAGTAGTTTAAAGTATTTTTTTAAATTTCTGCTTTTGCTCTGGAATAAAGTACTTAACATTTAAATTTAATGATTTAGCAGTTAATTTATTAGTTAACTGTTTTATTTTATACATGTGCTTTAAAAGAGCAACATTAACTTTAATATTTTCAATTTTAGAATCATAGAAGTTATTTTGAGCTTTTAATAAATCTGTAATACGTATATTGCCTAACTCATATTCATGTTGAGTTGCTGATAAAGCAATAGTAGCAAATTTAACATAGTCGTCGGAGTATTCAATTTGTTGTTTTATGGAATTGTATTGTTTCCATTCCGATACTACAGACATCTTAATTTGTTCTAATTTATCTTTATACTGACTTATCAGCATATTAAGAGCTCTTATTTCAGTTCTAGAATCCAAAAATGCTGTATTATGATTGAATATCGGTATTCTCATTTCAACTGCAAAAGTCGCAGTGCTATGTTCTGGCTGAAAAGGCAAAGGGCTAATTACTGAAAATTGTGCATTTATTTTAGGTAAAACAGCTGCTCTACAAAACTTGACTTTTAATTGCTGTTCTAATATTTGATTCTTATAGTAGTTAAGCACAAAACTGTTATTTAGAGCTGAGTTCATTAATGCAGTTTCGCTTTTTTCTAAATCATTGGATATCCTTGGCAATTCTATATTGCTAGGTAGTATACCAAAAAAATTGTAGAATTTTTTTTCTAGGTTTTGTACTGCAGTAATGCCTGCTATGTGTTCAGATAAAGCTTTTGATAATTGAACTTGTGCATTAGCTACACTAACACTTGTACTTTCACCTAAAGCTAGCTTCTGGTTTTCTATTTCAAGCATTTTTTGAAAATACTGCACCTTTGCTTCATATAGTTTAGATGTTTCAAGAAAAGAATAATAGTTTAGGTAGGTTTCAATACCTTCATATATTAATTCTTGTTCATCATTATAAAATTTCTCCTTTGCAGTATAAGATTTTTGCTTAATAGCTTTAAGCCTGATTAGGTCCTGTCCGCCATTAAATAAGTTGTGGGAAATTGTTAATTCAGCTCTTGGATTGAACGCATTAAGAGATTGCATACGATTTAAATTGTTGGTTTCAGATAACCAATTATTGTTAGGAAACCAACTATTGCTGGTGTTATGATATCTTTCACTAGATGCTACTGATATGTGTACTTCAGGGATAAAGGATGTATAAATTTTTTGGTACTGATTTGCTTGTTGTAGAAATTCATCTTGCAATAGCTTAAATTTAACAGAATTTTTATAAGCATTGGTTAATGCTGTATTAATATCAATGGCGCTACATGAGAAACTACAAGTTAGCAATATACTGCATAATATTGCTACGATATATTTTTTTAATAAAGTTAACATTTATTGTTAAGATTTTTAGGTTATTATGAATTTTTATTAACGCTTATTTTATTATAAATACTACAATTACTAAACTTATTTATGAGTAATTGTCTAAATAAAAAGTGTATTATATAACTATTTTATCATAAAATCTATTGAGAAAAATATTGTTTTTATTGTCAATATTCTTTATAAATATTGCTAAAGAAATTTATGGCTAGGTAGCAAAGTGGTTAATGCCGTGGACTGCAAATCCTCTACCGCCGGTTCGATTCCGGCCCTGGCCTCCATTGCTTGCTTGTGACTAGTCTATCTGATAATATTAATAGACAGATTAATCAAGTTAAGTATAAAAAAATTATGGACTTCTTAGAACAATTCCTTGAGACTGTTTTAGCTGAGAAAAATGTTTCAGCTAATTCTTTATTGGCATATAAGCGTGATCTGCAAGACTTTAGTGATTTTCTTAAAAGTATACAGCTACAAAGCTCATTGGCTGTTACTACAAAGGATATTGATTCTTTTATTCAGCATCTTCTCAGTAAAAATCTTAGTTTTAGATCTATTGCACGTAAAATATCTACTCTAAGGCAATACTATTTGTTTTTGTTAACAGAAAATGTAGTTCAACCTGACTTAGTGACTAATATTGAAGTGCCACGTTATAGCACAAAATTGCCAAAAATATTATCTATTAAAGAAATAAAAATGCTAATTGATTATTGTTTCAAAGATACTACTGCTGAGGGTATACGTACATTAGCGATGATTTGCTTGCTATATTCTACTGGTCTTCGAGTATCAGAATTAGTTAGTGTGAAAATTACTGACTTAAAATTTGATCATAATACAGGTAAAATCAAGAATCATTTTGTAATTTTAGGAAAAGGGAATAAGGAGAGATTAGTTATTATGAATGATCTTACTGGAGATGTAATATCTAGATATTTGCCTTATCGAGATTTTTTTTCTCCATTCAAAAATGCTAAGAATAGTGTTTATCTTTTTCCATCAAAAGCTAAGCAAGGATATATGACTCGGCAAAATTTTGCTATACTACTTAAAAATGCTGCCATCAATGCTGGGCTTTCACCTGATAATGTTTCTCCGCATATATTGCGGCATAGCTTTGCAAGTCATTTGCTTGAAGGTGGAGCAGATTTAAAGGTTATTCAAGAGCTGCTAGGGCATGTTGATATTAGTTCTACTCAGATTTATACTCATGTACAGCCAGAAAGGTTGAAGCATGTAATAGAGAAATATCACCCTGCTAGCTTAAAAAAGTATTAAATAACATAATTTAATACTTTAAAGCTGAAGTGCTGAAGTTATATATATGATTGTTTGACTATGAAAAAGTGCGACATGACGCTGCTGAAACAGTAGCTATATTAGATGTAGCAAGGTAGCATTTAGACCTAAGTTACCACTATTGATGTGCAAGGTTTGCAACGATTTTGTATGGCAAAATAAAGTTAAAATTAGTTAAACGAAAGTGAATCTTCATATAGAAAATATAGAAAATATCGTAAATGCAGAAGCAGATACTCTAGATAAAAGGCTGTCATAGGATTAAAGCTGAAAAGCTTGCCTTAAGAATGGAGTTTTTGTATTGTAACTGTTTCTATAGACTTAGCTGCAGCTCGTTAATGATATGAAGTTATCAGGAAAGCGTGATACTAGAAATCCATATGTTATATTTGATGTGGCGTGTGATTGAAATGTGAATAACTAAACTAATGCGCCATCACCATCAACACTACTTTCGTGTGGAAATTGCTTTCGTACTTACCTATCAGCTACATCAATTATTATTGCAAATTAACAAATTGTGTATTTAACTTAACACTTGACAATCAGAAGCATTATATCAATGATATTAAAAAACTAAGATATCATTAATCCAATACCATTAATTTATCAGAGATTCACAAATAAAACTAGATTAATTATGATGAAAAGACTATCATTAATATTACTATTTCCAGTATCCTGCATTCTTTTTACAGATATATGTTGTGCTAATTCTTGCAATATTACAGACGATACAATCTCTACTACTGTTAATGCTAATAATATCTCAACAGAGCAAAAAATCAGCAACCTAGCACAACGTTATTCTTTAATTCTTGTTACAGACCCTAGATGCAGGTATTGTCAAAGTTTTAAGCCTACATTTTATCAATTTGTTGAAAAATATAAATTTAAGAGTGATGTAATTCAAATAAGTATGTCAAATATTACTCAAACTTACAGAAGATTAATAAATAAAATAAAAGCTGTACCTACAGTAATATTACTTGATCAATCTGGTGATCAAAGTACTATATTTAGTCAAGGCAACGTATCATTGCAATGTTTGGAGCAAGTAGCTATTCAAGCATGTGAGAAAATATTACAAAAAATCAACTCTGAAGATCTATAAATCATCATATATATTAGCATGAAAGCGAATATAATACATTACTGAAACTATAATTGCTAAACAAAACCATATGAGTGCATATTGCAAATGGTTATTTTGAACTTTATCTATTACGTGCGTTTGTAGTGGAATTATTGTACTATCAACTTGAGAAGCATTAGTTTGTAACAGATAAAAATTGCTAATCTTATTAGCATATTGTTGGCCAATGTGTTTTATAACATCATCCTTATCTAGTGTCAACCAAACATTGCTTTTCAAATTATTACTAGGGAGTAATGTGCCTTGTTTTTCAAGTTCAAGCACAATTCCCTCAATCTCTACAGATGGTTGTTTATCTTGATTTGTTGAGGCATTTTTTAAAAAATCATCTTTATTTTTCTCAGCAATAGCTCCACGCACTACCATGATTACATTTCCTTCATTGGTTAATAATGGTGATGCTAAAGTATATTTCTCTTTATATCTGCCATATAAAAATAAATTCTTATTTGCTAAAAATTGACCCTTTATAATAGCCCTAGAAAATAATAAATGTCTTGAAGATAATTTAAATACTTTATTTAAATTAATAGGAATAGAATCTTTATTGTTAACAACTCTACTTAGCAACTCTTTTTTCACATTTAAGCGATATATTTGCCAAACACCAAGAGCGCAAAAACTTACTACTGCTATTGCTGTAAAAATAGCTGGTATCAACCTTTTTATAACCATTTATAATCTCTAAATAATATTTATGTAATAATTTGCAGGATAATATATAATACCTAGCAAAAGAGCAACTAAATATAAATCAAAGCAGTTATATAAATAGTAAAAACTATCATAAAAGAAACAGCTAGAACTAAAACTTTTCATATTATTATTATAAAGACTCAAATTATTAAAGCCATTACTATTCTAGTAATATAGTTATTAAACAATCTTAAAAAAATAATGTAGCAAAGATAAGATAATGTCTCAACAAAAACAACTATCAGAAAATAACTGTGTATTGAGCACACAAGACATCATTAGGATTATACCACATAGATATCCTTTCTTAATGATAGATAAAGTTATAAAACTAGAACCTGGTCAAAAAATCATAGGAATTAAGAATGTTACAGCTAATGAGCCGCAGTTCACAGGTCATTTTCCTAACAATCCAGTTATGCCAGGAGTTCTAACCATTGAATCAATGGCTCAGTTATCTGCTATTTTAGTAGCAAAAACTATTATGTTCGATACTAACAGCAAAATTTTCTACTTAATAAATATTGAAAACGTAAAATTCAGGAAAATAATTACTAGTGGAGATACCATGGTTATTACATCTAAAATTTCTCAAGCTTATAATAAGAGTATATGGAAATTTAATGCAGAAGTTAAAATTGAAGGTACAAATAACCTAGCTGCTGAAGGAACATTTACCGGAGGTATAAAAGATTTATTAAAACCTAATTCTAAAATAAATTAGCTTATGATTCAAATAATTTCGGGAAAATTTAAAGGACAAAAAATTCCAGTTATTAAAAATAATAATTATCGCCCATCCACTGCTAAATTAAAAGAATCTATGTTTAATATATTAGCTTCTCAAGCTTTTAACAAAACATCAGCTAAAATTGCTTTGTCTAAAGCGCGAATGTTAGACCTATTTACAGGTACAGGTAATATAGCATTTGAAGCTTTGTCAAGAGGTGTTCAACATGTAACTTTAATTGATATTAATGTTAATTGTTTAGTAGCAATTCAAAACCATGCTTGCAAAATAAACATATATAACAAAATGACTTTACTAAGGTTAGATGCTACCAATCTACCACAAGCACATCATAATTATAATGTAGTTTTCATGGATCCTCCGTTTTACAAAGGATTAATTAATAAAACTTTATTATCGTTAGATAACAAATATTGGCTTGATAACAATGCAATATTATTTATTGAATCAGAGTTAAACCATAAGTTAGTATTACCAGTCAATTTTTATTTTCAGACAGAAAAAATTTATGGTAAAAGTAAGTTAACAATTTTACTTTATAAAAATAATTAATGAAAACAAAGAAACAATATACTTGCACTAATTGTGGTAGTAT
This sequence comes from Orientia tsutsugamushi str. Boryong, assembly GCF_000063545.1. Lineage (NCBI taxonomy): Bacteria > Pseudomonadati > Pseudomonadota > Alphaproteobacteria > Rickettsiales > Rickettsiaceae > Orientia > Orientia tsutsugamushi. The sequence goes on from NC_009488.1 coordinate 385,440, forward strand.
AAGCTATAAGTGGTATGGCAGATGCTCTGAATGTAATGAGTGGAATAGTATTATAGAAGATGTTATATCTAATAACTCTTACAATAGTAGCGCAAGTGTGACTGGCAATAATTTAACTATTAGTGCTCTTGATAAAGATATTGATGAGCCACGTAGAATTATTAGTTCAATTAATGAGTTAAATAGAGTACTTGGCGGAGGATTAATTCCAGAATCAGCAATTCTTATAGGTGGTGATCCAGGCATTGGCAAATCGACCTTATTACTTCAGTTATGTGCTCAATTATCCACTTCATCTACTTCTTGTTTTTATATTTCTGGCGAAGAATCAGTTAATCAGATCAAGCTTAGAGCTCAAAGACTAGGTTTGGTAAACACGCAAATTAAACTTGTTTCTGCTACTAATATTCATGATATCATAGCTACCATTAAAGCAAATAGGCAAGAAATCCATCTAGTTGTTATTGATTCTATACAAACAATTTATAATCCTGAAATTACATCCATAGCTGGCACAACATCGCAAGTTCGGGCAGCAGCACAAATGTTAATATCTTTAACTAAATTAATTGGTATAGCACTAATTATGGTAGGTCATATCACTAAAGATGGACAGCTAGCTGGGCCTAAAATTCTTGAGCATATGGTCGACACTGTTTTGTATCTCGAGGGAAGTTCAAATTATCAATATAGACTTCTACGAGCGATAAAAAATCGATTTGGCAAAACAAATGAAATAGGTGTTTTCACTATGGAACAATCTGGATTAATAGAAGTATCAAATCCATCAGAAATGTTTATACTAAATACTGAAACCAATTATAGCGGCACTAGTGTTTTTGCAAGTATGGAAGGGTCACGTCCTATTCTAGTAGAGATTCAAGCTTTAATATCGCCTTCTCATATTCCAACTCCAAGGCGTTCTGTAGTTGGATGGGATAGTAACAGATTATCAATGATACTAGCGGTATTAGCTGTACGATATGGATTAACTCTTACATCTTATGAAGTATATTTAAGTGTAGCAGGCGGATTAAAAATTACAGAACCGGCTGTTGATTTAGCTGTTGCTGCTTCCTTGATTTCTGCAGCATCAAACCAACCATTACCACTACACAGTATTTTTTTTGGGGAAATTAGCTTATCTGGAGAAATTAGAAAATCTACTCAATCAGACCTTAGAGTTAATGAAGCCGTAAAGCTTGGTTTTAAAAATATTTTCTGTGCTGATTATAGTAATAATTCATCAGCTAATTCAGATTATAACATATATAACCTCAAACATATTAAGCAGCTAAAAGATATCTTATAACCAACTAAAAAAGAAGACTAATCATTATAACAACTATTTTATAAATTTTTAGCGTTAGAATTATTTGGTGCAACGTTAATTAAATAAGCAGAGAATATAATTATTATGCTGCCTATTGCTGTTGATATAGTCAATTGTTCTTTAAACACTATTACTTCTATCAATGCAGCAAATAATATTCTGATATATTGAAATGGAGCAATAAGTACAGGTGTAGAATATTTAATAGCAGTAGTACTGCATAATTGCGAACTGATTCCTAGTATAGCAGCCCCAAATAAGATTGCCATATCTTGTGTGCTTAATAAAGCAAATGTTGATAATTTATCAACATTTAATATCAATAGAAAAAAAGAAACAATAGAAGTACCTAAATAACTATATAATAGAATGGTCATTGTGGAGTCATGTCTAGACAAAATCTTTGTAATAATTGTACAATTGGCTGCCAGTATATTGGCTAATAAAGCAGCAACTATAGCTAATTTTGAAGTACTATCAATTGACTCAGATATTATTGGTGATTTTATTATTACTAATGTAACTCCTAAATATCCTATAAATATTAATCCCCATTTTAAAGGTCCAATAGTTTCTTTTAAAATAATTTTGGAAAAAATAGTAATAAATAACGCTTCTGTCATGCCAATAGATGTAGCTAGCACTACAGATAAGTTACGGTATGCATAATAAGTAGCGAACATTGCTCCAACTAACAAAATAATTCTTAAAAAATGAATGTAACCTTTATTAGTACTTAATGATCGTGTTTTATGCTTTGCTAAAAATGGTATGAATAAAATCAAACCACAGCAACTCTTAACAAATACTATAAGCAGCGTTGAGATATCAGAAGGAAGATTTTTAGCTAACATCATAGCTATACTTAACAACAAAGCGCTCAACGATGCCAAAGTAATAGAGATTACTTTGATATCCAATTTGAAAGTAAAACTCATTATTGACAATTTAGAAAAGTTAATTATAATTAAGAAATCTGTAAACTCTAATCTATAGTATAAATCTTAATATAATTCAAGAAAGCTATTATAGCTAGAAAAACGTCAGTTAGTTTACACAAGTACATTTATATTTATTTTAGAATTAAATATGTTATATAGGGTATTATTACTACAATTAATGGTTTTAATTGTAACAATCAATCCAATACATGCAAGATGGAAGTATTATAATGACAGTAATTTAGAAATAATACACTTCGAACAAAATATCATAGTTAATAGCGATGGTTCAAGTGAAGAGATAATAGAGCAGCAGGTAAAAATCCTCAATGAGGTTGGTCGTAAATTTTTTACTAATTATATGATAGAATATGATAGTGTACATTCTCAAATAGATATAATAATTGCTAAAACAATCTTCGAAGGAAAAGAATATAATGTAGATCTTAAAACAATTAAGAGCATACCTTTAGCTAGTAGCAGTCAGGGTTTTCATCAACAGCAGCAAATTTTAATAAATTTTGCTAAAGTTGAAATTGGATCAGAAATACATTTAACATATACGAGAAAAAATCAGACAAATGCTGAAAATTATTATAGTAACTTATTTGAATTTGGTACTAATAGTTGGCAACAAAAAGCACATATAAAAATTAATTCTGTATTACCTTTATATATTAAAATTAATGATCCTCATAATGCTTTGGAAGTAAAAACAAGCTCTAAAGATAAGTTTCATTCTGCTGAAATAACTTTAATTAAGCCATTAACTACTGAGTTAACAAACGAACCTGAAAACTCATTATTAAGCAATCAGTTTAAAACGTGGGTATCTATTGCATCTACTAACACATGGGAAGATGTAGCAAGCAAATTTACTGATGATTATTATAAAATACTAAATCAAAAATTACCGAAGTTGTTTAAAACTATTGCTAATAAAGCACAAAAACATACAAAATCTGAAGATCAAATTAATTCTGTTACTTCAGATTTAATTCATGCAGTTCAATATCATGGAGATTATAGATCCATTAGATATGGTAAATCTGTACCCTGGAGCTTAGAACAAACAGCTAATACTCAATTAGGCGATTGTAAAGATTTCTCAATTAGTACAGCAGCAATTTTACAAAACATAGGTTACAAAGTACAGCCAGCTTTTGTTAATAGAGGAATACAAGCTTTTGAAACTAAATTATGGCTTCCTTCTGTAGAACATTATAATCATGCAATACTTAGAGCAATAGATAAAGATGGCAAGTTATATTGGATTGATCCTACGAATTTTGTGAGTATGGCTGATGGAATTTTTCCTGATATTGCTAATAGAATGTCACTAGTATTAGATCCAGAAAACCCTAGCTGTGATCATATACCAAATATTAATCCAAATCATTCTCAGTTGATAATAGAAGAGTCAATCTCAAGAGCTGAAAACAATTCAGCTTACTGGAAAGGTAAATTAATACTTCTAGGAGAGCAAGCGTATTCAATAACTGGAGCAGAATTGAAAATGTCGCAACAGCAGATAAAAGATTTGATTTTTAACTGGGCAAGTGGCTCTTTTTTAGAAGAGCACGATAAGATCAAAATTATCTTACCAGATCTAACATCAAAAACAGTGAAAGATTTAACTTTTGAGTATGAATATAACAAGCCTAATTCCATATTTAAATCTAACATGGGTTCAGTATTAGTACCACTGAATTATTTATCTCATATTTCTAATGCAGAGCCAGAGCAGATTGGCGATCTTTTTTTAGGTTCTCCATGCACTTTTATTCATCGAACTGTAATAAAAGATGTTAAAATAGAAAATATTAATGTCTTTAATTTTGAAATTGATACTCCATGGGTTTACATTCAAAGAGCATGTCAATATCAAGGCAATGATACAGATATTACAGTTAAAATGATAATTCATAAATCTTTAGTATCAAATAAAGATCTAAAAAGTGATATATACAAAAAATTAAAAGACGCTATTAAACAAAACTTTGAATCAACAGCAATAGTTTTTGATGATTCTAAAATGATGAAATAAAGATATACCATACTCTATAAAGTAGCTATTAAGGTAACTTATGATATATAAAATCTTCAGAACTTTACTACAATTAGTATTATTAGTAATATTTATTAATCCCTCAAATGCAGAGTGGCAAAATTTAGATGATAGCACAATAGAAATCAAAGCATACAATCTAGATATAGCAATCGATAAAGATGGATCAGAGGAACATGCTGTTTATATGCATGCCAAAATTCTTAAAGAGCAAGGTCGTATGGTTTTTGCTAGCTATCGGTTACCATATTTATATAGAGAAAATATTGATACAATAAAAATATTAAAAGCTCAAACAATCTTAAATGGTAAAAAATATAATGTTTCTGCTGATTCTATAGAAGATAAACCATTAGCTGCTACAGGTCTTGATAATGATATCTATAGACAGATATCATTAACTTTTCCTAAACTAGAAATTGGAACAGAAATATTTCTAAAGTATAAGGTTACTTCTAAGTCTCCACTTGAAGGAGTCTATAGCGATATTTTAGGATTATTACCATATGGCTATCATAAAAAAATGCAAATCAATATTAATTCGAAATTACCATTGGATACTAAAATTAATGATCCATATTGCAAACTACGTGTTAATGCAAGTACTACAAAAATTAATAATGATGAACATACCAGTTCTATTAAAATAACATTACTGAAGCCATTGACTAACATGTTAAAAAATGAACCAAAATGTTCTGTTCTAAATGAACAATATAATACTTGGGTTTCTGTATCTACTATTAGCAAATGGGAAAAATTAGGAGATAAATTAAGTAGGGATTACTTTAAAGTTATTAATCAACCACTGCCAAAACTATTTGCTGCTATTGCTGAAGATGCAAAACAATATTCAAATTATACTGAACAAATTGATTTTGTTACTTCATCATTTAATGAAAAAATACAATATATTCCAGGCTGGCGTTCAACTAACGGCAAATTCATTCCTAGAGACTTAATTAAAGTTATGAACTTTGAAAAAGGAGATTGTAGAGACTTTATCGTTAGTATAGCTGCTATACTAAAAAATATAGGATATAAGGTGTATCCAGCTTTAATACGTGCAGGAGAAATCTTTACTGCTCCAGTATTACATCTTCCTAATTTTTGTAGTTTTGATTATATAATACTTAAAGTGATTGATAAAAATGACAAGATATACTGGATTGATCCTTGCAATAGTTTAAGCATGGCTAATGGAATATTCCCTAATATTGCTAATAGAATGGCATTAGTACTTGATCCAGAAAGATCAAGTTATGAACAAGTCTCAAGTATTGATCCAAAACATTCCCAAAGAATTCATAACAGTACTCTAGAAATAGAAGGTAATATAACTAATTGGAAAGGATCAATAAGTTATATAGGAGAAAACTCAGCTATTTTACTGCACAATAAATTGCTTTATATGTCTCAGCAACAAATTAAAGAATTATTTTTTAATGATATAAGTGGCATTTATTTAGAAGAGCATAATAAGAAAAATATAACTTTACCAAGCGTTAATTTGAAGCTGCCAAGAATAGTTAAAGATGGAACTATTGAGTATGAATATAACACTGATTGCCAAATAAAGAAAACTAATGCAGGGCCTGTTTTATTTGCTTCTATAGGATATAACTCAGTTTTTAACAATATAATCAGTGTTGCTCCAAAACAAGTAGGTGATCTTTTTATAGGTGCACCTCATACAAATTATAACAATCTTGTAATTAAGAATCTAAAACTTAAAAATATTGATTATCTTAACTACGTAATCGATACTCCATGGATTTATGTTAAAAGATCATGCAAGCATCAAGGTGATGATACAGAAATCATATCTAAGATAGTTATACGACAGTCTTTAATACCAAATAATGATTTAAAAAGTGATGTATATAAAAAGCTGAAGGATGATATTGAACAACACTTTAATAAAACTGCAATAGTTTTAACTGAGTAAATTATCAAAAAAACAAGCAAAGAAAGGAATATCTATTATAATAGTTCAATTTTTTATTACATTTAAAGTAAGAAAAATTGAATAAATTAATTGACATTAAGTGTGCAATATAGTATAACTTTTTGAAGTTATACTATACTTTGAAACTTAGCATAACTTAGGCTTATAGCTCTTATATTTATTAGGTAACATGCCTAACTTAAAAGGTTAACTGTTTAGTATAATTAATTGTTAGTTGAATTTTTAGCTTTACTGGTCAACATATAGGTTAGTTTCCATCTTCAGACCTTCCTGTTACAGACCATATGTTGACCAGTAAAGCTAAAAAAATTATCTTTATTCTGAACTGCTTTATTAAAGACCATGTATTTTTTATAGTATGACACATTCATTACAATTAAACAACCACTAATTCACGATTTTTAAAATTATTTATTTTAATTTTAGCTTGCACCACAAACACTGTCAACTATTAAGAAAGATATTATAAATATGAAAAAATATAAGAAACAGCACGCTAAGAATACATGGTAAATAAAACTATTACAGCTTTTTCTATGTATAGCTTAATTCATAAATATGGTTACACTTTGTAAAGTGCAAAAAACATCAGCAAAAAAAGTACTTAAATTAAGTAAACTACTTTAAGTATAGTAACCCAGTATAAAACAGTTATGTTATATACTTTTTGAAAAAGGTATTTAAAGTCACAGTGATATTTCATTCTGTTTGATTTGGCTTAAAGAAATTTTTTTCTCAGTAAGATTTAAATCAATAGAATAAGTCAATAAATACTCTAATATATATTTCCATCTTTTTCTATCATATGCTCCTGTAACATTAGTTCTTTTTGATAAATACAAATCATAAACGCAGTAACATCTCATGCCTTTTGCTGCATATAGTCATTTACAATAGACCTCTTTCGAAACTGGTTAAAGTAGTAGTTCAAAATTATTGCTGACAAATATCGAAATAGACGTAAAAGATTCGGTATTAGATTTAATTTGATCTCTGGCATTTATAATTTTGAACTACTTTAACCAGTTTCGAAAGAGGTCTATTATTTGAGTTATAAGTATAAAAGATACTTTTGCTTACCAAGCTATAGTAGAATAATACAACTGTGGCCTAGAATGCTGCTACCATTAGTCGTATTAATGCATTATCTGAAAGGAGAAGAGACTGGTATATATTACATACCTTTCAATATTTAAGACTACTGTGTTGTTATAAGCCTTTCAGAGTGTTAAATTTCGAGTATAGCTACTAAATTGCTATATTTACGCTGATAAAAACGTGGTTTTTGATAGCGAAAATCGCCTGAACCACCTGCTATATCTGACATTTTTGGAGGTTAGAAATGGTGCGAGATTTGCGTAATTTTGCAAGCAATAATTGCAAAATTGCTAATAATAACAGTAGCAATAATGCAACTGTCTTTTATCGTTTTATTGGAAATTTTGTTCCAGCAGAATGGAAAGATCTGATTGGAGATGATGGAAAAGCATTAAGCAAGACATCTAAACAGCTTTTATCATGGATAGTATATAAACTACTACAGATCTATTACAATAATGATATATAGGAATTACAAGACAGTTATTACTCTTTTGAAAAGGAGTTGCAGGCTTGTCAACGCAGGGTTAGGCAATGCTTAGTTGAACTACAAAAAGCCGGTTTCATTGAAGTTGAAAATAGGGCAATAATTAAAAACAATTTTAAGTTGCGTAATGTTCCATGTATAAAACTTCTAAAAATTTTTCAGCGTTTCACTGAAAAAGAAACAAAATGAGAAAAAATTATTGATCTAACCCAAAAAATTTTTCGCTCCAACCTTAAAGAAATTTCAGGTGAACCTGAAAAAAGTTTCAGGTACATATATAGATATAAAATAAAAAAAATAATAATAGATCTAGATCTACTGAAGATAAGTTAATAGAGAATGATCAAAATAAAAATGAAGATCAACAGCAAAATTTGAAGTTTAAATATACGGAATCTGATGATTTTATAGAAATTGAGTTAGTAGGAAATGAAAAAGAAGATCAACAGCAACAACAGAATTTGAATTTCTATGAGCTTATTGATAAAATATGGTTTAGTAAATTAAAAGTTGTAAATGAAGATAATGTTATTAATAAGATGTTCTATAGGTAAAAGTGCAAAGGTAGATCAAATATAAGGAAGAAGAAAAGTTAATTTTTTATTAACTTCTACACTTTATAGAACCTACTATTAACTTATGTTAACTTTTATTAATATTTTTAATCAAGCTTCAACTTTAACTATAAATATATTTCCAATATTTGTCAATATAACAAAAAAATTAAAGCAAAAGGTTGACAAAAGGTTGACAGAAAATTTAGGAAATTGGGGGCCAGTTTTTAATCTAGAGGTTAATCTAATGATCGAAAAATATATACAATCTAGGATTGATAAGTGATTTTCAAGTTATATGTATTATGAACAAATTAGTATAAAAATTTGCTATCAAATAAAAAGTATAATATAGATCATCTGTTTAATTAAACGTAATACTTTAATAATAAATATTAATATTATGTGGGGTGATTATGACTTCAATATCATCAAAGTTTATAAATCGAGCACTACGTAAAATTAAAATTCCTAAGGGAGAAAAACTATTAATTATCCACGATCCAGATATAATAGGACTTAAACTGAAAATCTCATGTACAGTCTGTGGAGGAATAGTAAGAAAAACATGGATTTTAGAACAAAAATATAAAAACCAGAGTTTAAAAATAAGGATAGTGGAATTTCCATATTTATCTATTAAAGAAGCTAGAAAAATAGCAAGAGAATTAAAGACATTAATGGCGAACGGAATAGATCCAAGAGCAGTAAAACATCAACAACAGATAGAAGAAAATGAGAATCGTATAAAAGAAAGAGAAAGAAAAGCTAACGATATTACATTCAAAGAGCTGTGTTATAAGTATATTGAAGAGTATGCCAAAATATATACTATAAACTGGAAAGAGAATGCTGACAGAGTACATACTTATGCACAAGCATTATATGAAAAAAAGATAAGCAAGATTCGAATGAGTGATATTGAACCAATATTCAATGATATCAGCAAAGAGGGAAAATATGCCACAGCAAATGCATTGCTAGCAACCTTACGCACTATATTTAATAAGGCAATAAAATGGGGATTAATAGAAAACAATCCTACTCTAGGGATAGAGCAGCATAAACTGCAAGCAAGAGAGAGACGTCTAAGTTACGATGAAATGGGTAGATTTTTACAAGTATTATGCGGAGAAGCAAGTCCATTGATAAGAGATTTTGCATTACTAGCGTTATATACTGGAGCTAGAAAAAGTAATGTGTTAGAGATGGAATGGGACAATATAGATTTTGAAAGAAAAATATGGCATATACCAAAAACTAAGAACGGAAAGGCGCAAAATATACCATTAACAGATGAGGCAATGGAAATATTGCAAGCAAGGAAATTAATATCTACAAGTAAATGGGTACTACCAAGTTCTACTAGCGAAAGCGGACACTTATCGCATCCAAATACCGCATGGAAGATAATTTGTGAAAAGGCAAGCATAAAAAATTTCAGAATACACGATCTAAGAAGGACGTTTGCAAGTTGTATGGGGGATGCAGGCGAAAGTCAGAGGACAATTAGTATAGCATTGAATCATATTAATCCAAACTCAACAATACCTTATACTATAGCTTGTATGGAGTTAGTACGAGAGTATATGTCTAAGGCTATACAAATAATTAGTGAATGTGCTAGAAGTTATAATATTTATAATACTATCTGACTGATATAAACGTTGTGGTAAGAATAGTGCGATTTCATGTCGCACATGCATATATGAACACTAATTATTGCAGGTAAAATCTGTGTTTGAAGATATTTAGCTAATTTAAACATTATAGTAGCAGAATGAGAAATCTCATGCTACAATTGAGGCTGAAGGTGATTATACAAAATCAAAAATTATGTTGGGCATTATCGAGGCCGTTGAAGTATATGGGTTTGAGCATTGACGAATGGGGAGTAGTGCTAGCTGGAGTAGCTCCAGGAATTGTACTACTAAACAGCAGGCATGCTAAATTAGGCCTAGCCTTTATGGTTGGAGGAATTGCTCTATGTTATTGCTTTAAGAAAATTAAGAAGGTATCTGAGAATTTTTTGCTAAAAAGTTTTTTAGTAGCTAAAGGTTTATTGCCAGCTCCATTAGGATATCCAAGGCTTTTGGGCAAAAAAGTTGGCAAGTAATGAATCATCTCTTTAAGCAAAATGCTATACAAGAGCTGGTTAAATATAATAAATGCTTACTTTCAGTAACTATATTGCTAGCTGCAGCTAATATAATTGCGATAATGGCTGCAATTACCAAAGAAGAAAAGTGGTTATTAATTCCAGCAATGGAGCCTGATCGTAAAATGATGGTTTCATCAAAAAATTACCATGAAACCTATTTAAAGGAATGGGCAATTTATGTGACGAAACTCTTATTTACTACTTCTCCAAATGAGGTAGAAAGACAAATAGCAGACATGAAGGTAGTATTCAGTAATACTGAATCTTTAAACGCCAATTTAGGATAAGAGAAAGTATGAAAGATATAATGCAAAAGGTTTACAAGAGATATTATGTAATATCTTTAAATATAGTTTTAATTAATAATAGTTTATTTATTGCTCACATGTCTGTAAATGCAAATTTAGAATAAAAAACAGTTAGAAAGAGATAATATAGAAGTGTTACAATGGTCAATGTTCAGGTTAGCAAGATAGTATTATGAACTAATTTTTGTAGAAATATGAGCAATAAATAAACCGTCATTAATTGAAATTATATTTAAATATATTGCATAATTATAATTGTACAGTATCTCTTGTATACCTTTTTCATTATGCTTTTCATACTTCCCATTATCCTAATCTGGCGTTTAATAACTAATAAGTTTTATAGTTAGTAATGATTAGCTCATTAACGAGATTACGATGTTCATTGATTGAGTATGTAACTCCAATATGAGTGATGAAAAAATCTTTGTATAAATCTTTAATGAAGGTAGTGTTATTATTTGAAAGCATAATTTTAACACCTTTATTGTTTAGTTCATAAACAAAATCTCGTAGTCTGATTTGCTCTTTTTCATCAAATTGAACTCTAGTGTAGAACCGTTCTCCTGATTGGTGGTAAGGTGGATCAAGATAAACGAAATCACCTTTTTTAGGTTCTATAAACGCCAGATCAAGATAAGGAAAAGTATGAAAAGCATAATACAGAAGGCTTATAAAGAATAGCTAGTTATTAAACATTGATATTACAAAGGCGAATTTACTAGAAATATTAGAGCAGTAAATGGTTTTGAATTAAGATTATATTTAATGTAATGTATTAAAAGTCATAACGAAATATTATCCTTTGTAAACCTTTTGCATTATATCTTTCATACTTTCCCTTATCCTAAACTGACGTTAATAATCTTGAGAAAGTTGAAACATCAAAAATTAAATCAAAAAGGCGTTGTGTTCTATACTGTAAGCGATCTAAAGCAGTTCAAGGTGTAGATGTTGTTCACAAGTCGCCGAAAAAACCAAAAAAATATCTTATTAATTTATTTAAATCAAAACAGAGTCAAGGTGAACGCAAGCATACATAAGGATTTTGATCGAGAAAGATTTTCTAAACACTTTGTCTATGAATCGTATGATGAGGAGACTCAGCTATTCTTTAATCGTGGTTCAATAGGTTTTGTATTGCTTGCATGCCCATTGGCTGAAGCTAGTGTTTCGGCTCAAAATGAAATTGCTGAATTTCTAAAAAGTGATGAAAATTTACCAGCTGAAAGTAGCATGCAAGTCTTAATGATTGGTAGTAATAATATCGAACATTTTTTAAGCAACTGGCAGTTATATCGTAAAGGAGAGATATTTATTGAGTTAGCCAACAAAAGAACAGAGTTTTTGCGTGATCAAGCTCAAAAAGTAGGTTCTATAAAGGATGTAGTATTGTTAATTTCAGTTACTATACCTAATTTAAATGCAAATATCGATGATATGATTCGCAGACGAGATGCTTTAAAAGATACGTTTAGGTCCATTGGATTAAGCACTGACAATGTGAATGCACAGCAATTATTAAAGTTTCTGAGAGTAATATTTGGCTGGCCTGAAGAAGAACATTCGAATATTAATGAGTATGAAATATTGTCTGAACAAATTCTAAGTGGAGATTTTTCGTTATTTGAGAATGATGATTGTGTAAATGTAAATAATGATCAAATATTTATCAGCCTAGAAGCTCGAAAAAGGCCTGCAGAGTGCAAATTATCTGCCATGGATCTGTTTTTAGGCAATGAAATGCGTCGTGATGAATATATAAAATCAAATTTCCTGATTCATTTTGGTTTACAAATGTTGCCAAATCAAGCAATGGAAAGAACTGCAGCCATAACTAAAAGAGAGGCGCTAGAAAGAAATATTAATGCAGGAATGGGCAAATTTTTTTCATGATATACAGCAAGAAGCAGAAGATTTAGCTGATGTAGTAGCTGCTTTACAGAGTGGTGATAGAGTAGTTAATATTCACTTCAATGTTATTATGTTTGATAAAACAAAAAAGGCTAAGCAATCTGCATCAGCTTTTTGTTCGATGTTAAGACGCAGTGGATGGTATTTTGTTCCATGCAAATATGATCATGTAGCCGTGTTGCTAGCAGCGCTGCCAATGCAATTGGTTGAACAAGGTCAAAGAGGTGTATTGGGTCAAAAAACATCAGGAGTTGGAGTAGCCCTTTCTAGCTTAGGTAGAGGCATAAAAACTGTTTCCGTAGAGAGCAAAGTATTATTACCAATAATTGGTGAATGGAAAGGTGATTTAAGCTCTCCAGGTATGTTGTTAGCTGGCAGACGAGGCCAAATAATGTATTGGTCTCCTTTTGGTGGAGCTTTATTACCTGCATTAAATAAGCATGGAGCAGCTCCAAATGAGAACTTTAACCTTTGTATAGCTGGAGTTCCAGGGTTTGGAAAATCTGTTTTTATGCAAGAACTAATGCTATCAGTTTTAGGAGTTGGTGGTAAAGTTTTTGTTCTTGATTACGGAAGATCATTTAAGCGTACATGCTTGATTCTAGGTGGCAGCTACATAGAATTTGACATGAAAAATCCTGTATCAATTAATCCATTTTCCGAAGTACCAGAAGATGATAGTGCAAAGTCTATATAGAGGCTAGATCCGACTTTTTATCTAACTTTCCGTCTATTTTAGCTACCATGGCTGCCCCGCAGTATGGAACCAAGTGATCTACAACAACCAATGCTGCAGAGAGCTTTGATATCTGCTATTCTTCCTCATATATAGCATATGCTCCTTCAAGTTCAGCTTCAGCCTCAGCTTCTGCTGTGTCATTATGCTGAAGTTTTGTTAAATCAGTATTACTTAAATTCTCCAATATCATCATCCTTACTTCTGGTGGCAAGTGAAGCCAAGATATCTGACTTTCTTGATTAGCATCCTGATTGGATTCAAATATCTCATCTATTGATTCAACTGCTCCTTGTAATATCTTAGCTCTTGCTTTCCCTTCTTTAATAGATTTTTCAATAAAGGAAGAGTACATGGAAAATTTATCCTGACACAGTACAATATCAGGATTATTAGCACATCTTGCTAGCGTATTTATATCTTTTTGCAGTATAAATATATCAAAAAAAGATTTGCCATTTTCACCAACAGAGATAGACCTCATTTCTTCTATTTCTTTATGACATTGCTGTTCAAGTTCCTTTAGATCTTCTGATTCATTAATAAGCCTTTTATTTTGTATAAAACCTGATAAATTAGTATCTACAGCGTTACAATGTTCTGTCTTAACAATGTTAGTAACTAATAATTTCATCATTTCGAAATGTAGCTCCGGACTATCAATATATTTGACCCAAGCTATTTCAAAAGGAGTCACATTAAAGTGGCATTGAAAATTAGGATTAGCTCCATAACTTAATAAAATAACTTGCCATCTCAATGTTACTTTGTTCAACAGCATAATATAAAGCAGTATTGCTATATATATTTTGTGTATCTACCTCAGCATGATTAGCTAACAAAAACATTACCATTTGTATGTTGCCGTTATAAGAGCAATATGTAATGCAGTGCTTCCACGTAGATTTTGTGTATTGATATCTACACCATGTTCTATCAGATGCTTTACTACATCTAGGTAGTTGTGTTTAGCAGCATAAAGTAAAGGATGACTATTTCTATGACTAAAAATACTTCTTGTAGTAACATATAGTAGGTGAGCGCGAAGCCGTAAATAATTATTCATAATTCTTTCCTCAAAATTATATTATACTTTCAAAGATTATTGTACATAAAACGCAAGGATATTATTCATTAAATGAGTGATATTGCAACTTGAAATTGCACGCCATTTATTTGCATCCTACAAAATCAGCGCCTCTAATTTTGGCCTTAATAATCGTTTTTTTACCTTGAGCTGTGAAGAAAACAATTGAGATTATCAACACCAATATAGTAAAAACAACTAAGATTTCTAACAATGCTGAATTAATTAAGAATTCCAATAATTGCTGTATTTTAAATCCATGTTGGCATGTATAAAACTCATGCAAAAAGTCTTGAGCATTGAGGTGCATCCATTTTTTAAACCTTAAACTATAAAACTTAATGCCTATTTGATCGATATCATAAAAATGCTCACCAATTGCTAACTTGAGCTGCACATATCTTTCAATTACAAAATAATATTAGAAATATTTTTTGATATAATCGACATATAATCCAGAATATCGATAATCCTAACCCAATCGTAAAAACATTGGTACTACCTTGCCCAAACATTCTTAACTTATGGGCGAATAACTGCGATCCCCTGGTGAAATTTCCTTGATTCTGAAAATTCATCTATCTCAAGAGCATTTTTTCAAAATCTATAGTTTTTGCTCATACTCTTTTACTGCAGTAAAATTGTCTAATTCTGTTAACTTTTTAAACATCGCTTCGTATTCTGCAATGATAATAGTTCTTACTTGTTTAGCAGATACTGAGAAATTTAGTTCTGCTAAACAAGTTGTAGCTTTTTTGTAGGTCTTAATTCTAAGCATCGTCAATCTGATAGTTCTATGCGTTGTGCTAGTAGAATCTCTAGAACTAGTAATTCAGATCTACGTAAGGCTTTTTATATGCTTGCTATGTTTGCATTAAGACATAATTGTGTATCAAGCAATTTTCTCAACGTTTAATCTGATACTGGTAAACCCAAAATGCTTATCCTTATTGCTTCTATGCGTAAGTTATTACATATTATAGTGGTTTGAAGCATCATTCTACTTTTAATCAAATCTTTCAATCCTTCAGAAATAATAATTTTATAAAATTATTATTTCTTTTCTTGTCTTAATTTTTAACATGGTATCTGTATCTCTTACAATTTTGAAGGTGAGATGTAAGGTAAGACAATGAAGGGGCAAGTATATGAAAACAGAAAAAATGAATAAATTTCTTTCGAAAGTAGACAATGATGTAGAATGGTGTTATAAATATGTTATTTGAAGTAATAATGAAATTCGATCAGATTAAAGAGTTAGAGGATGAAAAATTTAGTCGATTAACAGGAGTAAGGAAGGGAACATTCTCAAAGATAGTGGATATTTTGAGGCAAGCTGACTGTCTTAAGAAATCAAAATGTGTGGGTAAAAATAAGCTCAATTTGGATGAACAGTTGCTGATAGTCTTAGAATACCTTAGAGAATACCGTACTTATTTCCATATAGGTCAGAACTATTGGATTAGTGAAAGTTCAACATATAAAGCTGTTAAATTGGTAGAAGATACACTAGTTAAGCACCTGAACTTTGCTTTTCCAGGCCGTAAAGCTCTAATGAAGAGTGATATGAATTATGAAGTAGTCTTGATTGATGCTACTAAAACTCCTATAGAAAGACCCAAAAAAACAAAAATTCTATTATTCAGGAAAGAAGAAAAGGCATACACTAAAAACTCAAATAGTGTTAGACAAGCAAACATACCAAGTAATATGTACAGATTTTCCTAACGGTAAAAAGCATGACTTTAGATTATTTAAGGAATCCAAAATTCTTATTCATCCTAAGGTTAAAGCGATTACTGATACAGGATATCAAGGTATACAAAAAATTCACAATAATTCTGCATTACCAAAGAAAAAAAAACAAGAAAAATCCTTTATAGTCATTTACAATGAAGTTTGCATATAAAATATCCTGTTGGTAAATCTTTATGACGCTATTGTTGCTTTTTTCTATGCTCAAACCTCATTGTAAATGACTATAACTAAAAATGATAAAAAGAATAATCGTAGGTTAGCAGGAGAAAGAGTTGTCAATGAAAACGTTATTGGTATGCTAAAACGGTTCAAAATTATTGCTGACAAATATCGAAATAGACGTAAAAGATTCGGTCTTAGATTTAATTTGATCTCTTGCATTTATAATTTTGAACTACCTTAACCAGTTTCGAAAGAGGTCTAATATATTTGGTAATAAACCATATAGGCGTTGAAACATCACTTCACATGAAAGTGATCAGACTTATGTTATGGCCTCTTATTACGAGAAAATTTGATGAAACTTTGAGAAAAAAAGCAAATGTTGGTTGTAAATTTTACATCTAGTACATCTACTGACAACAAAATACATTTGCATAGTATAATAAACTGAAAAAATGTAATAAAATTGTTATAAGTCATCAAATGCATATCGTAAATGCAATACATAAAAGCAGATTGAACAAAACGAAAGCTTTGCAACGTCTGCCTACACATTCTTTTGTAAAATCAGTTCTAAATAATATTGAGCTTAAGGAGGCTTAAGCCATATGATAGAAAACTACAGTATAGTGGATGAAGAAATGGCAACATTTTTTTGTTATCCAACCACATAAATGCTTATACGACCGTTATTAATTCATATAGTTTTTCAACTCAGTATCATTAGCTTTCTAAGACCTCTCTTACCTACTATCACAAAGACAAATAGGCTTACTTATGTTTCAATCATCCATAGATACGTTAAGTTGGTTACATTCTATATACCATAGAACTGGCCCTTTTAAAGAATGCAAGAACTCACTTCTTATCTTACAGCTAAGCTTTCCAGATTTATCACTATAACAGCCTTTATCTTGAGTATCTGCTTTTGCATTTACGATATTTTCCATACGCAGGTTCACTTTCGTTTAACTAATTTTTTAACTTTACCTTTCCAGATCAGTACTTTAGTTAGGCTTTATATCGCTCTTAGTACAAAATCGTTGCAAATTTTGCACATCAATAGCAAGTAAAATGCTCTCCTTACTATATCTCTGTACTCTATCTTTGAGTAACCTCATGTTGCACTACGCTATATAAAAATATTTCAAGCTGCAAAACAAGAAAAGTAATTAAAAAACACAAAGGCTTATTGTCACTCAAGAGTTTTTTTAGTATAAAAAACAATGCAAAACAAACTAGTGATAAACAAAGAAAAGAATAAATATTTGGTATGCCTTATATTTTATTTTACACCTGTAACAATTTGACTAACATTAACCTTGCCTTGCCTTAAATTTTTTATTTTTTTTATTAATAACAAAAATTTTACCACGTCTTTTTACTACCTGACAACTTTTATCCCTATTTTTTAAAGATTTTAGAGAACTTACTACTTTCATACTATTCCTATATCATCAAACTATCTGATACAATATATGTTCTTTTATTGAATCAGTCAATGCAGTAGTTATAAAGAGTTATATTTTTGAGCTAGTTCAACATATTGTAAACTATAGGTTTAAATCATTTTAACTTTAGCTATATAGTCATTTACAATGAGGTTTGAACATAGAAAAAAGCGATAATAGGTTCATAAAATTTACCAAATGGAGTAATTTGATTTCTAATCCAGAGCTTCATATTAGCCCAAAACTTTTCTATCGGATTTAAATCTAGAGAATAAGGTAGCAGAAAAATAACTTTACAACCACAAGATTTCTAGTAACTATTTTTTATCGCTTCTTTCTATGCTCAAACCTCACTGTAGATGACTATAACCATTCACACTGTGTTTGTAACAGGTAATAGCGCTATTCCATTTAGTTTTATAGTCATTTACAATGAAGTTTGAGTATAGTATCCTGAAAAGGAAATGTCAAAATCATATAGCCAAGACTTTCTGGAGAAAGTAATAAAATGTGTTAATCAAGGAAAAAGTTGTAATGTTGCTTCAGTAAAATTTGATATAGCAGCAAACACAGTAAGAAATTGGTATAAAAGATATAAATCAGAAGGTCATTATAAAGAAAAAAGATCGTCTTGGTAAAAAAGGGAAAATATATAAGATAGAATTTGAAAAATACATTTCGCTAAATCAAAATCTAACTCTGGCACAAGCAGGAAAACATTTTGGAATTTCAATAAGGGGAGCGAGTTATTATATGAAAAAATTCGGCTATAGTTATAAAAAAAACGTTTACCTACATGGAAGCAAAACCAGAAATAAGAGAAAAATATCAACAAGTGATAAGTGAGTGCTATACTTAAGGAAAACTTGGTATACATAGATGAAAGTGGCATTGAAATGTCTATATGCAAGAATAAGAGGGTGGAGCAAAAAAGGAACTCATGTAAGCAGCAAAAAGAGTGGGTAAATATTACGAGCGTACAAATATTATAGCTGGTTATGTTAATAATAAATCAATCGCACATATGATATTTAATGGTGCATGTAATACAAGATTATTTGAAGCTTGGGGGCAAGCAGGTATTAATTAATGAGTTAAAGCCTTCTCAGTTTGTAGTAATGGATAATGCTGCTTTTCATAAGTCTAAAAAAACTAAAGAGTTAATAGAATCTGTTGGTTGTAAAGTTATTTTTCTTCCACCTTATTCTCCAGATTTAAATCCGATAGAAAAGTTTTGGGCTAATATGAAGCTCTGGATTAGAAATCAAATTACTCAATTTGCTAAATCTTATGATGCCATTATCTCTTTTTTCTATGCTCAAACTTCATTGTAAATGACTATATATCTGTACTTACTTGAAAATCTAATATTTTCATGATACTTTTCTAAAAATTGATTACACTTAGGATCTTTAGCTCCAAAAACTCTACTCCGCTTCTTTATTATAATGATCCATTCTACTTCATATATTTCATCTCAATTTCCTCAAGTTTAACTCTTGTCAGTCGATACTTTTAACTTGAAAAAAAATATATGCCCTACCACGTTTATACACAAAGTTTTATTATATATAGCATAAATCAAAAATGAAATTACATTATGAGAGAAAAGAGGTATAATAAAGAAAAAAATAAGAAGAGATATAGAGATATATGGAAGTAGTATATTCATATGATTTAAGAAAGAGAGTAATAAAACTAATAGAAGAAGGAAAAACAATAGCAAAAAGCAAGCAGAATGTTTAAGATAATGCATGACGTAACTATTGGCTTGAACTCTATAGAAGTAGGTGCTATGTCGAAAAAGCTTATCAACACACACGAATAGTAAGTATAATCCGCCCTTTGTAATGGTAAAGTTATTGCTCCTTTTTTATTTGATAGCAACTTCAATAAAAGTATTTTTAAGTCTTACGTGCAAGCTATATTGATCAAAGCGTTAACCGCTAGACAAACAGTAATACTAGATAATATAAGTTTTCACAAAACAGTTATGGTTAAGTCTCTAATAGAATCAGTAAGGTATAAATTATTATATCTTCCAACTTATTCTCAAAATTTGAATCTAATTGAGCATTACTGGTTTAAAATAAAAAATGACATACGAAAAGTATCTCACTTATTTAACGACTTTTTTTGATGCTGTATTTTACAATGTTTAACTTCCTTTCAGACTTAAGCTATATCTTGCAAAAATTGTATCAAACAGTACAATATTGTAATAGACTTCTTTCGAAACTGGTTAAGGTAGTTCAAAATTATTGCTGACAAATATCGAAATAGACGTAAAAGATTCGGTCTGCGCGTCAAGAAAAGGTGAATTAATCTTACTGGTGAAAGTCCAGTTATGGAAGGAGAAGCTAGATCCACCATATAGCGAGTCTTGTGCTGCTGAAGGTAACGACAGTAGTAAAGCGTAGACAGTGAAACATTCGAGCCGAAACCAAATGGTGAACGTGATAGCCCTGAAAGTGAGATGTAGTGGAAGCCGATATGTTCTAGCACATAGTAGGCAAAAGAAGATTGGAGGTCAAACTAGTAAAAATCCAAAAATTTTCAACCACCGGGGTCGCAGGCGTCAGCGAGTTTGTAAAGATTAATGACACAACTTGAGAAGTCCTTATAACTCTTACGTAATTAAGTAAGTATTCAAAGTACAAGTGGTGAAACATAAGGCTTTGGAGATGGTGTAAGGATGGCTGAGTTAGCCATAGTAGTGATGAAACCTAGTAATGTGGGTGGAGCAAAGGGTTAGCAGAAAAGTAAGAATGCAAGAGGGAAACAATGGCTGTACACAGCATAGACAGAAATACATGGTTAACGAAACTTGAGCGTATAAAGTTGCTATCATCGAAAAATCAAGACATAAAGTTTAATAATCTAAATCAAGACATAAAGTTTAATAATCTTGGACATATCATTGATTTAAAGATGTTAGAAGAACAATATAAGGAACTCGATAGCAAGAAAGCGATAGGAATAGATGGTATAACCAAAGCTGATTATGGTAAGAAGTTGAAAGCAAATCTGCTCTCGCTTCTTACTAGAATTCGCAAATGGCAATATCAAGCTAAACCTGCACGAATAACAGAAATTCCAAAAGAAGATGGAGGCAAAAGACCTTTGATAATATCATGTTTTGAAGATAAGATAATCGAGTCTACAGTAAGCAAGATATTAAACTCTGTGTTTGAGCCAATATTCTTAAAGTATTCATATGGATTTCGACCTAAATTAAATGCACACGACGCTTTAAGGGAGTTAAATAGACTTACGTATAACTTCAATAAAGGGGCTATAGTAGAGATTGATATAACAAAGTGTTTCAATACAATCAAGCATTGTGAGTTGATGGAATTTCTAAGACTAGTTATGAAACTGATTGAAACACCAATCATAGAAAATGGTACTATAGTTACTAACAAAGAAGGTTGTCGTCAAGGATCAATAGTTTCACCAATTCTGGCAAATGTCTTTCTGCATTATGTTATAGATAGCTGGTTTGCAAAAATCAGCAAAGAAAACTTAATGGGACAAACAGGAATGGTGAGGTACTGCGACGATATGGTATTTGTCTTTGAAAAGGAAACAGATGCGAAAAGGTTTTATGATGTTTTGCCTAAAAGGTTAAATAAGTATGGGCTAAATATCAATGAAGCTAAATCACAAATGATTAAATCTGGTAGAGACCATGCTGCAAATTTAGCCAAACAAGACAAGAAGATCGCAAGTTATAATTTTCTTGGATTTACTTGCTATTGGGGCAAATCAAGATTTGGCACAACATGGAGACTAAAATATACCTCAAGGAGAGATCGTTTTACTGAGAAACTGAAAGGACTGAGAAAATATTTGCGTAGTCAGTCAGCTAAACAAGCAAGATAAAACACAAACATTATCACAAGTCATTAGAGTTATTAGGTGAATGGATCAACTATCATGGTATATCGGATAACAAAAGACGAGTAAGTTCATTTATCAACCAAAGTAAACGGGCAATATATAACTGGTTTAATAGAATGGGAGGAAAACGTAAGATGAATTGGAAAAGACTAACCGAGATACTTAAAAAAGTAAATTTTCCTAAAATTGGAAAGATTGTCTCAATGTTCTAGAAAACAAATAAGGCATAATGCTTATCTTATTTTTGAGAGCCGGATGCGGTAATTCTGCAACTCCGGTTCTGAGGAGGGGCCTAATTGAGCAATTGGTTAGGTCTACTCACATAGTTTTAATTTGATCTCTGACATTTATAATTTTGAACTACCTTAGCCAGTTTCGAAAGAGGTCTAATACATTTCATGTTGAGTTATTTTATTTTTTATTTAAATTTTTCTTTATAACTCAACATTTTCTCTTCGTATACTCCTTCGCAAAATTAAATTAATAATTATTAGCTTTAATAATTATTAATCCAATCTATAATATCTTGCTTGCTCTTACCTCCTATTTCTCTAGAAACTGCTTCTCCATTATTAAATAATATTAGTGTTGGAATACTTTGTATTTTAAAATCAGTAGCTGCTTGAATATTTTTTTCTATGTTAACTTTAACAATCTTTACCTTATCAGATAATTCTTCAGATATTTGCTCTAAAATTGGTGAAAGCTGACGGCATGGACCACACCAGTCAGCGTAAAAATCTACTAACACCAACTTAGATGATAAAAGCACTTCTTGCTTAAAATTTTCTTCATCATTAATCTCTGTAATATTTTTAGTCATAATAATTCCATATATTAATTAGCTATATAAATCTAGTGAAAACCCAAATTTTTCAACTTCATCGTACTTCTCACGCTTAATGGGTACAGCATAGAAAAACTTTATTGGCTGTCCTATTATATCAAAAGTTAGTCCAAGACCAACAGAAGCTCTTAAATTAAATTTTTCACTATCAGTAACACGGTTAATAATACCTATATTATCACCTCCCCATACACTACCTATATCCATAAAAATTGACCCTCTTGCATTTAATTCATCTGGTAAGCCTATCGGAACAAATAACTCAGCACTAGCTGTGTAACTGTTAGTACCACCTATTCTTAAATCTATTGCTTGTATCTTAGGACCTATACCAGTAAACCCTCTAAGATGATCTTGATTAACTTTAAGTAAGTCATAAACCTTAACTTCTTCCCCTAAAGCTCCTCTAATATTATTAAATCTAGTAACAAACATAAAAGTTACTTTATTATCAAGAAATGACTTAAAAAATTTAGCCATTACTGTATTTTTAAGGTATTTTACTGTTCCTCCTAAACCAGAAAATGATACTCCATAACGCATAAGATATCCATTTTTAGGTCTGCGAAAATTATCAGTTCTATTATACGTAATAGCTCCATCAATTATTGAATAAATAAAATCATGCTTCTCACCATATATCTGTTGAATAATTTCATCAGATATAGTCTCTCCTTTATCAGACTTAATAGTATATCCTAATGTACCAATAAAATGCTCAGTTAGCTTACGATCTACTTCAAAGCCTGTTCCAAAAACATTATGAGAATAATATTCTCCTTTATATTTTTTTGCACTAGTTACTTTTTCAGGATTAATATGAGAATAATATTCTTTATATTTTTCTGCATTAGTTGCTTTTTTAGAATTAATTGGATCCTTTCCAATGTGAAAAAGATGGAATCTGCCTACAAAACCGCTACCATTAAAATTAGGATCTATTATGCTTATTGACTGAGATGAATTTTTTTTAGCAACCGATAGCTCTCCTTTAATCAGCCTGCCTGTTCCCATGATATTATCCCAGCTAAAGCTAAAACTTCCAATTAAACCAGTTATACTATTATATCCACCACTAAGTCCAATACCACGTAGGTTTCTACCTTCTTTAATCTTAACTAAAACATCACAATAATCACTATCAGTAACTGGCACCATGCTTATACTAACGTCATCTATGAAATTCAATCTGTTAATATTTTTCTTAGTAGTTTCTAATTTACGCTCACTTAATGCATCCCCTTCAATTAGTTCTATCTCTCTTCTGATAACATGATCTTGTGTAATAGTATTGCCTAAAATATTAATATTGCGTATATAAATTTCTTTATCAAAATCGATAACAAATACTATATCTACAACAGATGAGCTGTCAGATCGATATCTAAACTTAGGATAAACTCGAACTTGATATAATCCTTGCTTTTGTAAAACATCTGTAATCTTTTGACTAATACTATGTAGGTTTGCACTGTTAAATAACGTATTAGGCTTTACTTTTAAAAATTTACTAAGTTCTTGACTATTAATAGATGAAATACTTGTTTCTAAACTTAACTCTCCTAAGTAAAATCTTTTATCCTCATCAATAATATAAGTGATAACCACAGAATCTTTAGCAGGACTAAGCTCAACACTAGATGAAATATTGCAATTCATAAATCCACTATTTCGGTAAAATTGCTGCAGCAATTCTTTATCCTTTTCAATATACATAACATTATACAATGTTAAAGGTGAATTAAAGTTACTCCAGCTCTTTTCTTTACAAAGAAGAACTGAACTCAATTTTTTATCACTATAATAATCATTGCCAACAAACAAGATTTTCTTTATAAAAACTCTAGGTCCCTCAATTATCTTAAATGTTAAGACAACTCCTCCATTATTAACATTATGAATTTCAGATGTAACTTTTACTAGAAAAAAACCTGCTGATTTATACTCTTCAGTTAATCTTGTAATATTTTCTTGCAAATCTGAATCAATAAGCATATCACCAGCTTTAATAGTAATCATTGTTAACAAGACTTTTTCAGTTATAGCTCCTGAATCATTTACTAGCTTAACTTCTGTTACTAATGGAGCTTCCTGAACATTAACTACAAGCTTACCATCAACAAAATCTAAACTTACATCTTTAAAAAATTTTGTATAATGCATAGTTAGTAAAATATCATTTTCTTTTTCAGGATTTAACTCATCACCAGTTGATACTCCTAACTTACTAATAATAGTTTCCTTTTCAATTCTTTGATTTCCTATTACCTCTATAGACTGAATCTTATCAGCTACAGCTATGCTGCAAAAAGATAAATTAACTAATAATACTACAGCCCAACTAAACCATACAAATTTGTTCACAATTTTTTCACCTTAAAACTTTAACAATAAATTCTTTATATCATTTGATATAGAAATTACAATTAAAAAAATAATAATTGCAATCCCTATTTTCATAGCAATATTATAAACCATCAAATTTATGGATCCTTTACCTACAATCATCTCATATACAAGATAAAGAAATCTACCTCCATCTAACGGCAGAATAGGCAATAAATTCATCACTCCCAAACTTATCGACAAATTTACTAAAAACAGCAAAAAGCTATCAATACTTTGACACATTGCTTTACTAGATTCCTGTGCTATACCTACTACTCCTACAATTTCTGCTATAGCATCTTTTCCAGTTAACTTTTGCCATAGTGCTATCAATATTAATTTAGATACTCCAAAAGTATAATTAACTGACTCTAGTATACTATCAATAAAACTACTTTTAATACGTATCAATTTACCTCTAACTCCTAAATCTCCAAGTCTAATCTCACTATCATTCAATCTATATAATTTTGCATGTGGCACCACATTTATTTTCATTAACTTATTCTCTCTTTCTACTACCAATTCTATTGGTACTTCTGGATAGTTAAATACTACATGTACTAAATCCAAGAAATCACGAACTTTAACACCAGCAACCTCAGTTATAATATCGCTCTTCATAATACCAGCCTTTTCTGCCGCAGATTCTGAAACTACATGATCTACAACAGAAGAAATTATATATTTACCGTAAAACCCATTTAAAAACGTAAGAGCTACAATAGCAAAAATAAAATTCGCTGCTGGACCAGCTAATACTATCAGCATTCTATTGATAATCGGCTGATTATTATAACTTCGTCTATCACTAGTAGAATCTTGTGAATGATGTTGCATGCGAACAAACCCTCCTAATGGAAATATGCATATCTTCCACCTAGTTAGATTCTTATCAATAAATGCAAATAGCTCTTTTCCAAAACCTATTGAGAATTCTTGAACATAAACTCCGCATAACCTAGCACAAAAATAATGCCCAAGCTCATGCACAAAAATGAGCAAGCCTGTAGTAATTACAAACGATAATATTGTTGTTACTAAAAACATTATTTCTTACACATGCAAATTATACGGTAAATTTAACAGAAACTAAACAATGACATAGTATAGGTTAATACAACATATTATTCAACTACAATATATTTCTAAATTAATCTTACTTATCAGCTTCTAACTCTTTTGTATCACTAATCTTAGCGCTGACTATATCAATATCTGATTTAGATGAAACTAATTGATATCTTGGCAACATCAACCTATTATTACTAATATTCCTGCTTTTTTTAGTCTCGATTCCAAGCTGTTGAATTGTTTTAGCTTTTGATAAAAAATTTCTATTAAAAGATGCTGCAAATTGATCATAGCTGCTTACTATGCCTTGAACATTACTACTCAGTTTATGAGCATATTCTGTCAATAGATTAATAGATAATATTACTTTTTCTACTTCATTTAATATTAATTTTTGATTTTCATATCGCATTTGTTCTTTAATTTGAAATTTAGCAAAAGATAACATATTCATCAAACCAGAAGGTCCAACAGGAAAAATATTAAGATCCCATGATTTATGAATAAATTCTCTATCGATATTTGATAAATTTTCTATCGCAGTCTCAGTAGGCAAAAACATTAACGTAATAATATTATTAAAATTACGCGCCTCAAATTGACAAGAATCAACTATAGCTTGAGCATATTCTTTAGATGATAGATTTTTAAGATGAAGGTTTATGCTCTTTCTTAATTTTTCAACTTTAGCTGTATGAATAGCAGCATTATTATTGTTATTACACATATCTATTAGAAATTTAGAAGCCTTAGCATCAATAATCATCAAATTATCACCAGGCAAAAAAATTAATGCATCAGGACGCAACCGCATATTATTCTCATCAGTTAAATTACATTGCATAATAAAATCATACTTAACCCTTAAACCTGATGCCTTTAAAATATTCTCTAAAGTGATTTCAGCTAACATCCCTACCCCAGATGGAGATAATAGTGAACTCTTAATAACTTCTACAATCTTAGTTGACTCATCAACTCTATTATTAAGTACTGCAATAATTTCTAACAATTTTTGAAATTCTTGCTGAAATTTTAAATTAGTATTATGAATATTATTTTCAGATAATTTTCTTGACTGCTCTGTTTCTTGCTTATGTAAAGCAATTAATTGCTTAGATAAATCATTACCTAAATCTAGCAAAGAAGCTTTAGCAAGTTGCAAAGCTTCCTCATTCATTTTTTCTTTTTTACTATTATCTAACTTAATAAACTCAATTCTGGTCTTTAATTCTTGTATTTCTTGTACGTAATTTAATCTATTATGTTCCAGCTGCTTCAATTGTTCTAAGAGTTTTGTATAATTCTCTTCAATAAAAATAAGTTTTAATTTCAGTCTAGTGCTCTTATAAATTAAAATCCAAATTACACTTACTAATATAATAAATGCACTAGCTACTCCACTATAAATAATAAAACTCACCATTCCAATAACTTACTTAGTTAGCTATTCTGTTGTTGTTATTAGTGACTTTACACTAATAATACTCTCTTATAATAATATCCTACTTAACTGAACATATTGCTCAGGAGTTAACTGCTCAGGCCTTTGATGCAATTGCGCATTAAGTATCTCATCAGGAATATTTATAGATGTCAACAAATGACTTAAGCAATTTTTGAGTTTTTTTCTCCTAGTACTAAAAGCTAATTTAGTAATTTTTTGCACATTCTCTATAGTATGCCTATCTAACTGATGTTTTTTAGGTGATACTAGCATAACACTTGAATCTACTTTTGGTGGAGGATTAAAAGCTCTAGAAGGAACCTTAAAACACTTTCGTACATCAGAAA
Organism: Orientia tsutsugamushi str. Boryong; assembly: GCF_000063545.1. NCBI lineage: Bacteria > Pseudomonadati > Pseudomonadota > Alphaproteobacteria > Rickettsiales > Rickettsiaceae > Orientia > Orientia tsutsugamushi. The sequence goes on from NC_009488.1 coordinate 413,473, forward strand.
CAATTTGCGCAAGTACTGTAATTCGACCATATGTTTTGCTGCAATGATTAGATATTATACGCTCTACTACTTCATCCTGAAGCATAATTATCATATATTCAACAAATGATATTTGATGTAACCACTGCACAATCAGTTGAGTTCCAATATTATATGGTAAATTTGAAATAATAATTATGCGATTTGACTCAATATTAGATAAGTCAAAATTCAAAGCATCACCACAAATAACCTCAAGTTTAGATGAAGGCATAGTGGGTATTTCATGCAGCAATTCAATAAAACTAGCATCTTTTTCAATAACAATTAGCTTCTTAGGGTTATGTGCTAAAATTGCTCTAGTTAGCCCACCAGGTCCAGGCCCTACTTCTAATACAACTTTTCCAGTAATTGAGTTAGGAGCAACACTAACAATCTTATTACATATATTAGAATCAAGAAGAAAATGCTGCCCCAAAGATTTATTGGCAGTAATTTTATGAAGCTTCATATGCTGTGATACTGTAGGCAATTCAATCATAATTTAACCAACAGAAACTAAAATTCAATCAGATATCAAAGTTAATAGAAAATCTAAAAAGCCTTGAATATTTGGTAGTTTGGAGCAAAGTAATTAACTTAATATAAATTTCGCAAACCTAAATAAAAACCTTTATATAAGCTCGTCCTAATAATTTATTACGAAACTTATTTAATTCCATATTTACCTGATTTGAAAAAACTTTATTTACTAAATCATTATGTTCTTGCTCAGTTACATTTTTTACTTCTCTGCTACATAAATGAAAAAATTTAAGAATGTTATTATCTGATTCAATAATTCTACTACTACTATTTTCCTTCATACTTTCTAAAATTACTCGATCATGAGTATTTATATCATTTAAATCTTTAGTTATGCATTTCACTTCCGCTAAATTCGCATATTCTTTTGCATCAACATTGCAACTAATCTTTGATCGCAGTACCAACAGCTTTTTATAGTTATTCGAAGTATTAGTACTACTAGCTACTAAGAATTTAACCTCTGTAGGCTTAGTAGACAAAAGTAATAAATCAACTATATTACGATTAGTAGACTTAGCTAGCATTCTATTAATTTTTGATATTATTACTCTCACTTCATAAAACATCATAAAAGCATCATAGCTAACTTCAGCTTCTTTTATAGCATATTTAAAATACTGATCAGGTAAATTAATTGCCTTTTCTTCCATAGCTATAAATTGATTAATCTCATCTTGAGAAGCCTCAATACCATACCTCTTCGCTTCATTTAGAAATATTACTCTATCAATTAATGCTTCCAATGCTATAGTTGTTAACTCACTATCACTTATGGAAGTAAGAGATTGGCTTCTATGTAAAAATGTAATTACTTTCCCAAATTTATCTAACTGGTGTGATGTAATTGGAGTACCATCGACAATAGCAACTATCTTAGTAGCAGCCAAAGCACCAGAGCTATTACACACAACTATTATAGTCAAAAAAAAAGTTAGAATTTTATTCATATTTGTTTATTTAGTTCTTATAAAAAGAATACGAAGAATACATAATAAATGCTCAAAACAGTTAAGTATATCTTAATAATAGCTAGGCAAACTATTACCTAACTATCATTTCAATTCCTGCTATAACCTGCTATTATATACAATAGCTTACATGCTATAATAAGCAGTAATGCATTTAAATTATTACATCATTTAATTATTACATGCATCTTTTAATGTTTTACCTGGTTTAAAAACTACCTGATAACTTTCAGGAATAATAATTTTAGCTCCAGTTTTAGGATTGTGTCCATCTCTTGCTGCTCTAAATCTTACACAAAAGCTTCCAAAGCCTACAATATTTATATCATGACCATTTTCAATAGCCTTTTCAACGCCACGCAATATTAAGTTTAATGCTCGCTCTATATCAGCCTTAGTCATATTTGTATTATTTTTATGTATAAAATTTACAAATTCAGCTTTGTTTAGTGCTTCTCTTTCTTGATTATTTGTGCTCATAAATCTCCTTAAATAATAATAAAATAATAAAATAATAATAAAATAATAATAAAAGTTACATTGTACCAATATAACTAAACATCTAACTAATTATACAAATAGTTTGCATTATTAATGATAAATTAAAGCATTTCACCATTAACATGATTTTTCTACAACAATGTACTCAGCTACACACTAAATTTACTCATTCTAACACTAAGATATTTATTATAAATACATTCAATAACTAGTGTTAAGTATATCAAAAAACCAACTATATTATATTAAATTCATAACATTTATTTTAAAAAAATAACCACTTATTAAAAATTGCGTTAATAATAACACCTACAGCTATTATTTTATCAGCAATTAAGTATAAAAACATGGGGCGAATAACCGGCCTCGAACCGGCGACCCTCAGATCCACAATCTGATGCTCTAACCAACTGAGCTATATTCGCCGTAAAGAACCTCCATTCAAGTAATATTATTATCATTGAATCCTGAAAGTCAAGTATATATCATATAATATTCATACCTTAAAGTAACCTATTCATCATTTTATAGCATTCAACTTCCATTTCTATGTCATAAACAATCATGTAACTTAGCAATAATATCATATAACTTAGATAAAATCAGTTCATCATCAATACCTTCCTTAGTAGGCCACATTTCACTATTTAGTCTAACAACTTTAATTTTATTATTAAATAATGCACTCAGATGCGTTATTTCATGTCTCTGCCCTAATATCAGACATAAAGATCTTTCCTTAGATAAGGATTTAATTTGTTGCATAGCACTTAAAGTAACTGCTCCATGGCAATTAGTAGGCACTTTTATAACTTTTGCTTTATTACAGTAAAAAAAATACTCAATAGCACTATCCAACACTATAATATCTGTAGATAAAATTTTAAACAGATCAATCTGTTTCTCCTGAATTATATTTAACTGTATAATAAGTTTTTGATAATTTTCAAATAGTACTCGCCTTGCATAAGAATCGAATTTTTTTTCAAATAGGTTATAAAGCTCTAATGATATTAATTTAATATTATTAATATCATACCAAACATGCCAATTATTACTTGCTCCGTTACGAATTAAGTTTATTCCTTCAATTTCAGATAATCTAATTACTTGCGACTGAAAAAAAGACGATAGTTTAGTCATATAATGCTCAAATCTATCGTCTATATATATTATTAAATCTGCAGATTGAACTTTATAAATATCACCTGGTCTTAACTGATAACCGTGAGAACAACCTGTTTGCCCAAATTCTAAGCTTTCTACTTTTGCTAGATCTTTAACTATAGCTTTTACAATTGCTGCAATTGGAGTATTAGAAGTAACAATTTGAAGCTTCTTTTGAGCAAGAACAATATTAATACTACAATAATTAAATACAAAAAAAACTACTACACTTATCCTAAATAATTTAAGGTTAAAACAAATCATAACTTTAATAAATCAATTAATTCTTGCTTATTAAGAGTAAAATCACTGTTTATCCAAGCATGCTTAAGATATAATAATACTTCTTGAATAGCTTGCTTTTTAAAACCAAGTTCTTTAAGATCAGAACCACTGACTGGTAATTTAGGTATTAATTCATAAACTTGCTGCTTAAACATATTTGCTTCTTCATCAGAAATACAACCTAACAATAAAGCTAAATTAACATAATCATCAATATTATCTACCCTTGTTAACCAATATTTTCTTATTAAAAAAAGAGCATTTTTACTTTGACATTCAGAAAAAAAAATGCATAACCTAACTATCTTTCTAATCATTGCTTTACTAAACCGTAAATTTGAAAGAATCTCTTTTAAATCCTGTACATCATTACTGCTTAGCAATACCGAATAAAGCACTATAACATTTGGTAAAATGGATTTTTTTTTTGCAATTGTCGTTACATTTTTAAAAACTGGCAAATTTAACTTTAACCTAAGCCCTATATAGTATGTAATATTAATTTCCGCCATTTTTACTAAAGTTTCATATGCATTAGGAGAAATAATAATCTTACTTAGCTCCTGAATAACCCTTTCCTTAGATAAAATAGTTAAGCTTTTAGCATGCTTAGCACACGATTGATATCCTTCTTGATCGATAGATCTGGCATAATATGATGAAAATCTAAAAAACCTTAAAATTCTTAAAACATCCTCTTGAATACGAGTATCAGAATCACCAATAAATATCACTCTTCTATCTTTTAAATCCTGCAGACCATTAAAATAATCGTATAATAAACTCTGCTCAAATGAATAACTAAGAGCATTAATGGTAAAATCACGCCTTCTTGCATCTTCAAAGTAATCATTTGAAAATTCTACCTTAGCATGCCTGCCATAGCATTGTACATCTTGTCTTAAAGTTGTAATTTCAAATTTTTCTCGCTTTATTACAGCTGTTACTGTACCAAACTTAATGCCAGTAGCATAACACTTTATATTGTTTAATTTGAGTAAATCCATTACTTGTTCTGGAAGCAATGGTGTTGCAATGTCAATATCATTAACTGGCTGACCTAATATAATATTACGTATTGAACCTCCTATAATGCGAGCAGACTTTATAGGAGTAGCAAGCATCAGCAACAACTTTTCAATATTTTGTGATGGAAATATTATGCAGATAGGAATTTCTGTCATGTATTACAAAATATCAACAAACATCAGCACTATATAATAGGCTAATGTTTTATTAAGAATAATAAGTTTCTTCATCAAAAGTTCCTTCTGACTGATCAATAATCAGTGTAATAGTTGCATCTCCTGTAATATTAATTACAGTTCTAAGCATATCAAGTATTCTATCAATTCCAACTAAAATTGCCACCCCTTCAATAGGCAGATTAATAGCTGAAAGAACCATAGGCAACATAATTAATGAAGCACCTGGTATACCTGCCCCACCAATAGTGCCTATTGTCACCATTAATATTATGACAAAATAATCATGTAACTGTAAAGTTACACCAAAAACTTGAGCAAAGAAAATTGTAGTTAAAGCCAGATTAATAGCAAAGCCATCCATATTAATAGAAGCTCCTAATGGTAAAATAAAATTAGTAGTAGCACTAGACACTCCCAATTTATTCTTACAAACATCCATAGTTGTCACTAAACTAGCCTTGCTGCTACTAGTAGATAAAGCTAGAATTTGGTATTCTATACTTTTTCTATAAAATGGCAGTGGAGAAATACGACAAAACACCATAATTAATACACCAAAAATTAAATATTGCATAATCATTGCTAACACTATTGCAAACATCAGCTTAGACAACCCAAATAATATTCCAATACCATGATTACCAACAACCCATGCAGTTAGTGCAAATGCTCCATAAGGTGCCAATAAAATGATCAACGAAATCATTTTCATAATCATTTTAGAAATAATACTAAATAATTGACGTAATGTAGATGAGTTAGACATCTTATTAAGAGTTATGCCGGTAAATATCGCTAAAAAAACAACTTGTAGTATGTTACTGTAAACAATAGCTCCTAAAGCATTATCAGGAACAATATTTATTAAAAAGCTAACTACATCAAATTTTGTTCTCTCTACATTAGTATGGTTTACAGGCAAATCAATAGTTATGCCTACCCCAGGCTTTAAAATAATAGCAATTCCAATGCCGAACAATACAGCAAATAAAGTTGTCAATGTAAAAGCAATAGTAGCTTTAATGCCAAGCCTACCTAGAGAGTCTGAATTATTTACACTAACAATGCCAGATACTAATGAAAAAAATATCAATGGAGCAATAATCATTTTTATTAAACGTAGAAATATATCACCTATTGGTTTAATATAATCAACATATTCAGGAAACGCAATTCCGGTTATTACACCTAATATAAGACCTAATATTACTTTTTGCCATAACATCATAAAACAAGACATTTTTAGTTAAAAATATAAGATTAACGCAATACTTAAATTAATACTATAGATTAAAGTTAATTACGCTAGCATTAATCAACGTTACATTCATAATTATAGGCTATACATAGTAATTTGAAGACTAACTAATAAAACTGCTTCAACAATAACTATATGGGTTTTAAGCTATATTTTTATATTCATAAAACATACATTTTCAAGCCACAAAATTTTCGTATTTACAGTATGCATAGGATAAATAAGTTTTATTATATCATGATAAGACTTTAATTGCTTCAAATATGAACTTTGAACCTCAAGCTGTGTTTCTGGCACTAAAAAATCAGTTTTGTAATCAACAATAACAATATGATTATTCTTAATTGCTAAGAGATCAATTCTTTTAAATACAAAAACTTTTGTATCATCAATATAAAATGCATCGTTATTACTTCTGATATCAGAATTATCACTCAAGCACATAATTCCTAAGTTCACTTCGCTCTTTAATTCATAACTATTTAATAAATAGTTAAATTCTTGATTAGCAATTAGAACATTTAAAATTTCCTCTACTTTGTTTTTTTGCTTAATAGTTAATAACTTTACATAAGAAGTATTTAAAAAAAGTTTTATGTTTCTATTTTTTGTTATTTCTTCTAAAATTTTATGACAAACAACTCCATAATTAATTCCATGTTCCCCTTCTAATGGACTAAAGCTACTTAATGATATTAAATTAACACTTAAAAACTTTAATTCTAGAATCCTATTTAGCTCAAATCTAAAATCAAAAATCTGTTTTACTAAACTTTTATAGTCATGTTCAGCTTGACTAATATCTTGAATATGAGATTTGCATTCCAATAGATTACTGTATTTAGAAGCAGCTTCTTCTTGAAATGAATTTATTATCTGTGTTAATAATTCTGAAGAAGACTCTACCCTATTGTATACCACTTTATTGATACATGTAAAGTCTAAATTACATTCTCTTCTGCTAATTCCAGGAATCTTAGACATAGATTCCTTAATAATATTATACCAGCATCTTTGAGGCAAAGTTGCTGCAGTATTATAGCCACAAATGATCAATTCATCTTCAGCTCTTGTCATCGCGACATAAAGAAGTCTAAGATATTCTTGATAGTCAGCATGCTTTAAAATTCCTGCCTGAGTCTTTAAATAATTATCACAATGCTTAGATTGTATCGACCATAACATATTACCATCATTATTCCATAATATACCAGAAGGACTAATAGGTAATGTAGTAGTATCAGGTAAAATTACTATAGGAGCTTGCAATCCCTTAGCAGCATGAACAGTCATAATGTTTATACAATCTTGTGTGTCAACATCTCTTTTTATCTCAATATTATTACTATCAAACCAAATAATAAACTCTCTTAAACTATTAGAAAAAGACTTAAAAAAATACTCTACTACTTTTAGAAATTCATCAATAATATCATTTCCATCATCAATATTAATATTGATCAACACTTGCCGATAATTCAATACTTCTATTACCAAATGAAAAAAGTAATCAGGAGTACTAGAACAATACAAAACAATAAATTTATGTAATTTACTAACAATACTTTGATAATATAAATTATCTTTTTCAATGGTAGTTAAAAATTGCCATATACTATCTTTATGTTTTTTGCTTCTACACAGGAAATAAATATCTTCTTCAGCGCAATCAATAAACGGAGATTTAAGTAAACAAGCTAAATTTAAATCATCATCTGGATCAATCACAAACTTTGCAAGAGCAATTAAATCGATAATAGATAAATGGTCTTGCAATGATACTCTGTCAATACCAGATACTTTTAAATTAAGTTTTCTAAGCTCACTAACTAGCTGCTTAACAAACTCATTTCTACGTCTTACTAAAATAAGAAAGTCTGAGCATTGTATTGCTTGCTTAGTTGAAGGTAAAACTCTTTTAGATAAAATTTGCAGATTAACATAATGTGCAATTTGTTTTGCTAGCATATAAGAGCTCTGCATAGAAGTTTGAATACCATTATCTAAAGCATCTGCTATCGGCCAAAAAACTTCCTTACCATCTTTTGACTTATTCTCAACTACTATATCCCATAACTGTACCAAACCATGATCTGCTTCCCTATTACACTTCAATTTTACTAAATCATCACTGCTAAATAACTCAGGCATTTGTAAGCTAATATCTGTAAATACTGCATGAACAACATTTAATACCTCATGAGTAGAGCGATAAGATACATCTAAACTTACAGACTTAAATGGTTTTTTAGCAACATTAAAACTACTATTTAATTCTCTGCTAAGAGTGTTAAATACTTCAACATCAGCTCCCTGAAAGCTATAAATTGCCTGTTTTTTATCTCCTACAACAAAAAAAGTTGAGTTATTATTCTTATTACCCCCAGCAAGTAAATCATTCAGCAAAGTAAGAACAATATTCCACTGCTCTAAACTATTATCCTGAGCTTCATCAACTAGAATATGATCAATTGACTGATCAAGTTTGTATAGTATCCAATCTTTACTTGAAGTATTCCTTAACAATTTATGCGTGTAACGAATTAAATCATCATAATCAAGGTAATTATGAGATAATTTATACTGTTGGTAAAAATGAAGCACTGCAGTGCTAATTCTATATAAATGATAAGTCGACTCTATGATTTTTAAAGTATTAAGTCTATCATGCACTTGCAAAATATCTTCTTGTAACAGTGAAAAATATTCACTTAAATCAGGATATTTATTTTTAAAATCCTGGCTAATTAAATTACGTCTTTTTAATCCATTATTTGTTAAAAACAAAGCCATTATTTCGTCAAGTTGCTGAATAAAAGATGAATAATCTAATTTTTTATATTCAATAAATTTAGCTACAAATTGACTGCTTATTTTATTACTAATTTGATAGTCATAATCAAAAACAGGACATTGAGTAAATTTGACAAAAAATTGCTTAACAATTGACTCCTTATCACTAAGGCTAAAATTTTGCATTAGAAAAGTTTGATAATCTTCAGCAGTTGAATAATGTTCTAATAAAGACAAAAATTTTCGCTGATCAGCTATTATATTATCAATTAGTTGAGTGATACTGTTTTCATGCTTATAATTAGCAATAAATTCTAGAGATACATGTATCTCGCTGCTACTATGAATTAAATTCTGCTGAATAAAATAAATTATTTCTTTGGTTTTCAACTCATCTAAAATAGTAAAATTTGCATTAATACCAGCTTCTACTGAAAATTTTTGCAGTAAATTTTGACAAAAACTATGAATAGTTTGAATAGCGATATTTTCTTTTGCCTGCAAATATTCATTGCATAAAGACCTGGCGCGTAATACTTGACTATCTGTTGGGTTTATACCTAACATATTATGCATACTAGCAACTAGCATAGCATTATCCATACAAGCCCAGCTCTTTAACTGAGCAATCACTCGATCTAGCATTTCATTAGCAGCTGCATTAGTAAATGTTAAGCATAATATTTTTTGCAGCTTGGCACCTGATAATAATAACCTTAATACTCTATCAGTTAAAACTTTAGTTTTCCCTGTACCTGCGGAGGCAGACACCCAACATGATACATACGGATCAGAAGCTATTAGTTGATTAATGTTCACAATACTAAGTATTAATAATTAGGCATAAAGATATCATATACAGTCCCTAATCCTAACAATGAGCTAGCCCAAGAAGTCACATCTGCATATTGTATAACTATCACACAAGCTGGAACTAGCTTAAAGTTATTTTTTTTCTGTTGTGCTACTGTTAACCTATAAAACTCATATAAGTATGGATTATGGCCTATAATAAGTAATGATTGTATATCATCTGGTTGCTGTTGAATGATATCGATAATATTTTCTACATTACTTTGATACATCTTGTCTATTATATCAATATTATTATCATTAATGCTAATTGAACTCACTGTTTTTACAATATTTAATGTTTCAAGTGTACGAGCACTGGGAGAACATAATACTTTTTCAATATTAAATTTATTTAGAAAATAAGATGCATTTGTTACTACTTGCCTTCCTAATTCACTAAGCGGTCTAGCAAAATCATTAATATTATGCTTAGCATCACCATGTCTCATTAGCAATATCTGTTTCACTTATTCACCATTTATATTTTAAAAAACACTTCAATCATCTTTACTCTAAGATATGAATAACTTTCATTCTAAGTTACTATTTAACAAATCTATAAAAGAATATAGACCAATTTTATTTCTACCTAAAAGCCACTCTGCAGCTGTCAGAGCTCCCTTAGCAAATAAAGAACGATTCATAGACTGATGCTGAACTGAAAGTATATCATCTTGTCCAATAAACATTACTTCATGCCGGCACGGCATTTCTCCAGCCCTTATAGAAGAAAACCCAATATCATTTTTCTTTGTAGTACAATTTTTCTTCTGCTTGTCTATCGTAAAGTTATGCGCACTATTCTCTGTCAATTGAAAATCATTATCATTCTCATTCTGTTGCAGTTCAGCATTTTGCTCAAAGTATGCAGCATGATTCTGTTTGATATTTCTACCTTTAGCAACAGCTTTACCAAGCATAATAGCAGTTCCAGAAGGAATATCTACCTTGCTTTTATGATGCATTTCAATAATTTCAACATCGTAGCCAGGATTCAGCAGTCTAGCTATTTTTTCTATCATAATATTCATAACATTAGCTGCCAAACTCATATTTGGAGAATAAAAAATAGGCACACTATTACTAGTCTCTCTCATCAGATATTCATGCTCTTTTGATAATCCAGTGGTTCCTATAACCAATGGCACCATATTTTTCTTAGCATGATGTAATAGTTGCGGTAGTACATCTATAGCTGAAAAATCAATAACTACATCAGATTTTTGACATAACAGCGATAAATTACCCTCATCATCTTGACTAGAATGAGTTGCTGACAATTGATATTGAGCCTGATTATTGATTATTTTAGTAACCTCTTGCCCCATTCTACCACTTGCACCACATACACCTACTCTTATAACAGCACTATTTTCTATCATTAGCTATTAATACCATTTTTGTTTTAACTTAGTTATTATACCATTATTTTGAAGTTTTAATATCGACTTATTAACTTCAGCTATTAAGTTACTACCTTTAGAAGACGCAATAACAAATTCAGAAATACTGTCATCAATAATAAATTTTTTAAGTTTAGGATTATCAGCAACAAATTTAGCAGCTTGTATATCTTCAAGAATAACTGCATCAATAATTTTAGACTTCAGTTCTTCAACTAAAATTAAATTATTATCAAGAAACCGTAACTTTGAATTATCGCTATCCTTATTAATATTCTCAGCTATGTCTTGCCAAGTTGTACCAAGCTGAGCACCAATGATTTTACCTTTAATATCTTGACAATCAGCAAAATTACTATCAGTTCTAAATAACACAGCAACTTTTGATGTTAGGTAAACATTGCTAAAATTCACATGCTCTTTTCTTTGATCAGACTTAGATAAACCAGCTATAACTAAATCTAGCTGCTTTAAAGATAAAGCAAGCAGTAGTCCAGGAAAATCAAAATTTTTAATTACTACTTCTTTTCCTAAATCTTGACCAATTAACTTAACTATATCAATATCTAGACCAACAATTTCATCGTCTTTAAAGAACTCATATGGTGGATTATCAGCAGCTGTTCCTACCAATAATACATTGCTTTTTACATGCTGGTTCTTCGATTGAATTTTTATATAAGCTAAATAGTTTAGCAACATCAATATTAATACAGTAATGAACATAAATGAGCGTTTAGTCATAAAAAATTTCCTTTTAACTTTAGAACCTTTATCAGCATCATACATAATACTTGCACCATTAAATTACAAGCACAGGCAATATTCATAACTTCCACAAAAATATCAAAATAATTACTTTAAAACCCGAGCTTGATATTTGATGCTGTCTTTTATGCTTCATAACGCCAGATTAGGATAAGAAAAAGCATGAAAGGCATAATGCAAAAGGTATACAAGAAATAATGCGCAATTATAATTATGTGATATATTTAAATATAATTTCAATTAATAACAGTTTATTTATTGCTCATATTTCTACAAGTATTAGTTCATAATACTATACTTAATAACCTGAACATTGACCATTGTAACACTTGTATATATATCTCTTTCTAACTGTTTCTTATTCTAAATTTGCATTTGCAAACATTCGAGCAATAAATAAATGGCTATTAATTAAAACTATATTTAATATATCACATAATTATAATTGCACATTATCTCTTGTATACCTTTTGTATTATGCTTTCCCTGCTTTCTCTTATCCTAAACTGGCGTTAATAATGTGTAACTACCTTTCTGAATTAAGCTATATATACCTTCACATTGCATGTGCTAAACTCATAATGCTTATCCTTATTGCTGCTATGCGTAAATTATTGCATACTATTTATGATGTATAGAATTAGGTGTACCGAAGAAAGCATATAAACAAGTAATAAATTGTTCAAAATTATGTAACTATTGTTTAACAACCAGATTCATGTTAGCATAAAATTATATATATGTATTACAAATGAGAAAATGAACATTAATAGCAAGTTCACTATATCTTCTATGTTGAAGAAAAAATAATTTTTTCTTCATTAATAGCCGTGAAAGCAAAAAATAATGAAATAATCTTTACTTTAATATCACTGATAGTTAGTATGCTAATTTTAAGCTTTGCTTCAGTACCAATCTATAGTTTATTTTGTAAAGTCACAGGGTTTGGAGGTACCGTACGACAGCAAATTGTAAGCTCTAAAAAAAAAGGTAAGAAACAAATAACTATAAACTTTGACGCAAATATTGAACAAAATTTACAATGGCAATTTATTCCAAAACAAAAAAGTATTACTGTTACTACTGGTGAAAATAATTTAGTATTTTATTATTCACGTAATCTAACAAACCGTGATATAGTTGGAACTGCAATTTATAATGTAACTCCAAATAAAGCAGGGAAATATTTTGTCAAAATTTATTGTTTTTGTTTTGAAGAACAATTATTAAAAAAACAAGAAGAAATCTTAATGCCGGTATCATTTTATATAGATCCAGCTATAGAAGATGATCCATATATGAATGATGTTAATACTATTACTCTATCATATACTTTTTTTAAGATAAGAGAGCAATAGATTTTTTTGAAACTCAAAATCAATAGACCTTTTGTGAAATGCTAACATTAATTAGAATTATGATTTAATAAGAGAAAAGTAAGTACGGTAGATAATCTTTGTAATAGTAATGTTACTGCTATTTTTAACTTGCAATAAAAGTATTTTTTGATGTTTATATAGAAGCTATATTGGTTAAAAAGTTAACTTCTGAACAAACAATAATATTAGATAATATAATACGAGTTCAATATAAGAAGATAGGATCAAAATGTTAGAATAAGGATTATAGAAATAGATTAACGTAAGTATAATAGGATTGACAGAAATAAGAGATAGTTATAAAAAGATAAGAGTAAGTATAAAGATCTGAAGAAAACAGAAGAACTGAATATAATCCCTATAGTATAAATTTCCGAGTTAATAGTTGATTTTTACACGTATAAAGCTTTTTACTTATATTGCCTAAATCAATATTGTAGGAAACCATTAATGGTTAGTTAAAAAATCTTTTCTACATTGATCATACTCGCTATAGGTCTGCTATGTATTAACTAATTCTTCTAGCTGACTTGCTTGCTTATGTTTTAAACTTAACAAAATTTCTGTTTCTTTTTTTCGCAAATTTTAAATGATCTCCCATTCTCTTTTTCTATACCTCAGCTTTGATATCTTAATTATATCGTATTTTGGTAAATACAAGCTTTTTCACTTAAGAATACTAACATGTTGTTTAAGTTATCCAAAAAGCTAGCTACTTATCTTCTTAGCAGACTTTTGGCTTAATGTTTTTTTCATACTAGATTTTTATGAACTTGTTATGACTTTCATTTTATTATAACTTACAACTAAATATCTTAAATATCATATTAAGGATTGTTATTATTATCGTTTGTATTGACATTATCCGTAATAACTTTCTTCCCATTATAAGTTCCATGAGTCATACATACATGGTGCGAGAGTCTATATTCTCCTGTTTTTGCATCTGTGATAACATTTACCTTAGCTAATGCATGGTGTGATCTGCGCATTCTTGTCTTAGATGCAGAAGTTCTTTTTTTAGGTACTGCCATATATGTCCTCGATAAAATTTTATAATTTGTAATTTTTATATATTAAATTAGAACATAATATATTATATTTTATCAATGAAATCCAGCTAATTAATAATGCGATATAATATGGTTTACTTTAGAGTTTTTATTAAGAGAATATTTTTATTATTGAGTCTATTATTAATATTAAGTGCTAGTACTATTGACTATCATGGTAAGTACATTCGAGATGAGCAGATAGAACAGTTACAAGAAAAATTACTACGCCAAGATGTTAGTTTGTCTAAGCTTGATGTTATTAATTTAATAGGCGCTCCTTCTTTTATATCAGCAGACAATTTAAATATCTGGTATTACATCCATTATACCACCAAAGTAAATAATCTTTGGTTTAATAAATTACTGGCTCAAAGAATTGTTATACTAACTTTTAATGCTGATAATGACAAATTAATGCGTATATTAGTTTTTGATAACTAATCTTGCTATAATAAAATATACATAGAGAAGTGTGACAATAAATCAAAAGAAATAAAGAGTTCAAAATCAATGCAGATACATTATATTTAGAAAATAAAGTAATTAAAACAGTAATGTAGTTAGCAAGAAAAGTAGTGATATAAGATGCTCGCTTAATTAAAGAAATACCATAGGTATTTGCTAAAGTCTTCTAAAGAAACAAACAAAACTATCATGATTTCTTATAGAAAATTTTAGCAAATATTTTAATCAAGAATTATGAAAATATATGTTTAAAACTATATATAGTCATTTACAATAGACCTCTTTCGAAACTGGTTAAGGTAGTTCAAAATTATAAATGCCAAAGATCAAAATAAATCTAAGAACGAATCTTTTACGTCTATTTCGATATTTGTAAGCAATAATTTTGAACTACCTTAACCAGTTTCGAAAGAGGTCTATTGTAAATGACTACAAATATAAGCTTCAAGAGATCTATAGCCCTTATTCTTCTCTAACATATCTTATATCAAACTTATGTTATATTATGACTTTATTAACTTTAACCCCATCTTTTCATAAAAGCTATATTCTCGGTCCCAACTAGGCCTTATTTTTACAAATAAAATTAAGCATACTTTAAGATTAAGAATTTGCTGCATAGCAAATCTAGCCTTTTGTCCAATGCTCTTGATTCTACTGCCTGCTTTACCAAGAATTATTGCCTTATAGTTATCCTTATTAGCTACAATTGCTTGATAAATTTTAACACTGCCATCATTTAGTTGTTCCCATCTTTCATGCTCAACTGTTATATTATATGGTAATTCCTGATGTAGCGCTAAAAATAGTTGCTCTCTAGTAATTTCTTGAGCTAAAAACTTCATACTAGCAGTAGTAATATCATCTTCATCATATAACCAAGGCCTAATAGGAGCTATAGTAGATATATATTGAAGCAATTCTTGTACTCCATTTCCATTTAATGCCGATATTGCTATAATTTTAGCATTAATAGATAATTGTTTTAAATCATTCATTAACTGAGTTAAGTTATTTAGGCCAATATCAATTTTGTTTAAAATAATGCAAAACTTAATTTTTTGTGATATTAATCTAGTTAAAATAATTTGAATTTGCTCATTTAATTTTTTAGTAATATCTATTATCAACAATGCTATATCTGCTCCAACAATGCTTGTCCATGCGCATCGCACCATTGCTTTTTCTAATGTTTTTTTTGGTTGGAATATTCCAGGAGTATCAATAAAAATCAATTGTGTAAGGTTGTAAGTTACAATCCCAGTAATAGCAGATCTAGTAGTTTGGACTTTTGGAGTCACAATAGAGATTTTTTGTCCTATTAATCTATTTAGTAAGGTTGACTTACCAGAGTTTGGCATACCCAATATGCTCACAACCATTGTCTTTTGTTGTTTATCTAGTCGATTTTTAGACTCTGTCATTGAATATTACTTCCTTCCTGAAAGTTAAAAAGCTCAAGAATAAAAAACTCATCTGTAAGTAATTTGGATTGTAGATCGTAAGATAATTTAATTGGCTCTTTATCTAAACTATTTCTAAAATATTTTCCTTTTGTTAACACTGTTCTCTTTCCAGCTGGAATTTTATCAAAAAGAGCATATGAAAAAATCATTGGATAATCATTCTCTCCTAAATGCATTTCTATTTTTTGATCTTCACTAGTAGTATCATATATGACTGTTCCATCAAGCTTGCTGATTTTGGCATCAAAAGTTGCAAAATGCCCGCATAAATATGGTACTTTATATGGTACTATTTCATCATCCCAAATTCTAATTTCGTTTTGGTTAATACTAGTTAAAGATGCAATATCTTGTAATGTAATTTGAATCTTATATGCTTTACTATTAGATTGATTGGTTACTGTATCAAGATTCATATACTGCTGAGGAATTATCGCTTCTCTAACTTCTCCAACACGCATACCTACTGTTATATTATCAATACTATCAGCTTTTCTTGTATCGCCAAGCTTCAGTGTCTTCACTTTTTCTTCAATAATAACATCGTTTTCATCAGTGATACGATAAGAAATAGTTACTGTTTGCCCGCAATAAGCTGGCCCTTTAGCTTCTGGTATCTTAGTAATGTCTTTGATATCAAAGATATAGTTAATAAGCGCAATATTATTAATTTTAGTATTGCTACCAACTGCTAAGTTAGATTTTTGTTCAACTGGATGAACCAAATTTTTAAATAGCTGTTTTCCTGTATCTGTCTTCAAAACATTGATTAAAACCTTAGAAATAGATTTTTCAAAAAAATTGCCTTCAAGCTCATTAAACTCTGGTTCTTTGCTGTTTATTTCTGTGGCAGCAGAAGAACTATCAACTACGTCATTACTATTGTTGTTAGTTTGTAAAAAGTCAATAAACTTACCAGTAACTAATACATAGATAATAGCACCAATTGTAATAAGATTAATAATTTTTTGCATTATATATATTATTTTTAATGAACTTTTTCAGTTAAAAGGCTGTTTTGATATCTAAGAAAAGTAAATTTTATGTAAAACACATATATTTGGAAATTTAATTTTAAAATAATAGCATAAAATCTTTCCACAATATGCAGTAATACTATAAACTAACCCTTGCATTACTCAAATTTAATTCTTTTATCTATGCTACAAAAGGATTCTCAAAATTGAATATTACTATCAGCTATTTTTTTTGCCTCATTTTCCGAGATCAAATTATTAATGATTTCGTCTAATTTACCCTCTTGAATAATTTCTTCGATTTTATATAACGTAAGGTTAATTCTATGATCAGTTACTCTACCTTGAGGATAATTATAAGTTCTAATACGTTCTGAACGATCGCCAGTTCCAACTTGAACTTTTCGTGATATTGCTTGCTCTTGCTTGCTTTTTTGTTTTTCTAAGTCATATAATCTAGCATACAATATTTTCATTGCCTTAGCTTTATTTTTATGTTGTGATTTCTCATCTTGTTGAGATACTACAACACCAGTAGGAATATGAGTAATTCTTACTGCGGAATCAGTTGTATTAACATGCTGTCCTCCAGCCCCAGATGCGCGGTATGTATCTATTTTAAGATCTTTAGCATCAATTTTTACATCAACTTCTTCAGCTTCTGGAAGAACTACAACAGTTGCAGCAGAAGTATGTATTCTACCATTTGATTCTGTTTTAGGTATTCTCTGGACTCTATGTACTCCTGATTCAAATTTTAAATTAGCAAATACACCGTTTCCACTAATCAAAGCTGATGCTTCCTTACATCCACCAATTTCTGTATCTGATATCGATAAAAGTTCAAACTTCCACTTTTTACGTTCAGCATATTTATTGTACATCTGAAATAGAGATGCTGCAAATAACGCCGCTTCATCTCCGCCAGTGCCTGCTCTAACTTCAATAATTGCATTTTTATGATCATCACTCTCTTTAGGAAGGAGAGATATTTTAACTTCTTCTTCTAACTTTGGCAAATAATTTAAGGTATCATATAATTCAACTTCTGCTATTGACTTTAATTCTAAATCCTGTTCTGTATCAATTACTTGTTGCAAGTATTTTATATTTTCATGAGCTTTTAAATAGCGATTAAGTTTTTCAATTATAGGCTTAAGATTAGAATATTCTTTAGAAATTAAAGCTAGCTCTTTATTGTCCAGCTTACCACCATTTAAATCAGCTTCAAGATCTTGATATTTTTGTAAAATTTTATTCAAGTGAACAGTAAAACTCATATTTTTCGATACTTATTTGCTCAAAATTATTAAAGTCATACTTCTAAAGTTAAGATCAGTCAAATACTTCCTATTAATCAAGAATTATTATCATGACTCATGCAAAAGTCAAGAAATGAAAATAGACCTTTTCAGCTAAATGAAAGATATAGCATAAATCAAAAAGCAAGTCACAACATAAGAGAAAGAAGGGTATTGTAAAGAAAAAATAAGGTGGGATAGAAAATATGGCAGCAGCATATTCATATAATTTAAGAAAAAGAGTAATGAAATTAATAAAAGAATGAGAAACAATATCAAAATCAAGCATAGATTTAATATAATTAGTGTTTGATATAAGAAGATAGAATAGGAGATAGTAAGGATTAGAGGTTTTCTACTTAATAAACGTCAATTTAGGATAAGGAGTCAGGAGAAGAAGAAGAGATAAGATGGGGATTAAGTTTAGAGATAGAATAACTAGCAAGAGAAGCAATTATATGAACAAAGAAATTAAGAGGAGAACGGTGTCTAGTATGCTCTAAAAGCATATGTTTTTTAGTACATTAAAGACAGACTCAATTAAAGAACGTTTATTTAATAACCGATTATCTTGCATGTCCAATAAATATGTTTTCATATCTTTACGAAGATTAGTAAATAAACGTAAACCATTGGTCAACAGTTGATGAAATAACTCTTTAGATATGTAAGCTTTATCACTAAACAATTTACCAGATAAGCCTTTAGAAAAAAACTGAAGATACAGATAGGTGGCTTTTATTATTTTAACTGACATTATTTCGCCTTTATTATTGATTATAAGATGTACTATAGGTAAAATTGGTCTTCTAAGGCAGATAGTATATCAGTATGAAGATTTATAGTCATTTACAATGAGGTTTGAGCATAGAAAAAAGCAACAATAGCGTCATAAGATTTACCAACAGGATATTTTATATGCAAACTTCATTGTAAATGACTATATATAGGTTTGGCATAAAAATTTTTTTCAACCTATTTTCAACCTTTTGAACAAAAATTTGACTGTAATTTTATAAAAAAATTATTTTCTAAAACACCTACTATAGCTGTATTTTTGGAGATGAAAAATGCGCCCTGTAGTAATAGTTGTAATATTATTAAAAATAATAGTAACAATAATGACACAATATTTTATAACTTTATTGGAAATATCATTCCACCAGAATGGAGAAAGCTAAGTGGAGATAATGGAAAAGCATTAAGTAAAACATCTAAACAGCTTTTATCATTCATAGTATTTAGACTACATATCTATTACAACAAAGATATAGATGAATTACAGGAAAGTTATCAACTTTTATGAAGATAAAGCTGAATGTTGGTCAAAGAAGAGTTAGGCAATGCTTAGTAGAATTAAGAGATGCAGGTTTTATTGAAGTTGAAAATAGGACAATAATTAAAGACAATGTTAAGTTACGTAATGTTCCTTGCATAAAAATTCTGAAAAATTTTCAGCACTATAGTGAAAAAGGAAAAGAAGAAAATATAGCCTTACCAGAAAAAAAATTTCGTCCCAACATGAAAGAAATTTCAGGTCAACCTGAAACTTTTTTCAGGGACATATATAGATATATAAAAAAAATCTAAAATATCTAGATCTACTGAAGGTGAGTTAGTAGAGAATAACAAAAATGAAAATGAAGAACAAAATTTTCAAAATGTTGATGATTTTGAAAATGATATACGGACTTCAACTAAAAATCGCAATAAAGACATTGAATCACTAATAACAAAGATTCTCAAGTCTTCGAATGGTAAAAAAGAATGGTTCAAAAGGTACAGGCTAGAAGACTTTTACCCAACTAACACCAGAAGATGTAGTTACACTGCAACATAAGTCTGATAGAGGTTTTAACATATACTTTATCAACAAATTACTATTAAAGCTAGCAGATCAATATTCGAATTATCATTTTGGCGGTAAGGCATCAGTTCTAAACTATATGGCAAAAGCGTTAGCAAATGAATTACGAACTACTGATCAGGCAAATAGTGACAACTGTGGATTTGATAACGTAGAAAAATTTAATAAGGAAAAATATCTTGCGCAAATTGAAACAAGGACAAATCTTAGTAAGGAAAGCCAGTTGAAGCATAAAATTGCTGGTTCTTTTGAAGCAGCTATGGCTTATCAAATTTTGACTTCTTGTAGTTTTGGGCCAGCAGTTCGAACTAAGTTTTTTGTTAAGTTGCTTAAAAATATTACACTAACAGAATGTGATAGATCAAAGATATTACAAGCTGTACAAGATGTATATGGATACGACAAGAATTACAAGTTACACCATTTGAGCAACTCAAAACTGTTTCACAGAAACAAATCAATGAAGAAGAGTATCTCTTGAATCTGAGTAAACAATTGGACTCCAACTCAACTTGGTACAAAGTACGAGAATCTTTGATTAAAAGTTATGGTCAAGCTATCGATAAATCATGGTTTAGTCCATTAAAAGTTGTAAATGAAGATAATGTTAATAAAAAAATATTCATTAAAGCTAAAACAGGATTTGCTGATAGTTACATCACAATCAACCATATGGAAAATCTTGCGCACGCTTTTAAAGCTCAAGGGTTTTCTTTTGAGTTAGTTAAGTTCGAATAATTTTAATAAAATTTAAAGAGTGATATGGAAAAAGATCTTGCAAAGATTGCTCCAAATAATATTTAAGCAGAGCAAATGATACTTGGGGCAATTCTGATTAACAATCGTGCGCTATATAACATTAACGAATTTTTACTGCCGGAACATTTTTATGAACCATTACATGGTAAAATATATAAGTCAATTAATCTCATTATTAGTAAAGGAATTAGTGCTACTGTAATTTCGCTCAAAAATATGCTAGGCAATGAACTCGCATTTGAGGAAATAGGTGGAGTAGATTATCTAGCTAAACTTACAACTTTAGCA
The DNA here is from genome assembly GCF_000063545.1 of Orientia tsutsugamushi str. Boryong. Taxonomy (NCBI): domain Bacteria; kingdom Pseudomonadati; phylum Pseudomonadota; class Alphaproteobacteria; order Rickettsiales; family Rickettsiaceae; genus Orientia; species Orientia tsutsugamushi. Next base: position 434,803 of record NC_009488.1, read on the forward strand.
TTAAGTATAGTTAATGTTAATGAATACGGCAAAATAGTATATGATCTCGCACTGCGGCGTTATTTAATTGAAATTGCAGAAAAAATAGCAACGAATGCATATTCTTCTACTTTAGCAGATACAGCTATCAGTAAGATCGAAACTGCTGAATCTCAATTATATGATCTAGCTTCAAGAGGAACTTTAAGTCAAGGATTTATAAAATTATAAACTTCAATTGAAGAATCATGGACATCAATTTCATCTGCTATTAAAAATAAAAACTCTATTAACGGTATTAGTAGTGGACTACCTGACCTTGATTCAAAGCTTGGAGGATTTAAAAATTCTGACCTAATAATATTAGCTGGCAGGCCCTCAATGGGTAAAACTGCTTTAGGAGTTAACTTAGCAATAAATGCTTGTAAATATTTTCTTACTCAAAAAAAATACTAAAGATAATGTACCATCAGTTGGCTTCTTTTCTTTAGAAATGTCATCTCAGCAAATCTCTACTCGAATTCTTTCTATAGAATCTGAAATTAATAGCTCTGCATTATTTAACGGTAAAATAGGTGAACAAGATGTTGATAAGTTAAAGACTGTACAAAATGAAATACAAAAGTGGAATTTTTTTATAGATGATGCTCCTGCAATCTCAATATCAGCAATTAGATCACGAGCTCGTAGACTTAAACGCACTCATAATTTAGCAATATTATTTATTGATTATTTACAGCTAATAAAAATTGATTCTAGAGGAAGTCAGTATAATAGAGTGCAGGAGATTTCTGAAATTACTCAGAGCTTAAAAGCTCTTGCTAAAGAGCTCAATATTCCAATAATTGCATTATCACAATTATCTAGAGCTGTTGAACAAAGGCCTGATAAAAAGCCGTTGCTATCAGATCTAAGAGAATCAGGCTCCATTGAACAGGATGCAGATATTGTAATGCTCATATATAGAGAGGAATATTACTTATCTAGATCAGAGCCAGCTCCTGGAACGCCAGAATATACGGAATGGATTGCTAAACAAGATAGATGTCATAATACTGCTGAAATAATTGTTGCTAAACACCGTAATGGGCCAGTTGGTACAGTGAAGTTACACTATACTAATCAGTATTCTAAATTTGCCAATATGGTTAAGCACTCTCTGCAAAGTTAATAAAAACCAAGATGTGAATTTAGTACTGCTAACAAAGTAATTTGAAGGATTTTTAGTAAGCAAGAGCACAATGAAAGTAAGAAAAGAAACGTACAATTTTTAATCTAAGGAAGATAGTAATAGCATATTCTGAAGAATGAAGTAGTCGTCATCAAGAAGCATCAAAAAGATAAAGTAAGTATATCAACCTTAGGATCTAGCTACAAAAATTTATAAGAAAAAAAATGGGAAAGTAATAATAAATTTCTTTTGAAACTATAATAGATTAGAGTTTAAGAAAGAGATAAGTTTATAACATTATGCAAAAAGAGTATTATGTTGTAGAGGTAAGGTTTTGAATTTTATTTATGCAATTCAAAACCTTAATAGTGCAAGCAATATGATTTTCTGTATTTTAGCAATTTTGTACTGACATTTTGCAATACCTATAAGATGTTTTAGTTTGCGATTACTATTTCTTTCGTTACAGAAAGCTTTGATATTTGTGCTACGATTCTTCATGCATAACATTATTGCCCCCTGCAATTTCAACTTCTTCATGATGTTGAAGTTTTGTTAAATCATCCTTACTGCAGTACTCTAGTACCATAAATTTCATTTCTAGTGGTAAATGAGGCCAAGATGTTGAATCATCTTGATTTGGTTCAAATATATCATCTATTGATTCTACTGCATTTTGTAACATCAAAGTTCTACTCTCGATAGCTTTTTCAATAAAAGGAGAATACGTGCAAAATTCTTTCTTAAACTTATGCCTAATATGTCTATAATTAGTGGACCTTGCTATCTTATCAAGATCCGATTCCATAAACATATCAAAAAGAGATGTTTTTTCGCTTTCGCAAACAATTGTGTCTTTCATCTTTTGAATTTCTTTCTGGCAGTTCTGCCAAATTTCATTTAGAGATTGGTTTTTATCTATAAGAGATTTATTGGATTTAAACCATTCTGATTCAGCTGTAAGATATTTATTGTATTTAAACCATGCTGGCTGTGTTGTTGTACTTTCTTCTTTGTTACAATGTTCTCTCATAACAAGATGAGCAATACATGATGTTATTATTTTTTGCTTTTGCTCTGTAGGTTGATTTAGAAAAGAATTGCAAATCTTTTTAAAAGGAGTAGTACCAGCTGTATTTGGTACATTGAGACTACATCCATTAGTTAACAAAAGATCTATAATTTCAGAATTATGTTGAGTCATAGCAACGTGCAAAGCAGTATTACGAAAAGCGTCTGGATAATTACCATCAGACCCATAAAATAACAAAATCTTTATAATATCTATGGATTTGTTTCGAACAGCCATATGTAGAGCTGTTTGATTCATATTACCTGGTAAATCAATATTATTATCTGTGTGAACTACATTAGTTGTTTGAGCTGCGTGAGCTGCCAGAATCTTTACAACATCTACATGCTTGTTTTGTGTAGCTATGTGCAAAGCAGTATTAGTGCACTGACATTGTAAACTACTATCAGCTCCATGAGTTAACAGAAATTTTACAACATCCGTATGCCCTTCCTTTGCTGCACAATATAAAGGAGTATTTTTATCCTCATCTTGAAAATTAACATCTCTATTCTCTTCCAAAATGAGGTGCTTTACCTTGTTTATATCGCCCTGTTTTGCAGCATCATGTAAATCAGTATTATACATTATTAGTTCCTAAATTATATGAATATCTTTAACAAAGATATTATACATTAAATAAGTAATAATTCAATCTAAAATTGATTATTTTTTGCAGATATTTTATATACTTTGGCATATCGTAAAGGTAATACAGGTAAATAAATATGATAAAGTGAAAGCTTTGCAACATTTAATTGCCAATTCTTTTGACAGTAATGTAATTGCAGTTAGAAAAGTGACTGAAACCTCAGAAAAAAGAATTGTAGGAGTTAATTGCTTAATACAATATTTATATCTAATAGTAAAACATTTGACTTTCTGAGTTTTAATTTTAGGCTAGTGAAAACTGATCAATCTAAAATTAAAATTCAGAAAAATGTCTAGAACGAGAGCACAAACTTCTCTGCTAAAAATACTAAAAGAAATATTTTGCAAGTTTATATTGTAACCAATTGATAGAGTAATATATCTTATCAACCAGATATTACAAGGCTGGATAAATTACTTTAGGATTGGTAACTCTAGTAGTTGGTTTAGATATGTAATGGACTGGTTTGATAAGATAGTAAGACCTCATCTAATGCAATCAAGTGGATTGAAAGGCTTCTGCTGGAAAAGGTTGTGTAGAAGAAAGTTATATGAAAAGGTGGAATTATATAATGATTACCAAATTCGATATTAGACCTCTTTCGAAACTGGTTAAGGTAGTTCAAAATTATAAATGCAAGAGATCAAATTAAATCTAAGACCGAATCTTTTACGTCTATTTCGATATTTGTCAGCAATAATTTTGAACCGTTTTAGCATAGCAATAACGTTTTCATTGACAACTCTTTTTCCTGCTAACCTACGATTATTCTTTTTATCATTTTTAGTTAAAGGATTTTTCTTGCTTTTTTTCTTTGGTAATGCAGAATTATTGTGAATTTTTTGTATACCTTGATATCCTATATCAGTAATCGCTTTAATCTTAGGATGGATAAGAATTTTGGATTCCTTAAATAATCTAAAGTCATGTTTTTTACCGTTAGAAAAATCTGTACATATTACTTGGTGTGTTTTCTTGTCTACCACTATTTGAGTCTTTAGTGTATGCCTTTTCTTCTTTCCTGAATAATAGAATTTTTGTTTTTTTGGGTCTTTCTATTGGACTCTCAGTAGCATCAATCAAGACTACTTCATAATTCATATCGCTATTCATTAGAGCTTTACGACCTGGAAGAGCAAAGTTTGGGTGTTTAACTAAGGTGTCTTCTACCCATTTTACAGCTTTATATGCTGAACTTTCACTAATCCCATAGTTCTGACCTATATGAAAATAAGTACGGTATTCTCTAAGGTATTCTAAGGCCATCAATAACTGTTCCTCCAAATTGAGCTTATTTTTACGCCCTCCTTTTGATTTCTTAACACCATCAGCTTTCCTCAAAATATCCACCATCTTTGAGAATATTCCCTCCCTTACTACTGTTAATCGACGAAATTTTTCATCCTTTAACTCTTTAATCTGATCTAATTTCATTATTACTTCAAATCAGATTTTTATAACACCATTTTACATCATTGTATAGTTTCGAAAGAAGTCTATTATTGTTTGTAACTATATTGTGATATATCTTCTTTTAGTTTATCAATGGAAAATTTTTGTTGGAGCTCTGTTTCTGTTTTTTAACTCAATATGTTTTTACTTAATCGGCTCATTCTTTAGTTATTTTTTCTGCGATAGTTTTTCTCTCATTTCTATATTTCTCTTGCATCTCAATCAATAGCCACTTTTATAAAACATTAAATGCTGTTGCTATAACTTTTTTTCTTTTAGTTAGTTAAATCGCTTTAAATATTGAATGTCTGTATAAATGCATACTTGTATTTTCTCCTTTCAGATAAGGCATTAATACATACAGATAGCAGTAATAACATTCTATACTACAGTTATAGTAGTCTACTTTATATATATGATACAAGTAATATAGATAATAATTTTTAAAATACTTGCATGGCTACAAATAAAAATATATCGCTATTGTTAATAACTCAGCTAAGTATCACTTCGCATCTCTGTTCCTTTGATTACTTCTTGGTGTTAATCTGTAAATTATCTACTAAATGGTATACTGTTACAATACATTTTTTAATATTATGTCATTCCACTTTTATTTAAATTTTTCTTTATAACTTAACATTTTCTCTTTCTATACCTTTTACACTTCTCCTTTTCATATTCTCGTGTTATAAATGAAATTACTACCAATTATTATAATATTGTAATATATATATAATGCTAAGTCATTTATATAATATATACATATGTATTACGCTGTAATGGATATTGGTTCAAATGCTATTAGAGCTGCTATATATAAAAACTTAAATATTGCTAGTGCTAAAATTTACAGTGATAAATTTAAAGCCGATATTTGGTCCTTACTAGAATGTGATGATATAGATATAACACATCAATCATATCTTATTATAGAGCATTTTATACATATTTTTAACCGGATTGGAGTTAAAAATGTAAAATGCGTTGCTACTGCTGTACTTAGATGGCATCATAAAGCATTAATATTTAAAGATATTATTCAACAAAGATATGGAATTGATGTAGAAATCCTTTCAGGAGAACAGGAAGCATATTTAACTACTATTGGTTTAATGCTTGGAATTCCTGATGTAGATGGAATTGTAGCTGACCTTGGAGGAGGTAGCTTAGAATTGATTGAAGTACGACAGTCTAAAATTATTAGTTGTACTTCACTACAGTTAGGCACTAAACTGCTTAATAATTTGAAAACTATTAGCATTGATTTTATTAAAGAGCAAATTCAAAAATTTAGTAATGTTGGTTATCAAAATCTATATTTAATTGGAGGAGCGTTTCGAATTATTACTAGATTTTATATGATGTTTATTAACTATCCTCTTGTTAATACACACAACTTTAGAGTTCAGGCTAATAATATTCTGTTATATATTGCTGAGTTAGACAATATAGAAAATATTAATTCAAGTTATCGCAGCAGCAAATTTAAAGTAAATGCTCATGCAACAATGATATTACAGGCTTTAATAGAGGTTTTTAATATCAAAACTGTTGTAGTTTCTAATTACGGGCTTAAGGAAGGTGTGCATGTACGAAACTGCTTTTTACCTAACAATGAACAATTACCTGCAGATGTTGAAAAGCTAAACAATAGTTTTGTTAATTTTTTTCATACTGTTAAAAATGATAACATGTTATATAAATACTGTTCTAAATTAGTTAATTTGCAGGAAGATGATTGTTATTTAGAGCAATATGTTAAAATGATTTTACCATTATTAATACAACCTAATGAAGCAACTGAACAGATTATTAGAGCATCTATTATTCTTGTAAATTATACTCAAGAGATTAATACATTGTTTAGAACAAGCTTTTTATCAGAATATATTTTAACATCAGATTTACCATTTAGTCATAGTCAAAGAGTAATATTATCTCTAGTTTTAGCTAAGGCTGTTTCTGATTCAAAATCAGTATTGCGTATTACTAAAATAGCAAAACAAATTTTGCCAAAAACAGAATTTTATAATAGTATGATTATTGGTACTGTAATTAGCATTGCTAAAGATATTGATGGGTATCCTCTAAAAAGCCCGTCATTTTCACTACCAGTAAATTATAAATTTATTGAGCTTAGTACTACTTCTGTATTACCAAAGATGATTTGGACTAAAGTTGTTAGAAAGTTAAAAAAAATATGTTCCCTTAGATCATATCGGCAATAATTTCTGCAAAAGATAAATAGCTGTAAGATATGCAAAAGGTAGTCAAAAAACCACCTGGTTATCATACTTTAATATGCTGAAAAGATTTAAAGTAGCCAAATACTAATGGCAACCAAGAACCTTGGATATAGCTATAAAAAAGTTTTTATCATTCAAAAGAAGTACTATATTAATGAATGAGTTCATAGACACAATTACGATAATTCCAAAAGACAAGTTAGTTTTTACTTCTTCATTATGTTTAACTTGTGTTATATCACATTCTGGTTAATACTATAAAATCATAATTTCCTAAGTGCTCTTTGTATACTATTAGCCATATTTTGTTGCTATTTTAGCTCTTTCAATATCTTACACTATTTCTAGTTATAATGTGATATAGCTAAGCTACTATAAAACAGTTATATCATATACTTTTCGATAGGCCTAGCTAGGTCATAGTAATAGCCAATTATAACTGTTTTATAGTAGCTTATTTGTATAATAATCAGTTACAAAGAATGATATATTTGGATAACATTAGTAGAAAGGTAGATAATGCATATGTAAACAGTGCTATTAGAGATCTAAAGATATTATACAGTAATATAAGTGAATAGATTATTGAAAATAATTTTTACATATAATTATGGATGTAAAAAGTAATTGAGATATTACAAGTTATGTTTCAAATACTTTTTTTTGCTCTAAGAATATTATTTGTTATACAACATATTTAGTAGCATCAATATTTTACATAAATCCTTAAAAGAAATAATAATTTTATAAACACTTGCAATTTTTTTTATAAAATGTATTATTTCTTTATAATATATTTAATATATTACATTAGCCCTCTTTCGAAACTGGTTAACATAGTTCAAAATTATAAATACCAGAGATCAAATTAAATCTAAGACCGAATTTTTTACGTCTATTTCGATATTTATCAGCAATAATTTTGAACTATGTTAACCAGTTTCGAAAGAGGGCTATTATAATTTTTAAAATAATTTAATATTTTGGATAATAACAATGACAAACTATAATGGACAAGAGATTGAACGTGGAAGTGAATATACATTTAGAGATGATACATCTTTATTATTTCTATTGATATATCTTGCAAAAATTGTCTATTAAATAGTATCCTGTTATAATATATTTTTTCATGTTTGGTTATTCCTTTTTTATGAAAATTTTTCTTTATAATTCAACATTTTCTCTTTGTATGCTTTTCAGCTTTTATCTTATCTTAATCTAACATTTATAATTAATAATAACGGCGAAATAATGACAGTTAAAATTACCAAAGGCAATAAACGCTATCTATAGCTTCAGTTATTTTTAAAGTCTTATCTGGCAAATTATTTAGTGAATTTTTATATTTTGAAGAGGATAAATTCAACTATGCTTTGAAAACGTTATATCTAATATTATTAGAATTAAATATTGATGCAATATGACAAATATGATAAAGTATCTGTTATTGATAGTAAAATAGATTTCATATATTTATAAATGGCTAAATTACGTATATTGAACATAATCAACCTTAAATGGAAGTGTTTAAGGTTATTGATGTTTTGCTATCTAGCAATTAACAATATACAAGCAAATAGCATTACTAATTATAACAACAAGTCAAATTCATATATTGATATAAGCTATAGTAATGAGCTTCACTCATGCCAAGTTACCAATAATTATGAGCCAGAAGTTTTCAGTATCACAAATAATTTATTACGGCAAGTTGGACAAAATCCTCATATCAAAGGTACAATAGTAGTTATAAAAGGCACTGTCATTGATAAGCATTGCATTCCAGTTCCTGACGCAAAAATCTATCTATGGCAAGTTGATAGTAATGGTAAGTATCCATATACTCCTCTCAAAAATTCTATTGATCAATCTCTAATTAGTAATAATAATTTAGAGAGTACTTTTACTGGTTCAGGTGTTACCACCACGAATAACAACGGTAATTTTTATTTTATTACTATCTACCCTGCTGCAGTACACAATATTTTACCTCATTTTAACTTCAGAGCTGAACATACAGAGCTTGGCAGTTTACAAACAGTACATATAATCAAGAATGATATAAGATTTAAGATATCATGTAATGATCATATGCTCTACAATAATATTGACAACTATTTTATTGTAGAACATGTAACACTAGTAATGCCATTAGCAAGTAAACTAAGGAGATATATTCTACATGCTAGTACTAAACATAATGCAAATTAAAATAGGGCAAAAAAGTTAATCTAAGCTTTAAATTTATATTGATATAAAAAGCATAGTGTTAAAAATGGACAAAATTGAAAGTGAATAAGTTCGAATTAGAAGATAGACTACATATAACTTTGAAATACTCAAAACGCTAGATTAGGATAAGTGAGATGGAGAAAAAGAAGAGAAGATTGGAATTAAGTTTGGAGATAGAATAACTTGCATGAATAGAGGATCTATATGTAGTATGCTCTAAATGCAGATGTTTTTTTTATAGACTTAATTAAGAAACGTATTTAATAAACGCTTATCTTCTATGTTTAATAAATATGTTTTCATATTTTATGAATACTAGTAACTAAATGTAGTTCCTTAGACAAAAGCTGATGAAATATAGCATAAATACAGATAGTTACATCATAAGAGCAATGATGTATAGTAAAGAAAAAATAAAATAAGCGGTACTTGCATTTAGTACTGCTCATAAAAATTTTTACTCATTAAGAAATGTATTATATAGTATTATAATTAAAGCTAATCAAGAATTAGCAAGTACAAGTATGGTATTCCAACATATTGCCAAAAACTAAAATTGGCATTTGTTAAGTAAGCTATTTATGGAAAAAATTTATGAACTTAGTAAAAATTGAAAAAAAGTGGCAAAAAATCTGGGAGCAGAATGAGGTATTTAAAGTAAAAGAGATTTTAAATAAGATCAAACGTTATATATTACCGATGTTTCCTTATCCATCTGGTAAGGCTCATGTAGGACATGTACGTAACTATACAATATGTGATGTTATTGCGAGGTTTGAGCGATCTCAAGGGCATAATGTATTGCATGCTATGGGTTGGGATGCATTTGGGTTACCAGCCGAAAATGCTGCCATGCAAAATAATACTTACCCAAATAGTTGGGTAAGTAGCAACGTTGATGTTATGAGGCAACAACTTAAGGCAATTGGATTGTCTTATGATTGGAGTCGCGAAATAATTACTTGCTCATCACAATATTATGTTCATGAACAGAGATTTTTTCTTGAAATGCTGAAAAAAGGTCTTGTATATCAAAAAGAGTCATTAGTTAATTGGGATCCTATTGATCAAACAGTTCTTGCTAATGAACAAGTAATTAATGGTAAAGGATGGAGATCAGGAGCAATAATTGAATATCGTAATTTAAAGCAGTGGTTTATTAAAATTACTAACTATGCTGATGCTTTATTAAAAGGTCTTGATAGCTTAAAAGGCTGGCCAGAAAGTGTAAAAACAATGCAAAAAAAATGGATTGGTCAGTCAACAGGAATTAATATAAATTTTCAGCTTAAAGGGATAGAAGCTTCCGTTAAGGTATTTTCAACTAGGCCTGAAACTTTATTTGGGGCTTCTTTTATAGCATTAAGTTATAATCATAATTTAGTGCAGCAATATGTAAATACTACACCAGAAACTCAAAAATTTATTGATAAATGCAGTAATGTTGGCACATCAAATGTTAATATTGATAAAATGAAAATTGCCGTACTAACAAATCTTAAGGTAATTCATCCACTAAATAGTAGTATAGAATTGCCAGTCATTCTTAGTAATTTTGTCTTAATGGATTATGGTACTGGAGCATTATTTGGATGTCCAGCACACGATGAGAGGGATCATGAGATTGCCAAATTATTAAAGTTGAATATTAAGCAGGTCATAACTTCAACTGAAAGAAATATTGATGTGCTTAAAGAAGCATATGTAGGTGATGGAATAATGATTAACTCATTTCATTTGAATGGATTAACTACTACTGAAGCTCGGCAAAAAGTTATTAATGAACTGCAGCACAAGAATATAGGGCAACAAGTTACGAATTACAAATTAAAAGATTGGGGGATTTCTCGTCAAAGATTTTGGGGATGTCCTATTCCGATTATCCACTGTAAAAGCTGTGGAGCAGTACCAGTACCTTATGAAGACTTGCCAGTAATATTACCAGAACATGGAGTTGAATTTACTGGTAAAGGTAATCCATTAGATAATCATCATTCATGGAAATATGTTAAATGCCCTAAGTGCCACCTAGATGCAGTTAGAGAAACAGATACATTTGATACCTTTTTTGAATCATCATGGTATTTTGCTAGATTTTGTAATCCTACGAGTGATGATATGGTAGATGCTAAAGCTGCAAAATATTGGTTACCAGTAGATCAATATATTGGAGGTATTGAGCATGCAGTAATGCATTTATTATATGCTAGATTTATAACTAGAGTAATGTATGATCTGAAGTATATAGATATTCAAGAACCTTTTACATCGTTGATAACTCAAGGCATGGTTCTGCATAGAACTTATCAGGACAAAAGTAATAATTGGTTGTATCCAAATGAAGTTGAAGTTGATTCAAATGGGCAATTAAGATGCAAGGCAGATTTACAATATGTGACAGTAGGTAAATTAGAAAAGATGAGCAAATCTAAAAAGAATGTTGTAGATTTAGAATTAGTACTTAAGCTATATGGCGCTGATGTAGCACGTATGTTTGTTTTATCAGATACTCCTCCTGAAAAAGATTTAGAATGGTCAACTGAAGGTATTGAAGGTTGTTATAAATTTATTCAAAAGTTATATAACTTTGCATTAAAGCTTAAGAATATAAATTTAACTGATAATAAAATTGATAAAGTTTTGCTTAGCAAAACGCACAAAACTATTAAAAACGTTACACAAGATATTATAAGTTGTAGGCTAAATAAAGCTATAGCTAGATTAAGAGAATTATATAATCTTATATTTAAAATGTCTGAATTAACAGTTCAAATAAAAGAGAGTTTTTTAATTTTAATAAGATTGTTTAATCCATTTATTCCGCATTTATCAGAGGAAATATGGAGTTTGCTTTCAGGAAGAGGAGAAATGCTAGTTGAATTACCATGGCCTAAATATGAAGAAAAATATATTCATGAAGAAGAGCATATTACTATTGCTATACAAATTAATGGTAAGTTAAGATCATTATATAATTGTCTAATTGATACTCCAGAACATGACGTGCAGTCTGCAATTTTAAAATTAGAACAGGTTAAAAAGCATATTGGCGATAAAGAAGTAAGAAAATGTATTTTTGTTCCAAATAAATTAATTAATATAATTATATGATAATATAGGATTATTACTAGTGAAGTTCACGTCTTATAATATTGCTGCATTATGGTCTTATATTAAAAAGGGGGATATTAGAGCAATAGCAGTTTACGGTAATGATCATGGATTAATTGATTACCGGTGTCAGGAAATTACTAAGTTGTTCAATGCTAATCTTAGAATATATGATTATAGAGAGCTTACTGAAGCTGATTTTATTTTTATATTAAACTCTAATAACTTATTTTCTCAACGTGAAATAGTAAAAATATATAATACTCCTGGCAATATTAATGCAGCATTAAAAAAAGCTTTAACTTTCAATAATCAGAATTTTTTAATAGTGTTAGGCAATGAGTTCTCAGCTTCTTCTACCACTAGACAATGGTTTGAAACTCAAAAATATCTTGCAGCACTAGGATGTTATACAGAAAATAGCCAAGATATAAAGAAATTATTATCACAAATTGTGAATAAAGCAGGCAAAAATATTACTGCAGAAGCGGCAGTATATTTTTCTAATACTGCTTATGGAGATAAGTACTGTTATATTAATGAAATTAATAAGCTTATACTGTATTGTCATGATTGCGATACTATTAGTAAGAAGGAAGTAAATAAATGCATTAGCACAGAAATACTTGGAACATCTGATCTTATGTGTATATATTTCGCCAAGGGAATAGCAATGAATTTTTTTAAAGAAGTAGAAAAGATAAGAAATAATAACATACCAGATGTTTGGATATTACGAGCACTAATTAGATACTATATTAACCTGTATATTGTTTTAATGAAAAGAGAACATGGAGTTAGTATTGAACAAGCCATTAAATCAATTCAACCTTCCATATTTTTTAAATATGTTCAAGATTTTCAACTAATAGCACAAACTAAGACATTAAATAACGTATTGCATACATTGAATGAATTATATATGGCGGAATTATCAGTTAAGACAACACATCATCATATCAATAACATTATTGAAGTAGTTTTTTTGAAAATAACCCATAAGTTGCGTTTGAGTTTTGAATTTACTGTATTAGTATAATTTGTTGCAAAAAAAATATACATAATAGTTGATTATTAGTTAATAATTTGATATCTAATGATTCAGGCGGTTGTGGCGGAATCGGTAGACGCGCAGCATTGAGGGTGCTGTTCTTGTTAATCTGGAGTGGAAGTTCAAGTCTTCTCAGCCGCACCATTTCTTATCTTGCAATTTAAGTGAGGAATCATGATGGTAAATCAAGATGGTTATAACAATATAGTGCTGTCTAAGAGTCCTATGGATTATAACAAGATTTACAATTTAATCATGCACAATGACCTTGCTGAGGTTAAGCTTAAGCTGCAGAATATGCATTATGCAGACTTTGTTGAACTGTTTGAACAAGCTCCTGCGAAGTTTCATAAAAAAATTCTTGATTTAGCGCCTGATGATCTTAAAAAGCAAGCATTAGAAGGGCTAAGTTATGATAGTAGAATTTCAATTGTAGAAATATTAGGATTTAGAAAAACTGCAAGTTTATTACAGGAGTTAGAAACTCAAGATATCATAGGATTTATTGAAGATCTTGATGATGACATAATACAAAACATTATGCCTCATCTTAGCGCAGATAAGAAAAAATATGTTATTGAAGGGTTGACCTATCCAGAAAATACAGCTGGCAGGGCAATGGAAAAGCAATATATTAGCTTACCTGAACATTGGACTGTCGATCAATCAATAAACTATGTTGCGTCTTATAATACAAGTAAAAATTTTTATGCAGCCATTGTCGTAGATGCTAAGCAGCGCCCTGTTGGTCACTTACCACTGTTTAAATTATTAAAATGTTCTCCTGATTGTTTAATTAATCAAGTTATGAATACTGATATTAAAGTAGATACTCATACTGACTTAAATGAAGTGTCATACATTTTTAAGCATTATGAGCTAACAATTGTACCTGTTGTTAGTAAAATAGGAAAACTCGTTGGAACTATCTCTATAAATAATATGCTATATATTCTGGAAGAGCAGGCTGAAGAAGATATAATGCAGCTAGCTGGAGTACAAAAGTATAGCCTTTTTGCTAATGTATTTAGCGCTGCTAAGCATCGGTTACCATGGTTATTTTTTAATTTTATTACCGCATTGACAATTGCACAAACTATTGCTCATTTTGAAGAAACTATAAGTAAATACATATTACTTGCTTCTACAATGCCTATTATCGCTTCTATGGGAGGGAATACTGGAACTCAAGTTATGACTATTACTGTTATGGCATTAACAAACAAGTACATTAATTATTCTAACTTTTTTAAGGTTTTTCTAAGAGAGATATTAATTTGTAGCTTTAATGGATTCTTATTAGCACTAATAAGTTTTTTGTGTATGATGATTATGCATAATAATCTTAATTTTAGTATTGCATTTAGTGCAACAGTAATAATTAACACTATTATTGCTGGCACTTTAGGCTTTATTATTCCTATAACACTACATAGTATTAAACTGGATCCAGCAGCGGGGTCAACAGTATTTTTGACAGCATTAACTGATTTTATAGGCTACATTACTTTTTTATATATTGCCTACGTATTTTTAGTTTAATCTTATCTGTATATTCATTGCTAATTAAACCAAGGTATATTCCTATGCTTATGTACATTTTTATAGTAGCATATATTTTTTACTTCTTCTTCTGTTTTTAGTTCAAATATTTATTTTCAATATATTCAGAAAATATTTGTGGATTGACTTTATCTTCCAAAGTTACATGTTTAACTAATTCATCAGTTTTATATAACGAAGCAAAGCACCTAATATTTTGATTTAAGAACTTATGTAAATTATCAAACCTACCTACAGCAAAATCAGAATTGATATTTGGATAAATGTTCTTGATTGTTATCATAATCATGCTTGCTATAATAGCACCAATAGTATAGGTAGGAAAATATCCGAATTTTCCAGCCGACCAGTGTATATCTTGCATACAGCCTACACTATCTGAAGTAGGGCTAATACCTAGATATTTTTTCATACCATCATTCCAACAAGCAGGAAGTTCATCTAATGTAATATCACAATTAATTAATGCTTCTTCAAGCTCAAATCTTAAAATTATATGCATTGGATATGTTACTTCATCAGAGTAAACTCTTATCAAACTTGGATTAACTCTGTTTAGTATTTTATATAAATTATCACTTGAGTATTCTTGACCTTTAAAATCAAATTCATCTCTAAGTATCATAGCAAAAAACTCAACAAATTCTTTAGATCTTCCAACTTGCATTTCCATAAGCAATGATTGACTCTCATGTAACGACATATTTCTTTTTTGACCTACAAACTGGTGCCTATACTTAGGTATGAAATCTTGCTCGTACAATGCATGACCTGTTTCATGTATAGTTGCTTCTATTCCAGTAAGAAAATTATCTTCATTATATCTTGTTGTTAGTCTGATATCATCAAACATACCACGGCAAAATGGATGAGCTGATTGATCAAGTCTACCCTTAGTGAAATCAAAACCTAAAATTTGCATAATTCTTTTGCAAATTTGCTCTTGTTTTGCAATACTAACTTTATTAGTAATAGGTAAAATTACTTCTTTTCTTTGCTTTTCAACTATTTTATGAATTAAATTAGGTATTGTTTTCTTTATAGCAGAAAAAATTTCTTTAATCTCAGTTGCTTTTCTGCCATAGTCATAGATATCAATCAAACTATCATACATAGTACAATTAAGGATTTTAGACTTAGTGCTAGCTATTTCCTTAACACAAGTTAGTATTTGCTGTAAATAAGGCTTAAATAGTTCATAATTATTTTCTTTTTTTGCTTGTCTCCATACTAATTCTCCTTGAGTTGCTGCAAGTATATATTTTTTCTGTAGACTATAATCTATACATCTACTTTCTATAACTTTTTTTTCAATTAATGCTAGATTAGCTGTTTGCCATTGATCAAGCTGATGTATTTCTTCTTTAGCTCTAGCTAAAAGATCAAAAATTTTATCTGACCTTAATATGTCATATACTATTGTAGTTAGAGTAGCAATATCTTCTCCTCTACTTGTACCAGCATTAACTGGCATACACGTGGAAAGATCCCAATACAATAAGGTAATAATGTTGTTAATTCGAGTTACATGTTTGATTTCTTCTTCTAATAATAAATAATTTTTCATCTCTATATTTTCCCAATACAAACTTATATAAACATTATTATATTAAACAGTATTTAATACATATAGTCAAATATCTTGCGTTAGTATAATGGAGCAAGTATATTAGAGGTTTTGTGTTAAAAATCAGGAAAAAAATAGTAATTTTATAAAAAATGTAGGTATTTTGAAGAATAATGTTTCATTTGATGCCAATGTTTCAATTGTATATTAGAAAGTACGACATGATGTTTCTTAAAGAGAGGATGCAGAGATGTAGCAAGGAATATTTACACTAAGTTACTACTATTGCGGTGCAAGATTGGTAGGTGAGTCAAGATAAGGTGCATTAATCTTACTGGTGAAAGTGCAGTTATGGAAGGAGAAGCTAGCTCAACCATATAGCGAGTCTTGTGCTGCTGAAGGTAACAACAGTAGTAAAGCGTAGACGTGGAAACATTTGAGCTAAAACCAAATGGTGAACGTGATAGCTCCGAAAGTATGATGTAGTGGAAGCCGATATGCTCTACTACATAGTAGGCAAAAGAAGATTGGAGGTCAAACTAGTGAAAATTCAAAAATTTTCAACCATCTAGGTTGCAGGCATCAGACAGTTTGTAAAGATTAACGAGACAACTTGAGAAGTCCTTATAACTCTCACTTAATTAAGTAAGTATTCAAAATACAAGTGGTGAAATATAAAGCTTTGAAGATGGTATAAGTATTGCTGAGTTAGCCATAGTAGTAATGAAACTCAATAATGTGAATTGAGCAAATGGTTGGCAGACAAGTAAGAATATAAGAGGGAAATAATGACTGTACACAGCATAGACAGAAATACATGGTTAACGAAACTTGAGCGTATAAAGTTGCTATCATCGAAAAATCAAGACATAAAGTTTAATAATCTTGGGCATATTATTGATTTTAACATTGCCTATAGGTAAAGGTGCAAAGACATATCAAATATAATGAAGAAGAGAAGTTAATTTTTATTAACTTCTGCATTTTATAGAACTTACTATTAACTTATGTTAACTTTTATTAATATTTATAATTAATCTTCAACTTTAACTATAAAAATAATTGCAATATTTATCAATATAACAAAAAAAGATAGATTAGAAAGTGTAATAGAGAGCAGATATTTAGAAACTACTACAAAAATTAATAATTTTAACCAAAAACTTGAGATATTTGAGAATCAGCCTAAGCAAGGTCTATATAATAATGATAGTAATGAATTTAGTTCTGATATTAATCATCATATTTTAAATTCACCACATAATAACAAAAAAAAGCAAGCTCCTGTAGTAGTAGTAAAATCATTTGTCAATCTTAGAAGAGCTGGATCTGAGCTAAAAAAAATGTTGAGAACTATGTTACTAGCGGTAGTTCTGCTAGAGCTGCACTGCTTACTGGAATTGTTGTAGGTACAGGTACAAACAGCTCTTCATCACAAGAACCAATTGTTCTGCAGCTAGTAGATACATTGCAAATAGCAAAAATGCTGTCTTTAGACCAGGTACTATCTAGATGAGGATTTATGTAAAATATTTATACGACTAATATGCTGTGTAGCAATAATAGTTTTAGAGCAAAAATAATTCTAAACTTCCTGCCATATTGGATATTTCAGGAGGAAAAATATGCAACCTATCATCACCTGTTCTGCAATTAATACTTGCAAAATTACTAATAATAACAGTAGCAATAATGCAACTGTTTTTTATCGTTTTATTGGAAATTTTGTTCCAGCAGAATGGAAAGATCTGATTGGAGATAATGCTAAAGCTTTAAGCAAGACATCTAAACAGCTTTTATCATTGATAGTATATAGACTACATATCTATTACAACAAAGATATAGATGAATTACAGGAAAGTTATTACTTTTTTGAAAAGGAGTTAAACCTTCGTTACCGCAGAGTTAGGCAATGCTTGGTTGAATTAAGAAATGCAGGTTTTATTAAAGTTGAAAATAGAACAATAATTAAAGGCAATCTCAAGGTACGTAATGTTCTTTGTGTAAAACTTATAAAAAATTTTCAGCGTTTTACTGAAAAAGAAAAAAAGAAGAAAAAATTGTCCTTCTACAACAAAAAAATTTTCACATCAATTTGCAAGAATTTGCAGGTGAACCTGCAAAAAATTGCAGCTACATATATAGATATAATAAAATAATAATAGATCTAGATCTACTGAAGTTAAGTTAGTAGAGAATGATCAAAATAAAAATGAAGATCAGCAGCAAAATTTGAAGTTTAAATATACTGAATCTGATGATTTTATAGAAATTGAGTTAGTAGGAAATGAAAAAGAAGATCAACAGCAACAACAGAATTTGAATTTTTATGAGCTTAGTGATTTTAGTAATAAAAAGCCATCAAACAAGGATTATGAGCAAAATAGTGAGTTAACAACTCCAGCTATTACTAAGGATTCAGAGATTGAAAAGAATGAATGCTTGCTCAAAAGAAAAAGACTAGCAGATTATTATCCACTAACACCAGAAGATGCAGTTATACTACAACGTATGTCTAGTAGAAGCTTCAACATATACTTCATAAATCAATTACTGTTAAAGTTATCAAATAAATATTCATTCCGTTATTTTGAAAATAAGATAGCAGTGCTAAACTATATGGCAAAAGCCTTAGCAAATGAATTACTGACTACTGATCAGGCTAATAGTGAAAATTTTAGATTTAATGACGTAGGAAGATTTAAAGAACAGTATATAGCAAACATTGAAGCTGGTACAGACCGTAGTATGAAGGCTCAGTTGAGGCGTAAAATAGCTGGAGTTTTTGAAGCAGATACTGCTTATCAAATTTTAACATCTTGTGATTTTGGAGCAGCAGTTAAAAACAAATATTACATCAAGTTGATTAAGAATATTTCACTGTCAGATCATATTAAATTCAAGATACTACAGGAGGTACGAGCTGTGCATAGCAATGATATTGAGCAGTTACAAGTTATACCATTTGATGAATCAAAACAAGTTATCAATAACACAACGGAGTATCAAAAAACCACAGTTTTACAGCAACAAATAAGTGATGAAGATTACCTTTCAGAACTTAGTAAAGAGCTAGGTTCTAACTCTATATTGTTCAAAGTACGAAAATACATACTTCAACATTACAAATATGAGCAAGTTATTGATAAAATATGGTTTAGTAAATTAAAAGTTGTAAATGAAGATAATGTTAATAAAAAAATATTCATTAAAGCAAAAACAGAATTTGAAGATAGTTACATCAGAGGGAATTATCTGAAAGATTTTGAGTACGCTTTTAAAGCTCAAGGGTTTTCTTTTGAGTTAGTTAAGTTCGAATAATTTTAATAAAATTTAAAGAGTGATATGGAAAAAGATCTTGCAAAGATTGCTCCAAATAATATTTAAGCAGAGCAAATGATACTTGGGGCAATTCTGATTAACAATCGTGCGCTATATAACATTAACGAATTTTTACTGCCGGAACATTTTTATGAACCATTACATGGTAAAATATATAAGTCAATTAATCTCATTATTAGTAAAGGAATTAGTGCTACTGTAATTTCGCTCAAAAATATGCTAGGCAATGAACTCGCATTTGAGGAAATAGGTGGAGTAGATTATCTAGCTAAACTTACAACTTTAGCATTAAGTATAGTTAATGTTAATGAATACGGCAAAATAGTATATGATCTCGCACTGCGGCGTTATTTAATTGAAATTGCAGAAAAAATAGCAACGAATGCATATTCTTCTACTTTAGCAGATACAGCTATCAGTAAGATCGAAACTGCTGAATCTCAATTATATGATCTAGCTTCAAGAGGAACTTTAAGTCAAGGATTTATAAAATTATAAACTTCAATTGAAGAATCATGGACATCAATTTCATCTGCTATTAAAAATAAAAACTCTATTAACGGTATTAGTAGTGGACTACCTGACCTTGATTCAAAGCTTGGAGGATTTAAAAATTCTGACCTAATAATATTAGCTGGCAGGCCCTCAATGGGTAAAACTGCTTTAGGAGTTAACTTAGCAATAAATGCTTGTAAATATTTTCTTACTCAAAAAAAATACTAAAGATAATGTACCATCAGTTGGCTTCTTTTCTTTAGAAATGTCATCTCAGCAAATCTCTACTCGAATTCTTTCTATAGAATCTGAAATTAATAGCTCTGCATTATTTAACGGTAAAATAGGTGAACAAGATGTTGATAAGTTAAAGACTGTACAAAATGAAATACAAAAGTGGAATTTTTTTATAGATGATGCTCCTGCAATCTCAATATCAGCAATTAGATCACGAGCTCGTAGACTTAAACGCACTCATAATTTAGCAATATTATTTATTGATTATTTGCAGTTAATTAAGATTGATTCAAATAGAAGTCAATATAATAGAGTAAATGAAATTTCTGAAATTACTCAAAGCCTAAAAGCACTTGCAAAAGAACTTAATATTCCAATAATTGCATTATCACAATTATCTAGAGCTGTTGAACAAAGGCCTGATAAAAAGCCGTTGCTATCAGATCTAAGAGAATCAGGCTCCATTGAACAGGATGCAGATATTGTAATGCTCATATATAGAGAGGAATATTACTTATCTAGATCAGAGCCAGCTCCTGGAACGCCAGAATATACGGAATGGATTGCTAAACAAGATAGATGTCATAATACTGCTGAAATAATTGTTGCTAAACACCGTAATGGGCCAGTTGGTACAGTGAAGTTACACTATACTAATCAGTATTCTAAATTTGGCAATATTGTTAAAAACTCTCAGCAAGGTTAATAAACACTAGATTATGCATAAATGAAAAAATGCTGGTCCAAAAAAAAAAATTACAGCAAAATTTTACTCATTAACACCAGAGATATACAACTTAAGGTTAGTTTTAGCATCGTGATAACTGAATCAAAAATTTTATAATTTAATTTGCTTCTTTTCCAGTTTTTATCTGGGATTGGAGTATACAAAAAGTTTGAATTATGGTATAATTTATTAATAACCATTTAGAGATGGAAAATGATAGATTTTTATAGTGAGAGCTTAATAAATAAGCTGCTCAGAACCAACGTAAGATTTAACACCAAAATTGACCTTGATAAAGTTGAAAGAGCAATACTTTACGCTAAAAAATATCATGGTCAGCAAAAGAGAGATACTGGAGAACTATACTATACACATCCATTGAAAGTAGCTCACATGGTATCAGACTACAGTTTTGAAACAGATACGATTATTACAGCAATACTACATGATACCCTCGAAGATACAACACTAACTAAAGAAAGAATAAGTTACGAATTTGGTAGTAATATTGCAGAACATGTTTCAGACCTTACAAGGGTTAGGAATAATAAGAAAATCAGTGCTATGGAAATGATACAAATATTACGTAGCAAAAATAAAACAGAACTATTACTGATCAAGCTTTTTGATAGATTCCATAACATTACAACTATATTCATCAAACCTCCTCAAAAAATGCAAGAAATAATATTTGAAACTCAGCAAGAATTTATATCTCTTGCTGAATACCTTAAACTACCAGAGATTGGAGAACGCTTAAGTGAATATTGTAAACTTCATGCTAGTTAAAATGTAGTAAATAATTGAGAATGAAGCGATTAAATATATGATATTCAAATCTAAGACTAAATATACTTTACATAGCGCTATTCAAGATAGTGATATTAAAAAAGTGAAGCAGCTTATTAATAAGGATAGTACACTTGTCAATTCAAAATATAAAGATGGTACTACAGCTTTATCTGTTGCTTTGAAATATAAGAATCTACCTATTGCTAAGATTTTGCTGAACAATGGAGCTAATGTAAATGCAAAAAATAATGATGGGCACACTGCTTTACATCTTGTCGTTGACAGAATTCAAGTATATTATGAATTTTTCGAAAAATATCCTGTCTATTGCAATGATCATATAGCATTACTGCTAAAATATAATGCTGATGTAAATATCGAGAATAATCAAGGTAATACACCTTTATCTGATGCTGTTGAATGCAGATGTATAGAACCTTTAGCAATTATGCTAAAACATAATTCTACTAGTATTAATAAAAAATATGATGAAGGAGAAACACTACTACATATTGCTGTTCGTAATGAAATCATAGATGTTATACAGCTTTTGATTGATTATGGAGCAGATATTGATGCAAAAGATGATAACGGCATGAATCCTATAGATTATGCTGCTAAAAGCGGTAATGCAGATGTATTAAATCTTTTAACTGAACAATCGGTACCATGGTATTAGGTTTTAACAGACAACTATACATTAATGCTAAAAAGAGAAGCTAATATGAATAAATAACTTTTACAACTGTGTTATGCTGTTATGTTATCATCTGTTGTATTATTTTCACCATTAATATGTATAGCAAATAATAATAGACCTCTTTCGAAACTGGTTAAGGTAGTTCAAAATTATTGCTGATAAATATCGAAATGGACGTAAAAGATTCGGTCTTAGTTTTAATTTGATCTCTGGCATTTATAATTTTAAACTACCTTAACCAGTTTCGAAAGAGGTCTAATGAAGCTAGAGAAAAAATTTATTCATTGACTAAGTATTGCAAAGTTATTAATGCAGTACCAAATTTGATAAATGAAACTAATGATTAATTGGTTGCAGAAGCACCAAAATTAGCATTATCAAAAAGTGATTTAGGTAATAGTTATATTAGCTGTATAGTAGACTGTTTGACAAAATTATGTAAGCCACTTAATGCAGCAAACAACATAATATCTCATTATTTGGGATTTAACAGCAAAATATCATGCGCACTTCGTAAAGTATCTTTGCGCAATTAACGCAGCATCTAATGTGATAAAAAAATACCTATAGCAGCTCAGTCTCATGGTTTGAGTAATTTTAAAAACTGCAAAATACTTGATGTAAAGGCTTGGGGCAAAAATGTGGTAGAGTTAGCTACCTCTGTGAAGAAAAAAAATTAAAAAATGTCGTGAGTACATGTGACGATGGTATTGTTATAGAATGTAAAGATGATGAAGGGAAATTAACATCATTCATGTAGTATAAAGCTTATAAATACAGTGATATACTGAATTCAATGTGTAAAGTATTAGACCAAATCTTAAGTTCTTCTGATGCATCCACTAATGATGTGTTTGATCAAGTTAATGGTACATCTACTAACTGGACTACAGAGGTTGATTAATGTAATATTTTTATAGTTTGGATGTAAGAATACTTCTATTTGACATAGTTTACAAGTTTGATAGAAGAATATAACTTGTAAACTATGTTAAGCTAATTTCCCGCTTTCTTTCAGCTCGCAAAATAAGTTTTCTGGCTATGTATAATAGACTTGTTTTGAAAGAGGTCTATTATACCATAGTTTAATCCAGACAGTTATATTAATTTGTAGGCTCTGTATAATATTATATCTACTAACTTATGCAAATCAGCATATGGAGAGCTTGTTGCAGCATATGTTTTTTACTCTCTTTCTCTTTCAGCAAAAATACTTGCTAAAGCCTTCTATTAATTAGACAATCTTTAGCTATGTAGAATTGGAACATATCAAATTTTAGAGTCTTAGCTACATTGATACTCCTTCTTTACTCTTATCTTTTTTTGTTTTTTTATATCACGATATATTCTCTAACTTATATATAGTTCACAGACTATTAATAATATATACGCATATGTTATAATATGCTAGGAAGCACCTAGCATATCTATAGACGCATATTCATGCTCATCATTAGTTATTTCATCATTTGCAGTTTGTTCAGCTATAGCTGGTATTTCAATAGTACCAGTATCAGCTATCTCTATATTAACATTGCTGTACTTTTTTTGTATGAACGATAGAGCTTATTACATTTGCATATGCAACTAAACAATGCGTAGGTGCAAACAGCCCCAACTCCTGCCAATTTTGCTATGGTGACCAAAGTAAAATCTGAATCATTTGTTTCAGATTCATTAACAATTTCTTCATTAACAATAGTGCTAACATTATTATAAATCTCTCTATCAAAAGATAGTTGTAATTGAGCTGGGCTACATCTTTCTATTGTACAATTATTATGCAATATTGTATGCAATATTTTTGTGAGTTGATCTTTTGCATAACCATATATTACAACAAGACTTATTTTTGTACCATCAGTATTCGTAATCATGCTATGAACATCCATCTTTATCTTACTCTTAAAATTATTATTGTTATTATATAATGTAGCTACTTCCTCTCCATTGTGTTGATAGTAAGAAGCAATTACAAAGTAAGAGCCACATAATCGAGCTATGGTTTGATATATAGTTTCAACTGAAGTAATCATACAGCCATAAATAGTAGACATAGGAGTAGTAAAATTCCCAATGCATTCAAATATAAGTGCCTATGTTTGCTCTTGCTCTTGATATAGCTGCAATGTTGCGTATTGTTTCCATAAAATCTCACCCATAAAATATTTTATTACTGTTATTGTAGTATGAAGTCATTTTCTAACTACTGTCAACTTTAATTTTTATACTTTTTTCCATTATCTCTATATCATTATTAAAAATTTCTAGGTAAGACCAACTTATCAAGAAGTTTATTGGCATGCTCACAATTTAAACATGCTAACATTATTGCATCTATCTCCATAATAACTCTAATTTTCAATCATAATATTATTTTGCAGTTGTTTTGTTTCTGACTGAACTTCTATAGGTATACTGCACGTAAAAGCTGTATATTTGCCTTGCTTACTTTTCAGTTTTATTTTTTTACCCATTTGACGTATAAACTGTTTAACGATTACTAATCTAGATTCTAGTACTGCATAGCTTTTGATATTTATTCCAAGATCAATATACTGGAAAATGAAGGAAAGGCTTAGACTTATTAGCAACAGCTACTGACACATAAAGATTTTAATAGACTGGTAAAAATAATGCTACTCTATACCTTATATTATCTAGGTTTTAGAGCCTTGATGATACTAAGCTGAAGATTAAATGAAATAAAGGGTTGAACTTTTATAATTAATCTTCAGCAACAATTTTTTAAACAAAAACAGTAGGGGAATTTTATGTCTCTTGGAAACGAAGGTCAACAAAAAAATAAAAGTATATTTAATAAAAATATACAGTTAAAACTGTTACTAAGACATCTAGCAGCTGGTGATAAGGAGCTTTTAAAACTTACACATCAACTTAAAACACTAAACTTAAATATAATAGATGTATTCAAACAGCTCAGAAGTGAGCTAGAAGAAGTTAGAACACTTCAGTCCGAAATAACAGAAAATAAAAAATCAACATTAAGATACGGAAGCAATATGTCATATACCAATCAGCTTAGCTAACAGTTAGCTAAGCTTGCTATTTCAAATTTCTAAAAAAACAAAGTTAATAAACTTAACCATAGGAGAATAATGTGGAAAACAACAATAGACCTCTTTCGAAACTGGTTAAGGTAGATCAAAATTATTGCTGATAAATATCGAAATAGATGTAAAAGATTCGGTCTTAGATTTAATTTGATCTCTGGCATTTATAATTTTGAACTACCTTAACCAGTTTCGAAAGAGGTCTAATATTGAAGAAAAAGAGAAACAAACAAATCTGTATATTCAGCTTGAAGCAGGCGAATTAGCAAGAATAAGTTGTATAGATTTGATTCAATATATTACATAAAGTAAATGCTTGTACTGTGAGTTGGAATGAAAATAAAGCTACAACAAGCGGAAGATTATCTAGAGGAAGCTGAGTCAATGAAGCAATATTGTATAGATTTGATTCAAAACATTAAATATACGTTTGATCTTACTACTGCTAAAATCAAAGATCTAGCAGATGATCTACTATGCGAGCAAAGTGATTTCAAAGAAAAGGAATATAAAACTACTAGCGTAGCAAGAATACTTAATTGCTAACCTACAAAACTACTGTAACAGGATAGTTTACTCACTTAGAGGCCAAATTAGGCTTCAAAACGTACATTCAAAAAAATTTAGCATACAAAATCTATTGAATGATACAATTAGTTCGCTGGAAGAAATTGCTGAAGATAAAGATAAATAATGAGCTCAGAAACTTACATATCAAAAGCTATGCAGTACTAGGATCTGAATTACTACTCGTTAAACAGTTTATACATGAAATTACTGGAAAAATTAAACTAGAAAGTAAGCAAGGCAAGTATACAGCCTTCACGTATAGTATACCTATAGAAGTTCATTGAGAAACTGAAAATTAGAATTATTAATGGAGATGGAGGAAATAATGTTGGCATTTTTAAATTGTGAACATATCAATAAACTACTTGATAAGCTGGACTTGATTAATCATAGTTTTAATAAACACATTGATCTTGATAAAGTAAAAAAAGCTATATTTTATGCAAAAAAATATCATAGCAATCAAAAGCGAGATACAGGAGAACTATACTACACACATCCATTAGAAGTAGCCCACATGGTATCAGACCACACCTTTAAAACTGATATAATTATTACTGCAATATTACACGATGTAATTGAGGATACAAAACTAACCAAAGAAAAGATAGCAATGGAATTTAATAATAACATTGCCGAGCAAGTTCTAGCTCTTATAAGAAACATATGTGGTAAGAAAACCAGTTCCATGAAAATGATTAAAACATTAGTGAATCAAGATAAAGTAGAGCTATTACTAATCAAACTATTGGACAGATTGGATAATATTAAAACTATATTCATAAAGCCAGCCAAAAGAAGACAAGAAATCATACTAGAAACGCAGCAAGAATTTATACCTCTTGCTGAATACCTTAAATTACCAGAGATTGCTATAGAGCTAAATAAATACTGTGAGCTTTATGCTACCTAATAAACTAAAGTTTAATAGGGGGTTAATGTAGTGAATTGCAGAAATTAAAATTCAATAAGAGAATGTTCATGTAAGTTATTTTGTTGTATAATTTAAAAAGAATAGAAAATATGAAAAATATATGCATTTATCAAGATTTTTAGATCCAAAGAATGATGTAGCATTTAAAAAGATATTTGGATCAGAAAAAAACAAGGACATACTAATACATTTTCTGAACGATATATTATTGTTTGAAGGGAATAGAGAAATAACAGAAGTAGAGTTTTTAGGTACGATATTAGACGCTGATATAGCGTCCAAAAAAGAATCAATAGTAGATGTTTTGTGTAAAGATAAAAACGGAGCGCAATATATAATAGAAATGCAAGTAGATCCTACACAAGGATTTGAAAAAAGAGCGCAGTATTATGCAGCAAAAGCATATGGTAGGCAACCAAATAGAGGAAAGGAAGGAAAATACTCAGACCTAAAGGAAGTTATATTTATAGCTATAGCAGATTATAAATTGTTTCCAAACAAAGAAGACTATATATCAAGGCATGTAATATTGGATAAAAAGACATATGAGCATGATCTAAAGGACTTTTCATTTACCTTTATAGAATTACCAAAATTTAAAAAAAATAGAGTGGAAGAGTTAAGTGATATAACAGAGAAGTGGTGCTATTTTTTTAAACATGCAAAAGAAACAACATTAGATGGATATCATAAAATAATAGGTGAAGATTTAATAATCAAAAGAGCGTATGAGGCATTAGATCAGTTTAATTGGAGCGAAGACGAACTAATAACCTATGAACAAGAGTTAAAGCGTATATGGGATAATAAAGCAGTAGAAGATTATAAACTCGAACGCGCTAAAGCTGAAGGTATAAAGCTCGGTGAGGCTAAAGGCATAAAGCTCGGTGAGGCTAAAGGTAAAGCTGAAGGTAAAGCTGAAGGTAAAGCTGAAGCAAAAAAAGATTTTGCAATAAAATTATTGAAATCTGAATTATCAGTTGAGACAATTGCTGAATATACGGATTTATCAATACAAGAAGTATTAAATTTAAAAAATAGCGTAAAATAATAAGAAATATACAACATACAAAATTTTACCTTTAATGTGTTGTATGCTATTTCTATTAAATCATATAGATGCCTTATATCACACTACAAGTTCTATACTATACTGAACATTGAGAAGGGTATTCTTTAAGGCCTCAATATCTTTAACATGGCCGCACCATTCTTGACGAAAGCTATTCCATTTTAAGCCATGAAGGCGAATGTGGCGCTTAGTGTTTTCATCTAGTTCAGAGGAAAATTTTAAAATCACAGCAGCTTTATTTTGCTGTTCCTTATCAAAAATATTTTTACCGATTGTAGTCCAATGATTCTGAACATTTGGATGTAAAGATAGCTGGTTCAAAAAAAAGTAGCGTTATTTTTTGAACTCTAAGATTTATGTGAGTAGACCTAACCAATTGCTCAATTAGGCCCCTCCTCAGAACCGGACTTGCAGAATTACCGCATCCGGCTCTCAAAAATAAGATAAGCATTATGCCTTATTTGTTTTCTAGAACATTGAGACAATCTTTCCAATTTTAGGAAAATTTACTTTTTTAAGTATCTCGGTTAGTCTTTTCCAATTCATCTTACGTTTTCCTCCCATTCTATTAAACCAGTTATATATTGCACGTGTACTTTGGTTGATAAATGAACTTACTCGTCTTTTGTTATCCGATATACCATGATAGTTGATCCATTCACCTAATAACTCTAATGACTTGTGATAATGTTTGTGTTTTATCTTGCTTGTTTAGCTGACTACGCAAATATTTTCTCAGTCCTTTCAGTTTCTCAGTAAAACGATCTCTCCTTGAGGTATATTTTAGTCTCCATGTTATGCCAAATCTTGATTTTCTCCAATAGCAAGTAAATCCAAGAAAATTATAACTTGAGATCTTCTTGTCTTGTTTGGCTAAATTTGCAGCATGGTCTCTACCAGATTTAATCATTTGTGATTTAGCTTCATTGATATTTAGCCCATACTTATTTAACCTTTTAGGCAAAACATCATAAAACCTTTTCGCATCTGTTTCCTTTTCAAAGACAAATACCATATCGTCGCAGTACCTCACCATTCCTGTTTGTCCCATTAAGTTTTCTTTGCTGATTTTTGCAAACCAGCTATCTATAACATAATGCAGAAAGACATTTGCCAGAATTGGTGAAACTATTGATCCTTGACGACAACCTTCTTTGTTAGTAACTATAGTACCATTTTCTATGATTGGTGTTTCAATCAGTTTCATAACTAGTCTTAGAAATTCCATCAACTCACAATGCTTGATTGTATTGAAACACTTTGTTATATCAATCTCTACTATAGCCCCTTTATTGAAGTTATACGTAAGTCTATTTAACTCCCTTAAAGCGTCGTGTGCATTTAATTTAGGTCGAAATCCATATGAATACTTTAAGAATATTTGCTCAAACACAGAGTTTAGTATCTTGCTTACTGTAGACTCGATTATCTTATCTTCAAAACATGATATTACCAAATGTCTTTTGCCTCCATCTTCTTTTGGAATTTCTGTTATTCGTGCAGGTTTAGCCTGATATTTCCCATTGCAAATTCTAGTAAGAAGCGAGAGCAGATTTGCTTTCAACTTCTTACCATAATCCTCTTTGGTTATACCATCTATTCCTATCGCTTTCTTGCTATCGAGTTCCTTATATTGTTCTTCTAATATCTTTAAATCAATGATATGTCCAAGATTATTAAACTTTATGTCTTGATTTAGATTATTAAACTTTATGTCTTGATTTTTCGATGATAGCAACTTTATACGCTCAAGTTTCGTTAACCATGTATTTCTGTCTATGCTGTGTACAGCCATTGTTTCCCTCTTGCATTCTTACTTTTCTGCTAACCCTTTGCTCCACCCACATTACTAGGTTTCATCACTACTATGGCTAACTCAGCCATCCTTACACCATCTCCAAAGCCTTATGTTTCATCACTTGTACTTTGAATACTTACTTAATTACGTAAGAGTTATAAGGACTTCTCAAGTTGTGTCATTAATCTTTACAAACTCGCTGACGCCTGCGACCCCGGTGGTTGAAAATTTTTGGATTTTTACTAGTTTGACCTCCAATCTTCTTTTGCCTACTATGTGCTAGAACATATCGGCTTCCACTACATCTCACTTTCAGGGCTATCACGTTCACCATTTGGTTTCGGCTCGAATGTTTCACTGTCTACGCTTTACTACTGTCGTTACCTTCAGCAGCACAAGACTCGCTATATGGTGGATCTAGCTTCTCCTTCCATAACTGGACTTTCACCAGTAAGATTAATTCACCTTTTCTTGACGCACAGACCGAATCTTTTACGTCTATTTCGATATTTGTCAGCAATAATTTTGAACTACGTCAACCAGTTTCGAAAGAGATCTATTAATAAGGTAAGAGGTTTAAGTCAATTTTAAGTTGTGTTACTATTCATTTAATACATAATAATATCAACATTTAATGTGTAATAACTTTTGAAAGTATAATATAATTTTAGTAGAAGAATTATGTATAAGTTTTTACCGCTTCGTGCTCGTTTATTATATGCTACTGCAAGGAATACTTTTAGTATTCGAAATAAGCATATCTTGCCTTATATTGCTAGCCAAGGCGATATAGAATTATTACAGCATCTCATAGACCATGGAATCGATGTTAATACTACAAATCACTGGGGCAACACTGCGTTACATGTTGCTTCTAACAATAGAAACATACCTATGGTCAAGCTTTTATTAGATAATAATGCTGATCCAAATCTACAAGATTGCAAAGGTAATACTCCATTACATTTAGCCACTGCCAATGGGCACATTGATATTATACGTCTTCTGTTAAATCATGGACCTGATGTTAATTTACTAAGTGGAACTAATGACACTGCTTTATGGATAGCTTGGATTAAATTTTCTGAGAATCCAAGGCAATATTTCGAAATAATAAGATTATTAATTAGTCGCAGTGCTATAATTGAACATCTTAAGTTAGTAGATACTAATTCACAAGGTTTTTTACAAAGTAAAAGCCTTATTAGTGAAATAAGTTCTTTAAATGCATTCGAACAGCAATGTCATGCAGAAATAAAACAAATGAAGTTTTTCTGTGTTGGCTCAAGTGGTTTTTCTTTTTTTGATATGTTTGTTCTGAAAAAAGATATAAATACAATAGCAAGATGTGCTAATAATCTTGCTATTGTAGAACATATGTATAAATTTGACATGCACTTTTCCTTAATTGAAGAAGCTGTTGAAGAAGGAAAAGTAAGAGCTAAGATGTTACATGGAGCAGTTGAATCAATAGATGAGATATTTGAATCCAATCAGGATAATCGTCAAGAAAGTCCTACATCTTGGCTTCAATTGCCACCAGAACTAAAGTTGATGATATTAGAGAATTTAAGTAATAATGATTTAATAAAACTTCAACACACTAATGAAGTAGAAGCAGAAGCAGGAGGAGCACATGCTATATATGAGAAAGAATAGCACAGATATTAAAGCCATCTGTAGCATTGGTTGTTGCAAATCGCTTGTTCCATACTGTGGAGCTGCCATAGTAGCTAAAATAGACGGAAAATTAGATAAAAAGTCGGATCTAGCCTCTATAGACTTTGCACTATCATCTTCTGGTACTTCGGAAAATGGATTAATTGATACAGGATTTTTCATGTCAAATTCTATGTAGCTACCGCCTAGAATCAAGCATGTACGCTTAAATGATCTTCCGTAATCAAGAACAAAAACCTTACCACCAACTCCTAGAACCGATAGCATTAATTCTTGCATAAAAACAGATTTTCCAGACCCTGGAACTCCAGCTATACAAAGGTTAAAGTTCTCATTTGGAGCTACTCCATGCTTATTTAATGTAGGTAATAAAGCTCCACCAAAAGGTGACCAATACATTATTTGTCCTCGTCTACCATCTAGTAACATACCTGGAGAGCTTAAATCACCTTTCCATTCACCAATGATTGGCAATAATACTTTACTCTCTACAGAAACAGTTTTTATGCCTCTAACTAAGCTAGAAAGCGCTACTCCAACTCCTGCTGTTTGCAGATAATTTCCACTCTGCAGGCCTCTTTCTTGCTTCTAGGCTGATAAATATTTGATCATCATTTACATTTACGCAATCATCATTCTCAAATAACGAAAAATCTCCACTTAGAATTTGTTCAGACAATATTTCATACTGGTTAATATTTGAATGTTCTTCTTCAGGCCAGCCAAATATTACTCTCAAAAACTTTAATAATTGCTGTGCATTCACATTTTCAGTACTTAATCCAATGGACCTAAACGTATCTTTTAAAGCATCCCGTCTGCGAATCATATCATCTATATTTGCATTTAAATTAGGTATAGTTACTGAAATCAACAATACTATATCCTTTACAGAGCCTGACTTTTGAGCTTGATCACGCAAAAACTCTGTTCTTTTATTTGCTAACTCAATAAATATCTCTCCTTTACGATATGACTGCCAGTTGCTTAAAAAATTCTCTATATTATTACTACCAATCATCAATACTTGCAGGCTACTTTCAGCAGGTAAATTTTCATCGCTTTTTAGAAATTCAGCAATTTCATTTTGAGCCGAAACACTAGCTTCAGCCAATGGGCATGCAAGCAATACAAAGCCTATTGAGCTACGATTAAAGAATAGCTGAGTCTCCTCATCATACGATTCATAAACAAAATGTTTAGAGAATCTTTTTCGATCAAAATCCTTATGTATGCTTGCGTTCACCTTGGCTCTGTTTTGGTTTAAATAAATTAATAAGATATTTTTTTGATTTTTTCGGTGAAGTGTTAACAACAGCTACACCTTGAACTGCTTTAGCTCGCTTACAGTATAGAACACAACGCCTTTTTGATTTAACTTTTGATGTTTCAACTTTCTCAACATTATCAGGGTCAAAAACTCCTTGAGCAGCCATTTTCTTTATTTCATATAAAGACTTACATTTTTGCCCTTTAGGAATTTTACAATCAAAATTACTTTCGAAAAAGAAGCTGGTTAGGCTCATACAGCCCAATAGCAATAATAAAAGCTTCATTATAAATGCTCCTCTAACTTTTGTGATTGGTTAAATTGATTATGAGAATTAACTTTTTCATGGCTAGTTGATGGTACATAAGTTGAATTTTTTAACTTCTTTTTGTGCTCGCATAAGTCAAAACCTTTTTTAAACACAACATCTATGACTCTACCTGAGGCAACAACAATGACTGGGCTCATGGAATCAGCTCGTTTTATAGCAAAATCAGCCAACTTATCAAAAGCATTGCTAGCTCCAGAGTAAGCTCCAGACTGAAGCGCATCTCCAACACTTAACTCTATATTCAACATTGTAGCTGTTGTCATATCAGGCTTAATAGCCTTAGCCTGAAGAAATTTAGCGATACTACTAAATACTCCATTTAATGCTGCCATTCTTAACTAGCACTTTAAGCTAGTTTTATTTTTTTCTTAGTATTTCTACTTTATTTTTTAGAAAGTTTCGCTGTTAATTCTTTTGTATTAACGTCATTACTGAACAAATTGTTATTGTTTTGTGTTCTCCTATTACCGTTAAATAAAGCTTGTTTTCTTCTTCTCGTGGAGCAATAAACAAAAATCCAGACTCATGAACTACAACTTCAGCTGCATTTTGAGGGTACATAAAAATATCATTATTTTTGATTTTGCATAATTACCTTCAGCCACAATTGTAGCACGAGATTTCTCATTCTGCTATTATAATGTTTAAATTAGCTAAATATCTTCAAACACAGATTTTGCCTGCAATAATTAGTTTACATACATGCATTTCTTACTCATGCTAAGTTTCATGTTATTTCAGTATTTATTTCAAATATCAATTCTTGAACAGTCTCTTATCATTTGTGTCACCTTAGACATATATTGTCTTACTGGCTCTAAACTAACTTTGGTATAAATACTCGTTGATTTTATGTCACTATGATTCAATGCTGCACTAATTATATACTGACCAGCGCCTGCATCCCCCATACAACTTGCAAACGTCCTTCTTAGATCGTGTATTCTGAAATTTTTTATGCTTGCCTTTTCACAAATTATCTTCCATGCGGTATTTGGATGCGATAAGTGTCCGCTTTCGCTAGTAGAACTTGGTAGTACCCATTTACTTGTAGATATTAATTTTCTTGCTTGCAATATTTCCATTGCCTCATCTGTTAATGGTATATTTTGCGCCTTTCCGTTCTTAGTTTTTGGTATATGCCATATTTTTCTTTCAAAATCTATATTGTCCCATTCCATCTCTAACACATTACTTTTTCTAGCTCCAGTATATAACGCTAGTAATGCAAAATCTCTTATCAATGGACTTGCTTCTCCGCATAATACTTGTAAAAATCTACCCATTTCATCGTAACTTAGACGTCTCTCTCTTGCTTGCAGTTTATGCTGCTCTATCCCTAGAGTAGGATTGTTTTCTATTAATCCCCATTTTATTGCCTTATTAAATATAGTGCGTAAGGTTGCTAGCAATGCATTTGCTGTGGCATATTTTCCCTCTTTGCTGATATCATTGAATATTGGTTCAATATCACTCATTCGAATCTTGCTTATCTTTTTTTCATATAATGCTTGTGCATAAGTATGTACTCTGTCAGCATTCTCTTTCCAGTTTATAGTATATATTTTGGCATACTCTTCAATATACTTATAACACAGCTCTTTGAATGTAATCTCTTGTCTTTCTTTTATACGATTCTCATTTTCTTCTATCTGTTGTTGACATTTTTATCAACCTTGAGTTGGTATGTATTTTTCAACCATCATCTTAACCTTTAGATTGAAAACTGGCCCCCAATTTCCTGAATTTTTTTTCTACCTATTTTCTACCTTTCTCCTTAATTTTTTTGTTATATTGACAAATATAGTTAAAGTTGAAGCTTGATTAAAAATATTAATAAAAGTTAACATAAGTTAATAGTAGGTTCTATAAAGTGTAGAAGTTAACAAAAATCAACTTTTCTTCTTCCTTATACTTGATCTGCTTTTGCGCCTTGACCTAGTTATATCTGCAAACTTATTGGTCTATATAAAGAAGTGATTTGATGATGTATAAAGCAAGTAATATGCTCAGCACATTCAAAGCTAGTTCATTTATGCTTAGTTGTATAGGTGGGTAGTATGGGCGCATGTAAAAATATGATTGTGTAAGCGGCTTTTTATTATTGCTACTAGCTTACTTTCCAGAAGAAATCAATTAAATTAGTTTAGAGCCAGTAAGACAATAATAGAATTTTCTAAACTTATATATTTTTTAGATTTATACATATTAATCTGCTAAGCAGAATAAAACTCAACAACTAAATTTATTTGCGGGTCAAAAGGATATGGTACTTCACTAATAGAAGATGGCATACGAATAAAATTACCAATGAATTTTTCATCATCAAAAGCCAAGTATTCAGGTATTCTTCTTGCCTTCTTTGAAATTGCTCCTATTACTATAGGAATTTGTTTAGCTTGCTCGCTTAACTCAATAGAATCACCAGCTTTAACCCTATAACTTGCAATATTAATTTTTTTGCCATTAACTTTAATATGCTTATGGCTCACCAACTGCCTTGCAGCAAAAATTGTTGGAGCAATGTTTAACCTGTAAACTACAGCATCAAGCCTTCTTTCAAGCAACCCAACTAAATTCTCAGCTGTGTTTCCACTCTTTTTTCTTGCAATCTTGAAAGTATTCCTAAATTGCTTCTCTGATATACGGCCATAATGAGACTTCAATCTTTGCTTTGCTATAAGATGCTTACTATAATCTGATGGCTTACTGATACTTGAAGAATTGCCTTGTTGGCCAGGTTTATAATTTTTATTATTAATTGCATCCTTCTCATGCCCCCAAACACTAGTACCTAGCCGCCTACTAACTTTATATTTAGATTTAATAACCTTAGTCATTAATTACACTACCCCTATAGTATAAAATTTTAATTGCTTGAGCAGATAATAATTTAAAAAAATAAAAATGTCAAATATCGATTGATTAATTTATATTATCAATATTTAATACATTTCAACATTCCAAATTAGAATATGAAACTTAAAAAATTACACAGGATATATAGCAGTATACCATTGAGTAAAGCTGGTACTATCAAACTCTCAAGAGAGCAAGCTAACTACATAATCAATGTACTAAGGTGTAAAAACAATGATCAAATTAGAGTATTTAATGAACTAAATGGAGAATATTTAGCTATTATTCATCATAATAACAACAAAGAAGTATTATTGCAAATTATAAATCAAACTAAAGTAGTTGCAAAAGAAGTTGATGCAAATAACTCGCATTTAGTTCTTGCTCAGTGTATTATTAAACCAGAAAGAATGGCCAGAGTAATTGATATGGCAACTCAAGTAGGAATAACAAACATAGTACCAATCATAAGCGAATATTCTCAACATCTAAAATTTAACACAGAAAAATATAATAAAATCATCATAGAATCTTGCAGACAATCAGAACGATTAACCATACCTATTCTATCATCTCCAGTAACATTATTGCATTTTTTAAGCCAAAGTAACTCCGAGTGCATATTATGTGCTAATGAACAGGAAAAAATACAACAAATACATCATATTCCGGCATCAATACTTTCTAAAGCTTCAATTCTAATTGGGCCAGAGGGCGGTTTCTCTGAACAGGATCAAAGCATATTAAGGAAAGCAGGAAGATTAATAAAATCGATAAGCATTGGAAGAAATGTTTTAAGATCTGAAACTGCTGCAATATATCTTTTATCGCAGTTACAATTATTAAAAATTATGCACGTGCGTGCATAGTAATTACGAAGATATTAATATTAGACCTCTTTCGAAACTGGTTAACGTAGTTCAAAATTATAAATGCCAGAGGTCAAATTAAATCTAAGACCGAATCTTTTACGTCTATTTCAATATTTATCAGCAATAATTTTGAACTACGTTAACCAGTTTCGAAAGAGGTCTATTAATAAAGTTCTCAATTGATTTGGTTATTTCAAAAATTATATATACCGAAGAAATCAGAGTGCTGTTGCTTTTTTCAAACTTCACTTATATCATTTACAATAAACTTAATATTACATCTTAAACATAAAATGATGAATATAATTTTAGCTTTAAAGGTAATTGGGCAAAGAACTATTAAAATATTTTATAATATAATTCTATTTCAAAATTTTCTCTTTGCATCAATAAAAGGAATTTTTACTCTTCCTTATTATTTCAATATTACAATACAAGCAATAATTAACATTGGCTTCTATTCTCTGCCAATAGTCGCAGCAACATCACTCTGTTCTGGAGCGGTATTAGCACTACAAACATATGAAGGAGTAGTGCGTTCGTCAGCTATACATGCCATCCCCATGATAATAGTAACATCAATTACCAGAGAATTAGGGCCTGTAATAGTAGGACTTATTGTAGCAGGAAGAATTGGTGCTTCTATAGTAGCAGAAATAGGCACTATGAGAGTAACGGAACAAATAGATGCATTATTTACACTAGCTACTGATCCAATAAAATATCTAGTTACTCCTAGATTAGTAGCGACAACATTGTCTTTACCATTTCTTGTGCTTACTAGTGATGTTATTGGAGTATTTGGTGGATATCTAGTTTCAGTATATAGACTTAACTTCAATAGCTACGAGTATATTCAAAGCACAATTCATCACTTAACATCAACCGATGTAATTTCTGGATTAATTAAAGCAATTGTATTTGGTATGATTATTGGAATAACAAGCTGCTTTCATGGCTACTATTCTGACAAAGGAGCAAAAGGAGTAGGAATTGCTACAACTTATGGAGTAGTTCATTCATCTATATTAATACTATTAAGTAACTATATAATGACAGAATTATTACTTTCTCAATATATATAATATAAAACAATACTGTAAAAAAAGCTGCATGAGTATAATAATTAAAAACCTTTGCAAGGCGTTCAAATCGAAAATAGTACTAAATAAAATAAATCTTGAACTTAAATCCAAGCAATCTATAGCTATTTTAGGAAGATCTGGCTCAGGAAAATCTATATTAATAAAAACAATAATTGGCTTAATTAAGCCAGATGCTGGAGAAATTATTATTGATGGTCAAGATATAACTAAATTATCCTTGAGTGAGAAATTCAAGTTAATGCCAAGTTGTGGGTTTTTATTTCAAGGTAGCGCATTATTTGATTCATTATCAGTAGAAGATAATATTACATTTTATGCTCAAAGATTGTATAAATTGTCTAAATCAGAAAAAAGGCAACTAGCAATAGAAAAATTAAAATTAGTTGAGCTATCAGAAGATATAATAAATCTATATCCTTTTCAACTGTCAGGAGGTATGCAAAAACGCGTTTCTTTTGCAAGAACAATTTGCACTAACCCTAAAATAATTTTTTTAGATGAGCCTACTACAGGGCTAGATCCAATTATGGTTAATATAATTAATAATCTAATTATTAAAATACAACAAACTCTAGAATCAACTACTATTATTATTACTCATGACATAAATAGCGCTTATAAGATTGCCAACAATGCCGCAATGCTTTATCAAGGGCAAATAATTTGGCATGGGGAAACACAAGATCTTAAAAATTGCAATAATGAATTCGTACAACAATTTATTTATGGTAGTACCACAGGCCCCATCAAATACGATAGCTAAATTAATAATATTAAAAATTAAAATTAATAACAATAATTGTTATATAGGTTACACTTTACAATGCTAAAATTATAAAAGCTAATAAAAGTGATCTATCTGTAGCTTTAGTTATTGCTAAAAGCTTATCGGATAAGATGATAAAGCTTACATATCAAAAAAGCGTTATTTTATCAACTGATAAGCAAGTCCATTATTGCAAATTGTATTTCTTCTCTACCACGCCAACGATTAACCTTGATATTACCTATTATATCAATTGGTTTAGTGTAAGTGCTTAACAAAGCATCAAATAGCTGAGTTCTAGGGTTAAAAGCAATTGCTTTAGTTGTTTTAACTGCATTAATATTTCCCCACTCAGATAAAACACAGTGAACATGTTTGTTAGACAATTGGCTTGCATATTTTAATTTAATATTAGTTAGCTTAAATATTGGCTCTGGATTGCCATTACCAAATGGAGCAAGTTTTTGAATTTCATGAACAGTGTTAATGTTCAAACTTGCAATTGAAAGATCTATAGCATAATTTCTAATGTTATGACCAGTTAAATTTTTTATATCAAGTGCTAATTCTTGATTTAAAAAATTTTTTAAATCACCAATAAGATCGCGTTTAATAGTAAATCCAGCAGCCATAGCATGTCCGCCGCCAGTAATTAATAATCCTTTCAGCTTTGCTTCAGCAATTTTGCTGCCAATATCTATTCCCTTAATCGATCTGCATGATGCACGTCCTAAAGTATCGTCTAAACTTATAACAACTATTGGTTTATGGAATAAATCTTTTAATCTGCTAGCAATAATACCAATAACTCCAGGATGCCATTTATGATTAGCAACAACAATTACATTATTATCTGCTTGTTCACGAGCTATAGTTACTGCTTCTTCAAGCATAACTTTTTCTATTAATTTTCGTTCAGAATTATAATTTTCTAATTCAGAGGCAATATTGTATGCCTCTATCTGACATTTTGTAGATAATAATTTACTACCTAGATCTGATTTTCCAATACGTCCACCTGCATTTATTCTAGGTCCTAAAACAAAGCCTAAATAGTAACAGTCAGAAGAAAATTCTGCTTCACTCATATAACCTAATGCTTTTATGCCAACATTTTGATGTTGAGCCATTATCTCAAGTCCTTTAGCTACGAACGCTCTATTTAAACCAATTAATGCCATAACGTCACAAACTGTACCAAGTGCTACTAAGTCTAAATATTTAACTAAACTTGGCTCAGACTTATCAGTAAAATAATGTAGTTTACGCAATGCAGATCTAAGAGCGACTAAAAACAGAAATGATACTCCAACTGCTGCAAGATAGTTATATTTGCTTGTTTCATCTAACCGATTAGGATTTATTATTGCAACAGCATCAGGTAACTGCTCAACACTTAAATGATGATCAATAACGATAACATCTATATGCTGTGCTTTAGCTTCAGCTAAAGCTTCATACGCACTAGTACCACAATCTACTGTAATAATTAAACTAATACCAGCAGACTTAAGCTTTTTAATAGCTGATACTGATGGTCCATAACCTTCAGTAAGCCTTTCAGGTATATATATAATTGGTTCTATACCTAATTCGCAAAAATAGTTTTTCAATAAAGCTGAAGAAGTAGCCCCATCAACATCATAATCTCCAAAGATGCATATATGCTCCTGCTGGTTAATTGCGTGAATAACTCTATTAACTGCCTTATCCATATCAAGTAAATGAAAAGGATCAGGTAAAGCATCCTTAATAGTTGGAGTTAAAAAGTATGATATTTGCTCTAAATCAATATTTTGGGCATATAATAATTTTGCTAAAAAATCACTTACTCCATGTTTTTGCCTAATAGTTTCTATGATATACTCATCAAACTCAGTTTTATTCCAATAATTACCAAGTACAGATTTTTCATTTATGGTATTCATAGTTTATGTTTTCTTAAAAATAACTTTTAGAATTCTGCATTCGTTTTAATGCGCCTTCAAGTATAATACTTGCAGCAACTCTATCATCTATAGCATTACGGACTTTTCTCTTGATATTCCCTATTTTAAGCAAATTATTTGCAGCCTTCGATGTTAACCTTTCATCACATAAAAATATTGGTAGTAATAATTTATTAGCTAACTTATTAGCAAAGTCCTTCACTCTGTGAGTTTGACTAGTTTCAGTACCATCAAGCTTAAATGGCAGACCAATCACTATAGCTCCAATGTTATAAGCTACAGCAATTTCTTGTATTTTATTAACACGATCCTGGTTAGTAGCAAGTATAGTTTGTAATGGCATTGCAACAGTATGCTCAATATTAGAAATAGCAACTCCAACTTTTTTTTCACCAAAATCTATACCTAAAATTTGCTTTTTGATATCAGCAGCTTGAAGAAACTCACTTATGCTATTAATAATCATACAGTTGTTTTTTCTGATTTTACTAGACTTGAGATTGCAATAAAATTACACCAAATTTGTACATAATCACTAATCCATAAATATTTTGGATTAAAAGCAATTATCATAATAGCAATTAATATTGCTGGAGCTGAAGAAAAGGCTCCAAGCCTACAGATATCTTTAAATGAACAACATTGTATAAAAAAATTAATTAAAGTGCCAATAGTTACTATGATTATAATTTTTTTAAATGCTATAAATATTAAAAAACCTAGCACAACTAATGGGTATAGCATTAGAATACATAATAAGATTATATTATATTTTTTTTGTAAAGCTTCAGTTAATAAGTTTTTAACATATGAGCTATCTATTAGCAATTTTCTATTGCCTAAGATTGAATTATAAAAAATCTTAGTAGTACGGCCAGTTGAATGATCTACTATTTGAATATTATCTTTAGCCATAACAATCAAGATATTAGATATTTCAGCTCCTTTCATCTTCGACTCAGGATCAATAGCAATCAATATTGTACGATTGTCGTCTTCAATCAAATATGGCGTAGGTTCAAGTAATGAAATTTGTTGATTATCATAGTATATTTCTGGCCACTTGCTAAGTATATTAGCAATTATTAACCCTGTTTGTGAATCTAATTTATTTTTGGTTAAATAATCATTAACATCCTTAAACATGCTTAATTTAACAAATAACCAAGCTATTGCTCCTAAACATACTATTGCTGTAATATAACGAAATCCATAACCAATATATCTTTTCCTAATATCATTATAGAAATGCAGATTCCAAACTGCCATATAAAGGTTATATATAATGAGTTTTATTGGATTTATTATATTACTAATAAAGTTAGTTATCATAAGACAATAGTTTATTAAATACAGCTTAATGCAAAAACATATCATTATAAAAATAAATATTAATTTAATATTTACTCACTTTCAGGAGGCCTATATCTCTCATCATGTTTTGCTAACAAATCATCAGCTATAAATAGTTTTTGATTCATATATCCTTTAGCAACTACTTCTTGCCCTTCTTTAAATAAAGGAGGTAATATTCCCTTAAAATAAACTTGCAACTCACTTGTGTTATCTGTGATTATAAATTTATTTTCATTAGGAGAAATTTTATTAACTGATCCATGTTTAACCTTACCACCAACTCGAATGACTACTCCTTCCTTGCTCTGCG
The DNA here is from genome assembly GCF_000063545.1 of Orientia tsutsugamushi str. Boryong. NCBI lineage: Bacteria > Pseudomonadati > Pseudomonadota > Alphaproteobacteria > Rickettsiales > Rickettsiaceae > Orientia > Orientia tsutsugamushi. The sequence continues at coordinate 477,145 of NC_009488.1, forward strand.
AAAGTATTACTGTAGGAGTATAGAAAAAAATTATGTTCTGAGAAAATGCACGTAAAATTAAAAATACACCACAACTAATACTTAAAATAAGCAAAAAAACAATTCTAAACCTAGAATTTATTTTGAAATACATTTAATAGTTTCCAAATATCGACTAAATGAAGCTATAAATAAAATAACTAATATTGTAAAACTAATGCCATAAGAAGCTACTATATGAATCATAAATGTATAATAAATTGATACACAATGCTAATAATATATATATTATTGAACAAGCTAACAACATATATTTGATATTTCTATATGAACACGTAAAATGTTTGCATATCAAATGGTAATTATCGAAAGCAATAATTTTAAGCACACTATTCTCTAAAATTAAAAATATTTAATTACAAAAAGCAAATTAATAAATTAAATTTTAATATTATGCATAAACAAAAATTATATCGTATAACTTATGGTAATAGTAATCCAAGGTTTGAATTAGTTGAAGCAGATATTCCTACTCCAAAAGATGACGAAATACTAATTAAACACACTGCTATCGGAATTAATTTTCAAGATTATGAACATTATAAAAAAACTCTAGTTTCTATATCTAAACCAGTTATAACAAATAATGAGAAGTCGTTTGGAGTATACAGCAACATCAAGCAAGCAATTAAGTCTTTTTTACATAATCCTTCTAATCAAGCTACTCAGGCTACTCAGGCTACTCAGGCTACTCAAGTAAGCAGTGATAATAATATTGCATCAAATAATACATTTAGTAATATTGTTACAATCACACCTGGCATAGAAGCAGTTGGTATAGTGCATAAAATAGGAAAATTAGTTAAAGATTTTCAAGTAGGACAACGAGTTGGCTATTGTACCGTTACAGATGGAGCATATAGCCAATATAGAACAATAAATTCTAACTATGTTTTTAAAATTCAAGATTCTATATCTGATGAAGCAGCAGCAGCAAATTTAGTTAAAGGAATGACTGCTCATTATTTGATGAGAAGAACTTTTTATGTACAGCCAAATATGACTATACTAATTCATGCTGCTAGTAGCGCTGTTGGCCAAACAATGCTTAGACTTGTAAAAGAATATAAAGCTACAGCAATAGCTACTATAGGCAATGATGACCAAGAAAAGAAATCTATTCTTCAAAATCTTGAATGTGAATATATATTAAATTATAATAATCCAGATTGGGTAAATCAAGTAAAAGAAATTACTAATAATAAAGGAGTTAATGTAGTTTATGATTGTTTAGGACGGCAAACTGTTTTAGAATCTATTGACTGCTTAATGCCGTTTGGATTAATGGTTCTTTTGGGTCAAATTACCGGTAGCGTTAATACAATTGATCCGCAATTACTAACTCAAAAATCTTTATTTTTTACAATGCCACAATTACAGTATTATAAACAAGATAATATAGAGCTTTTGCTTAGTGCTCTGGAAGTATTTGCTCTAATAGAAAAAGGAGTATTACCTAAAAAAGCAAATCAAATTTACAAATTTGATAACGTAGTACAAGCAATGCATGATATAGAAAATCATAGAAATTTAGGCACTAAAATTGTACTGTTATAAAATAAATTATTAATCGTTAAAATTATTTTATTAATTGCATATTTTATTCGCTAATACTTTTTTGGTAATTATTATATAATCCTATCTTCTAATATAGCTAAACTATTATAATTGTTTTATAGTAGGTGTTAGCTATATTAGGGTATTTGCCGATTATTATCCTGATTTAAATCCTATTGAGAAAAAATTGTTTTAAGCTAAATCAAGAAGAATGAAATATTACTGTTCTAAGACTTAGATGCCCTTTTCAAAAAGGATATAACATAACTGTTTTATACTAGGTTAATTGTATCATTACATCGTACAATCTTTGTAAAGATATGAAAACATATTTATTAGATATAGAAGATAAGTATTTATTGAATAAATTTTCCTTAATTGAGTCTGTATTTAATGTATTAAAAAAACATCTGTATTTAGATCAGTTATTATTTTTTTAGTAAAAAAGGATAACTTAAAAAAAGAAGCAGAAAAAGTTAATTTTTCTTAACTTGCAAACTTTGTAAAATCTGCTATTAGCGTGTGTGTTAACTTATTTAGTTAATATTCGATCGTTAACTGTAACTGTATAAGAATTATTTCAATATTGCTAAATTGCTAATAGACTAAAAAACACAAGCAATATCACATCAGAAAATTTAAATCCAGGAATTGATTTTCAACTTAATAACTGAAATTTAGAATTGATAAACTGTATTCAACTTTAGATTGGATATAGTGTTATTTAACTCAAACTAAAATGTTACAAAATTATTTACCATAAAAAAAGTCATAATATACATAATATATGTCAATATTTAACTGAATATTAAAATTAATAGGCTAAGTTATTATAAGTTGATTATTTTGTCCAAAACATATGGGAGTTGAGTATTGCAGCAATATTTATTAAGATTTACAATAGTAGTGTTAAGAAAAATTAAGATTCCAAGTGAAGGTAGAGTGATATATAAAGATAAATATGAGAGCAGCTAATATAATATAATGGCTGCAATTATATTAGCTGCAGCTAGGCAATATAGTTACTGAAAGTAAGCATTTATTATATTTAACCAGCTCTTGTATAGCATTTTACTTAAAGAGATGATTCATTACTTGCCAACTTTTTTGCCCAAAAGCCTTGGATATCCTAATGGAGCTGGCAATAAACCTTTAGCTACTAAAAAACTTTTTAGCAAAAAATTCTCAGATACCTTCTTAATTTTCTTAAAGCAATAACATAGAGCAATTCCTCCAACCATAAAGGCTAGGCCTAATTTAGCATGCCTGCTGTTTAGTAGTACAATTCCTGGAGCTACTCCAGCTAGCACTACTCCCCATTCGTCAATGCTCAAACCCATATACTTCAACGGCCTCGATAATGCCCAACATAATTTTTGATTTTGTATAATCACCTTCAGCCTCAATTGTAGCATGAGATTTCTCATGCTACTACTGTGATTTTCAAAAATTTACAAAATCTAATGTAGAGTAACTACTTAGCTAAGTTGTTGTCAATTTTTCTTCTCCGCAACTTAATTATGGCACTATTCCAGATAGTATCTCGTTCAAACAAACATTGGTACCGAATATACTCAGCATATTTTCGACAACTTTATTTGTAGCAATTGTTGCCTTATCTAAACTATGTATAGTATAAATTTTAGTTATATTAGTATTACTATGTCCTAATATTTGAGATATTGTATCTAGTGTTTCACCATTATTTTTCATCCAAGTTGCAAACGTTCTTCTAAGATCATGTATTGTTACATTCTGTATTCCGGCTTTTTTTCGAATCTTAGCCCATGCTCGATGCATTGTTGAACTTGATATGTGTTTACTATTGTCTGCTGAACTTGGCAATACCCATTCACTTTTTGAGCATAGTTTTCTGGTTTGCAATACTTCTATTAATTTATCAGCTAACCCTATATATAGAGTTTTACCATTTTTACTCTTAGTTTTTGGTATACACCATATTTTTTCGCTAAGGCTTATCTCGTCCCATCTCATTCCTGATACATTACTTTTACGTGCTGCAGTGAATAAACTTATAAATGTAAAAATTTTTCCTGATCGTTCTGCTCGCTTTTGCGATTCTGTTAATTGACTATTTCCCTTTTCTTTTAGCACGGCCATAAGTCTTCTCATTTCTTCATTTGTTACATATCTAGATCTTGATTCTTGTGCTTGTGCCTTTTTATTCCACATACAGGATTCTTTTCTAATAATCCCCACTCTATAGCCTTATTAAATATAGGGCTTAACAGTTTTAGAATACTGTTTGCTGTTACATAGTGTTTCTTTGCTGTTTTTTCGTCAAAAAGCTTCTGAATATCTTCTTTGGTAATCTCAGATATCTTTGTATTGTATAAAGATTCTAGATATCTCTTTACTCTTTGAGCCATTATTTTCCAACTTTTATGATAAAGACTACTATATTCAGTATATTTTACATGCACCTGTCCGAATGTTAGTTCATTCTTTAATTTAAGCCTCTTCTCTCTTTTTTCTCTTCTTTCTTTATTTATCTTCCGTCTTTCATCCATTGGATTTATTCCTTTAGCAATATCACTTTTTAACTGCTGTATCTTTTTTCTAGCTTCTGCTACCGTTAGATCTGGAAAATCTCCTATTTTTATTTTTTATAATACATGCCATTAATGTTTATTCATAAATATAGTCTTCTAAATCCAGTATATGATATTATAAACAGTAAGTTCCTTTGTGTTATATCTCTAAACTTGATTATTTTTTCTTCTTTGGTTGGTACTTTTATTTTATTTAATGCTGCTTGTGTAAATTTAAATACTTTTACTGGCATATTTATCACCCTTCATTAATTTAAAATTGAAGTAATTAAATAATAACTTATTAATTTTTAAAATTAGCTTAAACTTATAGTCTGTAGTATGGTTTTTATTGAATAGCAAATACTTTTGTAAAAATAAAAAATATTTTTAAGCGACGTTATCAATTGAAGGTTACTCTAAGCTTATCAACTATAAATTCAAGTTGCTGGATTAAAAATTAGCACTTCAACTAGCCAAATATTAGACATAAATTTACGTTATATTTCCGCAATTAACATCAAGATATTATTGTCATATTGACAAATAATATTAATACAGCTACAGTTAAATTCATGTATCAACTCAAACGAGAATAAACTACATAGCAGATTTTATAAAGCTTATAAAGCTCATAATAGCTCTTAATCTAACTTATTTCTTCTAGTTAGTTAAATCATCTTAAACATGAAAGGTATGTAATATATACCAGTCTCATCTCCTTTCAGATAATGCATTAATATGGCTAATGGTAGCAACATTCTAGGTAATAGTTGTATTATTCTACTATAGCTTGGTAAGCAAAAGTATCCTTTATACTTATAACTCAAGTAATATAGATAATAATTTTTACAATCCTTGCATGGAGATAAATAAAAATATATCGCTATTGTTAATAACTCAGCTAAGGACAATTTCCCATCTTTGTTCCTTTGATTACTACTTGGTATTGATCTCTTTCTCTCCCACTCTTGATATATCTTGCAAAAATTGTCTATTAAATAGTATACTGTTATAATACATTTTTTTATGTTGGGTTATTCCTTGTTTATTTAAATTTTTTTTATAACTCAACATTCTCTCTTTGTATACCTCTTATTCTCTACATTTATCCTAATTTGGCGTTTCAAGATAAATTAAGCAGAATGAAATATCACTGTGACTTAGACATGCTTTTTAAAAAGTATCTAACATAACTGTTTTATACTGGTTTAGCTATATCATGCAAACGATTATATATCTTGAGCGCATTGCATTAATTTGGCACAAAGCTGTTCTGACTAGCAAAGTATAGATTGACTCTAACACCTATTACAACACTAGATAGACCATAACACAGTTCTCTTCTTGTTTCTTTTTATTAGCTCTAGTAGTTTTAATATGCCTTATTTTTAGTGTTAAACTATGGTTATAATCCTTACTCTTACTACCTATGCGATATTTCTTGTATCAAATTCTAGGTAATAAAAGCCTTTTTTAGATTTAAGGATACATGCATAATTATTGGTAATAGTATAGTAAGTAAGGTTACAACTAGTGCATAAGATGAGTTCTTACATCTGCTGCAAGTTTTTATATTCTCAAATTTTTATCTTCAAATTGAGTTTTTTTTTGTTAAGCTTAATGACTTCTTTAGCAATTTTAATAACAAAATCAGGTTCTAATCTTGCCTCATAACATATTCTCTGAAAATAATTTGAATTGCTGAATATCCATATTCTAGCTTCATGCTCATACTTTTTAGCCTCAGATGCTGCTGAAATATTAGAAGCATCAATGATAGCTTGTAGAATTATTGCTCGTCTAAGCAAGATATCAGGATTGTCAGAAAAAGTCTTTAAACGTTCAAAGGGAGCTTGGAATTTTATTACATAATTCATAAGTGATTTATTAAAACCTCTAATTTAGAATTTATGTTACTATATAACACGCAATACTATAGGCACTAATACCAGAAAAAATTAACAAATATGTCAAAAAAATAGTTAATATAATATAAGTATTTAGCAAAAAAGTCGTATCTCTAATTTGTATTGTGGAATAGTTAATAATCTTAATACTTAGTTATAAGTGAGGTCTAATAGAGCAAATTATGTTAATGCTATATTATATCACCATTATTTAGTGCAACTTTAGGATTGTAAAATAATAATTATTTTTTAGTAAACTGAAATATTCAAACTTAGTTATTATTGTTTTAGAGATATTATTTAATATCTCTAAAACAATAATAAAAGCAATCCTATCCATAGCTAAAAAAGTTAATAAATCAAAAAATTATGAATAATAAAGTATTCTTATTTAATTGAAAAATAAAATTAGTTAAAATTAAAAGTTATTAATACAATAAATATTTATTGTATTAATAACTTTTACTAAGATAATTGCGTTATTTTTAACACATTAGATTATATACAGCATAATATAGATGGTTACACTTTACGAAGTGTAACAGACAATATCAAAACAATCCTTAAATAAGTAAGCTCTTAAGTATGTCATTTTCAACTTTAAGCAAGTAATGCTCAATAACAAAAAAATTAAAGCGAAAGGTAGAAAATAGGTAGAAAAAAACTAAGAAATTGTGAAGCAATTTTCAATCTAAAGGTTCAACTAATGATCTAGCAAAGTATGCAACCTAAGATTAATTAGGTGATTTTCAAGTTATACGTATCATGAACAAATTAATACAAAAAATTTGCTATATAATAGACTTCTTTCGAAACTGGTTAAAGAGTTCAAAATTATAAATGCAAGAGATCAAATTAAATCTAAGACCGAATCTTTTACGTCTATTTCGATATTTGTCAGCGATAATTTTGAACTACCTTAACCAGTTTCGAAAGAAGTCTAATATAGACCCGCTATTTAATTAAATATAATACTTTAATAATAAACATTAATATTATGTGGTAATTATGCCTTCAATATCATTAAAGTTAACAAATAGCTTACTAAGAAAAATAAAAATTCCGAATGAAGGAACATTAATCATCAATGATTTAGACGAACTTTCACTTAAACTAAGAATATCATGGACAGTAAGAAAAACATGGTCTGTTGAAAAAAATTTAGAAAAGATGGGCTAAAAATAAAGATAGGGCTACATCCATATTTATCTATAAGAAATTTAAGAAGGTATCGGAGAATTTTTTGCTAAAAAGTTTTTTAGTAGCTAAAGGTTTATTGCCAGCTCCATTAGGATATCCAAGGCTTTTGGGCAAAAAAGTTGGCAAGTAATGAATCATCTCTTTAAGCAAAATGCTATACAAGAGCTGGTTAAATATAATAGACCTCTTTCGAAACTGGTTAACGTAGTTCAAAATTATAAATGCCAGAGATCAAATTAAAACTAAGACCTAATCTTTTATGTCTATTTTGATATTTATTAGCAATAATTTTGAACTACGTTAACCAGTTTCGAAAGAGGTCTATTGATTTGTTTCTCTGTGAAACAGTTTTAGGTTGCTCAAATGGTGTAACTTGTAATTCTTGAATCTCGTATCCATATACATTTTGTACATTTGTAATATCTTTGATTTATCACATTCTGTTAGTGTAATATTCTTAAGTAATTTAACAAAAAAACTAGTTCGAACTGCTGGTCCAAAACTACAAGTAGTTAGTAATTCATTTGCTAAGGCTTTTGCCATATGGTTTAGCACTGCTATCTTATTTGCAAAATGACGGTTTGGATATTTATTTGATAATTTCAGCAGTAATTGATTTATGAAGTATATGTTGAAGCTTTTGCTAGCCATTGAATGCAGTATAATTGCATCTTCTTGTGTTAGTGGATAATATAACTCTGCTAATTTTTTTCTTTTGAGCAAGCACTCATTAGACTTCTAGAGGATGAAAAATTTCATCGATTAACAGGAGTAAGGAAGGGAACATTCTCAAAGATGGTGGATATTTTGAGACAAGCTGATGGTCTTAAGAAATCAAAAGGTAGGGGTAAAAATAAGCTCAATTTCGATGAACAGTTGCTGATGGACTTAGAATACCTTAGAGAATACCGTACTTATTTTCATATAGGTCAGAACTATGGAATTAGTGAAAGTTCAGCATATAAAGCTGTTAAATGGGTAGAAGATACACTAGTTAAACACCCAAACTTTGCTGCTCTTCCAGGTCGTAAAGCTCTAATGAAGAGTGATATGAATTATGAAGTAGTCTTGATTGATGCTACTGAGACTCCTATAGAAAGACCTAAAAAAACAAAAATTCTATTATTCAGGAAAGAAGAAAAGGCATACACTAAAAACTCAAATAGTGGTAGACAAGAAAACGCACCAAGTAATATGTACAGATTTTTCTAACGGTAAAAAACATGACTTTAGATTATTTAAGAAATCCAAAATTCTTATCCATCCTAAGGTTAAAGCGATTACTGATACAGGATATCAAGGTATACAAAAAATTCACAATAATTCTGCATTACCAAAGAAAAAAAATTCTTTAACTAAAAATGATAAAAAGAATAATCTTGGTTAGCAGGATAATGAGTTGTTAATGAAAACGTTATTGGTATGCAAACGGTTCAAAATTATTGCTGACAAATATCGAAATAGACGTAAAAGATTCGGTTTTAGATTTAATTTGATCTCTGGCATTTATAATTTTGAACTACCTTAACCAGTTTCGAAAGAGGTCTAATAAATGCTTACTTTCAGTAACTATATTGCTAGCTGCAGCTAATATAATTGCGATAATGGCTGCAATTACCAAAGAAGAAAAGTGGTTGTTAATTCCAGCAATAGAGCCTGATCGTAAAATGACGGTTTCATCGAAAAATTACCATGAAACCTATTTAAAGGAATGGGCAATTTATGTGACGAAACTCTTATTTACTACTTCTCCAAATGAGGTAGAAAGACAAATAGCAGACATGAAAGTGGCATCTAGTAATACTGAATCTTTAAATAAATTTTTTCATGATCACTTGCAATTTGTCAAAGGTTCAAATGTGTCTTCAGTATTTTTTCCAAAGAAGGTTGAGGTGATGAAAGATGGAGTATTAATTAGTGGAACGCTTCGCTACTGGTTTAGCGATAGTAAACATATAGCTATCGATAAGACTTACTTTCTGACTTACAAGCGAAGTCCTAATTACCTTTTGTTATTGAGTGGTGTTAATAAGAAAAAAATAAAACTGGCTTAAAATGCTAGTTTTTACTTCAAAGACTTAAAGTTCTGGAAGGAACGCTGAAACTCACTTCAAAGTAAAATTTTATTCAACATGGAATTCACTAGCACTAGGAAAATAATGCAAAATTTACTAATAAGCAATAACAATGTTCATATATCAAAAATCTCAACTAAATATGCTAAAACCTACATTTGGAATACAGTGGAATAATGTAGTTGTAGGACTGTTAATTATAATTACTGCTTGTGTTTTTTCTTTTGAGCCAGCATTAGCTGATACTCTTGAAGGACAGCTTAATAAAATAGACGGACTTTTTAGTGGAAAGCTAAAAACAATAGGTATATCAAGCGCAACTATTTTATCATCGATTTGGGCTGTAGCAAGAGGTAATATAAAGCTTGCAGGAGTAATGGTAGCAATTGGTGTTATTTTAGGCTTTTTCCTAGATTGGATTGCTGGTGGTATGAAAATAAATTAGCATAAATTAATTTATTGATAAGGTAGAAATATCAACACTCAAAAAGCGGAGGAATAGTGCAACAGGACAATTCAGACAATGATAATACAAAAGAAGAAGAAGATCTTTGTTATTAACACTATCTTCATTTATAACCTTTAATGGACTAAACCATGATTTATCGATAGCTTGACCATAACTTTTAATCAAAGATTCTCGCACTTTGTACCAAATTGACTTAGAATCCAGTTGTTTACTGAGATTCAAGAGATACTCTTCTTCGTTGATTTGTTTCTGTGAAACAGTTGTAGGTTGCTCAAATGGCGTAACTTGTAATTCTTGAATTTCATATCCATATATATCTTGTACAGCTTGTAATATCTTTGATTTATCACATTCTGTTAGTGTAATATTCTTAAGCAACTTAACAAAAAACCGAGTTCAAACTGCTGGCCCAAAACTATAAGAAGTCAAAATTTGATAAGCCATAGCTGCTTCAAAAGAACCAGCAATTTTATGCTTCAACTGGCTTTCCTTACTAAGATTTGTGCTTGTTTCAATATATGTCCCTGAAAAAAGTTTCAGGTTGACCTGAAATTTCTTTCATGTTGGAGCGAAATTTTTTTTCTGGTAAGGCTATATTTTCTTCTTTTCCTTTTTTACTATAGTGCTGAAAATTTTTCAGAATTTTTATGCAAGGGACATTACGTAACTTAACATTGTCTTTAATTATTGTTCTATTTTCAACTTCAATAAAACCTGCATCTCTTAATTCTACTAAGCATTGCCTAACTCTTCTTTGACCAACATTTAGCTTATCCTCATAAAGCTGATAACTTTCCTGTAATTCATCTATATCTTTGTTGTAATAGATATATAGTCTAAATACTATAAATGATAAAGGCTGTTTAGATGTCTTGCTTAATGCTTTTCCATTATCTCCAGTTAACTTTCTCCACTCTGGTGGAATGATATTTTCAATAAAGTTATAAAATATTGTTGCATTATTGCTACTGTTTTTTTAATAATATTACAACTATTAGTTAAGAAATCGAATACTACAGGTCGCATTTTTCATCTCCAAAAATACAGCTATAGTATGTGTTTTAGAAAATAATTTTTTTACAAATTACCATCAAATTTTTATGCAAAAGGTAGAAAATAGGTAGAAAAAAATTTTTATGCTAAACCTATATATAGTCATTTACAATGAAGTTTGCATTATCCATCATAACTACAGAATTATTAGGTAATTTCTGAATTAAATCCTATTCTATCCAACAGTTAAAAATAGCAGTATTAACATTGCAGTCAAAAATTGATACGGTTAGTAGAGATTTGTCTACTAATGCTCCTATAACATTAGTTCTCTAACTGCTTTCATCTGTAAAGACAATGACTTTTCCTTTATCTTTATATCTTTTTATCTTATCATTAATTTCTAATCTTGATTCTTTTTTTGCATTTAGATGTTTTAAAGCTTTTTTTGTATGTAATATTTAATCTCTTTAATGCTTTTTGTACACCCAACTTACTTACCCATAGTCGTTCAGCTCTTTCATATTGGCATGCATCACTATATTAGACCTCTTTCGAAACTGGTTAAGGTAGTTCAAAATTATAAATGCCAGAGATCAAATTAACTCTAAGACCGAATCTTTTACGTCTATTTCGATATTTATCAGCAATAATTTTGAACTACCTTAACCAGTTTCGAAAGAGGTCTATTGTGTCGCATCTTCTTTTAGTTTATCAATAGAGATTTTTGTTGGATCTCTGTTTCTGTTTTTTTTACGCAATATATTTTTACTCCATACAAATACTGTATTCTTTCTTATTCTAAAATGTTTTAATACTGATTCAAAACTGATATTTTTTCTCTGGACTTTATCGTTAGCACTTCCTTCCGAAAATCTATAGAATATGTCATACTAATTACTTTTTCATTACATTTTAACATCTTATTATTATAATTGTTTTATGTTTAGCTATATTAGAGCATTTAGCACATTATTCTCCTGATTTAAATCCTATTGAAAAAAAATAGTTTCAAGCTAAATCAAGCAAAATGAAATATCACTGTGACTTAGATACCATTTTTGAAAAGTATATAACATCACTGTTTTATAGTGGCTTAGCTATATCTAAGATCCATTTCTTATATCGAACTTTGGTTAATTTAACTAAGATAAAGCATAAAAAGTTAGCAATAGTACCAATTAAGCCACCAGACACGCCAAAAATTGATGATAAGCTATAATATTCCCATATAATGAACAGCGATAATCCTAATAAGCTGCTGCATATGAAAGCTTTAGTACTAATTTTTATATCAAATAGTCCTAAAATAATTGGTACTAATAAAGGAGCAGTCCAGAAACCACTCATGAATATTACAAGATCAATTACACTATAAAAATTTAGTGCTATGCATATAGAAATGCTACCACTAATTATAGTAATAACTTGTGTTAGCAAAAATGATACAGTTGCCTTATTAAGGCGAATTAATGGATTGATTATGTCATTAACCATACTAATTGATATAACGCTAAGATTAGTTTGAGCTGTAGCAATAGTGATAGATAATAATCCTACTAGTAAAATTCCTTGTATTGTTGGTGAAAAAAAGCTGTCAAGCATAATTAGCAAAGGCATAGGAGCTAACTGTGGTGATACAACACAAAATGTTATCAAGCCATTAACTGCAATGCAGATTATAAAAAATATATATAAGCAAGATTTGATAATAATTGCATGCTTAATTTCTGTTGTACTACCATTTGCTAATACTTTTTGAATCAGGCTTGGCTGAAACCCCATAATAGAAAAACATAAAGCTATTTTAATAGTACTCCATACTAATTCTGAATTGTATAAAGAATATTTTATCGGTAAGATTTGATTTACTATATTGTCAATGCCTAGTCTGTAACTTCCTATAGCAGGAACTACAAAAATTGCTAATACCATAGCTACAAACCGTAACAGGTAAGTAGTGGTTACAGCTTTACTTCCTTCAACAGCAGTATAAATGATAATTATTAGATAGCTTAATATCAAACTTTCTGAGCATTTAATTCCAAATATAAACTCAAAAATCTTTCCGCTAACACTAATTTGCGCAGCGAGATATCCTATTGCGCATAAAACTGCTCCAATTCCAGTAATAATCCGTCCGTAGTTACCATAATGTTTATATGTAATATCGCCAATGCTAATAAAGCCATGATGATGGCTGAATTGAGGTATAACTAGTAATGCTATTAAGATATCAGCTACTACTGCAAATATTAGACCATATCCCCATGCACAACTATCACTAAAAGTTTTTTCAGCAATGCCAAATATAGTTCCTCCTCCAACTGAAATAGTTAAAATAGCAGCAACAAGTAGCAATTTATTATTCATTGTTTTGCTAATCTTTGCAGCACCAAAATCTTCTAAAGAATGGAATTTGGCTCTGTAATAAATGCTTACTCCAATTGTTATCAATAAATAAGTTATAACTATAGATTTAGTAATCATATAACTATTTTATAATCAAGTTTTTAAAATTTTTGCTAGCAATTTAGCTAGTATGACAGCTAATATAGCATTAATTGTTACGATAACAAAGAACCATCGCCAACCTATAGCTTCAATTATGTACCCAGCTATGACTGGAAAAATTCTTGATATTCCCATCATAGAACTTAGAAAAGAATATTGAGTTGATCTATAATAACCTTTGCATAATGAACTAATTAAAGCAATATAACTAGACATTACCATGCCTCCAGTCAAGCTTTCAAATATATTAACTATTACCAATATACTTAAATTTTTGCCAAAAACATCTAAAATAATGAAACAAGAATGAGATATAGCATGTAAAAATCCAAAATAAATTAGACCATCTAATATTGTTATTTTATGCATAATACGACTAGCTATTAGTCCACCACAAATAGCGCTAATTGTTCCTAAAAATTTTCCAGCAAAGGCTATTTCCTTAGCCGTAAAACCTATCTCTAAAAAAAAAGAGCTTAGCATAGTCCAAATAAAGTTATCCGGTATTCTACAAACAATTAAAAACACTAATAATACTAGTACTGTTCTAAATGAACCTATGTGCTTAGTTAGCTCAGTAAAAAAAAAAGCTAATGACATAGAAGATTTATTTATTTCCAATTGTGTATTTTTGATTTGAAGATTGTTTGAATCTGTATTGTTGAATTCTTTAGCAAAGACTATTAGTATTATAGAAAATAATATAATTATTAAAGAAAAAATCTGATAGATGCTTTTCCAGCTTATAACTGTTGAATAGTACATTGCTCCTGATCCAGAAATTATCATGGCAACTCTATAACCAAAAATATATACTCCAGAAAATAGTCCTTGTTTATTACTTTGCACTATTGAAGATCGAATTGCGCCTAATATTACATTTTGCGTTGAACTTAAAACTGAGATTATAAACGCTACTATACTGATCATATATAGTTCAGTTGCCGGAGATAAATGACTCATAATAAATATGCTTATAGCAAGCAACAACTGAATAATAACTAACCAGCTTATTCTATGCCCTAAAAGAGATGAAAGGCAAATTATCTTTTTTGAGTCTAGTAAAGGCGCCCAGAGAAAATTTATAGAGTAGGGTAAAAATATGATCGAAAATAGTCCAATATTTGATTTGCTGATACCTTCTGACGCTAGCCAAAAGTTTAGTGTATTGCTATTAATTAGTAGAGTAAAGCCGCTAATAAATCCTAGTAACCAAATTTGCAATTGCGGATTTTTTTTTGTTATCACTCCCATTTTTTCCTCAAATAATAATGTCTAAAATATTTAGACAGCATACTTAAACACAGTGCTGCTATTAATATAATATATTATTCTAAGTTGTGCGATATGAGAAGTTATGTATCTGATTGTTTGACTATGAAAATAGATTAACTATGTTGTTCTGCCAACAAGAAGTCTAATGGTACATGCAATGGAGGAAGTAATCCTATATATGAAGCTATCAGGACAATACATTAATGGTTTAAGAAAAATTAACTAACTAGAAGAAATAAGCTAGAGTAAGAGTTATTGTGAGCTTTATACGCCTTATAAAATCTGCTATTTAGTTTATTCTCGTCTGAGTTGATATATGAATTTAACTGTAGCTGTGTTAATATTACTTGTCAATATGATAATAATATCTTGATGGTAATTGCACAAATATATGTATGATATTTAGCTAATTGGAATGCTAATTTTTAATCAAGCAACTTGAATTTGCAGTTGATAAGCTTAGAGTAACCTTCAATTGATAACATCGCTTAAAAATATTTTTTATTTTTACAAAAGTATTTGCTATTCAATAAAAACCATACTACAGACTATAAGTTTAAGCTAATTTTAAAAATTAATAAGTTATTATTTAATTACTTCAATTTTAAATTAATGAAGGGTGATAAATATGCCAGTAAAAGTATTTAAATTTACACAAGCAGCATTAAATAAAATAAAAGTACCAACCAAAGAAGAAAAAATAATCAAGTTTAGAGATATAACACAAAGGAACTTACTGTTTATAATATCATATACTGGATTTAGAAGACTATATTTATGAATAAACATTAATGGCATGTATTATAAAAAATAAAAATAGGAGATTTTCCAGATCTAACGGTAGCAGAAGCTAGAAAAAAGATACAGCAGTTAAAAAGTGATATTGCTAAAGGAATAAATCCAATGGATGAAAGACGGAAGATAAATAAAGAAAGAAGAGAAAAAAGAGAGAAGAGGCTTAAATTAAAGAATGAACTAACATTCGGACAGATGCATGAAAAATATGCTGAATATAGTAGTATTTATCATTAAAAAGTTGGAAGAAAAGCTATGTAATAGTAAAGAGTTATACAGCACCTTTATACCATAAAAAGATATCTGAGATTACCGAAGAAGATATTCAGAAGCTTTTTGACGAAATAACAGCAAAGAAATACTATGTAACAGCTTTCATGATTTCAGGTATCACAAGCTCCTTAACAGCTGTGGCTCCTTTATTTTTTAGCATTTCGTTAAAATCTTCACCTTCTGAAGGAACTACGATGCTAGTGATTGCTCCTTTACTTTTCAGTACTTTTGCAGCATCGTTTATAGTGCTTACATATTCTTTATTCTGTTTATCATTATTTGCAGCTATAAGAATCTTTTCTCCTTGAAATGGTTGATAGTACTTCAAATTATTAACATTTGAGCTATATACCATTCTGCTATCAATGCCAGCTTCCTGAAAACTTGATATCGTTTTTCCTTCTGCAGACAAAATGGTTACATCATAATTGTACTGTCTTTGTTCTTTGATTTGCATAAACAATGGAGTAGAAATATCTTTGGTGGTACATTGCTTTATGCAATTCTCTTGCTGGACTCTTTCTACTTTAGCTTCTTGCTCTGGTTTAGCAGTAAAGTGATAATATTCTTCATTCACATGAGATCTATCATTGATATCATTGATTATAGACTTAAACCAGTTTTCGATTTTACTAAAAACAGTTGTCTTTGTCCGTGCTTTCTCCAAATCATGAGCAGTTTTCAGAGTTATGCTAGCTGATTTATCATTTGGTCTGCTAAGCTGATTTATTAAGCTGTTAATGCTTCTAGTTGCTTCCTTATTGCAATATAGCTGTAATTTCTCTATATGCCTTGTCATAGCTACGTATGAGCTGCTTATATTACTTACTCCATTATGTAAAACGTATACATCTTTTATAGAAGCTCCCTGGGCCTTATAAACAGTACTTGCATAACCATGTTTAAATTGTATTTTGCTTGGGTCAAAACTCACATCTTGTCCTGCATCTGTCTTAGCTACAAATTCATTTTTATTAACCGAAGTTAAAGTTGCAAATTCACTATTTTGTATTTGTAAATCCTTATCGCTTTTTTGAAATACAATTCGATCTCCAGCCATGTAGGACTCTTTCCTTCCAGCTATTGAACGCCTATATTCTGTGCCTTGTAGCGTGCCATTAGCTTTTAACAAAGATCTAATACTTGAATTAAGAATGTCTACCTCTTTATTACGTACTGTAATTACCAATTTTTCATGTAGCTTAAACTTGCTTAGACTCCAGTTGTATCTTAACTTACTCATTGAGTCCTGCAACGTATTATCAAACTTAATACATTTATTTTGTCTCAGTAATGTTATACCGCTTAAAATATTACTCTCAGCAAACTTTGTTGCTGCTTCTCTACTCCAGTTTTCACTTTGTCTTCGAATATTCACTAAAACATGTGAACTGAAAATATTACTCAGCATCTCAAACATTCCGCCTCTTTCTATTGAAGCTAACTGCTTTTCATCTCCAGCAAGTATCAGTTGACAATTATTGTTTCTAACTACTCTAAACAGCTCTGCATATTCTCTAGTAGCAACCATTCCAGCTTCATCTACTACTATTAACCTATTTTGCATAAAAATTTTTTTTTTCGATTATACAAAAATCCTTTTACTGTATAGACTTCCTTATAACCTTTGCTCCTCAGCTCTGATACCGCTTTATGAGTAGGAGCAAGTCCAATAACATTTTGTCCACGATTTGTTGCAATTTTATATGCTTTTGCTAAAACAGTGGATTTACCTGTTCCAGCTCTTCCTCTTAGTACTCTAACTCCACTAGTGCTAAGCAAAATATGCCTTAGAGCTTGTTTCTGTTCTTCACTAACATTTGCTAGACCTTCTATATCACTTTTAAGATTGTAAATATCGTTGTAATAAACTTGATTATTGATTTTATTAGCTATTCTTATTATTCTTACTTCCTCGTCTCTAACATCAGTTGTAGTAAAATATTTGCTACTTTCACCATCATCATGATATAACTCTAGTATTCTATTTGAACTGAACACTTGCTGAACTAACATTCCCCTTTCTGTTAGGTCTGGTATATCTTTTACTGCTTTTTCAATATCCTGCTTAGTAAAAATAGATTTGTAATGTGTTATAGCATCCGTTATTACATCAACATCCTTAATAATTTTTAAATTAGCCTCTTTACGTAACTCATTTTCATTTGCAACTTCATTAATTAAACCCCTAATTCTAGTAGGGCCAATATGCTCTTGCGGTACTGCACTTATCTTATCAACTCTATTTGTTAAGCCTAATTTAGCAAAATATGCATTAATTATTTCCTTCACTTTTTCATGAATCATCTCGGAATCTCGAATAACAAACTTTTTGCCATTAACTGTTCTGCATTTGGGGTTTAAATTTACTGCTTTATCTCCTAAACCAGTTCCATCTTCTCTAAATCTTCTTGTAGTAACCAATATATGCGCATGCCAGTTTTTATCTCCTCTATGAGGCTTATGAATGTCTATCTGTACTCCAAGACCATTTTGCACCCATTCCCCCATTGCATCAACTATTTGATGAGTTATTTCTATTCTATGCTCTAAATTCAATTCCTTATCGTCTGGCAGTGCTATTACGATATCCTTCAATAGCTGACTGTTTCTTCGTTTTTCTGTTTGTTCAACCTCATTCATTAATTGTTTGGACATTCTTGAATTTTTGATTTACATAAGCTGGTATCAGCACTGTATGATATACGTTATCTTTTTTACAAGAGAAGTTATAACTTACATTTGTCTTCTCGTTTTTAACAATAGTTCTTGCATTATACGCTGCCTTACGACAACTATCTCCTCCTTTGATTCTACTTAAAAATTCAATCCTTGCAAACTGTATTGCCATTTCAACTCCAATCCTCACCTGAGTTTCAGGTTAGCATGAGTTTTTTGATTTTGCCAGTACAAACTGCTTTTTTTAACACTCAATCGGCTAATTGGCACCCATTTTTTAGCAGTAAACTTTCAAGTTTACATATTGCGTATAAGCTTATTCTTTAATGAAGCTTCTAACCTGAATTCACGTTTTTTTGACTATAATTATTTGATGTTGGTTTGGCAGGTGCGGTTTTTTTCTTTACTGGAATTTTATTTTGATATATTCTTGCCTGATTTTTTTATCTTTCTGAATTACTAACATGGCAAATCTTATGCAGCAAAAAATTACTCTCCAACAAAAAAAGCTAAGCTAATCATGGATGAGGTTAACCTCAAAATCAAAGAACGTAAAATGCGTACTCGACGTCTTATCGAAATGGGTGGACTAGTCGCTAAGGCTAAGCTTGATCACTTACAGACAAACACTTTATTTGGTGCAATTGTTTCACTAAAAGAAACTTTAACACAACATCCAAATGTTCAGAATCATTGGACTACAATCGGTAAAAATATTTTTGATAAGGAACAGCAAAATAAAGCTGCTGTGATTTTAAAATTTTCCTCTGAACCAGATGAAAACACTAAGCGCTACATTCGCCTTCATGGCTTAAAATGGAATAGCTTTCGTCAAGAATGGTGCAGCAATGTTAAGGACATTGAGGCCTTAAAGAATGGCCTTCTTAATGTTCAGTATAAACTTGAGCTTGTGTCTTAGTTTTTTAATACTTATACAACAAACACAGCTTGATAATTCAGCTAATGTAATTTATAAATCATGAGTGTAATGCAATTTTAAATATATATGGTGGTTATGCGAATCAGTGATACTAGTGATTCTATCCAAATCTTGCCTAACAGCAATACTTTATCTGAGTTAACAAAATTAGTTTACAATTGTATATTTAACCATAAAGGTTATAATATTTTGCTCTTGCTTGGATGGGATAACAGCACATATCGAGGCATTCAAGATAAAATTGTGCAGCTTCGTAATACTGAAACAGAAGCAATTATGCTACTTACTAAAGACGATCTTCCCACATGCTTAGAATATTATTGTATGGAGCAAGGTAAACTAAATGTATTATATACACAAGTAGATTTTGCTTTTAATACCCTAAGATTAATAGTAGAAGAGTATTATGATTTATCTATACGGTTCCAACATTACAAATCTAACCTAACTATTGTATACAATAGTCACAGTGAAAATTTACAGAAACAATTAGATGATTTTTTTACTCAACAATGCATGAATCACAATGAAAGTAGCAAATGCATCCATCACAGTGAAAGTAGCATTAGTGTTTTAGATATTGAGCAATTTAGAGATTTTGTAGGTGATATATTATTAATTGATGATCCAGAACGATAATCTA
Organism: Orientia tsutsugamushi str. Boryong; assembly: GCF_000063545.1. Taxonomy (NCBI): domain Bacteria; kingdom Pseudomonadati; phylum Pseudomonadota; class Alphaproteobacteria; order Rickettsiales; family Rickettsiaceae; genus Orientia; species Orientia tsutsugamushi. The sequence goes on from NC_009488.1 coordinate 497,059, forward strand.
TGTATGCCAAGCAGCTATACTCCATTGTGCAAGTAGAAATATATGTAATGCTATGTATGCTAGTTAGAAAAAGCTTGTATTCTAACTAGCATAAAGCGTACAGTATTTATTTAGCTCTATGGCAATCTCTGGTAGTTTAAGGTATTGAGCAAGAGGTATAAATTCTTGCTGAGTTTCAATGACGATTTTTTGTCTTTTTTCATAAGGTTTTATTGATATAGTCTGAATATTATGGAATCGGTCGAAAAGCTTAATTAATAATAGTTCTGTTTTATTTTGGCTATAAAATGTTTGAATCATTTCTCTAGAACTGATTTTTTTATTACCATTAATTCTGGTAAGGTCAAAAACCTGTTCTGCAATAGACTTCTTTCGAAACTATACAATGATGTAAAATGGTGTTATAAAAATCTGATTTGAAGTAATAATGAAATTAGATCAGATTAAAGAGTTAAAGGATGAAAAATTTCGTCGATTAACAGTAGTAAGGGAGGGAATATTCTCAAAGATGGTGGATATTTTGAGGAAAGCTGATGGTGTTAAGAAATCAAAAGGAGGGCGTAAAAATAAGCTCAATTTGGAGGAACAGTTATTGATGGCCTTAGAATACCTTAGAGAATACCGTACTTATTTTCATATAGGTCAGAACTATGGGATTAGTGAAAGTTCAGCATATAAAGCTGTAAAATGGGTAGAAGACACCTTAGTTAAACACCCAAACTTTGCTCTTCCAGGTCGTAAAGCTCTAATGAATAGCGATATGAATTATGAAGTAGTCTTGATTGATGCTACTGAGAGTCCAATAGAAAGACCCAAAAAAAACAAAAATTCTATTATTCAGGAAAGAAGAAAAGGCATACACTAAAGACTCAAATAGTGGTAGACAAGAAAACACACTAAGTAATATATACAGATTTTTCTAACGGTAAAAAGCATGACTTTAGATTATTTAAGGAATCCAAAATTCTTATTCATCCTAAGGTTAAAGCGATTACTGATACAGGATATCAAGGTATACAAAAAATTCACAATAATTCTGCATTACCAAAGAAAAAAAGCAAGAAAAATCCTTTAACTAAAAATGATAAAAAGAATAATCGTAGGTTAGCAGGAAAAAGAGTTGTCAATGAAAACGTTATTGCTATGCTAAAACGGTTCAAAATTATTGCTGACAAATATCGAAATAGACGTAAAAGATTCGGTCTTAGATTTAATTTGATCTCTGGCATTTATAATTTTGATCTACCTTAACCAGTTTCGAAAGAGGTCTAATATTTTTTATATGATTTTTAAAAAATATTCTCATCTCTTTTTTAGTAATCACACGGCTAGTGCGTATAATGGCTTATTGCCAAATAGAATGCAAATGTGTTAAGTCACGTAAATAAGATGCTGTATGTTCACCATAAGAAGAATATATTTTATAAATTAACTCTTTTTGTTGATTAGTATAAATACTGAAATCTATTTCTCCTGGACCAGGAATTGCATTAGCTTCAAAGCTGCCAAATATCGAACGTAAATGCCGTACTACAGGTCCATTTTGCCATGCTTCAATATCTTCTTTAAAAAGAGGCTTATCAAATAAAGCTAGATGCACACCTTGGGAAAAATACACTAATTTTTGCAATTTCAATTAAGTTATTACATCTCCTGCTTCTCTATCAACCAATACCAGAAAATAGCTAGCAACATCAAAACAACTCAATAACTCACCCTTTTGTTGTATAGTCATGATTTTATTATTATATCTTATGACTATTTTATAACAATTTGTATCACAAATAAATCATGATAATGCCTTATAATACCTGCTTATCACAGATACCGTATTAAAAATCAAGATTACTTTTTAATACCTGCAATTTTGCGTTTGAGTATATTTATCAACTGGCATGCTTCTACATTATTAGGATCATATTTAATAGCTAGATTACAACTTTCTATTGCTTCTTGAAATTGTCTTAATTCACATAAACAAACCCCTTTATTGAAATAAGCTTTTGCCAAATTAGGTTTATATTTAATAGCTAAATCAAAAATTTCGATTGCTTTCTGAAATTGTCCTAATTTACCCAAACAAAATCCTTTATTGAGATAAGCTTCTAAATTATTAGGGTCATTTTTAATAGCTAAATCAAAATTTTCTATCGCTTTCTGAAATTGTGCTAATTCAAGTAAACAAACTCCTTTATTATAATAAATATTTACATTATTAGATTTATACTTAATAGCTAAATTATAATTTTTTATTTCTTCTTTATATCGTTCTAAGTTGCCTAAACAAACTCCTTTCTTATAATAAGCTTCCGCATAATTAGGTTTATATTTAATAGCTAAATCAAAATTTTCTATTGCTTCTTGATATTTGTTTAACTCAAGAAATGAAATTCCAACATTAAAATGTTTTTCTGCTAATATAGCTTTATCCTGAATTAATTTCTGTTGTACAGGTTGATTGTTGTTTTGTTTTGATGCAATGGTTGTATTTAACAGCGTTAATAATAAAACAGCTGTTATATATTTTACAAATTTCATATGATTATTAATTACCCTTTAAATTTTTGATTAGCTACTGAACACCAAATAATTACTAAATTATAGGTGTTACAATTAATCCTTCTTTTATATTTTTTTTCAGTCTTATCAATAAGACTATCAGAAATTCTATTAATATTCTTTATTTTTTATTATTACAACCAGTTATAACAAATGATGTTGCATTAAATACGTGTGATTTTCTATAGGTAAAGGCATTGATATAAAGTCAATAGGAACTAGCTATAGTATTTAATGATGACTTTGTTGCATACGATGAACTTTATCTTTGATTCCTGCAATAATGTCTTTGTTCATGCTGTTTTGAGCCTTAGTGAGTATATCTCCAAATAGTTCATCCATATTGATTTTAGTGAAATCAACTTTTTGTAACTCTTCAACAGTAAGGCCTCTACACTTTGGACATTCAGGTGTACCGAAGTCTATTTTTAGCTGCTTTCTTGCTTCTTCCTGAAAAATTCTTGCAAGTTTTGACTGAAAGCAGCAATAAGTAGACTTTCTAGCTAGGCAAATACCCAATATCGGAATTCTTGAAGAACAATAGGTTCCAATGTAATAGCAGTAACCTTTTTTTCTATATAGAGCTAATTCTTGTTCCTTAGATTTGCATTGCGATAAGCCTATATCACGCCCCCAGCCAGTCATTGAAGAGCAGCAATTCAAAAAACTAAATACATCTTTTTTGCATTTTCGATGTTTACCTGAAAATACAGAAACGGGATTTGTTTTAATGTCCTTGCTCATCTGATTTAGCATTGCTAGATGAGCTACTTTAGCTATATCTCTATTTGGTATAATAGTTGGAGTGTTGCAATTACCTCCTAAACAAAAAATTGAGTTATTACGCAATGATGAGTGTAGCATTGTTTGCTTCTCAGTTGAACAGCTATAATCGTGCTGCCATAGTAAACAAATATTTGCTACTGATTTTTGGCAAGTGCTGTTTTTAATTCACAATTTTGAATTTTAAGGTGTTTGCAACCATCTTTTGGATCGCTAGTACATGAAAAAACAATCTTTTGTTTCCAATATGAACGATTGACTCTAAACTTGTCAAAAAATACTCTATCACCACTCTCATAGTTGAGTCTATTCGCCTCATAGCATTCATTACTTTCTATTAATTGTTCAAGTTCAGGCTTTACAACTTGCCAATATTCTGCTACTTCCCTTAGTTCTTGAGTCTTATCTCTGTAGTCATAGCGAAGTATACATATTTTACCTCTTTTTGATATAATATAAACTTTGTTCCAATATGCTCTATAGATACGCCAAGCCTATCAGCAACAGCACTCCTCATTCGTCTTGCAGCCATTTGGCTATCACCTGCTAACTTGTATATTTTTTCATTATTTTTATCTACGTCATGGAAATCTGCACGACCATTAAGCCAATTACTATGATTCTCTACTATTTCTTCTGTTGCAAATTCCATTTGCCGGTTTTGCCAAGAAAGCCATACATTCTCTAATCTGCACTCAACATTTAATTCTCGAATAAGTTCAATGTTAAAATTACTACCTTCATTACAACTTTGAATAATTTCAGTATTAGTTTTACTTGTCTGAGTTACGAAGTTACTGCTATCAAGGGCACTTAAAGGATCAGATTCAATTCTCATTGAATTAGCTATCATATAATTTTGATCGTTGATATTATGTTGAGTTAAGGCATTGTTTTTACTGTTTTCAGCTTGAAATAACATTGCCCCACTTTCTGTACCAAGCTGATTACGGCCATGGTAGGTTAAATCCTCATCATTGTTAGGATAATTGACATTACTACCTTGATGAAATAATTCTTGTGTATTTGAAGAATTTCCAAGATTTACATTATAGTTGCTAGCTTCATTATAACTGCTTTGCATTGAAGCTAAACAACAGCTAATATTGAGCACTATCAAAAAGTTAATATAGATAATAATCTCATTGAGTATTCTCATTCATAATTTCTAATGCTATTGCTAAAGGAATATGGCCAGTTAATTTCTTGGTTAATCCTCTTTTTTCATCATCTATTACTATCACAGGAACAACATCAATTTTATATTGTTCAAACAAGCTAGGATCTATATCGAAGCTAATACCAAGCTCCATAGTTTTATTCTTTGTTTGTGTAAATGAGTTATTAATTAACCCACGCATAATCAATTGAGCTCCAGCCTTTTGAGATTCAGCAAAATAGCTTTTTAAAGCCTCATCACTCATTGAAAATGAGACAAAAATAAAAGTTTTTTGCTGGCCCAAAAAAAAGCATTAGCATTATTAACAAATAATAAAACCATCAACATCATTACTCGTATAACCATATTCCTCTCTAACCCTTATCAAAGCAAACAACAATCTCTTTTTCGCCAAATCAAGTAACCAAAATCTTCACCATTAACTGGAAATTCTCTTCCAGCCTGCCATGTAGCTTCTGTTTGGCCTATGCTCTTGCAGGATCTGGTTTCTGGAATCGGATAAGTCATTTGTAGTCGATACTGACTTTTCTTCATAATAGGCATGGGATACTTGCCACATAAGCCTTTATAACCATAATATCCCCATAACATCAGTTGCCTATGCATTCTAGCCATAAACTTACTTACCATTAATACAGATGTTCCAACTCCACCATTATGCGCCGCAGCTGTTCCAGTAAAAGGGTAAAGCATTCCTTGACATTCAGCACACCAAAAAGCATAATCACTTGCTAATAAACCAGCGCCACAACTCATGCAATCAGCTATACATGCTTGATAAGCAGCTACATTTTGAAACAACAGCGTTTCTGGATTTAAAATCGCAGATTTAGCGTCATCACTCCATAATGGATCAAACTCTGTTAAATATGCTATATCGACTGCAGCCATTTCCAGACAAATAAAATCAAGCAAAATTTCCAGCCAATAAATCACAGGATAGACATACCAATGAATGTGATAAAAAGCACTTCCTTCAGCCTCATCTTTCATGCCTTTTTGAGTAGCACTTCCAAATGACAAACCTCCAAGACTTACCATACACATTGGCGACTTTGTAACATCTACAAGGCGTACTGGCTCCCAAAATCCTACCGGAATATACCAGGTACAGGTATTGGAATCCCTGGCTTAGGACAAAGACATATAAGTCTACCAGAAGCATTAGTATCAGGCATTGAAGTGTTTGTAAAGTACAGAGATATAGTAATTTAACCTATATTATCACATAAATCATTTTTAAGTTGCAATATCACTCATTTTTGGTTTTTTAGGTGAAGTGTTAACAACAGCTACACCTTGAACTGCTTTAGATCGCTTACAGTATAGAACACAACGCCTTTTTGATTTAATTTTTGATGTTTCAACTTTCTCAACATTATCAGGGTCAAAAACTCCTTGAGCAGCCATTTTCTTTATTTCATATAAAGACTTACATTTTTGCCCTTTAGGAATTTTACAATCAAAATTACTTTCGAAAAAGAAGCTTGTTAGGCTCATACAGCCCAATAGCAATAATAAAAACTTCATTATAAATGCTCCTCTAACTTTTGTGATTGGTCGAATTTATTATGCAAATTAACTTTTTCATTGTTAGTTGATTGTGAATAAGTTAAATTATGTGGCTTCTTCTTGTGCTCACGTAAGTCAAAACCTTTTTTAAATACAACATCGATGACTCTACCTGACGCAATAAGAACGACTGGGCTCATAGAATCAGCTTGTTTTATAGCAAAATCAGCTAGCTTATCAAAAGCATTACTAGCTCCAGAGTAAGCTCCAGACTGAAGCGCATCTCCAATCTGAAACTCTTGTTGTTGATGACCTCCAGCTACTAGGTTTAAAGTTGGTAGCATATCAGGTTTAATAGCCTTAGCTTGTAGAAACTTAGCAATATTGCTAAATACTCCATTTAATGCAGCCATGCTTGCTATGTTAGACGATTTATCTACCACGATTCCTTTAATTCCAGAACGTCCATCTTCACCTATCAACCAGCCTTCCGCCTTGTTTTCAATAATATCTCCATAATGAAATTTTACTTTGAAGCAGTTTTAATATGCTTGATGCTGAGCTTAACAAGCTTTAAAGTAAAAACTAGCATTTTAAGCTAATTTTATTTTTCCTTTTGAATTATCCTTTTCAGCTTCTTCTGTAGCAGCATTAATAAGCGTTACATGGCTTGGAGTTTTTGGAGTAAAAGTTAACATTAAATCTTGAATTGTTTTGTGTTCTCCTATTACTGTTAAATAAAGCTTCTTTTCTTCTTCTCGTGGAGCAATAAACAAACATCCAGACTCATGAACTACAACTTCGGCTGCATTTTGAGGATACATAAAAATATCATTGATTTTTTCATCTTTAAGATTAATTCTTGTTGGCCCACTATCAGAAATCTCAAGCTTCAGCAAATTATCAACTTCTAACTCATATTCTACCGCATATACATCACTAAACTTGACTAAAGCAATAAACCCTATCATAAACCTCAAAATTCTAATACTCATTTTTTTATTCCATTCTCTTTAACGCCAGTTAACAACAAAAGGTAATTAGGACTTCGCTTGTAAGTCAAAAGGTAAGTCTTATTGACAGCTATATGTTTACTATCGCTAAACCAGTAGCGAAGCGTTCCACTAATTAATACTCCATCTTTCATCACCTCAACCTTCTTTGGAAAAAATACTGAAGACACATTTGAACCTTTAACAAATTGCAAGTGATCATGAAAAAATTTATTTAAAGATTCAGTATTACTAGATGCCACTTTCATGTCTGCTATTTGTCTTTCTACCTCATTTGGAGAAGTAGTAAATAAGAGTTTCGTCACATAAATTGCCCATTCCTTTAAATAGGTTTCATGGTAATTTTTTGATGAAACCATCATTTTACGATCAGGCTCCATTGCTGGAATTAATAACCACTTTTCTTCTTTGGTAATTGCAGCCATTATCGCAATTATATTAGCTGCAGCTAGCAATATAGTTACTGAAAGTAAGCATTTATTATATTTAACCAGCTCTTGTATAGCATTTTACTTAAAGAGATGATTCATTACTTGCCAACTTTTTTGCCCAAAAGCCTTGGATATCCTAATGGAGCTGGCAATAAACCTTTAGCTACTAAAAAACTTTTTAGCAAAAAATTCTCAGATACCTTCTTAATTTTCTTAAAGCAATAACATAGAGCAATTCCTCCAACCATAAAGGCTAGGCCTAATTTAGCATGCCTGCTGTTTAGTAGTACAATTCCTGGAGCTACTCCAGCTAGCACTACTCCCCATTCGTCAATGCTCAAACCCATATACTTCAACGGCCTCGATAATGCCCAACATAATTTTTGATTTTGTATAATTACCTTCAGCCTCAATTGTAGCATGAGATTTCTCATTCTGCTACTGCGATTTTCAAAAATTTACAAAATCTAATGTAGAGTAACTACTTAGCTAAGTTGTTGTCAATTTTTCTTCTCCGCAACTTAATTATGGCACTATTCCAGATAGTATCTCGTTCAAACAAACATTGGTACCGAATATACTCAGCATATTTTCGACAACTTTATTTGTAGCAATTGTTGCCTTATCTAAACTATGTATAGTATAAATTTTAGTTATATTAGTATTACTATGTCCTAATATTTGAGATATTGTATCTAGTGTTTCACCATTATTTTTCATCCAAGTTGCAAACGTTCTTCTAAGATCATGTATTGTTACATTCTGTATTCCGGCTTTTTTTCGAATCTTAGCCCATGCTCGATGCATTGTTGAACTTGATATGTGTTTACTATTGTCTGCTGAACTTGGCAATACCCATTCACTTTTTGAGCATAGTTTTCTGGTTTGCAATACTTCTATTAATTTATCAGCTAACCCTATATATAGAGTTTTACCATTTTTACTCTTAGTTTTTGGTATACACCATATTTTTTCGCTAAGGCTTATCTCGTCCCATCTCATTCCTGATACATTACTTTTACGTGCTGCAGTGAATAAACTTATAAATGTAAAAATTTTTCCTGATCGTTCTGCTCGCTTTTGCGATTCTGTTAATTGACTATTTCCCTTTTCTTTTAGCACGGCCATAAGTCTTCTCATTTCTTCATTTGTTACATATCTAGATCTTGATTCTTGTGCTTGTGCCTTTTTATTCCACATACAGGATTCTTTTCTAATAATCCCCACTCTATAGCCTTATTAAATATAGGGCTTAACAGTTTTAGAATACTGTTTGCTGTTACATAGTGTTTCTTTGCTGTTTTTTCGTCAAAAAGCTTCTGAATATCTTCTTTGGTAATCTCAGATATCTTTGTATTGTATAAAGATTCTAGATATCTCTTTACTCTTTGAGCCATTATTTTCCAACTTTTATGATAAAGACTACTATATTCAGTATATTTTACATGCACCTGTCCGAATGTTAGTTCATTCTTTAATTTAAGCCTCTTCTCTCTTTTTTCTCTTCTTTCTTTATTTATCTTCCGTCTTTCATCCATTGGATTTATTCCTTTAGCAATATCACTTTTTAACTGCTGTATCTTTTTTCTAGCTTCTGCTACCGTTAGATCTGGAAAATCTCCTATTTTTATTTTTTATAATACATGCCATTAATGTTTATTCATAAATATAGTCTTCTAAATCCAGTATATGATATTATAAACAGTAAGTTCCTTTGTGTTATATCTCTAAACTTGATTATTTTTTCTTCTTTGGTTGGTACTTTTATTTTATTTAATGCTGCTTGTGTAAATTTAAATACTTTTACTGGCATATTTATCACCCTTCATTAATTTAAAATTGAAGTAATTAAATAATAACTTATTAATTTTTAAAATTAGCTTAAACTTATAGTCTGTAGTATGGTTTTTATTGAATAGCAAATACTTTTGTAAAAATAAAAAATATTTTTAAGCGACGTTATCAATTGAAGGTTACTCTAAGCTTATCAACTATAAATTCAAGTTGCTGGATTAAAAATTAGCACTTCAACTAGCCAAATATTAGACATAAATTTACGTTATATTTCCGCAATTAACATCAAGATATTATTGTCATATTGACAAATAATATTAATACAGCTACAGTTAAATTCATGTATCAACTCAAACGAGAATAAACTACATAGCAGATTTTATAAAGCTTATAAAGCTCATAATAGCTCTTAATCTAACTTATTTCTTCTAGTTAGTTAAATCATCTTAAACATGAAAGGATGTTAGGATACATTTCTAATTTTGTTCTTTCAACAGCCAGCTCATTTATTCTTCATATCTCACACAAAATCAAGTATTACATTTAATACAAAGTACAATATTATGAATGCTAAGATACAACTAATGATAGTATTATGGTGGGCGATGACAGACTTGAACTGCCGACTTTCTCGGTGTAAACGAGATGCTCTACCAACTGAACTAATCGCCCATGTACTAAAGTGACTTTTGTGATAGCTTTAGCAATAAAAACCTTCACAAAACCTCAATACTGCTAATTGTATGGTTTAATACAGAAATCTAGTTAGCACGGAGCGGATGATGGGAATTGAACCCACGACTTTTACCTTGGCAAAGTAACGCTCTACCACTGAGCTACATCCGCATTCTAATGCATAATGCCATAAGAATACAGACAAGTAGTAGAAAGTGCAAGTAATAAAAATAATTTTATACATAAATTTAGAATAATGAATACTTGCTGTTACACGATAATACTATTTTCCGGTTATAATATGATATAATTATGTAAGAATATATTAAGATACTATAAACAATTATATTATACCTGTCTCGTCTTTTTTCAGATAATGCATTAATACAGCTAATGGTAGCAACATTCTAGGGCACAGTTGTATTATTCTACTATAGTAGTATCCTTTATACTTATGACGCATGTAATATAGATAATAATTTTTAAAATCCTTGCATTGTAACAAATAAAAATATATCACTAATTGTTAATAACTCAGCTAAGGATAACTTTCTATCTTTGTTTCTTTGATTATTACTTGGTATTAATCTCTTTTTTCAACTTTCTTGATATATCTTGCATAAATTATCTATTAAATAGTATACTGTTATAATACATTTTTTCATGTTGAGTTATTTTATTTTTATTTAAATTTTTCTTTATAACTCAACTGGTTATAAAGTTATTTTTTTGCTACCTTATACTAATGATCATTCCTAGCTAAAGAATTAAAAATCAAACCAAGCATCTTTTTTATCTAAATCATTCTTGATATATAGTTCTTCTTTTAAATGTTATATGAAGAAATTGAGTTTCCAACTATGGTGCTCTATAACTCTATACCTCTACTATAAGAAAACTCTCTTGCTAATTTTGGAGCAAATATATACTCCTATACTTAACTCTTGCAAAGCATTTGTACCGTAAATAAAATTATATTCTTTTTCCTCCATTCTTTCACCTAGCATTCTTTGATATAAGCCATATTCACACATTCTAAAAGAATGATCATAAAGATCAAGAGATTTATCCATAAGAATTAAAGGTTTAGTTTCATAAAACTTATTTGATAATTTTTTGTTTTTTTTTATTATTTTATATTCTTATATTATTTTGCTTTGTTAAGTTTAATACTTGCATCCTTTATAACTCTTCTTAAGTCCTACATCAAGTCATATACTGCTTTTCTATATTAGACCTCTTTCGAAACTGGTTAAGGTAGATCAAAATTATAAATGTCAGAGATCAAATTAAAACTATGTGAGTAGACCTAACCAATTGCTCAATTAGGCCCCTCCTCAGAACCGGACTTGCAGAATTACCGCATCCGGCTCTCAAAAATAAGATAAGCATTATGCCTTATTTGTTGTCTAGAACATTGAGACAATCTTTCCAATTTTAGGAAAATTTACTCTTTTAAGTATCTCGGTTAGTCTTTTCCAATTCATCTTACGTTTTCCTCCCATTCTATTAAACCAGTTATATATTGCCCGTTTACTTTGGTTGATAAATGAACTTACTCGTCTTTTATTATCAGATATACCATGATAGTTGATCCATTCACCTAATAACTCTAATGACTTGTGATAATGTTTGTGTTTTATCTTGCTTGTTTAGCTGACTACGCAAATATTTTCTCAGTCCTTTCAGTTTCTCAGTAAAACGATCTCTCCTTGAGGTATATTTTAGTCTCCATGTTATGCCAAATCTTGATTTTCTCCAATAGCAAGTAAATCCAAGAAAATTATAACTTGCGATCTTCCTGCATTGTTGGGCTAAATTTGCAGCATGGTCTCTACCAGATTTTATCATTTGTGATTTAGCTTCATTGATATTTAGCCCATACTTATTTAACCTTTTAGGCAAAACATCATAAAACCTTTTCGCATCTGCTTCCCTTTCAAAGACAAATACCATATCGTCGCAGTACCTCACCATTCCTGTTTGTCCCATTAAGTTTTCTTTGCTGATTTTTGCAAACCAGCTATCTATAACATAATGCAGAAAGACATTTGCCAGAATTGGTGAAACTATTGATCCTTGACGACAACCTTCTTTGTTAGTAACTATAGTACCATTTTCTATGATTGGTGTTTCAATCAGTTTCATAACTAGTCTTAGAAATTTCTTGTCAGATATTCTCTTTCTTAGAAATTCCATCAACTCACAATGCTTGATTGTATTGAAACACTTTGTTATATCAATCTCTACTATAGCCCCTTTATTGAAGTTATACGTAAGTCTATTTAACTCCCTTAAAGCGTCGTGTGCATTTAATTTAGGTCGAAATCCATATGAATACTTTAAGAATATTTGCTCAAACACAGAGTTTAATATCTTGCTTACTGTAGACTCGATTATCTTATCTTCAAAACATGATATTATCAAAGGTCTTTTGCCTCCATCTTCTTTTGGAATTTCCGTTATTCGTGCAGGTTTAGCCTGATATTTCCCATTGCAAATTCTAGTAAGAAGCGAGAGCAGATTTGCTTTCAACTTCTTACCATAATCCTCTTTGGTTATACCATCTATTCCTATCGCTTTCTTGCTATCGAGTTCCTTATATTGTTCTTCTAATATCTTTAAATCAATGATATGTCCAAGATTATTAAACTTTATGTCTTGATTTAGATTATTAAACTTTATGTCTTGATTTTTCGATGATAGCAACTTTATACGCTCAAGTTTCGTTAACCATGTATTTCTGTCTATGCTGTGTACAGCCATTGTTTCCCTCTTGCATTCTTACTTTTCTGCTAACCCTTTGCTCCACCCACATTACTAGGTTTCATCACTACTATGGCTAACTCAGCCATCCTTACACCATCTCCAAAGCCTTATGTTTCATCACTTGTACTTTGAATACTTACTTAATTACGTAAGAGTTATAAGGACTTCTCAAGTTGTGTCATTAATCTTTACAAACTCGCTGACGCCTGCGACCCCGGTGGTTGAAAATTTTTGGGTTTTTTTTTACTAGTTTGACCTCCAATCTTCTTTTGCCTACTATGTAGTCTAACATATCGGCTTCCACTATATAAGCCTTTCGGGGATATCACGTTCACCATTTGGTTTCGGCTCGAATGTTTCACTGTCTACGCTTTACTACTGTCGTTACCTTCAGCAGCACAAGACTCGCTATACGGTGGATCTAGCTTCTCCTTCCATAACTGGACTTTCACCAGTAAGATTAATTCACCTTTTCTTGACGCACAGACCGAATCTTTTACGTCTATTTCGATATTTATCAGAAATAATTTTGAACTGTTTTAGCATACCGATAACGGTTTCATTCACAACCCTTTCTCCTGCTAATCTAGGATTATTCTTTTTATCATTTTTAGTTAAAGGATTTTTCTTGCTTTTTTTCTTTGGTAATTCAGAATTATTGTGAATTTTTTGTATACCTTGATATCCTGTATCAGTAATCGCTTTAACCTTAGGATGAATAAGAATTTTGGATTCCTTAAATAATCTAAAGTCATGCTTTTTACCGTTAGAAAAATCTGTATATATTACTTAGTGTGTTTGCTTGTCTACCACTATTTGAGTTTTTAGTGTATGTCTTTTCTTCTTTTCTGAATAATAGAATTTTTGTTTTTTTTAGGTCTTTCTATAGGACTCTCAGTAGCATCAATCAAGACTACTTCATAATTCATATCGCTCTTCATTAGAGCTTTACGACCTGGAAGAGCAAAGTTTGGGTGTTTAACTAGGGCATCTTCTACCCATTTTACAGCTTTATATGCTGAACTTTCACTAATCCCATAGTTCTGACCTATATGGAAATAAGTGCGGTATTCTCTAAGGTATTCTAAGACCATCAGCAACTGTTCATCCAAATTGAGCTATTTTTACACACACATTTTGATTTCTTAAGACAATCAGCTTGCCTAAAAATATCCACCATCTTTGAGAATGTTCCCTTCCTTACCACTGTTAATCAACGAAATTTTTCATCCTTTATAATTTTTAATCTGATCGAATTTCATTATTACTTCAAATCAGATCTTTATAACACTATTCTACATCATTCTCTAGTTTCGAAAGAAATCTATTATATTTTACACAAATAGCTATAAGTAAAATAAAGCCATAAAAAGAAAAAAGAGATGTGTACAGAGATACTAAAGACAAAGATTTATTTCTATAAGAAGTATTGTGTGGCGGGACTAAAACACTTTATTTAGGAATAACAATAGACCTCTTTCGAAACTGGTTAAGGTAGTTCAAAATTATAAATGCCAGAGATCAAATTAAATCTAAGACCGAATCTTTTACGTCTATTTCGATATTTGTCAGCAATAATTTTGAACCGTTTTAGCATAGCAATAACGTTTTCATTGACAACTCTTTTTCCTGCTAACCTACGATTATTCTTTTTATCATTTTTAGTTAAAGGATTTTTCTTGCTTTTTTTCTTTGGTAATTCAGAATTATTGTGAATTTTTTGTATACCTTGATATCCTATATCAGTAATCGCTTTAATCTTAGGATGGATAAGAATTTTGGATTCCTTAAATAATCTAAAGTCATGTTTTTTACCGTTAGAAAAATCTGTACATATTACTTGGTGTGTTTTCTTGTCTACGACTATTTGAGTCTTTAGTGTATGCCTTTTCTTCTTTCCTGAATAATAGAATTTTTGTTTTTTTGGGTCTTTCTATTGGACTCTCAGTAGCATCAATCAAGACTACTTCATAATTCATATCGCTATTCATTAGAGCTTTACGACCTGGAAGAGCAAAGTTTGGGTGTTTAACTAAGGTGTCTTCTACCCATTTTACAGCTTTATATGCTGAACTTTCACTAATCCCATAGTTCTGACCTATATGAAAATAAGTACGGTATTCTCTAAGGTATTCTAAGGCCATCAATAACTGTTCCTCCAAATTGAGCTTATTTTTACGCCCTCCTTTTGATTTCTTAACACCATCAGCTTTCCTCAAAATATCCACCATCTTTGAGAATGTTCCCTTCCTTACTACTGTTAATCGACGAAATTTTTCATCCTTTAACTCTTTAATCTGATCTAATTTCATTATTACTTCAAATCAGATTTTTATAACACCATTTTACATCATTGTATAGTTTCGAAAGAAGTCTAATTAAAGATACCGTGTTAAGAATCAAGAAAAGAAATAATAATTTTATAAAAAAGATGTAAGTTTTTATAAAATTATTATTTTTGCTGGATTGAAACATTAGGATTAAAAGGAGAATTATGCTTCAAAACGCCATAAATAATATGTAGTAACTTACGCATAGCAGCAGTAAGGATAAGCATTTTGGGTTTACCAGTGTTAGATAAACGTTGAGAAAAATGCTTGATAATACAATTATGTCTTAAGGCAGACATAGCAGGCATATAAAAAGACTTACGTAGATCTGAATTACCAGTTCTAGAGATTCTACTAGCGCCACGCACAGAACTACCAGATTGACGATGCTTAGGATTAAGACCTACAAAAGCTACAACTTGTTTAGCAGAACTAAATTTCTCAATATCTGCTAAAAAAGCCAGAACTATAGCTTGTGTTTTTGCTCCTATACCTGGTATTGATTCAAGTAACATAGCTTTATTGTGAAGATCTTTGTTATTTTTAATATGGTCATTGATTAGTTGTTCAATTTCTTTAATTTGTGTTCCAAGAAATTCAATGTGCATTTGAATATTATTAGCAATTGCTTTAGAAGCTCCTTCTAATCTATTTGTTTCTTGTGTTTTATGCTTAATTAAAACATTCAGGCGATTAACCAGCTGCTGTAGTTCTTGAATAGACTTCTTTCGAAACTATACAATGATGTAAAATGGTGTTATAAAAATCTGATTTGAAGTAATAATGAAATTAGATCAGATTAAAGAGTTAAAGGATGAAAAATTTCGTCGATTAACAGTAGTAAGGAAGTGAACATTCTCAAAGATGGTGGATATTTTGAGGAAAGCTGATGGTGTTAAGAAATCAAAAGGAGGGCGTAAAAATAAGCTCAATTTGGAGGAACAGTTATTGATGGCCTTAGAATACCTTAGAGAATACCGTACTTATTTTCATATAGGTCAGAACTATGGGATTAGTGAAAGTTCAGCATATAAAGCTGTTAAATGGGTAGAAAACACCTTAGTTAAACACCAAAACTTTGCTCTTTCAAGTCGTAAAACTCTAATGAAGAGTGATATGAATTATGAAGTAGTCTTGATTGATGCTACTGAGAGTCCTATAGAAAGACTCAAAAAAACAAAAATTCTATTATTCAAAAAAGAAGAAAAGGCATACACTAAAAACTCAAATAGTGGTAGACAAGAAAACGCACCAAGTAATATGCACAGATTTTTCTAACGGTAAAAAACATGACTTTAGATTATTTAATGAATCCAAAATTCTTATCCATCCTAAGGTTAAAGCGATTACTGATACAGGATATCAAAGTATACAAAAAATTCACAATAATTCTGCATTACCAAAGAAAAAAAGCAAGAAAAATCCTTTAACTAAAAATGATAAAAAGAATAATCGTAGGTTAGCAGGAGAAAGAGTTGTCAATGAAAATGTTATTGGTATGCTAAAACGGTTCAAAATTATTGCTGACAAATATCGAAATAGACGTAAAAGATTCGGTCTTAGATTTAATTTGATCTCTGGCATTTATAATTTTGAACTACCTTAACCAGTTTCGAAAGAGGTCTAATATAATGCGGCTGTGGATACCATGCTTCCTGTTTCATTGCTTTGCAAAAATCTGCTATTAATACACTGTCTGCTTTATCTGTTTTTGTACGACTAAGTTTACTCATTGCAAAACCTTTAATACGAGCAGGATTTACTACACTCACTTTATAGCCATAATCGTACAGATATTTCGCTAAGCTTTTCCAGTAGATACATGTTGCTTCCATACAAACATGTCCAGTTTCTCTGCTTTTTAACCATGTTACTAATTTGTTAAATCCTTCAGAATTATTATTAAATTTTCTTGTTTGAACTTTATGATTAATTAACACAGCGGCATCAAATGTCTCTTTAGAAATATCAATTCCTACAATTATACTATTCATAATCACCAAATTTTATGTTAAATATCTCAAAACCAACCTTGTAAATACAGGCTTTTTTGCCTAAGAATACCGTCCGGTTTTTAGTTAAAAAAGATAGTTACTTATCTAAAATTCAGGCTAGTAGCCTTAGGAGCATAACTGTATACTAGCTTTCTTTTGTGCTATTGCTATAATCTTTTATTTTATTGCAATTTCACTTATTTTTATCATACAAGGAGTATATAGAAAAATTAAGTTATGGGATTTTCCAAATATATCTGTTAATAATGCTAGAAAAAGCGTTGATTTTAAAGGTACAAATTGCTAAAGGAATAAATCCTTTGAAAACAAAGAACACATGAACATTGAAGGAGATGTATGATCTATATATTAATAAGCTAAAACTCAAAGATAGTAGCAAAAGTTTATACAAAGACATTATGAATAAGCATTTTAAATGCTTGCACTATATTTACATTTCTAATATTCAAAAAGAAGATATTTAATAATGCAAATAAAGGTGGTAAATATTCAGCAGCCCGTAGAAATAATGTACTATCAATGCGTTGGCAAAATATAAAACTGAAAGAAGGAGTATTGTATATATCAAAAACTAAGAATTGTGAATCACAAACAGTGCCATTAATAAATTTATTAATAGAAAAATTAAAACAGTATCCATATTCATTAGAAAGTGAATGTGTGTTTCCTGGACAAAGAGAAAATAGTAGACATTTAAAGAACATAAATGTAGCATGGAAAAGAGTTTGTAAAAGAGCTGGATTAAAAAATTTAAGGATACACGATCTTAGAAGAACTGTTGGTAGTTGGATGGCAAAATTTGGAATACCAATAGCTGTAATTAGCAAATTGTTAAATCATAATGACCCTCAATCAACAAAATTTTATATACATCTTAATACAGATGTTGTACGATATGCAATACAAAAATTTGCTAACGAAATTGCTAAGTGCACCAAGTTACGAGACTAGACATGAAAAATTTAACAATTAATGATGATGCACCAGACTTTAATATGATTACTACTAGTAATTCAATTATAAATCTAGGTCATTATGAAGGTAAAAATTTAGTACTATACTTTTATCCAAAAGATAATACTCCTGGGTGTACAATTGAAGCACAGAAATTTAATGAAGCTATTTCTGAATTCAATAAATTAAATACGATAATTCTTGGTGTATCCAAAGATAATATTGCTTCACATCAAAAATTTAAAGATAAGCTCTGTTTAAAATTTGAGTTAGGATATGATGAAACTGGGAAAATATTTGAAGATTATGGAGTCTTAAAAGAAAAATCGATGTTTAAAAATACTTTTTTAGCAATTAGCCGTACTACATTTTTAATCAATCAAAAAGCAAAAATTGCTGCTATATGGCCAAAGGTTAACATAACACAACATAGTAATGAAGTACTTAATATGGTAAAAAACACTATTTAAGAAAATAGATGATTAATCCCCAGATTAAAGGAATATTTTTTGCTAATTTCTGAAAATCACAGTAGTAGAATGATAAGTCTTATTCTGCTACTATAATATGTTAAATATCTTTAAACATAGATTTTACGTGCGATAATTAGTTTACATATATGCGTGTGCGATATAAACTCGCTCAAACAGAGACTTATAGAGATATAGCAACAATGGGCATTTAAACATTAGTTACAGGCTATTGCTGTGCGAGATTGGTAACGGTCTTGTACTAAGCGTGATATAGTGCCTAACAAAAGTACTAATCTGGATGGAAAATATGTGCAAGGTAAAGTTAAAATTGGTTAAACGAAAGTGAATCTTCGTATGAAAAATATTAGACCTCTTTCGAAACTGGTTAAGGTATAGTTCAAAATTATAAATACCAGAGATCAAATTAAATCTAAGACCGAATCTTTTACGTCTATTTCGATATTTATCAGCAATAATTTTGAACTACCTTAACCAGTTTCGAAAGAGGTCTATTGTACATGTAGAAGCAGATACTTCAGATAAATTCTGTTATAACACCAATTTAGGATAAGTGGAAATATGAAAGTTAATGAATAAAAGGTATACAAAGAGAGAATGTACAATTATAATTATGCAATATATTTAAATATAATTTCAATTAATAACGATTTATTGATCATATTTTTACCAGTATTAGTTCATAATACTATACTTAATAACTTAAACATTGACCATTGTAACACTTGTATATTACCTCCTTCTAACTGTTTCTTATTCTAAATTTGCATTTGCAAACATGCAAGCAATAAATAAATACTATTAATTAAAACTATATTTAATATATCATATAATTATAACTCGACATTCTCTCTCTTTTTGTATACCTTTTCTTCACTAGCTTGCATATTTTTCCTTATCCTAATCTGGCGTTTATATGGATAAACCTGAAAAACTCAGCTGTAAGAAGAGATACACAAGCCTTCTTTAAAAATTCCAACTCCTTGATATAAAGAAGATAACCAACTTAACGTATCTCTCTTAACGTATCTCTGATGAATGAAACATGGTAAGCCTATTATTATGCAACTGATAGTGTAGGTCAGAGAATGCTTAGAAAGCTAAATGACAGACTACAAGAATTAATAACTTGGTGTATAAGCATTTATATGCTAATCAGAAATGATACTAACTTAAGACTGGTGATGATTTACCATAAATAGGTAAACAAGATTATGAATTAGAAAAGTTGGATGTTATAGTCATTTACAATAGACCTCTTTCGAAACTGGTTAAGGTAGTTCAAAATTATTGATGATAAATGATAGATGTAAAGGATCCCGCCTTAGATTTAATTTGATCTCTGGCATTTATAATTTTAAACTACCTTAACCAGTTTCGAAAGAGATCTATTTTAATATTTAAGACTAATGTGTTATTATAAGTCTTTCAGAGTGTTAAATTTCGAGTATAGCTACTAAATTGCTATATTTACGCGGTATAAAAACGTGGTTTTTGAAAGCAAAAACCGCTTGAACCACCTGCTATATCTGACATTTTTAGAGGTTAGAAATGGCGCAAAAATTGCGTAATTTTGCAAGCAATAATTGCATTATTGCTAATAATAACAGTAGCAATAATGCAACAATATTTTATAACTTTATTGAAAATATCATTCCGCGTTCAAAAAGCAGAGGAATAGTGCAACATGACAATTCAAACAATGAGAATTCAAAAGAAGAAGATTTAGAGCTAAATGACAAACCAAAAAGTCTGAATCTGCTGTTAGGTCTAATAGCAAGTTATCAGAATTAGCGAGTATTATTCGCTGAAAGCCAGTAATTGCCTTAACTTTTCTTTTATAAGCATCACAATAATGCTTGTGTCGTATTTTTTATCTGAAAGTGGAAAAACGAAAGAATCTAAATGAGGTTTAAGCATAGAAAGAAGCGATAAAAATTAATAGAATCTGTTGGTTATAAAGTTATTTTTTTGCTACCTTTACTAGAGTTGCAAATATACTGGTTTCTACTTGCAAGTCTTTATCGCTTGTATTTGAAATATGATTCTATCTATTGGTTTATTGATTCTTTGATTTTTAAGATCAATCAAGATACTTATCTTGACTGATCTTGTGGATATTAGTTACTAGATATAGCTATTGCTTCAGTATACTTACGATTTAACATTGCAACAGAATAAATCCATAGTATTACTACTAGAAAGAATATAGCACCAAAATAAGGAGAAGCTTCAACAAAACTAAAACTTGGCAATAACATAAAAAAGGTTGATTGTATAACTCCACCGCCAGATTTTCCAAGCCTTCCACCGATAATATCTACAGCTGCTTTTCCTTTAGTTTTTAATTCATGATCAAGAGGAATATATGCCATTTCTTTAGTAGAATCAAACAAAGAGTATTTTGTAGCTTTACTTAGTACGTTTTGCATTGTTCCAATAGCAACTGCAATAGATAGTGGAGCAATTCCAGTAACATATAATGAAATTGAGTCTCCTAGGAAGATAAATCCAAAAAATGCTAACCCTGTAATTAAAATCATTAAAGGAGTAAATATTGCTGCAGTATACCATGATACTTGTCTTAAAATATTGCTACCAACTATCATAAATAATATTGCTACGGTTCCTTGCCATTTTTGAAAATTTCCCATAAACATGCCATATGCTTCTGGCGTTGGGTATAGCTCTCTAGCTTTAGCTTTCCATACACCTTCTACTAAGTTAATTGATATACCATATGAAAGCACTAATATAACTATTAAACCAAGGTATTTTGATGAAAAGATCAACTTGATACTTTCTAGCATTGATAACTTAGCCTTCTTCTTAGTTGTTTTTTGTATTGATGGGTTATATAGCTTAGGATTAGATAAAACATAGTTGTTGATATATGCATAAGTTAATATAATAAATACTCCAGCTATAATACATGTAGTTATTACTGGAGTATATTTAAGCTCAGCCTTAATTATGCTATTTTCGCTTAAAAAATGCTCTAGCATATACCCAGTTAGGAGAAGCGAAAAATTTCCTAATAATCCAAACATTGAATAAAACCTTTTCGCTTCTTCTGTTTTAGTAATTTGATTTGCAAATTGCCAAAAGAGTAATGTAAGCATAATGCTTCCCCATAATTCAGCTATAGTATAAAAACTTGCATAAGTCCATTGTCCTATAATTTTAATAAACCATTGAAAATTTGGATAATTTGTACTAAGTCTTACAATAGTTTCAGGGGCTGGATGTACTAACTGTGTATTAGGATAGAGTACTATAACAAATAAAATTAAATAACCAAGAAAAAAAGATGTGATAGTATAGAATACTTTTGTTACACTCATTACATTGCATAATTTTGTATATATTAACATGGCAATAATAGCTGATGGCAATACTATGTATGTCTTTAAAAAACTAATTACTTCCGGACCAATACTTGTTATTACTAAACTATCTTTAATAGAGCGTAATGCTGAATAGTTAAATAGTATAAAAAACATCATTAGTGCCATAGGCAAAAATTTCTTGTTTTCATGATATTCAATAGGCCAAAAAATTTGGCGAAGCTTATTAAATGTTTGATTTGTATTCATTCCTGGTATCAATTTAAATTTAACTTTTTTGCAATGAAGATATAACAATTAACAAAATAGAACAACAATAACCATTGTTACTTAGTGTTAAATATAATAGTAACTCCTTTTTTCTGAGAATCAAACTATAGAATTAAATTAAAGAATTAAATTCTATGATATACTACTATTTTTTTCTACAAGTACATTATTATTTGTATCCTGTAGAGATGTATTAAATTTTTTTAAATATTCTTGAGCTTCTGTATTTGAACGAGCAACATTAATAAAAATTTTGCAATGTACCTCAGCATGGAGTGAAACTTCAACTTCATGAATTCCTGCAGTTTTAATTGGCTTAATATCAATATAAGCTTTGATATCAGAGCTTATTTGTAATTTCTTAATAATCTCTTTAGCAGTAATTGATCCAAATAATTTTCCATCATCGCTTGTCTGGCAAATAAACGTGATGAAGCTTCTATCAATTTTTTGCATTACTGCCTGTGCTGCAGCAATACCTTTTTGATTTTTTTCATTAAGTTGTTGTACAGTTGATTTAACTATTTCTAGATTAGCATTAGTTGCTCTAATGGCGTAATTACGAGGCAGTAAATAGTTACGACCAAATCCATTAGCCACATCAACTATATCCATTATTTTACCAAGCTTTTTAACTGGCTTTATTAAAATTAATTTCATATACCTGCTTTATTTAACATTCAAGAATATATTTTACTAAATTTACTGATGATATACAAAAGGTAAAAGAGCAAGCTCTCTAGCAATTTTAATTGCTTTTGTTAATTCTCTTTGTTTAGACCTGCATACATTAGTTACCCTGGCTGGTAAAACCCTGCCACATTCTGAAATAAATTTTGATAAAAGATCAGGATCTTTATAAGTTATAATCGGAGCTGTGCCATCTGGGGCTGATAATGGGCAACCTTTTCTTCTTCTAAAAAACACTTCCTTATTAGCTCTGTTAGCTGTACGCTTTAGAGTTTTATTTTTTATGGCATCTATGTTTGCAGTATCAATATTTTCTGTCATAACTTTTTATAAATATTCTGTATTTCTGTTAATATTCTTTTAATGGCTTAGCTAGTTACATCTATTGCAGTCTGTTCAAAACTTTGATTTTTTAAAATTGGAGAAGTAGTTTGGCTAATTTCTTTTACTTTAATAAAGCGAGACCGTATAATTTCTAAGTTATTCTTTATTTTATTTTTTAACTTTTGCAAAATATTGTTATTAGCTGAAATAGCAAGCATAATATAATGAGCTCTCTGGTTGCGATTAATTTTGTATGCTAAAGACCGCATACCCCAATACTCATGTTTTACTAACTTTCCTTCATAGTTACTAATAATACTAGTCAACTCATCAGTTAATTTATCAATTTCTGTACTAGATAATTCTGGCCGTACAATTAAAACCAACTCATATAAACGCATAATTTTTTTTATTAAAATCCAAAAAGATGTCTTTATTAAACTACAATTAAATATATCAAGTTATATTAGCAATTCAAGAGCAATGTTTAGCAATTGAAAATTGATCATAAAATAAAGTTAGCAAAGCAATATTTATTATTTATTTATAATTATTTAAAATTTTTAAATAATTATAAACTCAGTTATAATTAAGTATCTTTAAAAGTACTTTAAAAGTACTTGATTTTTTAATCAAGGGTTGTATTATAATGACCTTATTGCAATAATTGTTTAATAATTTGGTATAATACTTATGTCTGCTTCTGAAAAGTTACCACCGCAAGTTTTGGTAATCGAGCTAGATGAGATACAACGAATTGCTATTTGTAATATCATAGAAAGGTCACTATTTAATGTTATTAGATTAAGCAATATTAATGATATCGAAACAAGCAGCATCAACGCAGTGCTTATATTTGCTCCAAATGTAATTATTGTTAGCACCTCTATCAAAGATGTTGTTCCAATTGATACATTTATTCAAAAGCTTAGAAGTACCGCACAAAAATCTCATCGAATAGAAATACCTATAATTATTATTCTTAATCAAAACGATAATGTAGAAAATTATCAAAAATTTGATAATGGTTTGATAGAAATTGTACAATATCCTTATACTGATTCTGAAATTATATTAGCAGTAAAGTCTTTGTTACGCAGGTCTAGACCAATATTAAAAAACAGGCTGCTTAGATATAAAGACTTAACAATGGATCTGTCCAATTATAAAGTATATCGTGGTAATAAACCAATTCGTTTAGGTCCAACTGAATTTAAAATATTGCAGCTCTTATTAGAATCACCTAAAGTTATACTTTCACGTGAGAAAATTATAGATTATGTATGGGGTCATGGACATAAAATTGAGCTTAGAACAGTTGATGTACATGTTAATAGATTAAGGAATGTTATCAAAAACAGTAAATTTGAACCAGCTTTAATTAAAACTGTTCGAGCTTCAGGATATTGTTTAAAATTACCAGGAGAATCAGATTACGCTTGACAATACTGTAGTATATATAAATACATACTTTATATTATTTTATATAAATAATATAAGTTATTCATAAGTGTATTTATTGTAATGTAACATAATAGGAATCAGGCGTTGAAAAAGCATGACTTATATACCAATGCTATAACAATCAAAAGGTTATTATGCAATCATATCAGCATATACAATAAGTTGATATGTATAGCATCCGTATCTATGATTACAACAGCAATAGCATCAGTATTAATTATTAAATTGTCTCAATTAATTGTTGATGAAATATTTGTCACCAAAAGAAATTCAATATTAATTATTGTATTGTTAATGATTGTTGTCTTTGTTATAAAAGGCATTGCTCAATATTATCAAAGCTATCTTACTAAATCTATAGGACAAAATATTCTACGAGATTTTCATATTCAAATGTATAAGCACTTAATTTTTGCAGATTTAGAATTTTTACAAAAATTCTCATCAGGCAAAATAGTATCAAGTTTTACCAATGATATAATGCTTATGTGCAATTCTATTTCTAGCTGCATTAGTACAGCTCGCTATTTTTTTTCAGTTGTTTTTCTAACTGGATACATGTTTATTTTTTTAGACCCATTTTTGTCTTTAATAGCAGTAACAGTATTTCTTATTGCTATTTATATTACGCAAAAATTAGGTTATTTAATACATGAATATACCTATTCTAATCAAGAAATTTTTAGTAATTACATTTCAAAATTAGATGAAACATTTCGAGGTATTAAAGTAGTAAAATCTTATTTAGCAGAAGATTATGAAATTTTAATGGCAAAGGAAAAAATTCAAGAAATAT
Organism: Orientia tsutsugamushi str. Boryong; assembly: GCF_000063545.1. NCBI lineage: Bacteria > Pseudomonadati > Pseudomonadota > Alphaproteobacteria > Rickettsiales > Rickettsiaceae > Orientia > Orientia tsutsugamushi. The sequence goes on from NC_009488.1 coordinate 522,456, forward strand.
CAAAATCTTTTAGTAAAATTGCCAAGATTTCTGCCTTAATTTCTCCAGCAATGGAGCTGTTAAATGGCATTGCTATAGGATGTATTATTTGGTATGGTGGATCATTAGGTATTAGAGGTCAAATAACTCCAGGGGAATTAATAGGTTTTATATCTGCTTTTGCTGCAGCTTATCGTCCTTTAGTAAGCTTATTGTCTCTTAATGCTAATTTCCAAGAAGGGCTATCAGCAGCAAAGAGAATATTCAAAATACTAGATACCAAACCTAAAATTATAAATAAAAATGATGATGTAGTTGTTAATTCAAAAACTTCAAATAAAATAGACTTTGTAAATGTTTCTCTATCATTAAATGACAGATCAATCTTACACAATATTAACTTTTCTTTATTAGACGGAGAAACTGTGGCATTAGTTGGTAAATCTGGCAGTGGTAAAACTTCTATTGCTAATTTGATGATGAGATTCTATGATCCATCTACTGGTAGTATAAAATTAAATAATCAAGAATTAAATGATATTCCTATTCAATTGTTAAGAGAAAAAATAACTTTAGTTACTCAAGAAACTATGCTATTTAATGCCTCTATTGTTGAAAATATTGCTTATAGTTGTACTAATGCTACCATAGAGCAGGTCATTGATGCCGCTAAAAAATCTTTAGCTCATGAGTTTATTATGAATATGCCACATGGGTATAATACTACTATTGGGCCTCAAGGTAGTGAATTGTCAGGAGGCCAAAAGCAGCGAATATCTATTGCTAGAGCATTGTTAAAAAATTCACCAATACTTATTTTAGATGAAGCTACAACTGCATTAGATCAAAATACAGAATCGGCTATTTACGAATCAATAAAAAAATATCGTAAGGATAAAATTAACATAATAATAACTTATAGGATTCATACTATCAATTTCGATAAAATTATTACTCTTAAAAATGGATCAATTGTTTAAGTCAATTATTGCTTAGAAGAAGTAACAGAAAGAAATATAAACAAACCCGAGTTAGATATAAAATTAAGAGATCAGAGATGTGGTAAAGAAATGGAAAGATGATTTAAACTTGAAAAAGCAATAGAAATTTTGTTAGGTTTAAAAATAGAAGCTATAGTTCTTGCTTTTTTTAATATTGAGAAATTCAATTTTGCTAAACAAGTTGTAGCTTTTGTAGGTCTTAATCTTAAGCATAGTCAATCTTATACTTTTATACATTGTGCTAGTAGAATCTCTAGAACTTGTAATGTAAACCTACCTAAAAAGGTTCTTATATGTCTATGATATGTCTACCTTAAACCACTCCCCTTGCTGTTCTGTCAACAGCAAGATCACATAAGCTTTGTCTCATGTGCACAAACACTATACCTTCACCTCTTATTCTTACTATATTTTGTTCTTTTACTTATATCGAACTGTAATTTATATAACACCATCTAGCTTATATTACTTGGATGGTATTAATCAACTGTAACATCTCTCTTAACATCATTATTAATATTTTCGCTTATAGCATTATCAGTAAAACTTAACCCCATATCTTTACTTATTTCATCTGCGAAACCTTCTATTTCATCAGATGTACAAGGTTCTTCTACAATTTGAACTTCATTTTCAAGAATATGATTAATTACCTTAATTTCCTTAGCTTCCATAGCTATGCTATTTGATAGCCATCTAAGGTTATTATTATATGCATGCATAATTGCATTTGCTTCTTCTTTACCTTTATTTAAATATTGCAGTAAAATCATATTTTTTTCTTCGTCAGTAACAGTAATATTTTTCTTATCAGCATAATGTAATACAAATAAACCTGTTCTTACTCTTCTAGTAGCTATAAATTGACAATATTGTTCAATATCATGATCAGAACTTTTATCTAAAGCAACCTTAATACCATTATTATTATTATCCTTCAATGCAGCCAAAACATTCTGCCTAACCACATTATATTCTGATTTTAATAGTAGCTTAGGCAGATCATAATCTAGCATCTTATCCAATTGATTCAAAAGCCTGGCTCTTAGTAATATTTGACTAAGCCCCATAAATTCCTTATTCTGAAGTTCTTTTACTTTGACTTTCAGCTCATCTATACTCGTAACTTTATATTTATCTAATATTTGTTGCTCAGTAATAAGTACAGGTTGTTGAATCTTTTTTACTGTAACTCTTAAATTGGCCAACTTACCTGCAGCTTTACTATCATGATAATTATCTGGCAAAGTTGTACTTATGTCCAGCTGAGATCCTACTATACTGTCAGTAAATCTTTCCTCTATATCTTTACTAATTAACTTTCCACTTCCTAATATAAATTCTATATCTTCTTTATTATGATCTTCTATTCCATCACCAGTAATAGCAATATCTATAACTAACTTACTTCCCTTAATAGCTTTCTCTTGCTCTGAGCAATCCTTATATTCATATACTTCATTGCGTAACCCATTAATAAACTCATTTACAGATTCTTCTGTGCACTGTATTATATGTTTCTTAAGTGTAATTTGACTAAAATCAGGAATTTTAATTTCAGGATATACAGTAAATTTTACATCTACTCTAATATCTTTTTCTTCTGCATTTGAATTTTGTTCTGAATTAACTTCAATACTAGAATCATCATTAATCTTGATACTAGGATCACCAATTAGTGAAAAATTATTAGACTTGATTAAACTTTTTACCGCAGCAACAATAACATCATTTTGAACATCATTTCTTATTGATGCTTCATACTGTCTTCGAATCTGCAACTGCTTTACTTGCATTGCCTTTGAAGTAATGTGAGATCCCGACTTAAACTTTCTAAATCCAGGCACATTTGCCCTTGCAGTTAAAGATATAACCTTTTGATCAGTCTTATCTTTTATTACACTTGCAGGAATAGAAATTTGAAAATGCTTTTCAAGGCCTTCACTCTGCAACTCGATGATTTGAGACATAAATAATTAAATCTTTCGTATTTTGTAAATTACATTCTTTTAAGCTTGCTGGTACGGGTGGAGGGAATTGAACCCCCATGCCTTTCAGCGCCAGAACCTAAATCTGGTACGTCTACCAATTTCGCCACACCCGCTTTAAATTAATTATACTTTAATTTGTTCTAAATTTGCTATTGCTCATTAGAAACAAGCATAAAGCATTATAATACACTCTACATAAAGTTTGTAAATCATTAATTAAACAATACTCATTAATTTTGTGAGCCATAGTATTTAATAATCCAAATTCTACAATAGGAGAATAATCTTTAAAAAAATAAGCATCAGATGTGCCTCCTGAAGTTGAAAATTCTGGCTTTATTTTTGTTACTTTATGTACTAATTCTTTAAAACTGAAAATATAAGGAGACATTTTTGCTAAAAATGGTCTTGACCTGCAACTTGATTGTAAGTCATAGTTTGTAGTAAATTGTTCAATAGTTTTTTTAACAATCTCTAACAACCGCTCATTAGTATGAATATCATTAAACCTGATATTAAACTTTGATTTAGCTATTTCAGGTATAATATTTGTAATATTATTGTTTGTATCTATTGAAACAATTTCTAAATTAGATGGTGCAAAAAATTCATTGCCTTCATCTATCTTATAAGCAATCAACCTATTCAAAATCTTCACAATTAAATGATTTGGATTAATAGCCAAATGTGGATAAGCTACATGACCTTGCTTGCCAAAGACTTTTAAATCAAAATTTATACTACCACGTCTGCCAATCTTTATAGTATCACCAATTTTGTCTGTACATGTCGGTTCGCCTAAAATAGTAAAATCTATTTTATGCCCTTGCCTGTAAATCCACTCCAACATTTTTTTGGTACCAAATAATGCTTCACCTTCCTCATCAGCTGTAATTAAAAAACTAATTGTTCCATTAAAATCATGATTGTTATCAATAAAACAGAATACTGAAGATAACATTGCAGATATTGCCCCTTTCATATCTACAACACCTCTACCATAAATTTTATCTTTATACTGAGTAGCGCAAAAAGGAGGATATTTCCATTGTTCAATAAATCCGGCAGGTACTACATCAATGTGACCAGCAAAACATATATTTGGCTGCCCATTACCAAAATATCCATAAAGATTTTTAACTTTATATTCCTGACCAAACTCCTTTACATAAACCTTAAACCCTTGTTTTACAAGTAAATTAGTAATAAAGTCTATTGCACCATTATCATTTGGTGTAACAGACTTAAAGCTTATTAACTGTTTTAATAGCTCAATAATTAATTTTTTACTTATCACTCAGTTAATTTTTAATATTCAATTTTATAGCTATAGCTAAAAAGCCTCTAGAAACTTAGGTAACAACTGCCTTTCAGCTGCATTATATTAGTATAAGCGCTTCATCAAGCAAAAACTTATAACAAGATGTTATAAAGAATTGAAAGATGAACGCTTTAAGACTTAATTTACTGATTTTTCAATAAAGAAATTTATACGATTACAATAATCCTGTAGATCAGGAATCGGTTGTCCCTCTATCAAGTAAGATTGATCCAATAAAGTCATTACAAGCTGTTTATTTACATCTAAATTTTGATTAAGCTTAATATTTTCATTAATCTTTTTAATAATTGTGTGATTAGGATTAATTTCCAAAATTTTGCTAGAATGGCTACTTAATTGCTTTTGCTCTATTAAAAACCTTTCAGTCCTAATATCCATACTTCCTTCTGGTACTGTTAAACATACTGGACTGCGAGTGAGTTTTTTAGATACTTCTACTGATTTAACTTTATCTCCTAATACTTCTTTAAAATATTTGATTAATTGCTCACAATTTTGGTCATCAGAAGATGAAGTATCATCTTTACCATCGTTATTGGTATCACTTGATTTAGCTGTTTTAGTATCACAATTGTCAATTTCAATATTAGCTGAAGTTACTGACTTCAATACATAGTCATTATACTTTCTAGTCACCATAACCCAGAACTTATCAACATCGTCTGTAAGTAGTAAAACATCAATATTTCTACTTAATAAACCTTCAATTTGTGGACTAGATTTAAGAGCTTCTAAATCATCTCCAGTAATATAATAAATGTTTTTTTGTTCTGATTTTAAATTAGCAATATATTCATCAAGTGAAATAAACTTATCTTGTAATGCACTCCTAAACAAACAGATTTTTAATAATTTATCAACATCTGCTGTACCTTCACATAATCCTTCTTTTAGAACTGCTCCAAAATTATTCCAAAATGTTTCATATTCGCCTTGATCTTTAGTTTTTTGTTTTTCTAGTTCTGTAATAACTCTTTTGGTTATAGATGCCTGGATTTTATCAATCAAAGGACTATGTTGCAAGGTTTCACGGCTAATATTTAGCGACAAATCTTCTGAATCTACTACTCCTCTTAAAAATCTCATATATTTTGGAATTAAAGCGACATTCTCATCAGTAATAAATACCTTCTTTATATAAAGTTTTACTCTGCTTTTTCTATCAGGATGAAATAAATCAAAAGTTTTTGATGAAGGAATAAATAATAAGTTTGTAAATTCTATTACTCCTTCAGATTTATTATGAATAGTAACCCACGGCTTATCTATAGCATATGCAATATTTCGATAAAATTCCTCATATTGTTCATCAGTTATATCACTTTTAGATCTAGTCCATAATGCTGATGATGAGTTAACTTGTTGCTCTTTACCATCCACTCCAACATAGTATATTGGAACTGAGATATGATCAGAGTAAGTTTTAATAATATCTTTAATTTGAAAATGATCTAAGTAGTTATCATATTCTGGTTTAATATGTAAAGTAATTTTTGTACCTCTAATAAAATCAGCTTCACAATCTTCAATATAATACTCACCCTCACCTTTAGAAGACCACTGATAAGCTTGTGCTTCACCAGCCTTCTTAGATATTACTTTGACCTCATCTGCTACCATATATGATGAATAGAACCCCACTCCAAATTGCCCTATCAACATGTTATCCTTTTTAGCATCATTGCCTAACTGCTCCAAAAATTTTTGAGTGCCAGAACTAGCTATCGTTCCTAAATTCTGTGTTAGGTCTTCTTTATTCATTCCAATACCGTTATCTTGTAAAATTATATAACGTTTTTCCTTATCCATTGAGACAGTAATTTTAAAATCACTTTCTCCTTGCAGCAGTTCAGCATTACTTTGACTAAGATAACGTAGCTTATCACAAGCATCAGAGGCATTTGAAATTAATTCTCGTAAAAAAATCTTCTTATTGGTATATAATGTGTGAATTACCAAATGAAGTACTTTGCCTACTTCTGCATCAAATTTATAAGTTTCTACTGACATTTTTTAAACTATTTTTTAGTGAATTAAACAATATTACATTTTGTATACAAAATTTAGACAGTTCAAGATACAGTAGCAATACAGCTGCTATATCTTCAGATTATAAAAAATTAAGTATTATAACTTAATTAATAACTACATATGCTTACATTAATTAATTACTTGTAATTTGTTACTCAAAACTCAATTAAGAGCTTAATTGCTAAATCTACAAAACATGGTATATCATAGTATATATGTATAGATATTATTTTTTAAATAGCATATTTAAGTAAATTATTGGTTAATAAACTATAAAAATACTTGTGAATTATTCTCACATATGATAAACTAAGCGCCCTGAAGTTAAGTTATTGACACTACAAATTTAATACTGCTAGGAGTACTGTAGTTTCAAAAATAAAGTATATAATTTATAAAAAATATCTTATAGGATAATATTATCATGCCTAAGCTTAAAACTAAATCAGCAGTTAAAAAGCGCTTTAGCCTATCCTCAAGTGGTAAGCTGAAAGTAACACAAGCAGGAAAGCGGCATTTTATGCGCCGTAGAACTAAGAAGCAATTGAGAAATTTAAGAAGTACAACAACTCTTATAGGACAAGATGCTAAAAATATTATTAAGTATCTTATGCCTTATGGTGTTCAATAAATTTATAAGGGATTTTTAAATGTCACGCGCAAGATCAGGGAAAGTTAATAAAAATCGTCATAAAAAAATCTTAAAATTAGCTAAAGGTTATCGTGGTAGAGCTAAAAATTGTTTTAGAATTGCTATTCAAAAAGTAGAAAAAGCACTTCAGTATAGCTACCGCGACAGACGTAATCGCAAGCGCCAGTTTAGAGCGTTATGGATTCAAAGAATTAATGCTGCTGTAAGACAATATGATATGACTTATTCACAGTTTATTAATGGACTCAAACAAGCAAATATTACTGTAGATCGTAAAGTCATGGCCAATTTAGCAGTTCATAATGCTGATTCTTTTGTACATTTAGTAGAGCTTACTAAGAAATCACTAGCTAAAACTGCATGATTAATATGCACCTTAGTCGTAAAAAAGGCGCGCTTGTATTAACTTTGAACTATCAGGCTTTGCTATATTGAGGTTAAGTGTATAAATTTTCCAAATGTCATATTAGCCTAAGAGTTCTATATAATAACTCTGCTAAGATACAGAAAGAATTAAGAATTAATTTTTTACAATTATGTATAGACTTTAAGCATGTTCTTTATACATCTTTGTTCAAAATATTTGTAAAGTTATCTATTATGTAAAAAATCGTTACAGTTCTTCTTGTGTATTAGAGTATTTTTGTTGTTTTTATCTATCTTCATTTATTTCATTTTTTATATCATACTATTGCGGTAATCCTTAACTTCACATACCAAAGTCAGATATAACGAAAAAGCAAAAGATAGAAAAAAGAAACATGTAAAAGAAAAAGAAACAAACATTTTGTTAGGCTTAAAAACATAAGTATAAAAAAATACAGCAAGGATATTAGTTTGAAAATTCATAACAGATATGTAATGAGAATGCTTAATATGAAAAGGAAGCTTTAACTTTGCCATTAATAGTAGATTTAAGCTGCAATATTGCTTGATCGTCGTGTAATAACAAGGTGTTACCAAATTTTACATCCACTAAGGGTTGGGGCAAGTGAAGGCGCGGTAGTTTTGTTATCACAGTTTCCATCACCTACTACATTAAACGTAATGTAAGGATTTCCTATATTGTGCTTTCCTGATAACTTCATATCATTGCCTATAGAGCATATCGTAAGTTATTCTTTCAAAGATCTATAATATCGAATTTAGTAATCATTATATAATTCTATTCTACCTTTTCCAGCTGAAGCATTTCAATTACTTTTTCAGCTTTAGCTTTGATATATATTTTCCTTCTCAGGTCTTATAATTCTAATGAAAAAGTAATTAGTATGATATATTCTATAGGTTTTCGAAAAAAAGTGCCAGACATAAAAACAAGAGAGAAAACCAGTTTTGAAAAGATATCAAAACGTTTTGAGATAGGAAAGAATATAGTATTTGTGTGGAGTAAAAACATATCGTAATTAAAAAACAGAAACAGATCTTCAACAAAAATCTCTATTGATAAACTAAAAGAAGATGTGTCGCAATGTAGTGATGCATCTCAATATGGAAGAGCTAGACTGCTAGGAATAAGCAATGCGAATATACAAAAAAAGCATTAAAGAGATTAAATATTACATATAAAAAAAGCTTTAAAACGCCAGTTTAGGATAAGAGAAAGCAGGGAAGTCATAATACAAAAGGTCTACAAGAGATAATGTGCAATTATAATTATGTGATATATTAAATATAGTTTTAATTAATAGCCATTTATTTATTGCTCGCATGTTTGCACATGCAAATTTAGAATAAGAAACAGTTAGAAAGAGATATATATACAAGTATTACAATGGTCAATGTTCAGGTTATTAAGTATAGTATTATGAACTAATACTTGTAGAAATATGAGCAATAAATAAACTGTTATTAATTGAAATTATATTTAAATATATCGCATAATTTAATTGTGCATTATCTCTCGTAGACCTTTTACATTATGCTTTCCCTGCTTTTTCTTATCCTAAACTGGCGTTTAAAACATCCAAAAGCAAAAAAGAAGAGAGATTAAAATTTCAGAATAAGATAAAAAGGTATACAGACAAAGGAAAAGTTATTATCTTTACTGGTGAGAGCAGTTTTGTTCATAGTATCACACTAGAACTCACGTATTTGCACAAGATACATAAGATGTTGGTGTTTATAATTTGCATTCATCAAAGAGGAACTAATGTTATATGAGATTAGTAGATAAATCTCTGCTAACTGTATCAATTTTGACTGCAATGTTAATACTAGACCTCTTTCGAAACTGGTTAACGTAGTTCAAAATTATAAATGCCAGAGATCAAATTAAATCTAATGCCTAATCTTTTACGTCTATTTCGATATTTATCAGCAATAATTTTGAACCGTTTTAGCATACCAATAACGTTTTTAGTTAAAGGATTTTTTTGCTTTTTTTCTTTGGTAATTCAGAATTATTGTGAATTTTTTGTATACCTTGATATCCTGTATCAGTAATCGCTTTAACCTTATGATGGATAAGAATTTTGGATTCCTTAAATAATCTAAAGCCATGTTTTTTACCGTTAGAAAAATCTGTACATATTACTTGGTGTGTTTTCTTGTCTAGGGCTATTTGAGTTTTTAGTATATGCCTTTTCTTCTTTCATGAATAATAGACCTCTTTCGAAACTGGTTAAGGTAGTTCAAAATTATAAATGCCAGAGATCAAATTAAATCTAAGACCAAATCTTTTACGTCTATTTCGATATTTGTCAGCAATAATTTTGAACCGTTTTAGCATACCAATAACGTTTTCATTGACAACTCTTTCTCCTGCTAACCTACGATTATTCTTTTTATCATTTTTAGTTAAAGGATTTTTCTTGCTTTTTTTCTTTGGTAATGCAGAATTATTGTGAATTTTTTGTATACCTTGATATCCTGTATCAGTAATCGCTTTAATCTTAGGATGGATAAGAATTTTGGATTCCTTAAATAATCTAAAGTCATGTTTTTTACCGTTAGAAAAATCTGTACATATTACTTGGTGTGTTTTCTTGTCTACCACTATTTGAGTCTTTAGTGTATGCCTTTTCTTCTTTCCTGAATAATAGAATTTTTGTTTTTTTTGGGTCTTTCTATTGGACTCTCAGTAGCATCAATCAAGACTACTTCATAATTCATATCGCTATTCATTAGAGCTTTACGACCTGGAAGAGCAAAGTTTGGGTGTTTAACTAAGGTGTCTTCTACCCATTTTACAGCTTTATATGCTGAACTTTCACTAATCCCATAGTTCTGACCTATATGAAAATAAGTACGGTATTCTCTAAGGTATTCTAAGGCCATCAATAACTGTTCCTCCAAATTGAGCTTATTTTTACGCCCTCCTTTTGATTTCTTAACACCATCAGCTTTCCTCAAAATATCCACCATCTTTGAGAATGTTCCCTTCCTTACTACTGTTAATCGACGAAATTTTTCATCCTTTAACTCTTTAATCTGATCTAATTTCATTATTACTTCAAATCAGATTTTTATAACACCATTTTACATCATTGTATAGTTTCGAAAGAAGTCTAATAGAATTTTTATTTTTTTAGGCTTTCTATAGGACTCTCAGTAGCATCAACTAAGACTACTTCATAATTCATATCACTCTTCATTATAGCTTTACGGCCTGGAAGAGCAAAGTTTGGGTGTTTAACTAGGGTGTCTTCCACCCATTTTACAGCTTTATATGCTGAACTTTCACTAATCCCATAGTTCTGACCTATATGAAAATAAGTACGGTATTCTCTAAGGTATTCTAAGGCCATCAATAACTGTTCCTCCAAATTGAGCTTATTTTTACGCCCTACTTTTGATTTCTTAACACCATCAGCTTTCCTCAAAATATCCACCATCTTTGAGAATGTTCCCTTCCTTACTACTGTTAATCGACGAAATTTTTCATTCTCTAACTCTTTAATCTGTTCGAATTTAATTATTACTTCAAATCAGATATTTATAACACCATTCTACATCATTGTATACTTTCGAAAGAAGTCTACTGTTATTTTTAACTGTTTGATAGAACAGGATTTAATTCAGAAGTTACCTAATAATTCTGTAGTCATAATGGATAATGCAAGTTTTCATAAAGGCCATCATTTAAAAACTATGATAAAAAAAGATGGGCATATATTAGAGTATGTACTGACTTATTCTCCTGATTTAAATCCTATTTAGAAAAAATGTTTTCAAGCCAAATCAAGCAGAATAAAATATCACTGTAACTTAGATACGCTTTTTGAAAAGTATATAACATAACTGTTTTATGCTAGTTTAACTATAGCACTGATTGAGAGAAAGTATTGTACTCCTCAGATTGGAGTAGCTAGTCCTTTGTTGACAAATATTTTTATGCATCATGCCATTTGATAAATGAATGAGAAGGTACTTTTCAGAACTAAGATTTGAGCTTTTCGAAGATGATATTTTAGCGCATTATAGTCACGCAACAGCAGACTACAAAAACTGGATCAGCTATGTATTCATTCTTGCACAAGATGGAGCATTTTCTAACACGTGGGGTAATTAAAAAATACAAAAGAATTCAACAGTTATAAGTAATAGGCAAGACGCTAGTTAAAATGTGAGTGAAAGTGCGCGAAGCAGAATTTTTTGTTCATCGAAGCTTAGGTTTTAAATCAATAGTTAGATAATGGTAGTTATATGAGTGTAGACATTTGCAGTTCTGCTATGCTAGCAGCTCTTGCTGAAGTTTCTACCTCTTTCTAACTTACCAAAAGAAAATTAAATCAGCCTTGTAAACAGACTGGAAAAAACAAGCTTCAACTTAACAAAGAAAAGACCAAAGTGATAAAGTATTCAAATAAGAAGCAAAGACAAGAAATAGGGCATGAACAGTTTGATTTTTATGTTTTACTGTTTATCTAAGAAAGTCTAAGAAGAATAAACAATACGAAATGTTAAAAGTATAGTAGAAAAAGTTAAACAAAGTTAATGACTAATGCAAAGATGTTAGGAACAAATATAGTTACAGGTTATATTGGCAAGTTTTTACAGCAAGTTAAGATGATATATAAATATTATAAAAAATAAAGTATTGACAATATAATTGTTCAGTTTTGGATGTATGATGCTTATAGTAACCTATAATGAGGTTTGAGCATAGAAAGAAGCGATAAAATAGTTAAAAAATCTGTTGGTTGTAAAGTTATTTTTCCGCTTCCGCCACCTTATTCTCTAGATTTAAATCAGATGGGAAAGTTTTGTTCTAATATGAAGATGTGGATTAGAGATCAAATTACTCAATTTGGTAAATTTTATGAATCTATTATTGCCTTTTTCTATGCTCAAACCTTATTGTAAATGACTATATAGATATTGATGAACAGAAATGAAATAATGTAAATGGTTAAATACTGTTATGTAAATTGCTTAGGCTGTAAGATCATTAAAGCATTGCCACAGCATACAGTAAAGAGGTTTATATTAAAAATAATATTCAAGAGGGATATAAACGTAGCCAAAAGCTGTCATGTAAGCATTTTAGACTTTTTATTATTATACGATATTTATTACCTAAAGTAAAAGTATATCGTGCGTTATGGTAATATGAGTAGTGTAAATGTTTGCTAGATAATATTCCAACGAATAAACCTATTCTAAAGAAATAGTTAAAAAAATTAACCATTAAAGGCATTAAAATTATATTTTCTAAATAATAACACGACTTTTATTCGAGGCTTATACAAAGATTTAGAGTAATATATTCAAGTCACAATGATAGCGAGATTATGTTGAACGAATGAATCATAACTAGCTATAAAGCGAACTAATTTAAATGAAACTACTTAATTTTTTAATGTATACCCTATTATTGTGTGTATGTTATTTCAATAATCATTTCTTTAAAAAATTTGTATAGTAAATAACAATGCATAAAGTAAGCTACTATATAAATTAAACATAAATTACTATGTATAGTTTATAAATCAATTCAAAATAATAGTTTAACTTAGCTAAGTAATATTGAAGATATCTGTTTGATATCTTTTTCCAAGTAAATAGATATCCATATTTGCTTTTCCTGAACTATGACACTACTTATTTTCTACAGTTAACTTATACACTTTTGTGTACATATTAACTTAATCTTAACATAGTTAAATAATCATACATAACGCCATATAGTGCAAATTAAAGCACATTATACCATATCATAAATAAGGTCAGATATATATGGTGCCGAATGTCGGATTTGAACTGACGACCTACCGCTTACAAGGCGGTTGCTCTACCACTGAGCTAATTCGGCATAATAAATAGATATCTAATTATTAATCAATACATATACAAATTACAGACTACTTAAGCTATTAATTGTATACTCAGCTTTATAGCTTATAAGCCCATTAACTACTTACTTACTTTTTTTAGAAGGTTTAGCTACATAATTTTTAAGTTTTATGTTGTGTTTTTTTTGTATTGCTAACGGCAATGTAATACTAAACTGCTGTAGAAAATTTATTACCTTTTCTGTTGGTTGAGCGCCATGAGACAACCAATGCTCTATTCTATCAGTTTTTAATATTACTCTTTCATGATTATCCTTAGGTAACATAGGATTATAGTGCCCTACTTTTTCAATAAAAGCCCCATCTCTTGGAGAACAATTATTAGCTATAACAATTTTAAAATAAGCACATTTTTTTGCGCCTGACCTAGCCAAGCGAATCTTAACCGCCATAACTTCCCTTATTTAATCTTTGCTTCTGTAAATTGAACATGCTTTCTAACTTTTGGATCATATTTTCTAAATGATAGCTTTTCAGTTTGAGTCTTAGGATTACGCTGCTTAACCCAAAAAACACCTGTTCCAGCACTACTAACTAATTTAACTAAAACCTTTTTTTTTCTAGACACTGTATTAAATACCTAAATTTATATTTTATAGCTGTATATTTGCTCTAAAGTATTATACATGACATATAATAATATCTAACAAATTTATACATAACTTTGATTTGAGTCAAGCCTTAAATTAGTGCTATAGAATAAAAGATACCATATTAAAAATCAATATATATCTTTATGAAACTTAAAAATTCAAGTTGCACTGTCTTAAAATCATAGCTGAGAAGTATATAAACAGAAGAAAGAGATGTAGACTTATATAGTTAAGCTACTATAAAATAGTTATATTATATACGTTTTGAAAAGTGTGTTTAGGTCATAGCGACAGCAAATTATTATAAAATAGTTATAATAATTTGCTATACTAGTAGTATAATCTCTCTCTCACGATTCTGATTCAATTTCAAGCCTGGCTGTCCTGATAGCTTCATATATAAAATCACTTCATTGCATATACCAGCAAGCTTCTGTTGGTAGAACAACATTGATAATCTATTTTCATATCAAATGATAATAAAATACATTGACACATTAGACCTCTTTCGAAACTGGTTAAGGTAGATCAAAATTATAAATGTCAGAGATCAAATTAAAACTATGTGAGTAGACCTAACCAATTGCTCAATTAGGCCCCTCCTCAGAACCGGACTTGCAGAATTACCGCATCCGGCTCTCAAAAATAAGATAAGCATTATGCCTTATTTGTTGTCTAGAACATTGAGACAATCTTTCCAATTTTAGGAAAATTTACTCTTTTAAGTATCTCGGTTAGTCTTTTCCAATTCATCTTACGTTTTCCTCCCATTCTATTAAACCAGTTATATATTGCCCGTTTACTTTGGTTGATAAATGAACTTACTCGTCTTTTATTATCAGATATACCATGATAGTTGATCCATTCACCTAATAACTCTAATGACTTGTGATAATGTTTGTGTTTTATCTTGCTTGTTTAGCTGACTACGCAAATATTTTCTCAGTCCTTTCAGTTTCTCAGTAAAACGATCTCTCCTTGAGGTATATTTTAGTCTCCATGTTATGCCAAATCTTGATTTTCTCCAATAGCAAGTAAATCCAAGAAAATTATAACTTGCGATCTTCCTGCATTGTTGGGCTAAATTTGCAGCATGGTCTCTACCAGATTTTATCATTTGTGATTTAGCTTCATTGATATTTAGCCCATACTTATTTAACCTTTTAGGCAAAACATCATAAAACCTTTTCGCATCTGCTTCCCTTTCAAAGACAAATACCATATCGTCGCAGTACCTCACCATTCCTGTTTGTCCCATTAAGTTTTCTTTGCTGATTTTTGCAAACCAGCTATCTATAACATAATGCAGAAAGACATTTGCCAGAATTGGTGAAACTATTGATCCTTGACGACAACCTTCTTTGTTAGTAACTATAGTACCATTTTCTATGATTGGTGTTTCAATCAGTTTCATAACTAGTCTTAGAAATTTCTTGTCAGATATTCTCTTTCTTAGAAATTCCATCAACTCACAATGCTTGATTGTATTGAAACACTTTGTTATATCAATCTCTACTATAGCCCCTTTATTGAAGTTATACGTAAGTCTATTTAACTCCCTTAAAGCGTCGTGTGCATTTAATTTAGGTCGAAATCCATATGAATACTTTAAGAATATTTGCTCAAACACAGAGTTTAATATCTTGCTTACTGTAGACTCGATTATCTTATCTTCAAAACATGATATTATCAAAGGTCTTTTGCCTCCATCTTCTTTTGGAATTTCCGTTATTCGTGCAGGTTTAGCCTGATATTTCCCATTGCAAATTCTAGTAAGAAGCGAGAGCAGATTTGCTTTCAACTTCTTACCATAATCCTCTTTGGTTATACCATCTATTCCTATCGCTTTCTTGCTATCGAGTTCCTTATATTGTTCTTCTAATATCTTTAAATCAATGATATGTCCAAGATTATTAAACTTTATGTCTTGATTTAGATTATTAAACTTTATGTCTTGATTTTTCGATGATAGCAACTTTATACGCTCAAGTTTCGTTAACCATGTATTTCTGTCTATGCTGTGTACAGCCATTGTTTCCCTCTTGCATTCTTACTTTTCTGCTAACCCTTTGCTCCACCCACATTACTAGGTTTCATCACTACTATGGCTAACTCAGCCATCCTTACACCATCTCCAAAGCCTTATGTTTCATCACTTGTACTTTGAATACTTACTTAATTACGTAAGAGTTATAAGGACTTCTCAAGTTGTGTCATTAATCTTTACAAACTCGCTGACGCCTGCGACCCCGGTGGTTGAAAATTTTTGGGTTTTTTTTTACTAGTTTGACCTCCAATCTTCTTTTGCCTACTATGTAGTCTAACATATCGGCTTCCACTATATAAGCCTTTCGGGGATATCACGTTCACCATTTGGTTTCGGCTCGAATGTTTCACTGTCTACGCTTTACTACTGTCGTTACCTTCAGCAGCACAAGACTCGCTATACGGTGGATCTAGCTTCTCCTTCCATAACTGGACTTTCACCAGTAAGATTAATTCACCTTTTCTTGACGCACAGACCGAATCTTTTACGTCTATTTCGATATTTATCAGCAATAATTTTGAACTACGTTAACCAGTTTCGAAAGAGGTCTATTATAAACTGGAAGAAATGTAATAAGTTGTTAGAAGTCATCAAATGCATATCACAAAGCTAATATAGGACAACATATGGAACAAAGTGAAAGCTTTGCAACATTTGCCTACCAATTCTTTTAGCGATAAGGTAACTGCAATTAGAAGCGTGATTGAAGACTGAAGAACAAGAACGGCATGAGTAGATGGGAGAAACTGGTTTACTCCTGATCTTAAATCTTATGCTTAGGCACAATGGTTATAATCCATCTTGTCTTAGAAGGATTTATAGTCATTTATAATGAGGTTTGAAAATAGAAAAAAAAGCGATAATAGATTCATAACACCAGATTAGGATAAGTGGAAATATGAAATGTAGAGAATAAAAGGTATACAAAGAGAGAATGTTGAGTTATAAAAAAATTTAAATAAACAAGGAATAACCCAACATGAAAAATGTATTATAACAGTATACTATTTAATAGATAATTTTTGCAAGATATATCAAGAGTGGGAAAGAAAGAGATTAATACCAAGTAGTAATCAAAGGAACAGAGATGGAAAGTTGTCCTTAGCTGAGTTATTAACAATAACGATATATTTTTATTTATCTCCATGCAAGGATTTTAAAAATTATTATCTATATTACTTGCGTTATAAGTATAAAGGATACTTTTGTTTACCAAGCTATAGTAGGATAATACAACTGTGGCATAGAATGTTGCTACCATTAGCCATATTAATGCATTATCTTGAAAGGAGAAGAGACTGGTATATATTATATATCGATTCTACAAGGTTAGCAATTTGTCATAACAAACGTATTTCCAGCAATAGAGTTTTTAACAGATTTTCTAAAATTGGTAAGAGTAGCTATGGCTGGTTCTTAGGTTTTAAGCTACATCTCGTAATTAATAATAAAGGTGAATTAATGTTAGTTAAAATTACTAAAGGCAATAAAAGTGATCTATCTGTAGCTTCAGTTATTTCTAAAGGTTTATCTGGTAAATTGTTTGCTGATAAAGCTTACATCTCTAAAGAGTTATTTCATCAACTGTTGACCAATGGTCTACGTTTATTTACTAATCTTCGTAAAGATATGAAAACATATTTATTGGACATAGATGATAAGCGTTTATTAAATAAACGTTCACTAATTGAGTCTGTCTTTAATGTACTAAAAAAACATATGCACTTAGAGCATACTCGACATCGCTCTCCTATTCATTTCTTTGTTCATATAATTGCTTCTCTTGCTAGTTATTCTATCTCCAAACTTAATCCCTACCTTATCTCCTCTTCTTTTTCTTCATTCAACTTATCCTAATCTAGCGTTAGAAATAATTAGAAATTCTATTAAAAATTCTAATAACTATAAGAAATGCTTAAAAAAACAAAAATTTTATTATCCATGAAAGAAGAAAAGTTAACTCAAATAGCTGTAGACGATAGATTCATACAAGGTTATTATACTTTTTACTATGTTAACCATGCAATGGCACTATAAGATGATAAAAAATCAAAAACTAATTCAATATTGTACTACTAAACAATTTTGCTGGTTAGAAATTAATTTTTTACATAATGCAAATGCACTACTAAAATTAGAGAATTCACCAGCCAAAATATTGTATATTACTTTATCATTATCAACAACCATTGCATCTATGATATAATTATAGCCTTTTAATATCTTACTATTACTTTCAAAAATTTGTTGCCACATCGCTTCTGCAAGATCAGCATTATAACTAGAATCAAGATATAGCCTATATTTCTGTATTGTACGTTTTTTTGCTGGAGAATGCAAAAGCAAATATTTTAATCTATTATCAAACTGCTCCAATGTTATAATTTTCAAATCTTGCTGTGAGTATGCGCAAGAATCGCTTATGCTATTTGGTTCCACTGTTACATTTGCAGGACTTTGTGGCTCTTTTTTTACGATACCATCATCATTTCTTCTAATTTTTAAAGGTTGCTCTGGTAAAGGTAAAATTTTAACTTGATTATTTGCACTAGTACCATCATTTTTTATTTTTTCATATATAGTTTTATCAGAGTTTAGTATCTTGATTCCACCAACAATCTTTGGCTTAATTTTATGTGGAAGGTTATCATTTTCTATTATTGGAATATCTACAGATAGATAATAAAAAACGACATAGTATAAACATAAAAGTTCTATAAGAAGTATTAGTAGCATCAAAATAACATATGCAAAATATTGACCATAAGTAACTTTATTATTTATGACTAAATAAGATATAAAACGTTTTACAAGCATAGTTTTTATTCTTACATTACTCACATTACTTCAACACAAGTAATTCCAATAATCTTTAATCCTTCTCTAATAATCTCTCTAACTGCTGTAGCTAATGCAAGACGAGCTGCAGTTAAATTATTATCATTTAAAACTATAAATCTGTAATCTAAGTCATTACTTTTTAAATTCCATAAAGCGTGAAACTCTGCTGCCAACTTTTGTAAATAAATAGCTATACGGTGAGGTTCAAAGTTTTTCACTGCTCCATCTAGCATGTGAGACCAAACTGCTAAAATTTTGATCAAATTAAGTTCTTCTTTTGTTGAGAGCAGACTAAAATCTGATTTATTAGTAGAAAAAATTTCATATGCTATATTTGCATTATCCTTAGCCTTTCTAAGGATTGAACCTGCTCTAACATAAGCATATTGCACATAAAATACAGGATTGTCACGTGATTGTTCTTGTAATTTTACTAAATCAAAATCCAGCACAGCATTATTTTTTCTAGTTAACATAAAGAATCTTATTACATCTTTTCCTACAATTTCATATACATCTCTTATAGTAGTAAAACTGCCTGAGCGCTTAGACATTTTTACTGCTACACCGTTTTCAATGAGTTTTACAAGCTGACAAATTTTGATATCTAAGGTTATATCTTGATTAAAATCAAGTGCCTGTATAATAGCTTTAATACGACTAACATAACCAATATGGTCAGCTCCAAGAATAAAAATCACATAATCAAATCCACGTTTTATCTTATTATCAGCATAAGCAATATCACTGGCAAAATAACTCCAACTACCATCTTCTTTCTGTAATGGTCTATCTTGATTATCGCCAAAAATGGTAGACTTAAATAATAGCTGACTTCTTGGCTGCCAATTATCACTACTTTGCCCTTTAGGTTGTGATAATTCACCAGTATAAACTAATTTCTTGACTGATAATAAATCAATTACCTTACTTATTACATTACTATCATGTAGCTTCTTTTCTGAAAAAAAAACATCATGCCGAACTCCAATTAAAGCTAAATCAGCTTTAATTGATTGAAGCAGGTTATTAACAGCAACATCTTTAATAATATTTAAATATTCTGGTTCACTAAGAGTTAATAACTTGTCTCCATATTCTTTAGCTAGCTTTGTTCCAACTGAAATTAAATACTCACCTGGATAGAGTCCCTTCGGTATATCAGCTACTTGACCAGTTATTACTTGTTTATACCTTAAATATACTGACTTAGCTAAATTATCAATTTGTACTCCAGTATCATTAACATAATACTCTCTAGTAACTTGGTATCCTGTACATTGTAATAATGCAGCTAAAACATCTCCATATACAGCTGCTCTAGCATGTCCAATATGTAGTGGTCCAGTTGGATTAGCAGAAACATACTCTATATTTACTTTTTTATTATTACCGATGCTACTATATTCTTTTCTGTAACTACCATCTAATATTATAGCTAAATAGTTTGTCCATTCTTCCTGCAAGATAACAAAATTAATGAATCCAGGGCCAGCTATTGTAATATTATCAATATATGGATAATGACTAAGTTTTTTTTTAAATAAATTAGCTAGTGTAATTGAATTCTGATTCATCTTTTTAGCAATAAGCATTGCAATATTAGTTGAAATATCATAGCTATTTACATCTTTGGAGGATTCTAGTACAATTGGTATTGTATCATTTAAGCTATCAAATTCTTTACTATCGCTAGTAGATTTAAGTTTGTTAATAATACTGGTAGCTACTACATCAATATCTTGCTTAAGTCTTTTATAAATGTTCATTATAATATTATTTAATTCATTTTGGACTGTAAATAAACTTTACTCTGAATAATTTGAAAGTTATATATAAACAAAGCTACCACTATTATTAAAAAATAACATTATTAATCTTTATATCAATACAAAATTAACTATAATAATTGCCAACATAAAACAATAGAAAGAATGAGTAACTCGAAATTTAATATCACAATAAGTGATACAGTATATAAGAGAATTCATGAATTAAACGAAGAAGCAAATGAACAACAGCCTCTTATGTTAAGAATTAGAGTTGATGCGGGTGGATGTTCAGGTTTTATTTATGAGTATGATCTTGTTATGGAATATGAACCAGGGGATTTTATAGCTGAGAAAGATAATGCTATAGTAGTAATTGATTCATTATCACAAAATTTTATTAATGGTGCTATTATTGAGTATATAGAAGAGTTAGGACGCTCATATTTTAAAATTACTAATCCAGCAGCTCAAGCTAAATGTGGCTGTGGTAACTCTTTTGCACTGTAATTACACTAAAGTTTGATTATTTGATTTTATAGCTTTGATACCAGCTAAACGTTTAATTGTATGTATTTTACCTAATATTGGAATAACTTCAAATATACTAGGTGATTTAGTATTACCAGTTAATAATGCTCGAATTGGATCCATTAACTGCCCTAATTTCATCTTTTTTGTCTTAGCAAATTCTGTAAGAGCTTGTTTAACTGATTCACAGTTCAATTCCTGTAAATTATTAATAATATCAATAACTTCTGTAATTAACATAGAAGGAGTTTTTTGAATAATATTTAAAGCTTCATTGATAAAAGTTAACTGGCTTTCCAAAACATATATTTTGGCATTTTCAGCAAGATCTGTCAGTAAATTAGCTCTGCTTTTTAAGCCTGACATTCCTTTTTGAATCAAATTACAACTTTCATTACTAAGAATATATTGCTTAGATAGTATCTCGATTACTAGTTTTGCTAGTATAGAATTATCAGTGCTACGAATATAATAGCCGTTTAAATACAACATTTTATCAAAATCTAATCTGGCTGCAGACTTACCTCCTAGTCCATCTATATCAAACAGCTTTATAGCACGCTCATGAGATATTATCTCTTCATCTTGGTAGCTCCACCCTAATCTTAATAAATAATTGCATAAAGCTTCAGGTAAATAGCCCATTTTTTGATATGCATCAACACCAATAGCGCCATGCCTTTTAGATAATTTAGTTCCATCAGGCCCATAAATCAATGGTATATGAACCATAGCTGGTGCTGCCCAACCTAAAGCGTCATATAATGCTATTTGTTTAGCTGCGTTAGTAAGATGATCGTCTCCACGGATAATATGTGTAATACCCATATCATGATCATCTACTACTACTGCTAACATGTAAGTTGGTGTACCATCACTTCGTACTAAAATCATATCATCAATCTGTTGATTTTGAAATACTACCTCACCTTGTACGTGGTCATTAATTATAGTAGTACCATAATCTGGAGCTTTAAAACGAATAACATATGCTTTATTATTATTTTTTAATGATAATGAAGAAGGAATGTTATTGCGCCATGGACTCCTAAAGATAAAACTTTGCTTCTGAGTAATAGCTAATTGTCTTTGGAGATCAATTTCTTCTGGAGAAGTAAAACAATAGTAAGCTTTACCACTCTTTACTAGTTCTAAAGCTATATTTACATGCCTTTGTAGATTTGCAGACTGATAAAAAATATCATTATCCCAATTTATTTTTAACCATTTTAAGCTATCTATGATACTGATTTTATATTCTTCAGTTGATCTAGCAGCATCAGTATCCTCAATACGAAGCAGAAACTTGCCTTTATGGTGTCTAGCAAATAAATAATTAAAAAGAGCAGTACGAGCTCCTCCAATATGTAAAAAACCAGTTGGTGAAGGAGCAAATCTTGTTACTATATTTGTCATAATATTACTATAAGTTAGATACACTAAGATTTAATGTTATCTGTAACACAAGTTCGATATAATATCTATTCTGCAAAATGCAAGATATAAAAAAATATCTGATATACTAGATGATAGTTAGGAAAAAAACTATTATATTAAGAATCATAACAGTTCTTCTTGTTTCTTTAGAAGATATTCTAGCAGGCATTATACTACTTTTTCATGCCTATATTTTTTCTATTCTTAGCTGTTGAGCAATGTCTATAATCCTTATTCTCTGCATATCTTAGCATATTCATTATATCAAACTCATGTTATACTCGTGTTATAATAGACTAATTATACTCTATTGTTAGGCTATGTAGCTAACAACTTACAAATTATATTTTTTAAATCTAGAAGTTTGCAAGTATACTGGCAACCAATTTGAGCAAGAGTAGCACTTCCTCCTCCACTACCACCTAGATAATTTATAATTTCTTTTACTAAGTTATTAGCCTGTATCTTATTAGTAATATTATCACTAACTCCAATTATAATTGTATTTTTTTTATCATTGTTACTTATAACAACCATAACTAAGTTCTTAATATTTTTCGTTGTATTACTTACAGCTTTTCTAACAATTTGAAGATCATAATCTTCAATATTTTTGTAAACTAATTTTATTGTTCCAATATCATCAGCAATATTTTGTATATCTTTTTCACACAAAATAAGTTGATTATATTTTAATTGATGCAACTGTTTTTTTAATAAATTATTCTCTTCTATAATGCCATCAATTTTAGACATTATGGTTTGCTTAGTAACGCTAAATTTTTCTGCAATTAGATCAAGTAGTTCACTATTCCGCCTAGCTTGTTTAATGACATGCTTGCCAGCAATCGCCTCTACTCTTCTAACTCCAGCAGCAATAGCGCTTTCTGATAAAATTCTAAATGCTCCAATATCTCCAGTGTATTTCACATGAGTTCCACCACATAATTCAAAGGAGTAATATCTAGCATCAGATGTTTCTCCTATAGATATTGCTCTAACTTCATCACCATATTTTTCTTCAAACAAAGCAACTGCTCCATGAGCTATCGCTTGATCAAATGGCATTATCATAAGTTTAACTGCAGTATTGTTAAGAATTATTTCATTAACTCTATTTTCAATTTTAGTTAAAATCTCTCTACTAATAGATGTTGGATGCGAAACATCAAAACGTAGATAGTCGTAAGCTACTAATGATCCTTTTTGGATGATATGATTACCTAAAATTTCTCTTAAAGCTGCATGCAAAATATGTGTTGCTGAATGATGAATTTGCAATTGAGTACGATATTGTTTATCAATTGCCATATGTACTACAGCATTAATATTAATTTTACCTGATACTATTTTACAAATATGAACGTGAGTACAACCAAAAAGCTTTATAGTATCAGTTACATGAATTGTACATTCATTATTTTTAATTATTCCTATATCTCCCATTTGTCCACCAGACTGACCATAAAATGGAGTCTGATTAGTTATAAGCCAAAATTCTTTATTGTTGTCATCAACTTGATTTATATCAATATATTCTACGTATTGATTGTCTTGAATGAGAGATATTACAATTCCTTCAGCTTGATAAAGACTATAGCCTACAAATTCTGTAGCTCTAAATTCTTCTTTTAATTTTTCCAATAATAGCTGCTCTTTATTACTACCCTGCCCTTTCCACAATTGCCTTGCCCGATTTTGTTGTTCAAGCATGTTTTGGTCAAATTCTGTTTTATTAATTGAAATGCTTCTCTTTTTTAGAATATCTTGAGTTAGGTCAAAAGGAAATCCATATGTATCATAAAGCTTGAATGCAATGTGCCCAGAAAGCTGACTTCCAGATGTTAGGTTCTTACTTTCTTCCTCAAGTAACTTTAATCCCTTGGATAAAGTAGTCTTAAATTTTTCCTCTTCATTTCTTAACAAGTAAGTAATGAGTTCTTGCCTAATTCTTAATTCCTTATAAAAATCACCCATTTCATTAATTAAACCTGGAACTAGCTGATGCATAACAGGTTCTTTACAGCCCAGTTGATGAATCTGATTCATAGCTCTTCTCATTATTCTTCTTAAAACATATCCTCTGCCGTCATTAGAAGGCATTACTCCATCTGCAATTAAAAAAGCGCTAGCTCTTAAATGATCAGCAATTATTCGATGAGAAAAATTAGCTTCTCCAACTGACTTAATTTTTGTTAAATGTTCAATATTTGCAATCAAATTTTTGAACAAATCAATATCGTAATTATCATACACTCCTTGCAATACTGTTGCTATCCGTTCTAATCCAGCTCCAGTATCTATACAACGCTTTGCTAGTTCAACTCTAGTTGATTCGTTAAGTTGTTCATACTGCATGAAAACTATGTTCCATATTTCAACATAACGTCCACCATTTTCATCTTTGGTTCCAGGCAGTCCGCCTGGTATCTTGTCTCCATGATCATAAAAAATTTCTGTACATGGTCCACATGGACCAACAGGCCCCATTGACCAAAAATTATCATCTGTTTTTATACGAATAATTCTACTATCGTCTAATCCTGCAATTGACCGCCATAGTTTTGCAGTTTCATGATCAGTATGGTACACTGTAACAATAAGACGATCTTCATCAATAAACAATTCTTTAGTTAAAAAACTCCATATAAGCTGCATAAAATCTGCTTTAGCATTATCTTCACCAAATGAAAAATTGCCTAGCATTTCAAAAAAAGTATGATGGCGTGCTGTATAGCCAACACTTTCTAAATCATTATGCTTACCACCAGCTCTTACACATTTTTGACAAGTTACTACTCTACTATACTTGCTTGTTTCAGGTGCTCTAACATAGTCTTTAAATTGTACAATACCAGCATTCACAAAAAATAAACTTGGATCATTACCTGGAACTAAAGAACTCGAACTAGCATAATGATGACCATATTTCTTGAAAAATTCTATAAAGGTTGTACGAATTTGATTAATATTTAAAAATGTTGTCATTTGCAATTTTAAGATGATACACGCGCTTTGTTATTATTTTTTAGGCTAGTTGCTATAAGTTCGAAAAACATAGTATAATGTACAATATATACTGTTCTAATAGCTTATGCTACATTTTTATAGTTGCGATTAATGAATATATTGCTACTAAAATTTAAACAATTGATATCTCGCGTTATATTTAAATCCTCTATAATAATATATTTAGGAAAGATTGGGGCTTCTATTGTAGTAATATCTAACAATAGCATCATTGAAGACATGTTTTTAACATATGATACTGATGGAGTACATAAATTCAATAAGTTTCAAGAATTACTTAGCAGATACGCTGGTTATAGTGTATCTATACTAATTGATTTGCCAGAAATAAAGTTACAGCAAGAATTTTTGATTGCTATAGAAACTGGAATAAAAAAAAATCCAGTTGATAACTATATTAAGCAACATTTTGGCTCAAACAGTATAATTGGCTATTATATACTTAATATTACTTATAATGGCAGTGAACTATGGCAAGCACAAATTGCTTCAATAGAATTAAATCACATTATCAAAACATTTGTTGATGAAATTATTGTACGTTCAGAAATAACATTTTCTGGATTATTTTTGTGTCCTTTAGAAATTCCTAAAATTATACATACTTTATTAAAGTCAAATATTAAAACTATATGTAATATTATGGAACATATAGCTAACTCCACAGTGTTTCAAATAACAAAAACACAATATATATCCCTTCAACAAACTAATTATCTTACTACTAAAACAAAGCTGTTCAAAAAAGCTTATGAAAATAATATAATTCTGATAGTATGTATTACTAAAGCAAATGGTATTACATTTTGTTTATTCAATCAGCAGAATATTATTTTTAGTAACACAATACCATATTGCGCTACTAAAAGCCCTGAGTATATATATGGTATACTAAAGTATGAATCTAATGAGATATTATCATCATTTAAGTTATATATTCTAGAATCAAATAAAAAAGTAATAATTCACTACTTAGTTGATGAACAAATTCAAAAATTTATAGAAAACGATTCTAATAGTTACACTGATACTATCATTACAACTATTCCAAATACTTATTCTGACCAATTAATATCTCAGTTATTTAATTACTGTTCTATACGCTGTGCTTATAACAAATATCTAGATGAATTCAATAAGTTAAGAAAATTTAATTCAGTATTTTTACGATTTGTATTGATAGCAGTAATAATATTATGCTCTATCCTAATTAGATTATGGTATAAAGTATTTATTCAAAAAAAAGCTCTAGCTAATTTTTATGAACAAATTAATACAATTAGTGCAAATCAACGCAAAGCTGAACTTGAGTTAGCAGCTTCTTATAATATATCATCAGATATTATTGAAAGTTATTACCTTGATAAGCACATTAATTCTAAGCATTATCCTATAGCTTTAGATGCATTAAAGTTATTATTGCATAACCCAAATATAGAAATACAAAAAATAACATATACACTTAATGATCAACTACTTAGAAATGAGTTAATCATGTCTATTGAAGTAAAATTCTATTATTTAAATAATACTACTGTAAACCAAGAAGATTGTTTAATTAAATTAGAAAAATATAATGCTAATATTATCGAGATGTTCAAAAATTATCAAGTTAATTTAACATCGTTAGGACAAGAAATATGTAGCAATTCTAATGTATCAAGAAAATTGCTAACCATGTCTATTAGTAGGATAGTTAATTAATATGATAAACCAACGAATTCTTTATCTCAAAAACCTAATATGTTTCAAGATAGTGCTATATGGTATAATAATATTATTATGCCATATTTATAGTTCATATTTACACAACCATTTCGAAATACTAAATACAAAAATTCAAAAAAACAAGGAGCATCTGGAAATTTTACAAAACAAATATAATTCAGCCATAGAATTACTAAATAATTCAGCTTTGCAAAAAAAAATAAAGCCAATACTCCAACAAAAGCTATCACAACCTTATGATAGAAATAAGTTAATTGAGCATTATACTAATATTAGTAAAAAATGGAAATTATATAATTTTAATGTTAGTGTTTCATCACCATATCAATTGCAACCAAATAATTATTATAATAGAAAAATATCTATCGAAAACAGAGATGTTTTCTTAAGCTTCTACATTCCAGAATTTTCTGATTTGATGCCATTAATTACGGATATTTATAATCTTACTCAACATACAACAATAGAAAAATTGCAAGCACTTTACCATACTCCAATGTGCTTAAACAATTTACATGATATATGTACTGATAAATTACATATATTTGTAAAAATGAAACTCAACCTATCACAGGTAAAAAAAATTGATATACAATCTAAACATTAAATAGGATATGCTAAGTTATAGCTTCAGCGCTAGATATAACTTCTATCAATTCTTTAGTAACTGCCGCTTGTCTCGATCGATTAAGTTGTATAGTTAATTTTGCAATAACATCATCTGCATTAGTGGTTGCAGCCTCCATAGCAACTATACGAGCTCTTTCTTCACTAGCTTTGTGCAAAGTGATAATGTGAAATAACTTCGCTATTAGGTACCAGTCTATTATCTGGCTAATAATGTTTCGGCCCTCTAATTCATAAGAAAATTTAGCTTTTTTTAAATTCCAATCTTTAATCGGAAATAGAGTAAGTATATCTAGCTTTTGATTTACTATATTAATAAACTTGTTATAGTATACTTTACACATTATAATATTAGCATTATCAACAGTAAATTTCTGAATTTCTTGTTGAAAATTTACTACAGTAGAAATTTCAATATTGTGTAAACTATTATAACTAATAATTTTACTATCAAAGTCAGGCAGTAAATTATCATAAGCTCTTTTTCCAAATATAATCAGTCTAAAATCATACCCT
Organism: Orientia tsutsugamushi str. Boryong; assembly: GCF_000063545.1. Lineage (NCBI taxonomy): Bacteria > Pseudomonadati > Pseudomonadota > Alphaproteobacteria > Rickettsiales > Rickettsiaceae > Orientia > Orientia tsutsugamushi. The sequence continues at coordinate 550,867 of NC_009488.1, forward strand.
TGAAGCTGTATATTGTGAATATCATGCCTTAACTCTTTTAATATGTTGCTATTAAAACTGCCGCATAATCCTTGCTCAGAAGATAGTACTATTAACAAAATTATTGCTGTTTTATTATCGAGTTGAGAATCTTGTTTAGCAATGCCAAGCATAAGCTGTTCCCTAGTGCCTAGACTGCTATAGTCATCGCTACTTAATCCACCAGCTAACATTTCTGTAATTATCTGTAGATAATTTTCAGCTTCAAGAATAATACTTCCAAGCTTTCTAAATCTCGAGCTAGCGATTAACTGCATTGCTTTAGTAACTTTTTGAGTAGATCTAACAGCTTTAATTCTATCTCTCAATTGTTTAAGAACTGTCATTCAAGCTTTTGCTCCTAACTACACTGTTCAATAGATTTTACAAATTCTTGCAAAATCTGGTGTAATTTACTACTAATAATTTCAGTAATTTTTTTTGTGTTGATAATTTCATTCATAATATCTGGATTGTGTATTCTAAAATATTCCAACATATTATTCTCAAATTCTTTCACTTTACTTACTGCTATCTTATCCAAATAACCATTTATTCCTGCAAACAATACAATAATTTGTTCTTCGACAGGGAATGGGCAATATTGCGACTGCTTTAGCAATTCACTTAACCTTCGTCCCCTATTTATTAATTGCATACTACTAGAATCAAGATCTGCTCCAAACTGAGAAAAAGCTTCCATTTCATGATATTGCGCAAGCTCCAGCTTAACACTGCTAGCTATATCCTTCATGGCCTTAATTTGAGCTGCGGCTCCAACTCTGCTAACAGAGATACCAACATTTAATGCTGGTTTTATACCTTTATAAAATAATTCACTCTCTAAGAAAATTTGTCCATCAGTAATAGAAATAATATTAGTAGGAATATAAGCTGACACATCGCTATTTTGGGTTTCAACAATAGGTAATGCAGTTAATGACCCCTCCCCCTTAGCTTTATTCAATTTTGCTGCTCTTTCTAACAATCTTGAATGAAGATAAAATACATCACCAGGATAAGCTTCCCGAGCTGGAGGCCTTCTTAATAACAACGATATTTGTCGATAAGCTATAGCATGCTTACTTAAATCATCATAAATAACTAAAGCATGCATACAGTTATCTCTAAAATATTCTCCAATAGCACAACCAGTATAAGGAGCTAAATATTGTAATGAAGCAGCATCTGATGCGCTAGATAATACAACTGTAGTGTAAGCCATTGCGCCTGTTTCTTGTAATTTTTTAACTAACTGAGCAACAGTTGAACGTTTTTGCCCAATTGCTACATATATACAATAAACCTTTTCTTTTTCCTGATCTGAAAGATGAAATCTTTTTTGGTTAAGAATGATATCGATAGCTATAGCAGTTTTGCCTGTTTGCCTATCTCCAATAATTAATTCCCTTTGCCCTTTACCAATAGGTATTAAAGCATCAATAGCCTTAATACCAGTATACATAGGCTCATTAACACTATCCCTACACATAACACTTGGAGCTTTTACTTCAACATCTAAATATGTAGGATTAATAAACTCTCCTTTACCATCTATAGGATTACCAATAGCATCAACTACTCGTCCTAGTAACTCTTTTCCAGTAGGTACTTTTAAAGATGTTTGAGTGCGCTTTACTTGACTTCCTTGCTTAATCTGATCACCACTACCAATAACTACTACTTCTATCAAATTATCTTTTAAACTAAAAACTATACCTTTAGTTCCTGTAGAAAACTGTAAAATCTCACCTGAGTAAGCGTTACTAAGACCATAAACTTTAGCTATTCCATCACCAATAGATATTACATATCCTACTTCAGATAATTCTGATAACTCATCAAAATCTTCTAACTGTTGTTTTAACGCTTCGTAAACCTCTGAGGCTTTTAGTTGCATTTCATACCTATTCTTTATTAAAATAACTTTTTTTGTACTAATCTAATAATTTAACTTAATACGAGATTTAAACCTATTGATAGCTCCTAGCATAGAAAGATCATACTCGTAATCTTCATATCTCAATATTATTCCACCTACAATAGATTTATCTACTATATTAGATATAATTAACTTTCTATTAAGCTTGCGTTCAAATATATCTTTAATCTCCTTGATTGCAGACTTTGACCATTTTTTGGTAGTAATAAGATATCCTAAAGTAACACCTTGATAATTCCTAACTTGTGCATCAAATGCTATAATTATATGTGATAAATAAGTAAGCCTATTATTTTTTTGGAGAAGCTTTAGAAAATTATAAGTTAAATGATTCAGTCCATATGTACTTGATAGGTAATCCATCAAGTTTATTTTATTTTTCATCAAAGCAATAAGCTGCAATGACATATTTTGTTTCGCTAAAAATTTACAGAATTGTTTTAATGCTTTTAAGTCTTGCTTTACTTTACTAACAATATTAAGCTTTATTGCCTGTTTAAATAAAATTTTTGCATAAAGTACAGCAACATTATTTAGTTTATGCATTTAATCATTACCTAGATAAACTACTAACTTCTAATAAATTAATATTGCGATTGAAAAAACCTTGGCCAAATTAGCTATACAACAGCAGTATTTATTACTTTAAGCCACTAGAACCAAACCCATTTTTACCTCTTTCTGTTTCATCTAAATCATCTACTAGTTCCCAACTAACAACCTCATATTTAGCTATTACCATTTGAGCAATACGCATAGCTGGAGTCAGTTGAAAATCTTTTTGCCCTAAATTGATCATAATAATCTTCAATTCCCCTCGATAATCCGAGTCAATAGTACCTGGAGAGTTTAAAACTATTACACCAAATTTACTAGCAAGCCCTGATCTGGAACGTATTTGCGCTTCATATCCGTAAGGCAAAGAAATTGCAATACCAGCAGGCACAAGAGCAGTTTCATGAGGCTTAATTATCATAGGACTAGCTATCGCAGCATATAAGTCCATACCAGCACTGCCATTAGTAGAATACGCAGGCAGAGATGATGCCCCCTCAAATTGATAAATTTGTTTAATTTTTACTTTCATTACTCCTTTATACCACTACCTTATCTTTTAGTCAATAAACTTTATCAAAGCTTAATTAGCACGAGTTCAATAGACCTCTTTCGAAACTGGTTAAAGTAGTTCAAAATTATTGCTGATAAATATCTAAATAGACGTAAAAGATTCGGTCTTAGATTTAATTTGATCTCTGGCATTTATAATTTTGATCTACCTTAACCAGTTTCGAAAGAGGTCTAATATAAAAAATATGTCAAACTATAGAGAGCAAAAACATTAGATATAAATAGTAAATCAGATGATTGAATCAATCGCTTTTTTTAATTAAATCAAATCCTAGGTTTTAATAATATTAGGTGACATAGTCATTGTAATAACCTGCCCCTGCATTTTGGGTGGAGAGTCAATTTTTCCTTCTACTTGGCATACATCAATAATATTATCCAGTATTTGTTTTCCAAATTCAGCATGTACTATTTCTCTTCCCTTAAATATTACACTTATGTTAACCTTATTATTTTTGCTTAAAAATTGCTTGATACTTTTTATCTTAATCGCAAGATCCCCATCAGCAATGTTAGGACGCAACTTAATTTCTTTTACAGTAACTTTCGTTTGCTTCTTTTTTGCTTGCTGAGCCTTTTTTTTAATTTCGTATTTGTACTTACTATAGTCTAAGATTTTACATAATGGCAAATCTGATTGTGAAAACTCAACTAAATCTAATCCTGCCATCTCTGCTTTACTAATAGCTTCTGACAATGATGTTATACCAATCATATTGCCACTTTCATCAATTAGCCTAACTTGCTTAGCCTTAATTTCGCCATTTACCTTCAAATAGCCGCTACTTTTATTTGTGGAAATAAAACTTCTCATCAATTAGTTAATCTTATTTTTTGTTTTTTCTTATATGAGCAATTAATTCACTACTACTTATAACCTGTTGTTCTTGACTTCCTAGTGTTCTTATAGCAATTTTCCCGGACTCTGATTCTTTTTTACCAAGAATAGCAATTAAAGGAACCTTAGCTGTAAAAAAATTACGTATTTTATAATTAATTTTCTGATTAGAAATGTCAAGTGTAGATCTAATATTGTTATCAATTAATTCTTGATGTAGCTGTTTTGCATAGTTGACTGCTTCGTCTGTAATTGATACTACTGCGACTTGTATTGGAGCTAACCATATTGGCAACCTACCAGAGTAGTGCTCTATTAATATGCCAATAAATCTTTCAAATGACCCTAATATTGCTCGATGCAATATTACTGGACGCTTTTTACTTCCTTCAGAACTAATATAGCTAGCATTAAGTCGCTCTGGTAAAACGAAATCTACCTGTAAAGTACCACATTGCCATTCACGTCCAATTGCATCTGTTAATATAAACTCAAGCTTAGGGCCATAGAAAGCCCCTTCACCTCGATTAATAGTATATTCCTCACCTAATGTTTGAATTGCATGAATTAAAGCTTGCTCAGCTTTATCCCATATTTTATCTGTACCAGCCCGTTTTTCAGGTCTGTCTGAAAACTTAATCTTTACTTCTGGAAATCCAAAATCTTGGTATACTTGTTTTAATAGATGGCAAAATTTTATTGTTTCATCGGTAATTTGATCTTCTGTACAAAAAATATGCGCATCATCTTGCACAAAGCTTCTCACTCTCATCAACCCATATAATGCTCCTGAAGGTTCATAACGATGACAAGATCCAAACTCAGCCATACGCAGTGGTAAATCTCGATAGCTTTTTATTGTATAATTAAAAATCTGTATGTGCCCAGGACAATTCATTGGCTTTAATGCAAGAGCGCATTTTGTTTCTATACTATCTTTAATTAAATTATGATCTTTCTCGGCAACGTTGGTATCTAAAGTAAACATATTTTCTCTAAATTTTTCCCAGTGACCAGATTTTTCCCATAGCTTTTGACTTAGCACCATAGGAGTATTAACTTCAATATAGCCAGCTCGTTGAATTTGGCAACTAATATAGTTTTTAATAATTTTAAAAATAGTCCACCCTTTATCATGCCAAAATGGCATACCTTGTGCTTCATCCTGAAAATGAAATAATTCAAGTTCACGGCCAAGCTTTCTATGATCTCGCTTTTGAGCTTCAGATAGTCTATGCAAGTAAGAGTCAAGATCTGATTTTTTTTCCCAAGCCGTACCATAAATTCGTTGTAAAACCTCATTTTTACTATTACCACGCCAATATGCTCCTGATACTTTAGTTAGCTTAAAATACTTTGTGCAGTAACCTGTGCTTGGTGAATGAGGTCCACGACACAAATCTACAAAGTTTCCTTGTCTGTATATACTTATTTCTTCAGACTCAGGAATTTCTTCAATAAGCTTGACCTTATAAAACTCTTTTTGCTGCTTAAAAAACTCTATTGCTTTAGCACGTAACCATACTTCTCGTTGAATTAAATCATTTTTGGCAATAATATCTTGCATTTCTTGCTCAATAACTTCTAAATCTTTGTTAGTAAAAGGTTTATCACGAGCAAAATCATAGTAAAATCCATCTTTAATCACAGGTCCAATAACAACTTGAGTATCTGGAAATAATTTTTTAACTGCCTGAGCTAGAATGTGAGCAGTATCATGACGAAGAATTTCAATTCCTTGCACACTATCTATGGTAATAGCTTTTACTGTTGCAGTATTAATAATTGGTATGTAAAGATCAATTAACTCATTATTTATTTCAACAGCAATAGTTTTTTTGAATAAAGAAATCGACAATGACTGTATGATTTCTTGGCCAGTAACTCCTATCTTATATTGTTTAACTGATCCATCAGGCAGAATAATATCAATCATATATACCTAAATATCTCTAGAATTTTTTAATTGTTTTTGAAAGCGCAATGCTTTATATTGGAAGTTGTTGATAATCACTTGCTAAAGATATTATATACTTATAAAATCACTTGTTTAAGTATTATAAGTCAAAAAATCAACTAGTCAAAGAAACTATTTACTAACAATCAAAATTGATAAGATTTGTATAATACAATCTAATAATACTAAAATTCCTCAAAATTAATTTTATTAAGAATATAATATTAATATGGTTAAAATGCCGCATTGGCCAATTCCTTGGTGCAATCATATAAAACATGACCTAACTAGAATTAAATTATTACTATCAGCTTTACAAAATCCGCATCTAAAAGTACCGCCAGTAATTCATGTTGCTGGAACTAATGGGAAAGGATCTACTAGTGCTTATTTAAGAGCAATATTTGAGACTGCTGGTTATAAAGTACATGGTTATACTTCTCCACATTTACTGCATTTTAATGAAAGGATTACAATTGCATCTGAGTATATTGATGATAGATATCTATTTAACATTATTGAAAAAACTAGAACTACAGCAGCTAAAGTAAATATAACACCTACTTTTTTTGAAGGTACTACTGCCGCAGCATTTCTAGCATTTGCAGAAAATAAGGCAGATATTTTACTATTGGAAACTGGAATGGGCGGAAGACTAGATGCAACTAACGTAATAGATAATCCTATTGCAACAATAATTACCCCAATTTCATATGATCACATGGAATACTTGGGCCCTACCCTAACTACTATTGCCTCTGAAAAAGCAGGCATTATTAAAGCTAATGCCCAATGCATTATTAGTTGTCAAGCGCAACAAGTATATGATCTTCTAATAGATTATGCTATACGAGTAAAAGCTATACCTATAGTATATGAATATGACTTCGGTATTCAAAAACAAAATGATAGTTTCAAATTTTTATCTCATAATTTTACTTATCATTTTTCTCTGCCATCTTTACCAGGTAACCACCAAATTGTTAATGCTGCCACTGCTATAGCAACATGTAAAGCTATAACTAAGCATTTTAATTTTAGTACTAATGATATTCAAAAAGGTATAAGTAATACTGTTTTGCCAGCAAGGTTAGAAAAAATTGATCTATTACAATATGATAAAATTTTTAACATAATTATGAAGCATTTATACAAAAGAAACATTGATGTACCACATAATATACCACAAATTTGGCTCGACGGTGCTCATAATACTGGCGGAGCTCAGTCATTATCTAATTTTATTAGAGAAAATCTAACACCACCAATATATTTAATTCTAGGGATGACAAGCAACAGAGAAGTTAAACCTTTTTTATCATATTTTACAGATATTGTTACTCAAATTTTTACAGTGAGTGTAATATCTGAACCTGCTAGCTATGATGCTGAAAAGCTAGCAGCATATGCTAACATTTCTGGGATCATATCGATTCCTACTGAATCATTAACAGATGCTATAATTTCAGCTATTAAATCAAATCAAGCTTTTGTACAACAAAATGGCAACATAATCATTACTGGCTCACTATTTTTAATGGCTGATTTTTATAATCTAATTAGAGGCTAATATAGATTATTTAGTATAAAATAAATACTCTATATAAAATAACCTCTATAAAAAAAAGAAAAACTAAAAAAAATTGCAACAAGTGTGTTTATAAAGCTCTATTTACTTTTTCTTCAGATTCGATTTTGCTTGAAGCTTTTTAATATCACTTTTCTTTTTTATATCAGTATGTTCAGTTGTGCTAGCAACTTTTCCTAAATCAGAGCCATTCTTTACATCCGAATCCACTACTTGCTTATTATCAGTACTAGCTATTGGTTTATTTTCTTGACTTTCTTCTAGTAGCTTTAAAGCATCAGTCATTATTTTAACATTTGCAGCATCATACAAAGCAGCTGCATATTTTTCAGCTCTAAGGTTAAATGTATACTCGTTAATTTCTTCTTTGCTTGGTATATGCGGAACTTTGCTATTTAATTTTATAAGTTGCCATGCTGTTTTAGATAACTGCATAGGTTCAGATACTCCACCTTCTTGCATTGCAAAAATAGGTTCTGGCAAATCTCCTTGAAAAAACCACTGTTCAACTAAACCACCATTTTCTTTTGTCTCTTTGTCCAATGATTCCTCTTTAGCAAGCTTTTCAAAAGATTCACCTTTGCTTAATTTATCTTTTACTTCTTTTGCTTTTTCTTGGCTACTTAGTAAAATATGGCTAATCTTAATTTTTTCACTAGCGAACTGTTTTTGATAAAATGGATACTCATCCTCTTTTAAAGCTGGCACATTTTTCTTGAATAACACTTGTATTGCCAAACTACGTTTTAGTACTTTTAATGCTTCTTGAAAAGTTAAATCATTTTCAATATCTGACTTTTTAACTTGATCCTCAAGTAACTTATCAATAACATAAGCTTTAATTAAAGCTTGCTGCTGCTGCAAAGAATACGAATAGAAGCTTTTTATATCCTGATTAATATATGCTGCTACATCTGATGCAGTAACTTCTTTATTGTTATAAATTACAACAACCTTATTTTTTACAACATTATTCTCATGACCATTTAATGCGTTCATTTTGTTCTTGCCATTAACGACTGAAATCTTACTTTGATCATTATTTTGAGCTTGACATGAAATAGCAAACAACAATGTAGTAGCAATTGAAATTTTCGTAACCAGATTTTTAATCATAATTATTTTACTTTATATAATGTAAACCTTATTAAGATCTTTTTTAAAGATTAAAGCAATATTAGTCAACTAAATTTACAGCAATCATATTATGAATACTTTTAAAAGTACATATTTTGTTGTATGTATATCTAATAATAAGCGCAATGATTTAATATAAGCTACCAATAACAACTAACTCTTTACTTTCGATTCTATCGCTTATAATTAAAAAGTAAAATAATCCTAAATCGACATATTTAAGAATGATGTTAAAATTTATAAAAAGTATATTTAAAACGCCTAGCGATAGAATTATCGCAAATCTTAAATCAAAAATTCAACAAGTCCATAGCGCAGAAAGCAGCCTAGCTAAACTTAGTAATATCGAGCTAAGAAACAAAACTAGTGAATTTAAAGCTCGCCTAGCTAACAATGAACCTATCGACAATATACAATATGAGGCTTTTGCAGTAGTAAGAGAAGCAGCAAAAAGAACTATAGGAATACAACATTATGACGAACAACTAATTGGAGGAATATTGTTGCATCAAGGCAAAGTTATAGAAATGAGCACAGGGGAAGGAAAAACGTTAGTAGCAACACTACCATCCTATTTAAATGCTCTTATGGGTAAAGGAGTTCACGTTGTTACAGTAAATGACTATTTAGCTCAAAGAGATAGTGATTGGATGGGCACAATTCACAGATTCTTAGATATAACAGTAGGCTGTATTACTAGCAATACCAATGAGCACGCAAGAAAAATTGCTTATAATAGTGATATTACCTACATAACTAATAATGAGCTAGGATTTGACTTTTTACGAGATAACATGCAATTTACTAATCAATCAAAAGTTCAGAGAGGTTGTAACTATGCAATTATTGATGAAATAGACTCAATTTTGATTGATGAAGCTAGAACTCCTCTAATTATTTCTGGCCCTGTAAGTGACAATACATCATTATATCCAATAATTAACAAACTAATAACAAAACTTAATAAAGATGACTATGAAATGGATGAAAAACTACGTAATGTCACTCTCACAGATCTAGGAATTAATAAATTAGAAACAATGCTTGCTGAAATCAACATACTAGCTCCTAATAGCAATAGCTTGTACGATTTTGAAAATATGCACCTAATTCATTATATTAACCAATCTCTAAAAGCACATACACTTTTTCGCCGTAATGTTGATTATCTAGTTAAGAATGGAAAGGTTATTATCATTGACGAATTTACTGGCAGAACAATGGACAGCAGAAGATATTCTGAGGGACTACACCAAGCATTAGAAGCTAAAGAAAAAGTTGAAATTCAAAACGAGAATCAGACATTAGCTTCAATTACCTTTCAAAACTACTTTAGAATGTATACAAAACTATCCGGTATGACTGGTACTGCTATGACAGAAGCCACAGAGCTGAAAGAAATATATGATTTAGATGTCGTTACTGTTCCTACTCATAATCCAGTGCAGAGAATAGATTACGATGATGAAATATATAGTACCAAGAAAGACAAATATAGTGCTATAATTCAACTAATTCAAGAATGCTATTCTAAAGGGCAACCAGTACTTGTTGGAACTGTCAGCATTGAAAAATCTGAAGAATTATCTAAGCTTTTACATAGCAAAAAGATTCCTCATAATGTTCTGAACGCTAAACATCACGATAAAGAAGCTTCAATTATTGCTCAAGCAGGTAGAATAAAAGCAATCACCATCGCAACAAACATGGCAGGCCGTGGTACAGATATAATGTTAGGCGGAAATGCTGAAATGCTAGTAGATCAGTCTAATTTAACTGAAGAAGAATATCAAGAAAAGTTAAAAATAACTAAGATGCAGATAGAACAAGAAAAAGAGCAAGTCATTAATGCTGGAGGGCTTTTTGTGATCGGAACTGAGAGACATGAAAGCAGAAGAATAGATAATCAGTTACGAGGAAGATGCGGACGACAAGGTGATCCAGGACAAACAAAATTTTTTCTATCTTTAGAAGATGATTTAATGCGAATTTTTGCTTCTGATAGAGTAACAAACATTTTACGTACAATAGGATTAAAAGATGGAGAGGCTATTCATCACCCTTTAATTAATAGATCTTTAGCAACTGCTCAACAAAAAATCGAAGCCCAAAATTACGAAATTAGAAAAAATTTATTAAAATACGACAATGTGATGAACGATCAGAGAAAAGTGATATATGAACAACGAAATGAAGCAATCAGCTCTGATAATGTTAATGAAATACTACATAATTTAACTGAAGAACTAATTGTAGAAACTGTACATAAATTTATTCCACCAAAATCTTACAAAGAAGATTGGAATATTCATGGATTAGTTAAAGAATACCATCATATATTTAATGTTAAGCTGCAACTAGATTCTATTGAAGCTACAGATAGTTCATTAAAAGTCATAGAATATCTTACTAAGACTGCTTTTGATATATACAAACAACAAGAGCAAGATTATTCAGCTAAATCAGCAAATGAAGCTATTAAACATATTTTCATTAAAACTTTAGATCAGACCTGGAAGGAACATTTATACACATTGGACCACTTAAAACAAGGAATATCTTTAAGAGCATATGGACAAAAAGATCCTCTTAACGAATATAAAAGAGAGGCATTTGATTTGTTTAAACAAATGCTATTGCACTTAAAATACCTTTTTATTCAAAGAGTAGCTCGGTTACATATTGATTTAGCTTCTTCGCCAAAAAGTACTAGTTCTTTATTAGAGACCTCAGATAATAACCTTAAAAGCAAAATTATTACTGAAAATTCTATGGCCCATAAATATTTTGGGAAAATATCTCGTAATCAATTATGCCCATGCAATTCAGGAAAAAAGTTCAAACATTGCCATGGCGCATTAAAGTAATAAAAGTTTGATCTAATAAGTCATATGCAAGAATACAAGAAGCAAAAGAGAATGGTTATTCAAATAAAGATAATAAAAACATATACGATAAGAATTTATTAAATAGACCTTCATTCATTAATTGAGTCTGTATTTATAGTAAAACCACTATAAAACAATTATAATAATAAGATGTAATGAAAAAGTAATTAGTATAACATATTCTATAGATCTTCAGAAGAAAGTGCTGACAATAAAGTCAAGATAGAAAATTAGTTTTGAAGTAGGAAAAAAATACAGTATTTGTATGGACTAAAAACATATTGCGAAAAAAAACATAAACAAAGCCCAATAAAAATCTCTATTGATAAACTCTAAAAGAAGATGTGACACAATATAGTAACGCATATCAATGCGAAAGATCTGAACGGCTAGGAGTAAGCAAGTCTAGTATACAGAGAGCATTAAAGAGATTAAATATTACATATAAAAAAGCTTTAAAACATCCGAATGCAAAAAAGAAGAGAGATTAAAATCTCATAATAAGATAAAAAGGTAAAGACAAAGGAAAAGTTATTGTCTTTACAGATGAAAGCAGTTTTGTTCATAGCGCACCTAGAACTCACTGATATGCAGTAAAAAGCATGAGATGTTACAGCGTTTATGATTAGCGTTTATTACAGAGAACTAATGTTATAGGAGCGCTAGTAGATAAATCTCTGCTAAATCAATTTTTGACTACAATGCTAATACTGCTATTTTTAACTGTTGAATAGAACAGTATTTAATTCCGAAATTACCTATATAGTCATTATATAGTCTTTACAATGAGGTTTGAGCATAGAAAAAAGAGATAAAAGAGTTAATAGAGTCTGTTGGTTGCAAAGTTATTTTTCTGATACTTTATTCTCCAGATTTAAATCTCAATTAGAGAAGTTTTAGAATAATATGAAGGTATGGACTAGAAATCAAATTACTCAATTTGTGCTAAATCTTATGAATCAATTATCGCTTCTTTCTATGCTCAAACCTCATTACAAATGACTATAATAATTCTGTAATTAGGATAAACAATCCAAATTTTCATAAAAGTCCACATTTAAAAACTATAGCTAAGCTACTATAAAACGGTTATATTGTATATTTCTTGAAAAGCATATCTAGATCATAGTAATAGCTAAACTATTATGACTGTTTTATAGTGACTTAGCTATATTATCAATGATATTATCAGTTTTAGTTTTTAATTGTTCAGCATTTTGATCAAAAGCTGCTTGTAGTTCTTGTTTAGTCTAACTACTAGTAGCGTAAATGTCCCTCCATTTTGCATCTACTACACTGTTTAGTGTATGTTTTGATATTCCGCTCTTACTAATTTAATGACTTCAGGTATCACAAGCTCCTTAACAGCTATCGTACCTTTATTTTTTAGCATTTCGTTAAAATTTTTATCTTCTAAAGGCATTACAATACTAGTGATTGCTCCTTTTCTTTCTAATACTTGCGCTGCCTCATTTATAGTGCTTATATATTTTTTATTTTGTTTATCATTATTTGCAGCTATAAGAATCTTTTCTCCTCGAAATGGTTGATAGTGCTTCAAATCACTTACAGTTGAGCTATATACCATTCTGCTATCGATGCCTACATTCTGCAGACTTAATATTACTTCTTCTTGTGATAGAATCGTTACATCGTAATCGTACCATCTTTGCTCTTTTATTTGCGTAAATGATGGAGTAGCAATATCTTTGGCAGCCAGTCGTTTTATGCTATTCTCTTGCTGTACTCTTTCTACTTTAGCTGATTGCTCTGGTTTAGGAGTAAATTGGTAATATTCTGCATTAACATTAGATCTATCATTGATATCAGTTACTACAGACTTAACCCAATTGCAGATTTTACTAAAAACATTCGGTTTTTTCTGTTTCTGCTCTTGTTTCAAATCTTTAGCAGTTTTCAATGTTATGCTCGCTGATTTATCATTTGGATTGCTGATCTGATATATTAAACTGTTAAAACTTTCAGTAGCTTGCTTATTGCAATATAAACGTAATTTCTCTAAATGCCTTGTCATAGCTGTATATGAGCTACTTATGTTACTTACACCATTATGAAGAATATATACATCTTTTATGGAAGCTCCATGTGCCTTATAAACAGTACTTGCATAACCATGTTTAAAATTGATTTTACTTGGATCAAAGCTAACATCTTTTCCTGTATCTGTCTTAGCTACAAACTTATTTTTATTAACTGATACTAGAGTTGCAAATTCACTATTTTCAATTTGTAAGTCTTTATCACTTGTTTGAAATACGATTCTGTCTCCAGTCATATAAGACTCTTGTCTTTCAGCAATTAAACGGCTATATTCAGGACCTTTTAACGTACTATTAGCTTTTAACAAGCTTCTGATATTCAAATTAAGTTTATCAACGTCCTTGTTACGTACTGTAATTATTAATTTTTCTTGTAGCTTACACTTGCCATGACTCCAGTCATATATTAACTTATTCATTGAGTCCTGCAATGTATCAGCAAACTCTATACAGTTGTTTTGTTTCAGTAATGTTATGCCGCTTAAAATATTACCTTCAGCAAACTTTTCAGCTACTTCCCTGCTCCAATTTTCACTTTGCTTTCTAACATCTGTTAAAACATGTGAATCATAGGTATTAGCTAGTATCTCAAACATTCCCCCTCTTTCTACTGAAGCTAGCTGCCTTTCATCTCCAACAAGTATTAGTTGACAATTATTGTTTCTAACTACCTTAAATAGCTCTGCATACTGCCTAGTACCTACCATTCCTGCTTTATCTACTACTATTAAGATGTCTTTAGTAACGGTATTTCTTTGATTATATAAAAATCCTTTTATTGTATTGCACTCCTTGTAACCTTTACTCTTCAGCTCTGACACTGCCTTATGAGTAGGAGCAAGTCCAATGATATTCTTGCCACAATTTATAGCAAGCTTGTATACTGCTGCTAAAACATGAGACTTACCTGTACCATCTCTTCCTCTGAGCACTCTAACTCCACTAGTACTCATCAGAATATGTTTTAGAGCTTGTTTTTGCTCTTCACTGACATTGGTCAGGCTTTTTATATAATTTTTAAGGTTGTAAATATCTTTGTAATAAACTTGATCATTGATTTTATTAGCCATTCTGATTATTCTTGCTTCCTCATTTCTAACCTCAGCTGTTGTAAAATATTTGCTAATCTTACCATCATCATGATATAATTCTAGTACTCTACTTGAACTAAGCACTTGTTGAACTAACATTGCTCTTTCTATTTGGTTTGGTATATCTTTGACTTCTTTTTCAACACGCTGCTTGGTAAAAATAGATTGATAATATGTTATAGAATCCGTTATTACATCAGCATCTTTAACAATTTTTAAATAATACTCTCTACGTACTTCATTATCTACTATTTCATTAATTAAACCTCTAATTATAGGTGGCCTAATCTGAGCTTGCTGTACTCTACTTATCTGATCAACTCTATTTAATAAGCTTAACTTAGCAAAATATGAATTAATTACTTCTTTAAGCTTTTTCATGAACCATCTCCAATTTTGGAACAACAAAAATTTTGCTAGCTACATCTCTCCTTGAGTGTTTAAATTTACTGATTTATCAACTAATCCTTCGCCATTCTCATCAAATTCTCTAGTAGTAACTAACATATGTACATACAAACTTTCTCTCATCTATAAGACTTATAAAGCTCTATCTAGACTATAAGACAATTTTCCACCCATTCCATCATCACCTTAATTATTGATAATTTTTATTATATTCTTTAAATTTAGCTCCTTATCGTCCTGCAAAGCTATCACGATATCCTTCAATAACTTGCTATTGCTTTTTTCTGTCCTTTCAACTTCATTCATTAACGCCTGTGCGTTTTTTGAACTTTTAATTTGTATAAGTTGGTATTAGTACTGCATAGAATATATTACCTTGCTTATGAGAAAAAATATAACCTATACTTTTTTAAGTTAGCATGTTTTTTTTTATTTGGCTAGTTTATATTGCTTTTTTTGTAACTAATCAGCTAACAAATGTTACTTTTTTTAGCAGAAATACTTTTAAGTACTAATCTGGATAGGAAATATGAGTAAGATAAAGTTAAAATTGGTTAAACAAAATAAATCTTCGTATTGGAAATATCATAGATACGGAATCAGATACTCCAGATAAAATCTTATATCGATAAAGCTGAAAAGCTTAGTCGTAAGAAGGAATACGCAACCTTCTTTAAAAATATAAGTTTAACGGTATACAGAATGTAGCCAAACTAATATAAAACAATTATAACACCAGATTAGGATAAAGGAAAGCATGAAAAGCATAATGTAAAAGGTCTACAAGAAATAATGTACAATTATAATTATGCAATATATTTAAATATAATTTCAATTAATAACTGTTTATTTATTGCTCATATTTCTACAAGTATTAGTTCATAATACTATACTTAATAACCTTAACATTGACCATTATAACACTTGTATATTATCTCTTTCTAACTGTTTCTTATTCTAAATTTGCATTTACAGACATGCTAGCGCGGTATTCTATTCTTACCTACATATAGTCCAGATTTAAATCCTATAGAACATTATTGGTTTAAGATTAAGAACGAAATAAGAAAAGTTACTCCTCAATTCAAAGATATTAGCATGTCTGTAGAACACTTAATGAAGTTTATCTGATTGTACCTATTTCCTACGTTATTGCTATATCTACCAACTTATTATCCTAATTTAATCTTATTAAGAAAAAATTGTTTCAAGCTAAATCAAGAAGCGCGAAATATCACTGTAACGTAGATACACTTTTCAAAAAGTATATAACATAACTATTTTATAAAGGTTTAGCTATATTAAGTTAGCTATTTGTTAACAGCTTCTAAAATTATGTTATAGTTGCAATTGATAAAATATTAAAAAGAGCAATTATAATAAAAATATGTGAAATTCATTGATTACTGCTTTATAAAGCTTTCTTTTAAATGGCAACGCATTATTTATCAGTTGGTTACTATTCATCCACTTCCATTGACTAAATTCTGGGTATATTGTATTTATATTAATGTCTTCATCCTTTCCAAGGAATTTTATCAGAAACCACTTTTGTTTTTGCCCCTTAAAGTTGCTATTCCACAATTTATGCACAAGAAATTTTGGAATGTGATAACTGTACCAATTTCTACTTTCTGCCATTATAATAGCTTTATTGCAACCAATTTCCTCCTTCATTTCTCTTAATACAGCTTTACTATATGTTTCTCCCAAAATGATCCCTCCTTGTGGCATTTGCCAGTATTGACGTGCTGAATCTATTCTTTGACCTGTAAAAATTTCTTTCTTCTGATTAATAATCACCATACCTACACCTATTCGATATGGTAAGTTATTGTAATTTTTTATTTTATCATCCATGATGTATAAAGGCTTTAATTTGTACTATTATTAACTACAGTTCAATATAGAAAATAGAAAAACATAGATCTGAATTTTGCACTAATCAAGTCTTCGCGTTAACAACAGATATCATAAGTTCTAATAAAAGAAAAAATAATTAATTCTGTAAAAACGCTAGTTCTTAATAAAAAAGATAACTAAAAATGAGTTAGCATAAGTACTAAAGCAACAACTTTCTTTCCTGTAAAGATATAAATACTGCTATTAAAGTTTATTATCTCATTTGTAATTTCAAGCTTAACTGTAGCTAAATTTGTATTTTTTGTCAATGTAAGTAACTACTCTTACAACAAAAAAATTACAAAATATTACATGAGGTACGAGCTGTGCATAGCAACGATATTGAGCAGTTACAAGTTATACCATTTGATGAATCAAAACAAGTTACTAATAGCACAACGGAGTATCAAAAAACAACAGTTGTACAGCAACAAATAAGTGATGAAGATTACCTTTCAGAACTTAGTAAAGAGCTAGGTTCTAACTCTATATTGTTCAAAGTACGAAAATACATACTTCAATATTACAAATATGAGCAAGTTATTGATAAAATATGGTTTAGTGAATTAGAAATTGTAAATGAAGATAATGTTAATAAAAAAATATTCATTAAGGCTCTAACAAGCTTTGAAGATAGCTATATCAAATCAAATTACAAGCCCATTCTAGAGCATGCTTTTGAAGCTCAAGGGTTTTCGTTTGAATTAGTTAAGTTTGTAGCTAGTTAGGGTAATGATTAATAGCAGTGAAATACAAAGTTCTACTCAGAATAAAATCATAGTGCTTTATTTTTTTATATTAGACCTCTTTCGAAACTGGTTAAGGTAGTTCAAAATTAGACCTCTTTCGAAACTAGTTAAGGTAGTTCAAAATTAGACCTCTTTCGAAACTAGTTAAGGTAGTTCAAAATTAGACCTCTTTCGAAACTAGTTAAGGTAGTTCAAAATTAGACCTCTTTCGAAACTAGTTAAGGTAGTTCAAAATTAGACCTCTTTCGAAACTAGTTAAGGTAGTTCAAAATTAGACCTCTTTCGAAACTAGTTAAGGTAGTTCAAAATTAGACCTCTTTCGAAACTAGTTAAGGTAGTTCAAAATTATTGCTGACAAATATCGAAATGGACGTAAAAGATTCGGTCTTAGATTTAATTTGATCTCTGGCATTTATAATTTTAAACTACCTTAACCAGTTTCGAAAGAGGTCTATTATAAATGCTAGAGATCAAATTAAATCTAAGACCGAATCTTTTACGTCCATTTCGATATTTGTCAGCAATAATTTTGAACCGTTTTAGCATAGCAATAACGTTTTCATATACAACTTTTTCTCCTGCTAACTACGATTATTTTTTTATCATTTTTAGTTAAAGGATTTTTCTTGCTTTTTTTCTTTGGTAATTCAGAATTATTGTAAATTTTTTGTATAACTTGATATTCTATATCAGTAATCGCTTTAACCTTAGGATGAATAAGAATTTTGGATTTTTTAAATAATCTACAGTCATGTTTTTTACTGTTAGAAAAATCTGTACATATTACTTGGTGCGTTTTCTTGTATACCACTATTTGAGTTTTTAGTGTATGCCTTTTCTTCTTTCCTGAATAATAGAATTTTTGTTTTTTTTGTCTTTCTATAGGACTCTCAGTAGCATCAATCAAGACTACTTTATAATTCATATCACTCTTCATTAGAGCTTTACGACCTGGAAGAGCAAAGTTTGGGTGTTTAACTAGGGTATCTTCTACCAATTTAACAGATTTATATCCTGAACTTTCACTAATCCCATAGTTCTAACATATATAGAAATAAGTACAGTATTCTCTAAGGTATTCTAAGGCCATCAGCAACTGTTCCTCTAAATTAAGCTTATTTTTACGCCCACCTTTTGATTTCTTATGTGAGTAGACCTAACCAATTGCTCAATTAGGCCCCTCCTCAGAACCGGACTTGCAGAATTACCGCATCCGGCTCTCAAAAATAAGATAGGCATTATGCCTTATTTGTTGTTTAGAACATTGAGATAATCTTTCCAATTTTAGGAAAATTTATTCTTTTAAGTATCTCGGTTAGTCTTTTACAATTTACCTTACGTTTTCCTCCCATTCTATTAAACCAGTTATATATTGCCCGTTTACTTTGGTTGATAAATGAACTTACTCGTCTTTTGTTATCCGATATACCATGATAGTTGATCCATTCACCTAATAACTCTAATGACTTGTGATAATGTTTGTGTTTTATCTTGCTTGTTTAGCTGACTACGCAAATATTTTCTCAGTCCTTTCAGTTTCTCAGTAAAACGATCTCTCCTTGAGGTATATTTTAGTCTCCATGTTATGCCAAATCTTGATTTTCTCCAATAGCAAGTAAATCCAAGAAAATTATAACTTGCGATCTTCCTGCATTGTTGGGCTAAATTTGCAGCATGGTCTCTACCAGATTTTATCATTTGTGATTTAGCTTCATTGATATTTAGCCCATACTTATTTAACCTTTTAGGCAAAACATCATAAAACCTTTTCGCATCTGCTTCCCTTTCAAAGACAAATACCATATCGTCGCAGTACCTCACCATTCCTGTTTGTCCCATTAAGTTTTCTTTGCTGATTTTTGCAAACCAGCTATCTATAACATAATGCAGAAAGACATTTGCCAGAATTGGTGAAACTATTGATCCTTGACGACAACCTTCTTTGTTAGTAACTATAGTACCATTTTCTATGATTGGTGTTTCAATCAGTTTCATAACTAGTCTTAGAAATTTCTTGTCAGATATTCTCTTTCTTAGAAATTACATCAACTCACAATGCTTGATTGTATTGAAACACTTTGTTATATCAATCTCTACTATAGCCCCTTTATTGAAGTTATACGTAAGTCTATTTAACTCCCTTAAAGCGTCGTGTGCATTTAATTTAGGTCGAAATCCATATGAATACTTTAAGAATATTGGCTCAAACACAGAGTTTAATATCTTGCTTACTGTAGACTCGATTATCTTATCTTCAAAACATGATATTATCAAAGGTCTTTTGCCTCCATCTTCTTTTGGAATTTCTGTTATTCGTGCAGGTTTAGCCTGATATTTCCCATTGCAAATTCTAGTAAGAAGCGAGAGCAGATTTGCTTTCAACTTCTTACCATAATCCTCTTTGGTTATACCATCTATTCCTATCGCTTTCTTGCTATCGAGTTCCTTATATTGTTCTTCTAATATCTTTAAATCAATGATATGTCCAAGATTATTAAACTTTATGTCTTGATTTAGATTATTAAACTTTATGTCTTGATTTTTCGATGATAGCAACTTTATACGCTCAAGTTTCGTTAACCATGTATTTCTGTCTATGCTGTGTACAGCCATTGTTTCCCTCTTGCATTCTTACTTTTCTGCTAACCCTTTGCTCCACCCACATTACTAGGTTTCATCACTACTATGGCTAACTCAGCCATCCTTACACCATCTCCAAAGCCTTATGTTTCATCACTTGTACTTTGAATACTTACTTAATTACGTAAGAGTTATAAGGACTTCTCAAGTTGTGTCATTAATCTTTACAAACTCGCTGACGCCTGCGACCCCGGTGGTTGAAAATTTTTGGGTTTTTTTTTACTAGTTTGACCTCCAATCTTCTTTTGCCTACTATGTAGTCTAACATATCGGCTTCCACTATATAAGCCTTTCGGGGATATCACGTTCACCATTTGGTTTCGGCTCGAATGTTTCACTGTCTACGCTTTACTACTGTCGTTACCTTCAGCAGCACAAGACTCGCTATATGGTGGATCTAGCTTCTCCTTCCATAACTGGACTTTCACCAGTAAGATTAATTCACCTTTTCTTGACGCACAGACCATCAGCTTTACTTAAAATATCCACCATCTTTGAAAATGTTCCCTTCCTTACTCCTGTTAATCGACGAAATTTTTCATCTTTTAACTCTTTAATCTGTTCGAATTTCATTATTACCTCAAATCAGATCTTTATAGCACTATTCTACATCATTCTCTAGTGTCGAAAGAAGTCTATTATTGTTTGTAACTACGATAGTGCCAGTCATAGACATGATTGAATCACGCATATTTGATGGTATTCCAATCTTCGCTGCTGCTTTAGTGAAGATGTTATAATAATCAAGCATTAGCTCTGAATCTTTATTTTATGCTTGTCACAGAGCTTGTTTTTGATCTAAATCATTACGACATTTTTTACCAGCCGCAAAATAATCAAAACAGCTTTGTAATTGTATATCGCAGCAGATAGCTTCTCTCATTGCCAAGTTGCTTGGTGAAGCTGTAGCAAATAAAGCTTTCGTTAATTCGCAATCTCCTTTTGCAAATTAATTCATCTCCATTGCTAGATTATGTAAGTCCTTAAGAGCATTCTCAATTTGAGGAGCAAAGGTTTTTAATCCTAATGAAAATGCATAAACTTTAGCTTAAGAACCAATATTTTTCATTAGTTGAACTAATTCTTCTCCAGAAATAACAGAGAAGCTACCAAGATAGGCATCAATACCGCTACAGCTCATGTTTAAAGATGGTGGAGTTATAGCAAATGGCTGAAAGGATGTTTGGCTTGTTCGAGTTGAAAAAATTTTTATGCCAAACCTATATAAATCTTCATACTGATACTATCTCTGCCATAGAAGACAAATGTTCCCTATAGATAATGTTATAATTAATAATAAAAGCAACATATCTGTAGCTTCAGTTATTTCTAAAGGCTTATTTGGTAAATTGTTTTGTGATAAATCTTACATATCTAAAGACTTATTTCATCAACTGTTGGCCAATGGTCTACGTTTATTTACTAATCTTCGTAAAGATATGAAAACATATTTATTGGACATAGATGATAAGCATTTATTAAATAAACATTCCTTAATTGAAGATGTCTTTAATGTACTAAAAAAACATATCCATTTAGAGCATACTAGACATTACTCTCTTATTAATTTCTTTGTTCATATAAATTGCTTCTCTTGCAACTTTTCTATCTCAAAACTCAATTCCTATCTTATTTCCTCCTCTTTTTCTTCACTCAACTTATCCTAATCTAGCGTTATGATGCTAGAGAACTTAAGTACTGTTTTATAGTAGTTTAGCTATCTATGCGAGAAAAAAGATAACCTAGAAACCAAAAGCTTTTGTAGCTTGTTACATTATATTATACCTTTCTAACTTGCTATTATCATAATTTAGAGTTATATCAAACTATGGTTAATGAAGATTAACTATATCGCAATTATTACTAAATAGATTTGCATCATCTGGCTCTGTTGATGAAATCCAACATTGAACTGGAAATTGAGTTAAAAATTTTGCTAAATATTGCCTTTTTTCTATGTCTAAGTGAATAAATAATTCATCTAATAGCAGTATTGGAAACCTATTATAATTCTTTCTAGATTGTAACATCTGTGCGATCAGTAGTGAAATTAATAAAGCTTTTTGCTCGCCAGTAGAACAAAATTGAGCTAGCTGGTTTTTGACACTATGAATTACTTTAAAATCACTACGATGAACTCCAAAGTTGCTTTTTCCAGAGTTACCATCGATTGTACGAGAATTACAAAATCTACTATTAATCAACTCTAATAGTTTTGGCGATTGCTGCAAACATAGCTCTGCTATCTGGCATTGAATATCGAGTTTAACTTTAGGAAACGGAGCATCAATTTCATCAAGATACAGTTGCAATTGCTTAATAGCATTATAGCGACATGAAGCAATTTCTACTGATATACTTGCTAAACAATTTTCTATCACATTAATCCATCTAGTTTGGCTAGAATTACTTCTTAGTAAAATCATTCTTTCTCGCAAGTAATACTCATATTTATTAACACGCTCAGCATGTTTATAGTCAAATAAATAAACTATTCTATCAAGTAATTTTCTGCGTTGAGTAGCCCCATTAAGAAAAACGCTTTCCATTTGTGGAGTAATACAGATCATATTTACAAGCTCCAACAACTTATGGCTTGTAATTGTATTATCATTAAGCTTTATATTACGCTTAGTAGTATTTTGATAGTAATTAGTCGAGATTTTTACAATATTAATAGCCGTTTGTAATGTGATTTCAGCTATCCATTGACTATAAGTATTATGACAATTACTACTACTACTTGATGAGTTTGCTTCCTTTCTTAAAATATCACTATATTTAGCTCCACGTAAGCCTCTCCCAGGAGCAAATAATGATATTGATTCTAACAAATTTGTTTTACCGCTACCATTTTTACCAATAATTAATATTTTATCACATTTGGGAGATACTGTTAATTCAGTTAAATTGCGGTAATTATGTAGTACCAACTTTGTTATTCTACATATTGAATTCGTACCTAATATCATTATTATGTACAATTGTGTTAATTATGATATTCAATATAATATTTTGATGAGTCTCGTAAATCTAAGACCTTATATTTTTGATTAAAAAACTTATCAGATTGAAATAATTTAACTAAATATTGCCAAGCTTGATTAAAATCAGATTCTGGCATTTTAACTACGATATTTTCTTGAAATATCAAATTCCATCTTCGATTGCCATACCTTACTGCAGAAACAATTTTTGAAGCTAAATTAGGCTCTGAACTAATAGTAAGAATTAATTGGTTAGCATGTAAGTTAGCACCTTGCCCAACTAGATGTAGTAGGGAAGAAAATGCTGAAACTTTATCTGTATGCAGCACTATTCCTTCGTTATCAATGAGATATAACTGCTTATTTAGTTGCCAAATTGCTATTGGCTTTCTTTCTAAAATACCAACATATATCGTATTTGGTAGTCTTCTTTCTATAACAACATTACGTATCCAGCTGTTTTGTTCAAGTCGTTCCTTAACTGCATGAATATCAATATCAAATATTGGAGTACCAGTATCAGCATTAATTGCAGCAATAACTTTATCTGTTGTAACATTTTGTTGTCCATCAATTATTACCTTTTTAAGCCTAAAACCAAAGTCACTAGCTACTTCAATCAATTTATTAGCTATATCACTTTTTATAAAGTTAAGTTTATTGGTAAATAGTAACATAAATATTAGTATTACTACTACAACTTTGACAGCTAATACAACTTTAGTATAATAGTTAATAATAGATCTCCTTAAAGGAATATTGATTCTTTTAACTTTTTTTGTTTGATTTATTATAGTAGTACTTTTGTTGTACATTTTATTTAATTCAATCACATTTGGCTGTAATTAATATTCTTTCCACTAATTCATTGAAGCTAATACCATAATATTGTGCAATTTCAGGATAACTTGATAAGGATGTCATGCCAGGATGAGTATTTAATTCTATAACATAAACTTCATTGTCAATATCAGATAATATGCATTCCAATCTACATGGCCCCCTACAGTCAAAAATTTTATACACTTTTTCTGCAATGTTCATAATTTGATTGACAGTATTAACAGGAAGCCTAGGTGGAATAATATGCTCAGCAAATCCAGGGCTATATTTACTTTGATAATCATAAAAGATTTTATCTTTAAGCATTTTAATTTCTAATATTCCAACTACTTTACCATCTAGTAAAGCAACCTGTAGCTCTCTACCCTTGATATATTGCTCAACTAAAACCTTATTACCAAATTGAAATTTATAATCCTTAAATAGAAATTTATCTTCTAAATGTACAATTTTTACACCTATACTTGACCCCTGCTGTAGTGGCTTTATAACATATGGTCTTAAAATAGGATCATTTATTACATTATCATTACTATTGATAGTTATACTGGCAGGAGTTTTAATCTTATAGCATTGTAATATAGTTTTAGCAATTTGTTTATCAAATGCAGCAGCAGAAGTTTTTACACCAGAATGAGTATATGGTATATTCATAATATTTAATAAACCAGGAATACATCCATCCTCTCCATATGTACCAACTAGACAATTAAATACTGTATATGGTGGTGTAATTTCAGATAGTTTAACTGCAATATCTTGCCCAACATCTATACGAGTCACCTGATATCCATTAGAGATAAGAGCAGCTTGTACATTATCATTAGACATCAATGATACTTCTCTTTCTGCTGACATACCACCATATAAGATTACTACATGCTTTTTGCCTGAACTAGTTATACTTTCAACAACAGAATTGCGTCTTTGAACACTATAGGCTTTTTTTACCAACAATTTTAATCTCCCATTCTAATGTTATACCAGTATGGTCAAAAACATTTTTACGAATCAACTCCCCTAGATTTTCAATATCGCTAGCTGTAGCATTTCCATTATTAATTAAAAAATTGCAATGTAGATTTGACACTTGAGCACCACCAATACTATGCCCACGTAATCCTACCTTATCTATCAACTGCCAAGCTTTATAGTTGTTAGTATTACGAAAAGCGCTACCAGCAGTTTTTTGGTTAATTGGCTGCGTTAATTTACGAACTGTTTGTATTTTTTGTAGCTTTTGACTAATACTTGTTTTACTGTCATTATAACAAATGAGATTAGTTTTTGTAAAGATTAAAAAGCCATTCACGATACATTGCCTATATTCAAAGTTTAAATCTTTAGATAAAAATATATGCTTATTACCTAATCTATCTAAAGCCTCAACAGAATAAACAACATCTTTAAATTCCTGTCCATAAGCTCCAGCATTCATAGCAATCCCCCCACCTATTGTGCCAGGTATTCCTACTAAAAATTCTAAACCACCTAAGTTATGTTGTAGACAAAATTTTGCAACATCATAGTTTAAAGTTCCAGCTCCAACACTAATAATATTATAGTGATTATTTTTAACAAAATTAATCTCATTGAAACTTCTACCTAATTTAATTGTTACACCATCAATACCATTATCTCTGATAAGTAAATTTGATCCTGCTCCTAATACTGTAATTTGAATATCAAATTGTAAATTTTTTAAAAAGCAAGACAGATCCTCCTCATCTTTAGGTTTATAAAAAACTTGACTAATTCCACCAACCTTAAACCAAGTCAGTTGAGATAGTTTGAAATTTTTTCTATATTCACCGTTAATTTTTGGTAGTGATATCACTGTAGACATGCTGCTTTAATAATTTCTGTAATTGCTGTGGCAATATTGCTGCAAATTTAGTAATATCTCCAGCTCCCATTAGTAGAATAATATCACATGGTTTGACTTGCCTATAAATAATTTGTGGCAAATCATCTAAATTATTTATAGGCATAACATATACGCTATGATAATAACTCTTAATAGCATTAACTAAAGAAATATGAGATAAGTTATATGTTTCTTGTTCTCCAGCATCGTATATTTGCGAAATATATAATTGATCTACACGTTGAAAGCAATGAGTAAACTCTGAAAATAACTGTTTTAATCTAGAGTAACGATGCGGTTGAAATACAGCTATAACCCTTCCCTGCTGCTTATCTGCAATACATCTTGCTGTATCAATTGTTGCTATAATTTCTGCAGGATGGTGAGCATAGTCATCAATAACGGTAATGTTATTATACTCTCCGATCTTTGTAAAGCGCCTCGCAATACCTTTAAAATTTTTAAATCCATCCTTAATAATATTTAAGTCTAAGTTTAGCTCTACAGCAATAGCTATTGCAGCTAGTGAATTGAGAATGTTATGCTTACCTAAAGCTGGTAAAGTAACTTGCGTAATTATGACTTCATTATGAAAATTATATGCTTTAATTCTAACATCATAGGTTGAATAACCATTATCAGTATTAATATTAAATGCCTGAATATGTGCATTCTTAGAATCAATACCATAAGTAATAATCTTTCTAGATGTAATTTTAGCTATTAAATTTTGTACTGTAATATCATCAATACAAGCTACTGCAAAACCGTCATATGGTAAATTAATAATAAATTTACGAAAAGCACTAATCAAATTATCAAAATTTTTATAAAAATCTAAATGCTCAACATCAATATTAGTAATAACAGCAATCGTTGCAGGAATTTTAATAAAAGTTGCATCTGATTCATCAGCTTCAGCAATGAAATAATCACCATCACCTAAATAAGCATTTGTGGCCCTATTATTCATAATTCCACCAGTAATAACTGTAGGATGTAACCCACATGCTTCAAATATGCAAGCAATCAATGCTGTTGTAGTAGTTTTGCCGTGAGATCCTGAAATTGCTATAGCAACCTTTGATCTCATTAGCTCAGCTAACATCTCTGCTCTAGATATTATTGGTATTTTTGCTAAGATTGCAGCCTGATATTCAGGGTTATTGTGTTTTATAGCAGAAGATATAACTACAATTCCTGCTCCATTAATATTATTAGCATTATGGCCATGTAATACTTCAATGCCTAATAATCTCAATCTTTCAGTATTAACATTACTAGTAAGATCTGACCCTCTAATCTTATAACCTAGATTGTACATTATTTCTGCAATACCACTCATACCTATGCCACCGATACCAATAATATGCACAATACCAAAATTACTTTTAAGTCTTCGATTTGCTAACAATGTCATGCAAATAATACTTATATAAGCATGCCTTTTTGACATGCTATTTTTTTTAAAATATACAGCCGTCTTCCATTTATCAGCTTATCAGCATTGCTTAAGCATAAGCTGCAACTCAATATTAACTAAATAAGCAGCTAAAATTAGAAAAAGAAATTAATCAAAATTTTTACATAATTTTTCATAATTTCTTTTTTTTCTATAATGTTATAAGAACTTAAAAGCTAAATCTAACACTACATGATAAAGTATGGCCATTAAGATCATACGTCTTAAAGTTATCATATGGCTTATCTTTCACATCTTCGCCTGTAATGCTTCCTATCCACATATACCTATATTCAACATCTAAGTGCACTTCATCAATTACTTCAGCCGATATACCAGCCATAGCTTCTTTATAAAAACCAACTTTATAACCTATCTTATGCTGTTCTATTGTACCACCAGTATATGAAGCACCAACCCCTCCACCAGCAAAAATTGACACTGGCCCTAATTTAATTAAATTAAGATAACACCTTAATGCCAGAACTCCAGAGTTAAGAGATAACAAACTGCTATCTAGCTTATGATTAGGATTATTATTATTATCTAAGTCATTACCGCTAGCTTGTTGCTCTTCCTGTGAATTACTTACACTTTGCTCTGGTTTAGTTGTAATATCAAAGAGCCACATAGCCCCAACTTCTGTCCTAAAATATCGATTTACATAAGCCCCTAAACTTCCACCTATTCCAAATGAAAATTTGTTAAACTCAAGCTCTTTATTTTTAAAATGAGATTCCCAATTGGTTGGCATTAATCCAACCGCACTAACCTTAGCATAATAATTATATTCTAAATAGTCTAAATATTCTGATGAATTATTAGCATGTACCAAAGATGAACTTGATAATGCAGAAAGCGCAGTAATAGCATTTATTATTACTTTTTTTATTTTACTCATGAACTTTTACTTATTTTTTATGACTGTTGTTATTGATTTAAATGCTTCCTAATTACAAAAACTTCTCCATTTTAGGAGTATATTTCTATATATAATCCAACAAGCTTTAAGTTAATTAAATAGCAAAGAATAAAGTTAATTTTTATTATTATAAAAACTCTGAAAAAGTAGCTAAAAAACCTGCAAAGGACTTTTAGCTGCTTTTTTTTTATAATTTTAAAGAAAAACTAGAAGTTATAGCGCACACATGCACTTGCAATAAACGCGTTTACTTGGTACTTATCTTCTACTTTACTGAATGAGTGCATATAACCAGCCTCTAAGTCCACACATACACCCTCAGCAGCATTAATTGCTACACCAAGTGCTCCTGATGCAACCATGCCTGTATACCCTTTAACATCCTTATTATCTATTTTTCCATAAGTATAAGCTAACCCTGCACCAACACCACCGTATATTGAGAATGATTCAGTTGTAACTAGGTCAGCATAGAGTTTAACTTGGCCAACAACCATACTCAGATCAAACTCTGTTTCTTTGACTTTTCCTTCTTTAGATTTTTCAGATGCTCCTTGTTGCTGCTTGCAGTCACCTTTACCTTGATTCTTTGCATCTTCTTCTTGTTGGGCAGCTAATTTTTCCATGGCTTTCCTAATTCCTGCATGACGCTGCAATTTAACAAGATCTTTATATAACTGCGCAATCTGATCACTGCCATTTAAAAGCCTAACAGCTGCTGCTGCTACTGCTTCTTGCGCTGTAGCTTGAGCTTGCTGTTGCTGCCCTTGCCCCTGCTGTTGCTGTGCTTGCGGCGGCATGACAAAATTCAAGTGTATCTGATTAACAAAAGCATTATTAATATACCCATCAAAAGAATCTCTGAGTTCTTCCAATGTATCACCTAATTCTTGGATTTTACTCTGTATCTGTTCGATAGATGCACTATTAGGCAAACCAGTATCAGGAACATTAATACCAGCTATATCAGCAAATGGCTTTATATCACTATATATCTGAATAATTTTGTCACTCAAAACTTTGACAGGAGAAGCGCTAGGTTTATTAGCATTTGATAATGCAGCAAGACCAACTACCAAACTCCTCCATTGCTCATGGTTATGTATCGCAAAATTTGCAGGCTGATTTGCTCGCTGCGGTGGCTGTCCAACAGGATTAGGGTTGCCCTGTGGAATATTTAACAACACCGGATTTACCATCATATGCCCAGGATTATTAGGATCCTTCACCATATAGTCAATACCAGCACAATTCTTTAACCAAGCGATCCTAGCTGCAGCACGCTTCTGATCATTAAGCGGAGGCTGTGCAGCTTGCGCTTGCGCCTGAGGTATGTTAGGAATATCAATCCCAAAGTCACGATCAGCTATACTTATAGGCATCATAGTAGGCTGAGGTGGTGTAAGTTTAAACGGCTTACGTATAGGAGCATCTGTCCCACCTCCAGAATCTGCCTTTATCTCACCTTTAGAATCTACCTCGCCTTTACCTACTTCAACCTCAGCGCTTATATTTCTAAGGTACATAACACCTAGCTCTGCTCTAAATCCTGGTGCAATTGTCATACCCGCAGCTAATGTACCACCAAATGGCAGTCCAGTTGTTAATGACAAATGTTTTTTTCCCTCAGAATCAGTTGAATCCAAGCGAGTAGATTCTGCACCAGTAATCATTCCTCCAACAACTCCAACTTTAGCATAAGGACCACACTCTAATCCTACTTCATCCTCCAATTCTATCGCACTAGCTGAAAACGGCAACGACAACGCAGACATTGCACTAGCAATTAACATAATTTTTTTCATTCTAATCTCCTTAAAAGAATTAAATTTATTTTTTAGTGGTAACCATTCTAAACTAATTATTTAGCCACACTAACTTAGTTTTATATCAAAAAACTATTATTTAGTATACTAATATTTAATAGTACTTGTAAAATAATTTAAACAATCTATAAAACACTGTGTTAAAAATATCGCTTCAAAGCGTTTTATCCATTGTAAAATTTATTTTTATTTTTTATATATAACTTAAAGACAACATTCAATAGAACACTGCTCTTATATATATGTTTAAAGACACGTTCGAAAATACATTAATTATCTATTAGCACCTTGTTACAGTTAACCTTAGATAGCATAACACTACTTTTTACGCAACAACTACCTTCAATTATTAATAATTTTTCTTGCCTAAAAGTTTATTTTTAGCTAAAATAGCAACAGTTTTTCAAGCTAAATAATCAAGCCCTGTCTTAATTATTATTTTATATAAAATCTTAAATCAAGATACATTAATTTAACCACATAATTATACTAACATTGTATTATCTAAAATTAGCCCACATAAAAAATGAACAAACTTTCTTTTCAACAAATAATAATGCACCTGCAGCAATTCTGGTGCAATCAAGGCTGTGCTATATTGCAACCATATGACGTTGAAATTGGCGCAGGAACTTTTCATCCTGCAACAGCAATAAAATTGCTAGGGCAAGCCAAATGGCGTGCAGCATATGTTCAGCCATCCAGGCGACCAACTGATAGTAGATATGGCAGCCACCCTAATCGTTTACAGCAATACTACCAGTTTCAAGTCATAATTAAGCCATCTCCAGATAATATTCAAGCTCTTTACTTACATAGCTTAGAATATCTCAACATAAAAACTCAAACTAATGATATTAGATTTGTAGAAGATGACTGGCAATCCCCTACCCTAGGAGCCTCAGGCTTAGGCTGGGAAGTATGGTGTAATGGAATGGAAATTTCTCAGATTACTTACTTACAACAAATAGCTAGCATAGAATGCAATCCAGTACCTATAGAAATCACTTATGGACTTGAACGATTAGCAATGTACATACAGGAAGTCGATGATATTAAACTACTAAATTGGAATAATCAATCAGGAGAACTAGCTTTAACATATCAAATGGTTAACATAGAGAATGAACGGCAATTTTCTGCTTATAACCTTGAATACGCCAACACAAATATATTGTTTAAACAATTTGAAGACGCTGAACAACAATGCCAAGATTTAGTCAAGCAAAATCTTCCTCTACCAGCATATGATTTCTGTTTAAAAGCTAGCCACTTATTTAATCTACTTGATAGCAGAGGAGTAATCGGAGTTACTCAACGCACTAATTATATCGCTAGAATACGAACACTAGCTCAAACAGTATGTAATCAATATATAAAAAATCTTAATATATCAAATGCATAGTTACAGTTTAATATTAGAACTCTACTCTGAGGAAATTCCAGCTAAAATGCAAAAAAAAGCTGAATTAGCATTTCAAGAAATTTTTACTAAAAATTTCAAATTAGCTAATATTAGTTTTAATCACTTAAAAGTATATATAGGCCCATGCAGAGTGGTTCTACATACAGTCTTTAGCAGCAAAGAACTAGCCGCTAAAGCAATTGAACATAAAGGCCCTAAAGTCGGAGCAAAAAAATCAGCTGTTGAAGGATTTTGCAAAGCTAAGTCTATTTTAAGCAAGGACTTAACCATAAAAACATTTAATAATCAGCAGTTCTACGTTTATACTCATGTTACTCCAACTCAACCTATTAAAGATCTATTACCAGAAATCATATTAAATTCCATTAAAGAATACACTTGGCCAAAATCAATGAAATGGGGGAATTATCAGATTAATTGGGTTAGACCACTTAGAAACATTTTATGCATGTTCAATGGCGAAGAATTAAAAATCAGCTGGCATCATCTAACATCAAATAATAAAAGCTTTGGGCATAAATTCATGAGTCCAAATAGCTTTACCGTAAGCACATGGAAAGATTATACTAATAATTTAAGAGATAATTTTGTCATATTAGACAGATCAGAACGACAAGCTATTATACTTAATTCCTTAGAAAAAACATGCCAAACTCTAGGCATCACCTTAAATTACAATAATAAATTACTTGATGAAGTTACTGGTTTAGTTGAATACCCTATCGTATTATATGGCACAATACCTAATGAGTTTCTTAGCTTACCAGAAGAAATCATCATCACTTCTGTACAAACTCATCAAAAATATTTCACTACAAAAGATCATAGCAATAAACTAGCTCCATATTTTTTATTTGTTACCAATATCAATACTGAAGATTACAGCAATATTATCAAAGGAAATGAAAAAGTCTTATCATCTCGTCTAACTGATGCTATATACTTTTTTAATCAAGACTGTCAACTTACATTGCTTAGTAAATTAGAAAAATTAAAAAAAGTAGTCTTTCACACTAAAATTGGTAGTATATTTGATAAAGTTCAGAGAATAAAAAAAATATGCCATAAGCTTGCACCTGATGATCAAGAACTAGCTATTGCAGCTGAACTGTGTAAATCAGATTTAGTCTCAGAAGTGGTACAAGAATTCCCTAATCTACAAGGAATAATGGGAAAATACTATGCTTTAAATGACAAACTCAGCCCTGCAGTCGCTAATATAATCGGCAACCACTACTATCCTACCAGAATTGAAGATGAAGTACCTAATGGTAAGGCAGCAATTCTTGCTTTAGCTGACAAGCTTGATAATTTAACTAGCCTATATTTAGCAGGAGAGCGCGCTACTAGTTCAAAAGATCCATTTGCATTACGTAGATGCGCTTTTTCTATCGCTAGAATAATTTTAACTAATAAAATACAAGTAAAATTATTAGATTTATTAACTTTCATTTATCAACTTCATGATATTTATACTAATGAGCTAGCAACCGAAGTACTACTATTCATAAAAGATAAAACAAAAAATTTACTTAATGCAAAATTTAATCATTTGTTAGTCGAAGCTATATTTCAGCAAAACAACTATGATGATCTTACTGAGTTAGAATTAAGAATGAATATTCTTGATCATTTTTTAACCTCAACTAAAGGTCAAAACTTTATACAATCATATAAAAGAGCGTATAATATCATTAAAGATGAAGAAATTCGTCAAGCAAAAATAGATGGTTACAAATTATTAACTAAACAAGAAACCATCCTATATCAGCAAGCTATGAATTCAAAAGTTAGCCAATTATCTACTCAATTCTCAGCTGAAAGTTTTACTTTAGCTCTTGATCAATTATCAAATCTTAGCATACAAATTGCAGAATTTTTAGACAATGTCACTGTTAACACTACTGATCAGTATCTTACTGATACTCGCAAGCTTATATTACAATATGTAGTACAGTTTTGCAATAATATAGCACCATTTGACAAAGTAATAAAACATTATGTTAGCAAATATGAACAGTAATAATAATGATATAAATGTTGCTGCACAATTTATTGAACAAGGGAAATTAGTTATATTCCCTACTGAAACAGTGTATGGCATAGGAGCTGATGCAACTAATGACAATGCTTGTCAAAGCATTTATAAAATCAAAAACAGACCAATGAATAATCCATTAATTATTCATGTCAGCAATATACAAGCTGCTCAAACTATAGGCATATTTAACAATCTTGCTATTAAACTAGCAACCTTATGGCCAGGCCCAATTAGCTTAGTTGTACCACTTAATCAATCAGCAGGAATTAGCAGAACAGCAACAGCAAATCTTGATACTGTAGCAATTAGAATTCCATCTCATAAGGTAGCTCTCATGTTGCTACAGTTAACACAAAAACCTATAGCTGCTCCAAGCGCAAACCCATCAGGCTATCTCAGCCCTACTACCTATCAACATGCCAATATCCATTTCCAAAATTCTCCAGACATATTCATTCTTAAGGGCGCTCAATCAACTTATGGATTAGAATCTACTATAATTGATACTACTGCTGATAGACCAACAATATTACGCCATGGATTCATTACAACAGAAATAATAAAGACTATTACTGGGCAAAACCCTATTATAGCAGAAAAACATAACAAGCTTTTAAAAGCTCCAGGAATGATGTTAAAGCATTATTCTCCTATTACTAAAATTAGGTTAAATGCAACAAAGCTTCTTCCAAAAGAAGTAGGATTAAATTATGGGCCTAATACTCTAACTGGAAAATACTGCCTAAATCTTAGCCCAAACAGTAATTTAATGAATGCAGCAGCAAACTTATATCATATGCTTCATCAACTTGACAACTATGCACAAAATCCTATCAATGAGGTTGAGACTATCGCTATAGCTCAAATACCAAATATAGGCATAGGAATTGCTATCAATGACAAGCTTAATCGCGCAAGCTCATATTAACCCCAGAATAAGACAAGAGAAAGTATAAAAGGTATAGAATAAAAGATATACAAAGATAAAATGTTGAGTTACAAAGAAAATTTAAATAAAAATAAAATAACTCAACATGAAAAAATGTATTATAACAGTATACTATTTAATAGATAATTCTTGCAAGATATATCAAGAGTGAGAAAGAAAGAGATTAATACCAAGTAATAATCAAAAAAAAACAAAGATGGAAAGTTATTTTTAACTGAGTTATTAACAATACTGATATATTAGACCTCTTTCGAAACTGGTTGACGTTGTTCAAAATTATGAATGCCAGAGATCAAATTAAATCTAAGACCTAATCTTTTAC
This sequence comes from Orientia tsutsugamushi str. Boryong, assembly GCF_000063545.1. Classification (NCBI taxonomy): domain Bacteria; kingdom Pseudomonadati; phylum Pseudomonadota; class Alphaproteobacteria; order Rickettsiales; family Rickettsiaceae; genus Orientia; species Orientia tsutsugamushi. The sequence goes on from NC_009488.1 coordinate 585,858, forward strand.
GTCTATTTTGATATTTATCAGCAATAATTTTGAACTACGTCAACCAGTTTCGAAAGAGATCTATTTTTATTTATCTCAATGTAAGGATTTTAAAAATTATTATCTATATTACTTGTGTCATTAAGTATAAAAAAGAAAGCTAGTATACAGTGCATGACCTTAGGATAATAGCCTGAATTTTAGATAAGTACCTAGCTTTTTTGAAAACTAAAAAAAACCTGACGGTATTCTTAACGCAAGATTAGGATAAGGGAAAGTATGAAAAGCATGTATTTACAATGTTAATTTTAAGTATATTCAGTTAACTTTAACATAAAATTGGTGATTATAAATAGTATAATTTTAGTGATTGATATTTCTAAAGAGACAAGTTCTGCTAAATAAGTTGTAGCTTTTGTAGGTCTTAATCCTAAGCGTCGTCAATCTGGTAGCTCTGTACGTTGTGCTAGTAGAATCTCTAGAACTGGTAATTCAGATCTACGTAGGTCTTTTTATATGCCTGCTATGTCTGCCTTAAGACATAATTGTATTATCAAGCAATTTTCTCAACGTTTGTCTGATACTGGCAAACCCAAAATGCTTATCCTTATTGCCGCTATGCGTAAGTTATTACATATATTTACGGTGTTTTAAAGCATAATTCTCCTTTTAATCCCAATATTTCAATCCAGCAAAAATAATAATTTTATAAAAACTTACATCTTTTTTATAAAATTATTATTTCTTTTCTTGATTCTTATCATGGTATCTAATATTAAGAGATATAGTCTGTGCGTCAAGAAAAGGTGAATTAATCTTACTGGTGAAAGTCCAGTTATGGAAGGAGAAGCTAGATCCACCATATAGCGAGTCTTGTGCTGCTGAAGGTAACGACAGTAGTAAAGCGTAGACAGTGAAACATTCGAGCCGAAACCAAATGGTGAACGTGATAGCCCTGAAAGTGAGATGTAGTGGAAGCCGATATGTTCTAGCACATAGTAGGCAAAAGAAGATTGGAGGTCAAACTAGTAAAAATCCAAAAATTTTCAACCACCGGGGTCGCAGGCGTCAGCGAGTTTGTAAAGATTAATGACACAACTTGAGAAGTCCTTATAACTCTTACGTAATTAAGTAAGTATTCAAAGTACAAGTGATGAAACATAAGGCTTTGGAGATGGTGTAAGGATGGCTGAGTTAGCCATAGTAGTGATGAAACCTAGTAATGTGGGTGGAGCAAAGGGTTAGCAGAAAAGTAAGAATGCAAGAGGGAAACAATGGCTGTACACAGCATAGACAGAAATACATGGTTAACGAAACTTGAGCGTATAAAGTTGCTATCATCGAAAAATCAAGACATAAAGTTTAATAATCTAAATCAAGACATAAAGTTTAATAATCTTGGACATATCATTGATTTAAAGATATTAGAAGAACAATATAAGGAACTCGATAGCAAGAAAGCGATAGGAATAGATGGTATAACCAAAGAGGATTATGGTAAGAAGTTGAAAGCAAATCTGCTCTCGCTTCTTACTAGAATTTGCAATGGGAAATATCAGGCTAAACCTGCACGAATAACAGAAATTCCAAAAGAAGATGGAGGCAAAAGACATTTGGTAATATCATGTTTTGAAGATAAGATAATCGAGTCTACAGTAAGCAAGATACTAAACTCTGTGTTTGAGCAAATATTCTTAAAGTATTCATATGGATTTCGACCTAAATTAAATGCACACGACGCTTTAAGGGAGTTAAATAGACTTACGTATAACTTCAATAAAGGGGCTATAGTAGAGATTGATATAACAAAGTGTTTCAATACAATCAAGCATTGTGAGTTGATGGAATTTCTAAGACTAGTTATGAAACTGATTGAAACACCAATCATAGAAAATGGTACTATAGTTACTAACAAAGAAGGTTGTCGTCAAGGATCAATAGTTTCACCAATTCTGGCAAATGTCTTTCTGCATTATGTTATAGATAGCTGGTTTGCAAAAATCAGCAAAGAAAACTTAATGGGACAAACAGGAATGGTGAGGTACTGCGACGATATGGTATTTGTCTTTGAAAAGGAAACAGATGCGAAAAGGTTTTATGATGTTTTGCCTAAAAGGTTAAATAAGTATGGGCTAAATATCAATGAAGCTAAATCACAAATGATTAAATCTGGTAGAGACCATGCTGCAAATTTAGCCAAACAAGACAAGAAGATCTCAAGTTATAATTTTCTTGGATTTACTTGCTATTGGAGAAAATCAAGATTTGGCATAACATGGAGACTAAAATATACCTCAAGGAGAGATCGTTTTACTGAGAAACTGAAAGGACTGAGAAAATATTTGCGTAGTCAGCTAAACAAGCAAGATAAAACACAAACATTATCACAAGTCATTAGAGTTATTAGGTGAATGGATCAACTATCATGGTATATCGGATAACAAAAGACGAGTAAGTTCATTTATCAACCAAAGTACACGTGCAATATATAACTGGTTTAATAGAATGGGAGGAAAACGTAAGATGAATTGGAAAAGACTAACCGAGATACTTAAAAAAGTAAATTTTCCTAAAATTGGAAAGATTGTCTCAATGTTCTAGAAAACAAATAAGGCATAATGCTTATCTTATTTTTGAGAGCCGGATGCGGTAATTCTGCAAGTCCGGTTCTGAGGAGGGGCCTAATTGAGCAATTGGTTAGGTCTACTCACATAAATCTTAGAGTTCAAAAAATAACGCTACTTTTTTTTGAACCAGCTATCTTTACATCCAAATGTTCAGAATCATTGGACTACAATCGGTAAAAATATTTTTGATAAGGAACAGCAAAATAAAGCTGCTGTGATTTTAAAATTTTCCTCTGAACTAGATGAAAACACTAAGCGCCACATTCGCCTTCATGGCTTAAAATGGAATAGCTTTCGTCAAGAATGGTGCGGCCATGTTAAAGATATTGAGGCCTTAAAGAATACCCTTCTCAATGTTCAGTATAGTATAGAACTTGTAGTGTGATATAAGGCATCTATATGATTTAATAGAAATAGCATACAACACATTAAAGGTAAAATTTTGTATGTTGTATATTTCTTATTATTTTACGCTATTTTTTAAATTTAATACTTCTTGTATTGATAAATCCGTATATTCAGCAATTGTCTCAACTGATAATTCAGATTTCAATAATTTTATTGCAAAATCTTTTTTTGCTTCAGCTTTACCTTCAGCTTTACCTTCAGCTTTACCTTTAGCCTCACCGAGCTTTATGCCTTTAGCCTCACCGAGCTTTATACCTTCAGCTTTAGCGCGTTCGAGTTTATAATCTTCTACTGCTTTATTATCCCATATACGCTTTAACTCTTGTTCATAGGTTATTAGTTCGTCTTCGCTCCAATTAAACTGATCTAATGCCTCATACGCTCTTTTGATTATTAAATCTTCACCTATTATTTTATGATATCCATCTAATGTTGTTTCTTTTGCATGTTTAAAAAAATAGCACCACTTCTCTGTTATATCACTTAACTCTTCCACTCTATTTTTTTTAAATTTTGGTAATTCTATAAAGGTAAATGAAAAGTCCTTTAGATCATGCTCATATGTCTTTTTATCCAATATTACATGCCTTGATATATAGTCTTCTTTGTTTGGAAACAATTTATAATCTGCTATAGCTATAAATATAACTTCCTTTAGGTCTGAGTATTTTCCTTCCTTTCCTCTATTTGGTTGCCTACCATATGCTTTTGCTGCATAATACTGCGCTCTTTTTTCAAATCCTTGTGTAGGATCTACTTGCATTTCTATTATATATTGCGCTCCGTTTTTATCTTTACACAAAACATCTACTATTGATTCTTTTTTGGACGCTATATCAGCGTCTAATATCGTACCTAAAAACTCTACTTCTGTTATTTCTCTATTCCCTTCAAACAATAATATATCGTTCAGAAAATGTATTAGTATGTCCTTGTTTTTTTCTGATCCAAATATCTTTTTAAATGCTACATCATTCTTTGGATCTAAAAATCTTGATAAATGCATATATTTTTCATATTTTCTATTCTTTTTAAATTATACAACAAAATAACTTACATGAACATTCTCTTATTGAATTTTAATTTCTGCAATTCACTACATTAACCCCCTATTAAACTTTAGTTTATTAGGTAGCATAAAGCTCACAGTATTTATTTAGCTCTATAGCAATCTCTGGTAATTTAAGGTATTCAGCAAGAGGTATAAATTCTTGCTGCGTTTCTAGTATGATTTCTTGTCTTCTTTTGGCTGGCTTTATGAATATAGTTTTAATATTATCCAATCTGTCCAATAGTTTGATTAGTAATAGCTCTACTTTATCTTGATTCACTAATGTTTTAATCATTTTCATGGAACTGGTTTTCTTACCACATATGTTTCTTATAAGAGCTAGAACTTGCTCGGCAATGTTATTATTAAATTCCATTGCTATCTTTTCTTTGGTTAGTTTTGTATCCTCAATTACATCGTGTAATATTGCAGTAATAATTATATCAGTTTTAAAGGTGTGGTCTGATACCATGTGGGCTACTTCTAATGGATGTGTGTAGTATAGTTCTCCTGTATCTCGCTTTTGATTGCTATGATATTTTTTTGCATAAAACATTACCTATATTTCAAGATTTGTCTTCTAAGGCAGATAATATCATTATGAAGATTTATATAGGTTTGGCATAAAAATTTTTTTCAACCTACTTTCAACCTTTTTCATAAAAATTTGAGGGTAATTTGTAAAAAAATTATTTTCTAAAACACCTACTATAGATGTATTTTTTGAGGTAAAAAATGCGTCTGTAGCATTCGATTTTTTTAACTAATAGTTGTAATATTATTAAAAAAATATAGTAATAATAATGCTACAATATTTTATAACTTTATTGGAAATATCATTCCGCCAGAATGGAGAAAGCTAACTGGAGATAATGGAAAAGCATTAAGCAAGACATCTAAACAGCTTTTATCATTCATAGTATTTAGATACAAATCTATTACAACAAAGATATAGAAGAAATTCAGGAGAGTTATCAGCTTTATGAGGATAAGCTGAATGTTGGTCCACGAAGAGTTAGGCAATGCTTAGTAGAATTAAGAGATGCAGGTTTTATTGAAGTTGAAAATAGGACAATAGTTAAAGACAATTTTAAGTTACGTAATGTCCCTTGCATAAAACTTCTAAAAAATTTTCAGCATTATAACGAAAAATGAAAAGAAGAAAATATAGCCTTACCAGAAAAAGAATTTCGCTCCAACATGAAAGAAATTTCATGTCCACCTGAGACTTTTTTTCAGGTACATATATTGAAACAAGGACAAATCTTAGTAAGGAAAGCCAGTTGAAGCATAAAATTGCTGGTTCTTTTGAAGCAGCTATGGCTTATCAAATTTTGACTTCTTGTAGTTTTGGGCCAGCAGTTCGAACTAAGTTTTTTGTTAAGTTGCTTAAAAATATTACACTAACAGAATGTGATAGATCAAAGATATTACAAGCTGTACAAGATGTATATGGATACGACAAGAATTACAAGTTACACCATTTGAGCAACTCAAAACTGTTTCACAGAAACAAATCAATGAAGAAGAGTATCTCTTGAATCTGAGTAAACAATTGGACTCCAACTCAACTTGGTACAAAGTACGAAAATACATACTTCAACATTACAAATATGAGCAAGTTATTGATAAAATATGGTTTAGTAAATTAAAAGTTGTAAATGAAGATAATGTTAATAAAAAAATATTCATTAAAGCAAAAACAGAATTTGAAGATAGTTACATCAGAGGGAATTATCTGAAAGATTTTGAGTACGCTTTTAAAGCTCAAGGGTTTTCTTTTGAGTTAGTTAAGTTCGAATAATTTTAATAAAATTTAAAGAGTGATATGGAAAAAGATCTTGCAAAGATTGCTCCAAATAATATTTAAGCAGAGCAAATGATACTTGGGGCAATTCTGATTAACAATCGTGCGCTATATAACATTAACGAATTTTTACTGCCGGAACATTTTTATGAACCATTACATGGTAAAATATATAAGTCAATTAATCTCATTATTAGTAAAGGAATTAGTGCTACTGTAATTTCGCTCAAAAATATGCTAGGCAATGAACTCGCATTTGAGGAAATAGGTGGAGTAGATTATCTAGCTAAACTTACAACTTTAGCATTAAGTATAGTTAATGTTAATGAATACGGCAAAATAGTATATGATCTCGCACTGCGGCGTTATTTAATTGAAATTGCAGAAAAAATAGCAACGAATGCATATTCTTCTACTTTAGCAGATACAGCTATCAGTAAGATCGAAACTGCTGAATCTCAATTATATGATCTAGCTTCAAGAGGAACTTTAAGTCAAGGATTTATAAAATTATAAACTTCAATTGAAGAATCATGGACATCAATTTCATCTGCTATTAAAAATAAAAACTCTATTAACGGTATTAGTAGTGGACTACCTGACCTTGATTCAAAGCTTGGAGGATTTAAAAATTCTGACCTAATAATATTAGCTGGCAGGCCCTCAATGGGTAAAACTGCTTTAGGAGTTAACTTAGCAATAAATGCTTGTAAATATTTTCTTACTCAAAAAAAATACTAAAGATAATGTACCATCAGTTGGCTTCTTTTCTTTAGAAATGTCATCTCAGCAAATCTCTACTCGAATTCTTTCTATAGAATCTGAAATTAATAGCTCTGCATTATTTAACGGTAAAATAGGTGAACAAGATGTTGATAAGTTAAAGACTGTACAAAATGAAATACAAAAGTGGAATTTTTTTATAGATGATGCTCCTGCAATCTCGATATCTGCAATTAGATCTCGAGCTCGTAGACTTAAACGTACTCATAATTTAGCAATATTATTTATTGATTATTTACAGCTAATAAAAATTGATTCTAGAGGAAGTCAGTATAATAGAGTGCAGGAGATTTCTGAAATTACTCAGAGCTTAAAAGCTCTTGCTAAAGAGCTCAATATTTCAATAATTGCGTTATCTCAATTGTCTAGAGCTGTAGAACAAAGGTCAGATAAAAAGCCTATTCTCTCAGATCTACGAGAATCAGGCTCCATTGAACAAGATGCCGATATTGTAATGCTTATATATCGTGACGAATATTACTTATCTAGATCAGAGCCAGCTCCTGGAACGCCAGAATATACGGAATGGATTGCTAAACAAGATAGATGTCATAATACTGCTGAAATAATTGTTGCTAAACACCGTAATGGGCCAGTTGGTACAGTGAAGTTACACTATACTAATCAGTATTCTAAATTTGGCAATATTGTTAAAAACTCTCAGCAAGGTTAATAAACACTAGATTATGCATAAATGAAAAAATGCTGGTCCAAAAAAAAAAATTACAGCAAAATTTTACTCATTAACACCAGAGATATACAACTTAAGGTTAGTTCGTGATAACTGAATCAAAAATTTTATAATTTAATTTGCTTCTTTTCCAGTTTTTATCTGGGATTGGAGTATACAAAAAGTTTGAATTATGGTATAATTTATTAATAACCATTTAGAGATGGAAAATGATAGATTTTTATAGTGAGAGCTTAATAAATAAGCTGCTCAGAACCAACGTAAGATTTAACACCAAAATTGATCTTGATAAAGTTGAAAGAGCAATACTTTACGCTAAAAAATATCATGGCCAGCAAAAGAGAGATACTGGAGAACTATACTATACACATCCATTGAAAGTAGCTCACATGGTATCAGACCACAGCTTTGAAACAGATACAATTATTACTGCAATACTACATGATACACTTGAAGACACAAAACTAACTAAAGAAAGAATAAGTTACGAATTTGGTAGTAATATTGCAGAACAGGTTTCAGACCTTACCAGAGTTAGGGATAATAAGAAAATCAGTGCTATGGAAATGATACAAATATTACGCAGCCAAAATAAAACAGAACTATTACTGATCAAACTTTTTGATAGATTCCATAATATTACAACTATATTCATCAAACCTCCTCAAAAAAGGCAAGAAATAATATTTGAAACTCAGCAAGAATTTATAGCTCTTGCTGAATACCTTAAACTACCAGAGATTGGAGAACGCTTAAGTGAATATTGTAAACTTCATGCTAGTTAAAATGTAGTAAATAATTGAGAATGAATGGATTAAATATATATGATATTCAAATCTAAGGCTAAATATACCTTACATAGCGCTATTCAAGATGGTGATATTGAAAAAGTGAAGCAGCTTATTAATAAGGATAGTACACTTGTCAATTCAAAATATAAAGATGGTACTACAGCTTTATCTGTTGCTTTAAAATATAAGAATCTACCTATTGCTGAGATTTTGCTGAACAATGGAGCTAACGTAAACGCACAAGATAATGATGGGCACACTGCTTTACATCTTGTCGTTGACAGAATTCAAGTATATTATGAATTTTTCGAAAAATATCCTACATATTGCAATGATCATATAGCATTACTGCTAAAATATAACGCTGATGTAAATATCGAGAATAATCAAGGTAATACACCTCTATCTGATGCTGTTGAATGCAGATGTGTAGAACCTTTAGAAATTATGCTAAAACATAATTCTACTAGTATTAATAAAAAATATGATAATGGAGAAACACTACTACATATTGCTGTTCGCGCTGAAAGCATAGATGTTATACAGCTTTTGATTGATTATGGAGCAGATATTGATGCAAAAGATGATAACGGCATGAATCCTATAGATTATGCTGCTAAAAGCGGTAATGCAGATGTATTAAATCTTTTAACTGAACAATCGGTACCATGGTATTAGGTTTTAACAGACAACTATAGATTAATTCTAGGAAATAGAATTGACAAAAAGTATAATTAATATTAAGCTTCATAAAAATATTGTAATTAGATAGATACTGCTATGAGTATTTTAAAATCACTTTTACAACCGTGTTATGCTGTTATGTTAGCATTCGTTGTATTATTTTCACCATCAATATGTACAGCGAATAATAATGTAAACTTCAATGCTTCTAAAGATACTGTTGATACTTCACAATTTTATCTAAAACTTTCATCTGGTATTAATACTGACTATTATGGTACATTAGAAGCAGGGATTGGTTATAGACAAGCTCGGCATAGAATGGATATAAGATTAGGATTGATATGTTCTAATCACTTTATAGGTGATTTTGTTCAAGGAAATTATTATTACAATATAATTGAAGGTAATAAAGCATCAATTTTTATTACAGGTGGACTACTACTATCTTGCAAGTTTTATTTTGACATTAATGTAGACTTAGGAGTTGGTACAACAATAAACTTATTAAGAGATATATATTTAGATATTGAATGTAGCACAATGAAGTATAGACCACTTCCTATTCATACACGTTTTGGGTTGCGATTTCATTTCTAATTACTCACAGGTTTTATAGTTAGTAATTATTAGCTCATTAACAGGATTGCGTTGTTCATTGATTGAGTATACGACTGTAACGGTATTGATATTAAAATCTTTGTATAAGTCTCTAATAAAGGCAGTATTATTATTTGAGATCATAATCTTAACACCTTTATTTGTTAATTCTTGGACAAAATCCCGTAATCTAATTTGATCTTTTTCATCAAATGGAAGTCTAGTGTAGAACCGTTCTCCAGATTTATGATAAGGAGGATCAAAATAAACAAAGTCACCTTTTTTAGGTTCTATAAATGAAAAATATGTAGCATAAATTGATACACCATGTAGAAGGCTGCTGCATTGGTTTATTCTAGATGCAATGTGGAGTTTAATGTAGCATTCACCAGAAAATGTTTGAGCAGATTGTCCATTTTTGTAGACTCTATAAATTCCCCTAAAAGAATATTTATTAAGATATATAAATTTTGCAGTAATTTCATTCGGATTATTACTATTGCATTGTTTATATGGATTATGACTATGAAAAAATTCGTATGATCGGATATGGAGATGAAATACAGCAAATACTAACTCAGCTGCTTGATAATGCAAATCGATTTGGAGAAAAAGTTAAAGTAATACTCATTAAAGTTAAACTACTAAATCCCGAAATACGAGACAAAACACTAGAACTTACAATTCGAAATAATGGAAACAACATAAAAAAATTACAAAAAATAAATACTGCTTTTAAAACTCCAAATGAAGATAACATCTTAGGTTTAGGGCTGACATTTGTTAAGCTGCTACTTCAAGCAATAAAGGGAGAAATTACATACGTAAAAAATGAGCATACAGAGGTTATATGCCGTGTACCGATATATGCTCACTATCTTTAATTTTCTAAAATAAGGGTGATTTATGATATTAGAAAAAGAATTCGATTCAGAAATAGAAATGAAGATTACTAAATCTGCTCTAAATGCAGTTGCAGAATATAAAGGAATAAAACTTAGTTGCGATTATTTAAGTACAATAAAAGAAGTAATTGGTGACAATATGTTACTAAGACATCTAGCAGCTGGTGATAAAGAGCTTTTAAAACTTACACATCAACTTAAAACACCAAACCTAAATATAATAGATGTGTTCAAACAGCTCAAAAGCGAGCCAGAAGAAGTTAGAAATTTTCAGTCCGAAATAACAGAAAATAAAAAATCAATATTAAGCAAACACTTAAACTGTTATAGCGAAGTATTAATGTATATTAAGACTGCATATAAACTGTTGACAGGAAGAACTGAATCATTTGTACAAGCAAAGAAAGAAGTACTTTATTTAGACGGAATATTAAACAATGCTATTAAAAATTATAATGAATCGAAATCAAAGTTTTTATATAAGATCAAGTGCGATAAGAATAGTATTTTCATAGGCTATAGTTATCAAATACAGCAAATACTACATCAGTTAATAGATAATGCTAATCGCTTTAATAAAAACAGCAAAAATAAAGAAGTAGTAATTACAGTAGAATTATTACCTCCTACAATTTCAGAAAATACAGAAAGAATACTACAATTTACTGTTCATGATAATGGACAAGGCATATCAAAAGAAACTCTACAACAAATCAATAATGATTTTAGAGATATAAGTCAGAATAGTGAAGCATTAAGATTAAGCTTAACGTTTGTTAAGCTGATGCTTCAAGAAATACGAGGGGAAATTACTATGAAAAGTGAAGAAAAAAAGTATACGGAAGCCATATTTCATATACCAGTCAGCTTAGCTAATTGTTAGCTAAGCTTGCTATTTTAAATTTCTAAAAAACAAAGTTAATAAACTTAACCGTAGGAGAATAATGTGGAAAATAACAATATTAGACCTCTTTCGAAACTGGTTAAGGTAGTTCAAAATTATAAATGCCAGAGATCAAATTAAATCTAAGACCGAATCTTTTACGTCTATTTCGATATTTGTCAGCAATAATTTTGAACCGTTTTAGCATACCAATAACGTTTTCATTGACAACTCTTTCTCCTGCTAACCTACGATTATTCTTTTTATCATTTTTAGTTAAAGGATTTTTCTTGCTTTTTTTCTTTGGTAATGCAGAATTATTGTGAATTTTTTGTATACCTTGATATCCTATATCAGTAATAGCTTTAATCTTAGGATGGATAAGGATTTTGGATTCCTTAAATAATCTAAAGTCATGTTTTTTACCGTTAGAAAAATCTGTACATATTACTTGGTGTGTTTTCTTGTCTACCACTATTTGAGTCTTTAGTGTATGCCTTTTCTTCTTTCCTGAATAATAGAATTTTTGTTTTTTTTGGGTCTTTCTATTGGACTCTCAGTAGCATCAATCAAGACTACTTCATAATTCATATCGCTATTCATTAGAGCTTTACGACCTGGAAGAGCAAAGTTTGGGTGTTTAACTAAGGTGTCTTCTACCCATTTTACAGCTTTATATGCTGAACTTTCACTAATCCCATAGTTCTGACCTATATGAAAATAAGTACGGTATTCTCTAAGGTATTCTAAGGCCATCAATAACTGTTCCTCCAAATTGAGCTTATTTTTACGCCCTCCTTTTGATTTCTTAACACCATCAGCTTTCCTCAAAATATCCACCATCTTTGAGAATGTTCCCTTCCTTACTACTGTTAATCGACGAAATTTTTCATCCTTTAACTCTTTAATCTGATCTAATTTCATTATTACTTCAAATCAGATTTTTATAACACCATTTTACATCATTGTATAGTTTCGAAAGAAGTCTATTGAAGAAAAAGAGAAACAAACAAATCTGTATAGTCGACTTGAAGCAGGCGAATTAGCAAGAATAAGTTGTATAGATTTGATTCAATATATTAGGCATAAAGTAAATGCTTGTACCGTTAGCAAGTTGAATATAGAGGCAAAGGTACGAGACAAGGGGTTAGATTCAGATTCTGAAATAACAAAGGTACTAACAGATACATCAATGTTAGTGGATAATTTGAGAGATCATCTGAATGATATAATTTTTTTATTTAGAAAAAACATAGAATCAACAAATGTAGAACTAGCAGAATTTAGCCTACGAACAATGCTAAATGGTACTATTGCAGCAATCAGAGTAATTGCTGAAGATGAAAAGATAGAGCTAAGGAAAAAATTAGGAAATGACATATACGATATTATTACTGGAGATAGTTTTCGAATAAGAGCTGTACTAACTCAGTTAGTTGGGAGTGCTATTATCCATAGTACAAATAGCAAAGTTAGAGTTAGCATTGATTTTTTGCCTCCTCAAAATGAACAATCGAATTCAAAAGATAGAATATTGCAATTTGTAGTGCATAGCGTAGGAGATGGCATTTCAAAAAACAAATTACAAGAGATGAACTCTGAATTAAAAAATCCACACTTAATTAAGCATCAAGCATTAGATTCAGGGTTAGCATTTATCAAACATCTTACATATGAAATGAAAGGAAGCATTAAGATAGACAGTAAAGAAGGACATTATACAAAGTTTTTAGTCAGCATTCCGATACAAACTAGTAATTTAAATTCGTAACATTAGTCAAATGGAGAATATTATGAAAAATAAAAAAAAGAATATCAAGAAAACGAAAGACATTTCTCAAGATGTTTGGACAATTCATCTACCACCTATTCCAGTTAAGTTAGTATCTACAGCTAAGGAAAGAAATATTTATCTTTGTACCGAAAATATGAAGGCAGATAAATATATTGGAATGAAAATAAAGCTACAACAAGCGAAAGATTATCTAGAGGAAGCTGAGTCAATGAAGCAATATTGTATAGATTTGATTCAAAAAATTAAATATACGTTTGATCTTACTACTGCTAAAATCAAAGATCTAGCAGATGATCTACTATGCAGGCAAAGTGATTTCAAAGAAAAAGAATATAAAACTACTAGCGTAGCAAGAATACTTAATTGTGCCGCTAACCTACAAGACTACTGTAACAGGATAGTTTACTCACTTAGAGGCCAAATTAAGCTTCAAAATGTACATTCAAAAAAATTTAGCATACAAAAACTATTGAAGGATACAATTAGCTCGCTGAAAGAAATTGCTGAAGATAGAGAAATATCGATCAGTTACAATGTTCAGGATAACATCAATGATATTGTTATTGGAGATAGTTGTCTATTGCAAACTATACTTAGTCAATTAATAAGTGGAGCTATTAGAGTTAATAAATTCTGTCAGGTTGATGTTATAGTTAGGTTATTTACTTCGCCGTATCGAAAGGCGAATGAAAAAGACAGAATATTAAGATTCATAGTACGTGATAACGGAAAAGGTATTTCACAAGAAAAACTACAAGAAATAAATGCAAAATTTACTGATTTGCATCCAGCATTAGAGTATCCAGAAATATTAAACTCGAGTCTAGAATTTGCAAATTACATTGTTAACAAACTAAGTGGCAAATTAGAAATAAAGAGCGAGGCAAATAAGTTCACAGCTATTACTTGCGATATACCAGTACAACTTAATTAAAAGATATGGAAGCATTTTATGAGTCATACTATAAAATCTGGAGATTTTGGTATTCAGGCAAAAGTAAATGTAATATTAGAGCACTGAAGCCATTCACAGAAAATAAAGGAATAAATCTTAGCTGCAATTTTAAAAATGATATAAAAGATTTAATCATTGTAAATAGTATTCAAATACAGGCAGTACTAACACTATTAATTTGCAATGCTACTAATAGTAAATGCAGCGAAATTAGTGTTGAAGTTGATTTGCTACCTTCTACAAATCAAAAGACAAATTATAGAATATTACAATTAATTGTTCGTAATAATGGAATTGGAATTTCAGCTGAGAAAGTGAAAAAGATAAATAATGAGCTCAGAAACTTACATATCAAAAGCTATGCAGTACTAGGATCTGAATTACTACTCGTTAAACAGTTTATACATGAAATTACTGGAAAAATTAAACTAGAAAGTAAGCAAGGCAAGTATACAGCCTTCACGTATAGTATACCTATAGAAGTTCATTGAGAAACTGAAAATTAGAATTATTAATGGAGATGGAGGAAATAATGTTGGCATTTTTAAATTGTGAACATATCAATAAACTACTTGATAAGCTGGACTTGATTAATCATAGTTTTAATAAACACATTGATCTTGATAAAGTAAAAAAAGCTATATTTTATGCAAAAAAATATCATAGCAATCAAAAGCGAGATACAGGAGAACTATACTACACACATCCATTAGAAGTAGCCCACATGGTATCAGACCACACCTTTAAAACTGATATAATTATTACTGCAATATTACACGATGTAATTGAGGATACAAAACTAACCAAAGAAAAGATAGCAATGGAATTTAATAATAACATTGCCGAGCAAGTTCTAGCTCTTATAAGAAACATATGTGGTAAGAAAACCAGTTCCATGAAAATGATTAAAACATTAGTGAATCAAGATAAAGTAGAGCTATTACTAATCAAACTATTGGACAGATTGGATAATATTAAAACTATATTCATAAAGCCAGCCAAAAGAAGACAAGAAATCATACTAGAAACGCAGCAAGAATTTATACCTCTTGCTGAATACCTTAAATTACCAGAGATTGCTATAGAGCTAAATAAATACTGTGAGCTTTATGCTACCTAATAAACTAAAGTTTAATAGGGGGTTAATGTAGTGAATTGCAGAAATTAAAATTCAATAAGAGAATGTTCATGTAAGTTATTTTGTTGTATAATTTAAAAAGAATAGAAAATATGAAAAATATATGCATTTATCAAGATTTTTAGATCCAAAGAATGATGTAGCATTTAAAAAGATATTTGGATCAGAAAAAAACAAGGACATACTAATACATTTTCTGAACGATATATTATTGTTTGAAGGGAATAGAGAAATAACAGAAGTAGAGTTTTTAGGTACGATATTAGACGCTGATATAGCGTCCAAAAAAGAATCAATAGTAGATGTTTTGTGTAAAGATAAAAACGGAGCGCAATATATAATAGAAATGCAAGTAGATCCTACACAAGGATTTGAAAAAAGAGCGCAGTATTATGCAGCAAAAGCATATGGTAGGCAACCAAATAGAGGAAAGGAAGGAAAATACTCAGACCTAAAGGAAGTTATATTTATAGCTATAGCAGATTATAAATTGTTTCCAAACAAAGAAGACTATATATCAAGGCATGTAATATTGGATAAAAAGACATATGAGCATGATCTAAAGGACTTTTCATTTACCTTTATAGAATTACCAAAATTTAAAAAAAATAGAGTGGAAGAGTTAAGTGATATAACAGAGAAGTGGTGCTATTTTTTTAAACATGCAAAAGAAACAACATTAGATGGATATCATAAAATAATAGGTGAAGATTTAATAATCAAAAGAGCGTATGAGGCATTAGATCAGTTTAATTGGAGCGAAGACGAACTAATAACCTATGAACAAGAGTTAAAGCGTATATGGGATAATAAAGCAGTAGAAGATTATAAACTCGAACGCGCTAAAGCTGAAGGTAAAGCTGAAGGTAAAGCTGAAGGTAAAGCTGAAGGTAAAGCTGAAGGTAAAGCTGAAGCAAAAAAAGATTTTGCAATAAAATTATTGAAATCTGAATTATCAGTTGAGACAATTGCTGAATATACGGATTTATCAATACAAGAAGTATTAAATTTAAAAAATAGCGTAAAATAATAAGAAATATACAACATACAAAATTTTACCTTTAATGTGTTGTATGCTATTTCTATTAAATCATATAGATGCCTTATATCACACTACAAGTTCTATACTATACTGAACATTGAGAAGGGTATTCTTTAAGGCCTCAATATCTTTAACATGGCCGCACCATTCTTGACGAAAGCTATTCCATTTTAAGCCATGAAGGCGAATGTGGCGCTTAGTGTTTTCATCTAGTTCAGAGGAAAATTTTAAAATCACAGCAGCTTTATTTTGCTGTTCCTTATCAAAAATATTTTTACCGATTGTAGTCCAATGATTCTGAACATTTGGATGTAAAGATAGCTGGTTCAAAAAAAAGTAGCATTATTTTTTGAACTCTAAGATTTAAGACTATATCTCTTAATATTTAGGAATATTTTTTGATATATAGTCATTTACAATGAAGTTTGCGTATAAAATATCCTGTTAGTAAATCTTATGATGCTATTGTCGCTTTTTTATGCTTAAACCTCATTGTAAATGACTATAGTCTATAATCTAGAATAATCTTAACTTATGAACATATGACTCTGTACCTTGATTCTAAAAATTAATCAGTTATGATGCGGAGATTGCTTTTTTTAATTTTTTGCAAGGTCATTTGCTAACTGGTATGCGTACACATTATCAACGCCAGATTGGGATAATGGAAAATATGAAAAGTAGTGAATAAAAGGTATACAAAGAGAGGATGTTGAGTTAAAAAGAAAATTTAAATAAAAAAGGAATAACCCAACATGAAAAAATGCATTGTAACAGTATACTATTTAATAGACAATTTTTGCAAGATATATCAAGAGTGGGAAAGAAAGAGATTAATACCAAGTAGTAATCAAAGGAACAGAGATGGAAAGTTACCCTTAGCTGAGTTGTTAACAATAACGATATATTTTTATTTATCTCCATGCAAGGATTTTAAAAATTATTATCTATATTACTTGCGTTATAAGTATAAAGAATACTTTTGTTTACCAAGCTATAGTAGGATAATACAACTATTACCTAGAATGTTGCTACCATTAGCCGTATTAATGCATTATCTGAAAGGAGATGAGACTGGTATATATTATATCAATTCTACAAAATTAGCAATTTGTCATAACACACGCATTTCCAGTAATAGAGTTTTTAACAGAATTTCTAAAATTGGTAAGAGTAGTTATGGCTGGTTCTTAGGCTTTAAGCTACATCTTGTAATAGACCTCTTTCGAAACTGGTTAAGGTAGTTTAAAATTATAAATGCCAGAGATCAAATTAAATCTAAGACCGAATCTTTTACGTCCATTTCGATATTTGTCAGCAATAATTTTGAACTACCTTAACTAGTTTCGAAAGAGGTCTAATTAATAATAAAGGTGAAATAATGTCAGTTAAAATTACTAAAGCTAATAAAAGCGATCTATCTGTAGCTTCAATTATTTCTAAAGGTTTATCTGGTAAATTGTTTGGTGATAAAGCTTACATATCTAAAGAGTTATTTCATCAACTGTTCTCCAATGGTCTACGTTTATTTACTAATCTTCGTAAAGATATGAAAACATATTAGACTTCTTTCGAAACTGGTTAAAGAGTTCAAAATTATAAATGCCAGAGATCAAATTAAATCTAAGACCGAATCTTTTACGTCTATTTCGATATTTGTCAGCGATAATTTTGAACTACCTTAACCAGTTTCGAAAGAAGTCTATTTATTAGACATAGATGATAAGCGCTTATTAAATAAACGTTCTTTAATTGAGTCTGTCTTTAATCTACTAAAAAAACATATGCATTTAGAGCATACTAGACATCGCTCTCCTATTAATTTCTTTGTTCATATAATTTCTTCTCTTGCTTCTTATTCTATCTCTAAACTTAATCCCTATCTTATCTCCTCTTCTTTCTCTTCTTTCAACTTATCCTAAATTGGCGTTATTAATATATATCAAATGGCATCATAGAAATTAGTGAAACAAAATGTCAGACAGCACTATTATTAATTAAGCTTTTCGATCGACTACATAATGTTCAAATAAAACATCATCAAATGTGGTAAGAAATAACATTAAAAACCGAGCAAGAATTTATAGCTCTTACTCAATACCTTAAACTACCAAAGATTTCTGACAAGCTAGGTGGATATTTGTTGTTTTATAATAATTTAGCTTTTGCTTCAGTCGTAAAATTAATAAAATTTTCTAACTTAGAAAAATAGTACAGTAAATCTCTATAAAATAGAACATTTGGGAATACTATTGCATGCTCCTAAAATTTTTTCAGTAAATGACATATCATCTGTGCTTGTATGCTCTAATTCATTACTTAAAAAGTCTCTGAATTGATCAGTATTCAAAACATTGGTATCATTAATGCTATAATATGGCATTTTATTGTGAAAAAATGTTTCTATACATTCTTCATTTGAATTATTAACTACAATAGTTAAAACCTTGTTACTTAATGATTTTCTATTACCTTGTATGAAATTCTTATCATGCTTCAATATTATAGATATATGTTGATCAGAATCAAATGCTTCAAATGCGTATAAAGTATTCAATATTTTATGTTTGCAATGATACTCTAATATATGTATATCACTTAATACTCCATCAATGTCTCCAGTACTATAAGTTATATAATTAACTTTAGCATTAGAACTATAGTTAGATTTATCGTAAATACTATGATATGTATTGTCATTCCATCCAGTCAAGACTAAAGTATTATTACCTGCTTTTTTTAATAAAAACACTTCTGCTAACGATACTATATCTTCTAAATTTTCATGGCTAGATGAGTTTATGCTAGAATCGCCATTATACATATATAATCACCTTGTTATTAAAATAATGCTTATACTTTATAGATAATATTTGCTATGTTATCAAGTGCTTTTTTTAAACTAGCTCGAAATTCATATTGAACATTGAGAAGGCAATTCTTTAAGGCCTCAATGTCCTTAACATTGCCGCACCATTCTTGACGAAAACTGTTCCATTTTAAGCCATGAAGGCGAATGTGGTGCTTAGTGTTTTCGTCTGGTTCAGAGGAAAATTTTAAAATCACAGCAGCTTTATTTTGCTGTTCTTTATCAAAAATATCTTTACCGATTGTAGTCCAATGATTCTGAACATTTGGATGCTGTACTAGAGTATTTTCTAAAGAAATAAATGCACCAAATAAAGTATTTGTTGGTAGGTGATCAAGCTTAGCCTTAGCGACTAGTCCACCCATTTCGATAAGACGTCGAGTACGCATTTTACGTTCTTTGATTTTGAGGTTAACCTCATCCATGATTAGCTTAGCTTTTTTTGTTGGAGAGTAATTTTTTGCTGCATAAGATTTGCCATGTTAGTAATTCAGAAAGATAAAAAAATCAGGCAAGAATATATCAAAATAAAATTCCAGTAAAGAAAAAAACCGCACCTGCCAAACCAACATCAAATAATTATAGTCAAAAAAACGTGAATCCAAGGTTAGAAGCTTTATTAAAGAATAAGCTTATACGCAATATGCGCTCCATAAAGAGCGATGCTAAAAAATGAGTACTCATTAGCTGATCTAGTGTTAACAAAAAGCAGTTTGTGCTAGCAAAACCAAAAAAATCATGCTAACTTAAAAAACTCAGGTGAGAATTGGTGTTGAGATGGCGATACAGTTTGCAAGGATTGAATTTTTAAGTAGAAGTAAAGGATGTAATAGTTGTTGTAAGGCAGTGTATAATGCAAGAACTATTGTTAAAAACAAGAAGACAAATATAAGGTATAACTTCTCTCGTAAGAAAGATAACGTATATCATACAGTACTGATACCAGCTTATGTAAATCAAAAATTCAAGAATATTCAAACATTAATGAATGAGGTGGAACAAACAGAAAAACGAAGAAACAGTAAGTTGTTGAATGATATCGTAATAGCGTTGCCAGACGATAAGGAGCTAAATTCAGAAGATAGAATAAAGATTACACATGAAATAGTTGATGCAATGGAATGGGTGCAAAATGGTCTTGGAGTACAGATAGACATTCATAAGCCTCATAGAGGAGATAAAAACTGGCATGCGCATATATTGGTTACTACAAGAAGATTTAGAGAAGATGGAACTGGTTTAGGTGATAAAGCAGTAAATTTAAACCCAAAATGCATAACATTAAGTAATGGCAAAAAGGTTGTTATTAAAGATCCCGAGATGATTCATGAAAAAGTAAAAGAAATAATTAATGCATATTTTGCTAAATTAGGCTTAACAAATAGAGTTGATAAGATAAGTGCAGTGCTGCAAAAGCATATTGTGCCTACTAGAATTAGAAGTTTAATTAATGAAGCAGCAAATGAAAATGAGTTACGTAAAGAGGCTAATTTAAAAATTATTAAGGATGCTGATGTAATAACGGATTCTCTATAACACATTACAAATCTATTTTTACTTAAGCAGGATATCGAAAAAGCAGTAAAAGATATACCATATATTCAGCGAAAGCAGAAATGAAACTGTTAGTTCAGCAAGTACTTAGTTCAAATAGAGTATTAGAATTGTATCATGAGAATGGTGAAGTTAGCGAATTTTTTACTACAACTGAGGTTAGAGATGAGGAAGCAAGCATAATAAGAATAGCTAATAAAATCAATAATCGAGTTTATTACAACGATATTTACAATCTTAAAAGTAATATCGAAGGTCTAGCAAATGTTAGTGAAGAACAGAAACAAGCTCTAAGGCATATTTTGCTTAGCACTAGTGGAGTTAGAGTACTAAGAGGAAGAGCTGGAACAGGTAAATCCACTGTTTTAGCAAAAGCATATAAAATTGCAACAAATCGTGGACAAAATGTTATTGGCCTTGCTCCCACTCATAAGGCAGTATCAGAGCTGAAGAACAAAGGTTATACAGATGTCTATACAGTAAAGGGATTTTTGTATAATCGAAAAAAATTTTTATGCAAAATAGGTTAATAGTAGTAGATGAAGCTGGAATGGTAGGTACTAAAGCTTAGGCAGAGCTATTTAGAGTAGTTAGAAACAATAATTGTCAACTGATACTCGCTGGGGATGAAAAGCAGTTAGCTTCAATAGAAAGAGGCGGAATGTTTGAGATTCTGAGTAATATTTTCGGTTCACATGTTTTAGTGAATATTCGAAGACAAAGTGAAAACTGGAGCAGAGAGGTAGCAATGAAGTTTGCTGAGAGTAATATTTTAAGCGGTATAACCTTACCTGAGGCAAAATAACTGCGTTAAGTTTGATAATACGTTGCAGGACTCAATGAGTAAGTTAAGATACAACTGGAGTCTAAGCAAGTTTAAGCTACATGAAAAATTGGTAATTACAGTACGTAATAAAGAGGTAGACATTCTTAATTCAAGTATTAGATCTTTGTTAAAAGCTAATGGCACGCTACAAGGCACAGAATATAGGCGTTCAATAGCTGGAAGGAAAGAGTCCTACATGGCTGGAGATCGAATTGTATTTCAAAAAAGCGATAAGGATTTACAAATACAAAATAGTGAATTTGCAACTTTAACTTCGGTTAATAAAAATGAATTTGTAGCTAAGACAGATGCAGGACAAGATGTGAGTTTTGACCCAAGCAAAATACAATTTAAACATGGTTATGCAAGTACTGTTTATAAGGCCCAGGGAGCTTCTATAAAAGATGTATACATTCTTCATAACGGAGTTGGTAATATAAGCAGCTCATACGTAGCCATGACAAGGCATATAGAACAGTTAAAGTTATATTGTAATAAAGAAGCTACTAGCAGTTTTAGCAGCTTAGTATATCAGCTCAGCAGAGCAAATTACAAATCGGCAAGCATAAACTTAAAAACTAATGAAGATTTAAATAAAGAAAATCCAACTATTTTAAGTAAAATTTGTGGTTGGTTTAAGTCTATAGTAACTGATGTAGGAGACAGATTTCATAAAAACGCTAAATATTATCAGTACGATAAAAAACCAGAGCAATTAGCTGACATTAAGATCGAACAACCTAATATAGTTAATGATATAAGAAAATCAGAAATAAGTCCAAATAATGAATTAAAGGCTACAAAGACCGCAAACGATATTTCAACTACAGAAAAACTCAACACAAAGCCTGAACAACAAAATCCAAGAGTTAGTATTCGAAGGTAAAATGAGCTGCATAGAGCAGCTCAAGGATAATAAAGATATGAATTTACTAAGTAGAATGTGAAAGTTATGAAACTTAGAAAGATTCGTTAACAGAAATACTATCTCAACAATCACTCAGCAAAAATATTATACCATTTAAACGGTAAAAATACAAATAAATTTAGCGAAGGTGAGGTTCTGTATGACTGATAAAATCAATAATTCAAACAATCATAATTTAATGGAAGAATTGAGAAATAAAATAGCTTCTCATGCAGAAACCATAGCCTGTGATTTGCTTGGAGAGCCTAATAAACATTTCTCTAGACGTGGAGAAATACGTTGGGGAGATACAGGGAAAATTGTCGTCAATACTAGTGGCAAGCATGCTGGAAAATGGTATGACTTTAGTTCTGGCGAAGGTGGAGATTTATTTGACTTAGCCAGAAAAGAACGTGGCGGTGATTTTGTTAGAGCTAAGGAATATCTAACAAGCATAGTAGGAATGTCAACTTATAATGAGTCTTATCCTCGGCAGGTACATAAAGAAGCCACTCAAAATGAGCTAGCTAAAATTCGAAAAGTTCAATACTTTTATAATCAGTCTTCTCCATTATATTTTACTAATAATACTGAAGTTCAAATCGTAAAAAGATATCTTGAACAACATAGAGGAATTGATTGTTTTACAATGAATTCTGACTTGAGAGCAAGTGTAATTCTTGATAGAGAAACGAATGAAAATTATCCAGCATTTTCAGCATTTTCAAGAAATGCGAAAGGTAAAATTACTGGTGTACAAGTTGTATATTTGAATTCGCAAACGTGCGATAAGGCAGATATTTCAGTCCCTAGGAGGGCTTTTGGCAAAATTAGCGAATCGTTTGTTAGAATTACTCCATTGGCACCACATGATTCGCCTATAACAATTATAACAGAAGGCGTTGAAACAGCTTTAAGTCTAAAACAAGCAGGAATTAATGGAAAAATTATCGCTGCTATTGGCATACATAATTTCAAGAACTATCAACCATTTGAAGGAGAAAACATAATCATAGCGGCAGATAATGATGGACAAAATTCTATAACAATGAATACTGTTGATAAAGCGAAAAAAACACTCGAAAATAGTGGAGCAAAGGTGTTAAAAGTGATGCCAACACAAGAAGGTGATTTCAACGACCTATTACAAATTCATGGGGCTGAAGCTATTAGACAGATTATAATACCTGAAATTGCCAAACTTATTAAATTGAACGAAATACAAAATAAATCATCTGAAATACCTAATCAAAGTGACGTTAAAGAATTATATGCAAAATCTTTGCCCCTATACGACTATAACAAAAAGGAAAAAGCTAATGCGGAAGTAACAACAGTCAACAAATTTTTAGAAAATCATACAGAAATTTATAGTTCAAAAATCTTTGACAATCCTAATTTAAGAGCAAATATGGTTTTTGATGAAGAGACTCAAAAATCCTGGCCTGCACTCACTATTTTTGTTAAAAATGACAAAGATGAAATTACTGGAGCTAAGATATTAGCCTTGAATTCAAAAACATGTAATAAAGCGGATGCAGCTGAAAATTCTGTTGGTACAATTAGTGGATCATTTGTTGAAATTGCTCAACAAAATTCAGACTACTCTTCTATAACAATTCTTACAGAGAATATTGAAACTGCTCTAAGCATTAAACATGCTGGAGTCGAAGGAAAAATCTTATGTGCCATTGAAGCCCAAAATTTGCAAAACTATAATCCTGCCTCAAAAGAAAAGATCATTCTAGCAGTTAAAAATGACGTAAATACTGAAAAAGCTGAAAAAGTTCTAGAGGATAAGGAAGCAGTAGTCTGTACAGTCAAAAATGACTTCAATAATGTATTAAAAACTCAAGGATTATATGCTGTTAGAAATATTATCAGCCCTGAAATAAGAAAACTTAATGAAAAGAATAAATCCATACAAACTAATATACAACCAAGATTATGTCTGAAACACTAGGCAGAGTATGACGCAGCATTTTTTATAAAAAAAACTATAGGCTGAAAAATATGACAAAAAAATTAAAGCATGATTCATTGGCAAAGACAATCATGAGCGATCCAGTGGCTGCACAAGAATTTCTAGAGTATTATTTACCAAGTGATTTCAAGAGTTTAATAGATTTATCAAAAATAAAAGTAGAGCAAGAAAGTTATATAGAAGAATCGTTAAAAAAATATAGCGATATCGTCTATAAAGTTGCAACCAAAAAGCATGGCAATGCTTTTATTTATATATTAATTGAAGCTCAATCAACCGTTGATTATTGGACAGCTCTGCGGTTATGGAGATACACATTGTTATTGTGCGAAAGGCATAAGAAAGAAAAAACTAAATTACCATTAGTGTATAATTTAGTGATCTATAACGGCAAAGAAGTCTACAACGCACCTAGAAATTTGTGGGATTTATTTACCGATTCAATGATAGCTAAGCAATTAATGACCTCTGACTATCAATTAGTCGATTTGCAAAGTATGTCGAATGATGAAATTATTAGGAAAAAGCATATCGGAATGCTCGAATATATGCTAAAACACATTCATCAACGAGATATGTTAAAGCTTTGGCAAGAGTTTCTAATAAACTTCAAACATGTTTTAATACTTGATAAAGAAAAAGGTTATGTTTACCTAAGATCATTTTTATGGTATACTGATACTAAATTACTAGAGAATCAGCAACCAGAATTAGAGCAGATTCTGGCTAAGTATTTATCTGAAGAAGAAAAAGGTAATATTATGAGAACTATTGCTGCAAAATATATTGATGAAGGCATAGCTAAAGGCAGAGCTGAAGCTGCACAAGGGCTTGCAAGGAACTTATTAAAAGCTGGCTTTTCAGTTGAATTTATTGCTGAAAATACTGGGTTATCAAACGAAGAAGTGGTTAATTTAAAAGTTAGCATGGATAATTCTTGAATTAATAATTCACTAACTTAAGTTTTTTGAGCAATGTATATCCCCAAACATATGCTATATTTAAGTTTTGTAGCTTCATAGTTAGTTTTGTGATGGGAAAGTTACCAACAAGCTTTACATAACATGTAAGGTCTGGTAGATTCATAATTTCAGATGGCATAACTAAAAGCTTTTTACGCTCAACATTATTCATATTTACTCCATCTCGCATAGTATTTGATCCATATGACAAGTTCTCTTGAGTTTCAATAATTTCTTCCTCACCTAGTGTTAATGCTGATTTATAAGCTGTAACCTGATCGCTAACTCGAAAAATAAATTTACTATTAAACAAATCAAGCATAGAAGCACATTCAGCAGAACCATATATTGCTTCTAATTGATGAATGTTCTGCAACCCAGCAACAAAGCAGCCTCCATACTTTCTACTTTCAGCTAAAGCAACTGGTAAAGATGAAACTTTTTGTAGAGCTGGCAGTTCATCAAGTATAAACCATATGTTTTTGTTATCATGATTAGGATTTCTACACATCAAAGCTTTGATAGCTATACTTATCCATGCTGAAATAAGTGGCTGTAAAGTAGCTCTTTGACTTGGAGTAGCTGTGATAAATAGCCATCCAGTTTCAGCAGAATTACTAAACCATTCCTTGATGCTAAAATTACCTCCAGGCTTTAAATATTGTAGCGAAGTAATATTCTTTCCAAGAGTAGATTGAATTCCCGCAGAAGTTTCAGGCGCGCTTTCGCTTATAATGCCTGATACAGCGGTGTTTCTAAAAGCTTTTACAAATTGTCTATTATCAGAGTAAATGATTGTATGAATTAATTTTATGATATCTTTGTCATCCTGATATAGCTTCAATGCTTCAGACAAGACTAATTCAGCATTTTTAGCAAAAAAGTCATCGATTCTATGGGTATAATTACTAAAACTACTAGCTATATCATGAAAATCAGCTGCTTCAAAACAATCGTTCCAAGGCAACCATTGCTCGCTATTTTTTTCCAAAGGATTAAGCAGCTTATCACATTTAGAATCAAAAAATCTATCAGTAAAAGCTCCAGTAAGGTCTATAATTATTGCTCGATCCTGTTGTGATCGAATTTGTGGTAGCAGTTCGTTAAGCATATTAGTTTTACCAGTACCTGTTGTTCCGGTAATAAGAATGTGCAGCCTTTCACTATTCTTTACTAATGGCAAGCCTCCAAAACAGATTTTCGAGGCCTTTTTAGCGCTTTTTAGCATTTTAGCTAGATTTCTCTCTCCGTACAAAATCAGCACCTCTAATTTTAGCCTTAATAATCGTTTTTTTACCTTGAGCCGTAAAGAAAACAATTGAGATTATCACACCAATAGCAAAAACAATTAATCCTTCTAATAATGCTGAATTGATTAGGAATTCCCATAATTGCTGTATTTTAAATCCATGTTGACCTGTATAAAATTCATGTAGAAAGTCCTGAGCATTGAGGTGTATCCATTTTTTAAACCTTAAACTATAAAATACGATTCCTATTTGATCGATATCATAAAAATGTTCACCAATTGTTAGCTTAAGCTGTACATATCGCTCAATCGCAAAATAATACAAACTGCTCAGAAAAACTTTTTGATATAATCGACATATAATCCAGAATATCGATAATCCTAACCCAATTGTAAAAACATTGGCACTACCTTGCCCAAACATTCTTAACTTATGAGCAAATAACTGCGATCCCCTTGTGAAATTGCCTTGATTCTGAAAATTCATCAAGAGTATTTTTTCAAAATCTGTAGTTTTTGCTCATACTCTTTTACTCCAGTAAAATTCTCTAATTCTGTTAACTTTTTAAACATTGCTTCGTATTCTGCAATGATATTAGGATTATATTTAATAGCTAAGTTAAAATTCTCCTTAGCTTTTGAGTACTGTCCTAAACTTACTAATGAAATTCCTTTTTCAAGATAGTTTTCAGCAAAATTAGGTTTGTACTTAATAGCGATAGCAATGTCAAAATTTTCTATCGCTTTTTGGTGTTTACCTAATTTCTCAAGAATCATTCCTTTATTATAATAAATATCCGCACAATTTGGATCATATTTAATAGCTATGTTACAGCTTTCTATTGCTTCAGAATATCTATTCAATAAGCTTAATATATACCCTTTATTACAGTATGATTTCACACAACTAGGATCGTATTTAATAGCTAAATCAAAATGTTCTATTGCATTCTGCAATTGCCCTAAAAATGCTAAAGTTAAACCTTTATTAATATAAGCTTCTGCATAATCTGGTCTATATTTAATAGCTATATCATAGTTTTCGATTGCATTTTGAATGTATCCTAAATTCATTAACGCTATGCCTTTGTTATAATAAGCTTCTGGATTATCTGATCTGTACTTAATAGCAATATCAAAATTTTCCATTGCATCTTCATACTGTCCTAATCTAGCTAAAGAAGCTCCTTTATTGTTATGTCTTTCCACTCCTTCAACTTTAACTTGTGCAAAAAATGCTCTACCACCAGCACTAGCACTAGTTCCACTACTTTTACTGTGGCTACTACCTGTATGATCAGTAGTAGCAATGCTACTAGAACCAACCTCCTGTAGAGCTTGAGATTCACTATCAGTGATGCTTATAGACTGAGCTTCATCGTGAGTTATCCTGTCGGCTCTATTTCCATGGTAATGGAGTTTCCTGTTGAAATAAGATTGGCCTCTCTTTTTGTCAGTGAATCAAGAATGCTCTGAGAGTGCGTAAACTGGTTTTGATATCCAGCTTGTAGCATAGCAGAAGCTCGGAAGTTATTTCCCAATGAATCTACGTTTTCATTTATAATTTGTCGACCATCAGCCGTTGTAGTGACTGTTCTACCACCATCATTGATAATATTAGCCATATGTAATGAAGGAGCTAGGTTTTGTTGAGAGATAGTTCTATTGCCTATGCTGTAATTATCCATACTCAAGTTATTGTCGACTATGTTACTGCCTAAGCTGCTAGCAACTGGTATAGGAGAGAACTGGCTGGCCAAGTTAGCTGTAGCATGAGCACAAGCTTTTATCACTGCCCAAGAAAGCATTGGTATCGATGATGCAAGCATTTGAAACGTCGCATAGCTATATAAAATCATCTCTGCGAAGCTTCCTTGCGATAGCATATTCAAGCCATAATCATTACCAAAAGCTCCAGATTTACTGGATAAGCTGATCATTCCTAGGCAATGGATTATTGTAAAAAATACTGGCCAGCTGCTGACCCATATTATTAATAGAATCCAGGTTTTGAGTATATTGTAGCCGCCAGGTAATAGGCCCATTGGAAATACAATAAAGATCATTGAGACTACTAATGCAAAAAAAACAGATTGTAAAATAGGCATCATGTGAGCAGCCATTTCGCCAGCTACTAAGTACGAAAATGACTGTTGAAATAGCCCTCTAATTGCATGCATACTAACTAAATTAGAATAAATTCTTGATAACGAAAACTTCTCACGCCAGTCATCATATGACTCACGATTAGCATTAAGTAACATCGCTTGCTTCATCCATTCATGAATATCTTGTTGCTCTCTCTGTAAATATTTTAGTGTGTCTCCAGTCATGACTTTTAGTCTTTGACTTAACATATTTGACTTATCAGATTGAACTCCAATCGCAGCTGCAAACTTTGTTAGGAGTCCTTCATTTAATTCTTTATGAATTGCCGCTTTAATCAATGGAGTAGCTTGTCTACAGGTCTTGAAACTAATGGCTAAATTACTAGGCTCGCGATAATAAATACCAAAATTATTAGGTATATTTTGCTCGATAAATCCTATAATGTCGTTAGTTTGTTGAGCAGCAGCTTTTTTACCTAGAATATTGCCTATGATGTAAGGCTTCATAAAGCATTGTCTAAGGAATTCCTTCGTATTAGTTAAAGTTATTGGATCCTGTATTTGCACATCTCGAATCTTAGCTACAGCCTTAGCTCCAAACATAATACCAGTTTTTCTGCTCGATAGTCCTTCATAAGCTGGCAAAAGATGCTGTTCCAACATTTTAGATACAAAGTAACTCGTTTGCGATGAAAGAGAAGCAAACATTGCAATACTTATGGGATATTATCAACCTTTACTGGCGCACTCATTGATACTTCATCCTTCAGCCAAACAGTAGATTTGGGGGCAAATAACAGCGTAAAAATAAATATCGATGGAAAAAACCATTCCCATAGCAAAGATGCCGATATTTCCTCTAAAAATAGCCCTAGTAGCAGCCCATATGCCACCAATAGTCAAGGCTAAGTGACCCACTGGAGTGAAGTATTCGCTATTTGAAGCAAAGACCTCTGCCTATGCCATTAAACACATGCCATAACAGATCTCCACCACCAAATGTGTATATTACGTAATCCATTAACTTTTCTCCTTCGCTATTAAATGCTGCTCTATTAATCTAGCCCTTTTATCTATTCGACTTGCATCGGTTTGTAGGCTAGTCCATTTTTCATTTGCAAAAAGTTGTACTCGATTCAATTCCTTCAAATATCTTTCTAAATGTTCATTCGAAACTTGCTTAGCACCTAGTGAAGTAACGGCTCTACGTATTTCGGTGATTACTTCCTTCAAATGCTGAACTAATGTATAGCTAGCTATTAATTCTGATGAGATCTCTAAAATTGTGACTCCAGAAATAGCTTCTAATGTGATATAATCATAAATTGGAAATATATCTCCAATCGAAGATAAAAAGGCTATTTCAGAGTTGCTATATTCAGAATTCTTATCAAACTTATTTTTTAGATCAGTCAATTTTTGCTTAGCTTTACCTGCATAAGACTGCTCTGGTGATATTGTGATATTTCGTTGTAGGCTTGGATGCAGGCAACTAACACTATCACAGCTGTAAATTGAAGCTGATTCTCCACCTTTTAAATGACTAATCCAACTTTTTTCATCCTGAGCTAAGGAGTCAAAAAAGTACACATTATTGTTTGTAACCACGATAGTGCCAGTCATAGACATGATTGAATCACGCATATTTGATGGTATTCCAACCTTTGCTGCTGCTTTAGTGAAGATGTTATAATCATCCAGCATAACTCTGAATCCTTATTTTGTGCTTGTCGCAGAGCTTGTTTTTGATCTAAATAATTACGACATTTTTTACCAGCAGCAAAATAATCAAACCCGCTTTGTGACTGTATATCACGGCAAACAGCTTCTCTCATAGCTGAGTTTCTTGGTAAAGCTGTAGCAAATAATGCTTTTGTTAATTTGCAATCTCCCTTAGCAAATTGATTCATCTCCATTGCTAGATTACGTAAGTCTTTGAGAGCATTCTCAATTTGAGGAGCAAAGGTTTTTAATCCTAATGAAAAAGCATAGACTTTAGCTTGAGAACCAATGTTTTTCATCAATTGAACTAATTCTTCTCCAGAAATAACAGAGAAGCTACCAAGATAGGCATCAATACCGCTACAGCTCATGTTTAAAGATGGTGGAGTTATAGCAAATGGCTGAAATGATGTTTGGCTTGTTCTGGCAGATAATCCGCCAGCCGCATAATATCCAGCCGCTTGATCTTGATATGATCCAGATCTTGTGACATTAATACTCATTCCTTGAAATACGTTTTCGATATTCCAAGCTAGTGATACTGGAGCTTGTAGCAATAATAGCATTGTAATGGCATAAACTCTGATTTTGGTGCTCATGTAGTCTCCAACTTATGATAATATCTATCGATTGCTAGAATATTGTCGATAATTTTATCTTCAGAGATTATGCCTCTAGCTACTGCATATATTTTTTTACCATCGCTAGCTACTGAATATAATACAGGTACAATATGCTTAGGATTTAGTTTATTAAGCAACTCATTATTCTTACTGACAGCTAGCAACTGAAATGCATATTTATTAGCAAAGCACTGAACAATAGGCATAAAGGCCTTACAGAGCAAGCAATCTTGTTTAACTTGCAAAATCAATCCCCAGTTTTTAGCAATGTTTTTGAGTTTGAAATCATTTTTTTGCTCTGATTTTTCTTGATATAGCTTTCTATGTAAGCTATTAGCAGGCTCATTAGCATTAATCAGTTGGTAATCAAGTAGAGTAGCTAGTTGCCACATAGTAGCAAACTTATGAGCCTTCTCCATGATTTGCTTCTGCAATCTTTGAGCTGTAATCACATTTTCGAGCGTTGGATTATCCAGCGCTATACGCTAAGCTCGATTAAATCGCTCCTTTAATTCCTCGATTCTCTGGTCATGAGGCCTACTCATCAACTTAGAATTAGCAGCAGAGTCATCAAGCTCATGACCATGTTTATCATTGTACCATAAAAATCTTGTTGGTGAAGCATCAACAGTGGATAAATGACTAATTAATATCATAAACATTAATAATCTGCTCATTTAGACTAAGTTTGTTGCATACGATGAACTTTATCTTTGATTCCTGCAATAATGTCTTTGTTCATGCTGTTTTGAGCCTTAGTGAGTATATCTCCAAATAGTTCATCCATATTGATTTTAGTGAAATCAACTTTTTGTAACTCTTCAACAGTAAGGCCTCTACACTTTGGACATTCAGGTGTACCAAAGTTCATTTTTAGCTGTTTTCTTGCTTCTTCCTGAAAAATTCTTGCAAGTTTCGACTGAAAGCAGCAATAAGTAGACTTTCTAGCTAAGCAAATACCTAATATCGGAATTCTTGAAGAACAGTAGGTTCCAATATAGTAGCAGTAACCTTTTTTCCTATATAAAGCTAATTCTTGTTCCTTAGACTTACATTGCGATAAGCCTATATCACGCCCCCAGCCAGTCATTGAAGAGCAGCAATTCAAAAAACTAAATACATCTTTTTTGCATTTTCGATGTTTACCTGAAAATACAGAAACGGGATTTGTTTTAATGTCCTTGCTCATCTGATTTAGCATCGCTAGATGAGCTACTTTAGCTATATCTCTATTTGGTATAATAGTTGGAGTGTTGCAATTACCTCCTAAACAAAAGATTGAGTTATTATGCAACGATGAGTGTAGCATTGTTTGCTTCTCAGTTGAACAGCTATAATCGTGCTGCCATAGTAAACAAATATTTGCTACTGATTTTTGGCAAGTGCTGTTTTTTAATTCACAATTCTGAATTTTAAGGTGTTTGCAGCCATCTTTTGGATCGCTAGTACAAGAAAAAAGAATCTTTTGTTTCCAATATGGACGATTGACTTTAAACTTGTCAAAAAATACTCTATCACCACCATCATAGTTGATTCTATTGACCTCATAGCATTCATTACTCTCAGTTAATTGCTCAAGTTCAGGGTTTAAAACTTGCCAATATTCTGCTACTTTCCTTAGTTCTTGAGTCTTATCTCTGTAGTCATAGTGAAGTATACATATTTTTTCATTTACTTCTAATAAAAAATTTCTACCAATATGGTGTATAGATACACCAAGCCTATTAGCAATAGCCCATTTCATTTGTTTTACAATTGCTTCGGGATCATCTACTAGGCAGTATATTTGTGCACCTAATTCATCATCATAGACATCGCTACGACTCTTAAGCCAATTACTATGATTCTCCTTTATTTCTTCTGTTGCAAATTCCATTTGCCGGTTTTGCCAAGAAAGCCATACATTCTCTAATCTGCACTCAACATTTAATTCTCGAATAAGTTCAATGTTAAAATTACTACCTTCATTACAACTTTGAATAATTTCAGTATTAGTTTTACTTGTTTGAGTTACGAAGTTACTGCTATCAAGGGCACTTAAAGGATCAGATTCAATTCTCATTGAATTAGCTATCATATAATTTTGATCGTTGATATTATGTTGAGTTAAGGCATTGTTTTTACTGTTTTCAGCTTGAAATAACATTGCCCCACTTTCTGTACCAAGCTGATTACGGCCATGGTAGGTTAAATCCTCATCATTGTTAGGATAATTGACATTACTACCTTGATGAAATAATTCTTGTGTATTTGAAGAATTTCCAAGATTTACATTATAGTTGCTAGCTTCATTATAACTGCTTTGCATTGAAGCTAAACAACAGCTAATATTGAGCACTATCAAAAAGTTAATATAGATAATAATCTCATTGAGTATTCTCATTCATAATTTCTAATGCTATTGCTAAAGGAATATGGCCAGTTAATTTCTTGGTTAATCCTCTTTTTTCATCATCTATTACTATCACAGGAACAACATCAATTTTATATTGTTCAAACAAGCTAGGATCTATATCGAAGCTAATACCAAGCTCCATAGTTTTATTCTTTGTTTGTGTAAATGAGTTATTAATTAACCCACGCATAATCAATTGAGCTCCAGCCTTTTGAGATTCAGCAAAATAGCTTTTTAAAGCCTCATCACTCATTGAAAATGAGACAAAAATAAAAGTTTTTTGCTGGCCCAAAAAAAAGCATTAGCATTATTAACAAATAATAAAACCATCAACATCATTACTCGTATAACCATATTCCTCTCTAACCCTTATCAAAGCAAACAACAATCTCTTTTTCGCCAAATCAAGTAACCAAAATCTTCACCATTAACTGGAAATTCTCTTCCAGCCTGCCATGTAGCTTCTGTTTGGCCTATGCTCTTGCAGGATCTGGTTTCTGGAATCGGATAAGTCATTTGTAGTCGATACTGACTTTTCTTCATAATAGGCATGGGATACTTGCCACATAAGCCTTTATAACCATAATATCCCCATAACATCAGTTGCCTATGCATTCTAGCCATAAACTTACTTACCATTAATACAGATGTTCCAACTCCACCATTATGCGCCGCAGCTGTTCCAGTAAAAGGGTAAAGCATTCCTTGACATTCAGCACACCAAAAAGCATAATCACTTGCTAATAAACCAGCGCCACAACTCATGCAATCAGCTATACATGCTTGATAAGCAGCTACATTTTGAAACAACAGCGTTTCTGGATTTAAAATCGCAGATTTAGCGTCATCACTCCATAATGGATCAAACTCTGTTAAATATGCTATATCGACTGCAGCCATTTCCAGACAAATAAAATCAAGCAAAATTTCCAGCCAATAAATCACAGGATAGACATACCAATGAATGTGATAAAAAGCACTTCCTTCAGCCTCATCTTTCATGCCTTTTTGAGTAGCACTTCCAAATGACAAACCTCCAAGACTTACCATACACATTGGTGAAATATATGCCATTAATGTTTATTCATAAATATAGTCTTCTAAATCCAGTATATGATATTATAAAAAGTAAGTTCCTTTCTTTTGTATCTCTAAACTTGAATATTTTTCTGCTTTGGTTGGTACTTTTATTTTATTTAATGCTGCTTGCGTAAATTTAAATAATATTACAGATATATTTATTACCTTCTGTAAATTTTAAATTTAAGTAATTAAATAATAACTTATTAATTTTTAAAATTTGCTTAAACTTAATGATCATGTTAAAAATAACAAAGATCTTCTCGATAAATCTGCATTACTTGCGTCAATACTAGATGTAGGAGCAAAACACAGACTATAGTTCTTGCGCTTGTTTAGCAAATATTGAGAAATTTAATTCTGCTAAACAAGTTGTAGCTTTTGCAGGTCTAATTCTAAGCATCATCAGTCTAGTAGTTCTGTACGTGGTTCTAGTAAAATCTCTAGAACTGGTTAATTTAGACCTACGTAAAGCTTTTAAATGACAAAATGCTATATCGTTAAGCCTTATGTACTTCTCCCACCTTGTCCCTTATGTTGTAAGACACTCGCTCTTTGAGAAAGAAGCTTTTCTGTATGAGAAGAATCATTACTACTCTTTCTATTTTCATACTCTTTTGATTCTTCTCTCATGCGACACATATAATTCTCATACGCTTCCTTATAACAGTCCCTCTGATGCATTTTTAAGTCAGGTAACGAAGATAGCGCCATTCGAGATAAATGCATTTTTTGATCTTCTGTCAGCTTAATCTCTGCCATGAAAGAACGAAGATATCCAAGCTTTTGGAACAAATATTTAAATGGCTCAGCTCTTCTTTTTGCCTCCTCGCGCTCTAGCTGAAGGTTTGATACTGCCTCATCTAGAAGCCCTTTCGCTTTCTTGAGTTCTTCAGATGGTTCTGTTGTCATATTACTAACTAGTGACTGTACAATGCCCTGAATTCTTCTTCCTCTATCTACCACACGATCTTGTTCCTCGCATACCTTTACCAAGTCCGTATTAGCTCTAAGATCCTGTATAGCTTTGACAATTCCTTGATCATGAGGTATATTGTTGCCAGTGAATATCTCCTTAAGTATTGCGCAAATATTTTCCAATGCTTGAACAAAATGCCCCCATGATCCTCTGCTTTTGACTTGCTCCAAATCTTGTTTTAATTGACCAAGTATACCTCCTAGATCAGCTTGCAGGATTTTAAGATCATCACTTTCATCTGTAAAAGGTAATATATCCTCCAATATTGGATTAAGACAAGATATTACTTTCTCTGCCTCTTCTAACATTCTTAATTCTGATTCATTTATGCTAATTAAATTCATGAAATTAACTCCTTATATTTTTATGTTAACAAAAAAGCTAATCCATAGCTAAACAACTATGCTATAGTCATTTTACTTAAAGAGTTGGTTTAAGTAAAATGACTTCTTGCAAAACCTATTCAAAGCTTAAAATTATAAATTTTAGTAATTTTAAATTACTAGGAAAATCTTTTTTTTTCTGTATATCTATCATTAATAATTTTGAATCGTTTCTATCACCGCTCTGTAAAGCAGCTACTACACCTGCTAAATCTTCTGCTTCTTGCTGTATATCAGGAAAAAATTTACCCATTCCTGCATTAATATTTCTTTCTAGCGCTTCTCTTTTAGTTATGGCTGCAGTCCTTTCCATCGCTTGATTTGGTAAAATTTGCAGACCAAAATGAATAAGAAAATTTGATTTTATATATTCATCACGACGCATTTCATTACCTAAAAACAGATCCATAGCAGATAATTTCCATTCTGCAGGCCTTTTGCGAGCTTCTAGACTGATAAATATTTGATCATCATTTACATTTACACAATCATCATTCTCAAATAACGAGAAATCTCCACTTAGAATTTGTTCAGATAATATTTCATACTGGTTAATATTCGAATGTTCTTCTTCAGGCCAGCCAAATATTACTCTCAGAAACTTTAATAATTGCTGCGCATCAACATTTTCAGTGCTTAATCCAATTGACCTAAACGTATCTTTTAAAGCATCTCGTCTGCGAATCATATCATCGATATTTGCATTTAAATTAGGTATAGTAACTGAAATCAACAATATTACATCCTTTATAGAACCTACTTTTTGAGCTTGATCACGCAAAAACTCTGTTCTTTTGTTTGCTAACTCAATAAATATCTCTCCTTTACGATATGACTGCCAGTTGCTTAAAAAATTCTCTATATTATTACTACCAATCATCAATACTTGAAGGCTACTTTCAGCAGGTAAATTTTCATCGCTTTTTAGAAATTCAGCAATTTCATTTTGAGCCGAAACACTAGCTTCAGCCAATGGGCATGCAAGCAATACAAAGCCTATTGAGCTACGATTAAAGAATAGCTGAGTCTCATCATCATATGATTCATAAACAAAATGTTTAGAGAATCTTTTTCGATCAAAATCCTTATGTATGCTTGCGTTCACCTTGGCTCTGTTTTGGTTTAAATAAATTAATAAGATATTTTTTTGGTTTTTTAGGTGAAGTGTTAACAACATCTAGGCCTTGAACTGCTTTAGCTTGCCTGTAGCATAGAATACAACGTCTTTTTGATTTAACTTTTGATGTTTCCAACTTTCTCAAGATTATCAATATCAAAAGCGCCTTGAGCAACCATATTCTTTATTTCGTATAAAGACTTACATTTTAGCCCTTTAGGAATTTTACAGTCAAAATTATTTTCGAAAAAGAAGCTTGTTAGGCTCATACAGCCCAATAGCAATAATAAAAACTTCATTAGACCTCTTTCGAAACTGGTTAAGGTAGTTCAAAATTATTGCTGATAAATATCGAAATGGACGTAAAAGATTCGGTCTTAGTTTTAATTTGATCTCTGGCATTTATAATTTTAAACTACCTTAACCAGTTTCGAAAGAGGTCTATTATAAATGCTCCTCTAACTTTTGTGATTGGTCGAATTTATTATGCAAATTAACTTTTTCATTGTTAGTTGATTGTGAATAAGTTAAATTATGTGGCTTCTTCTTGTGCTCACGTAAGTCAAAACCTTTTTTAAATACAACATCGATGACTCTACCTGACGCAATAAGAACGACTGGGCTCATAGAATCAGCTCGTTTTATAGCAAAATCAGCTAGCTTATCAAAAGCATTACTAGCTCCAGAGTAAGCTCCAGATTTTAGTGCATCTCCAACACTTAACTCTGATTGAGCCTGACCTGGAGTCATTATATTTAACGTTGGAGCCGTTGTCATATCAGGTTTAATAGCCTTAGCTTGCAGAAACTTAGCCATGCTGCTAAATACTCCATTTAATGCAGCCATTCTTACTACTTTAGACGATTTATATCTACCACGATTCCTTTAATTCCAGAACGTCCGTCTTCGCCTATCAACCAGCCTTCTACCTGCTTTTCAATAATATCTCCTTGTTTATTGACTACTGAAATAGTTTCGATGCGACATTTAGCTCTCTCTGAGGAAATATCTCCATTACAAGATCCAATTAAGATAGCCTTTTTGATTTGATCAGTTTTATATTTATCGTAAAGAATTGCTGTATCTACTAGCTGCAGAATAATTGGCTCTGGTGATGAAGAGCTGTTAGTTCCAGTACCTACAACGACTCCAGTAAGTAGCACAGCTCTAACAGAACTGCCGCTAGTAACATAGTTCTCAACATTCTTTTTTAGTTCAGCTCCAGCTCTCCTAAGATTGACAAATGATTTTACTACTACTACGGAAGCTTGCTTTGTTTTGTTATCATTGGGTAAATTTAAAATATGCTGATTAAGATCATGACTGAACTCATCACTATCATTATTATATAGAAGTTGCTTAGGATGATTCTCCAATATCTCAAGTTTTTGGTTAAAATTATTAATTTTTGCAGTAGTTTCTAAATATCTGCTTTCTATTACACTTTCTAATCTATCTTTTAATGTTTTAACTTCACTAAGTATTTCCTCTGTCCATTTTGCTCTCAAATCTACAGCTTGTTCTACTCCAGAAATCGCTTCTCTTGACTCACGATTTTCAGTAAAAGTTATAGATTCTTTCGTTTTGCCATTTTCAGATAAAAAATACGAAACAAGCATTATTGTTATGCTTATAAAAGTTAAGGCAATTACTGGCTTTCGGCGAATAATATTTGTTAACTCTGATAGCTTGCTATTAGACCTAACAGCAGATTCAGCCTTTGGTTTATTATTTAGCTCTAAATCTTCTTCTTCTTTTGTATTATCATTGTCTGAATTCTCCTGTTGCACTATTCCTCCGCTTTTTGAGTTTTGATGTTTCTACCTTATCAATGAATTGATTGAGTACTAATTTATTTTCATACCACCGGCAATCCAATCTAGGTAAAATCCTAAAATAACACCAATTGCCACCATTACTCCTGCAAGCTTTATATTACCTCTTGCTACAGCCCAAATCGATGATAAAATAGTTGCGCTTGATATACCTATTGTTTTTAGCTTTCCACTAAAAAGTCCGTCTATTTTATTAAGCTGCCCTTCAAGGGTATCAGCTAATGCTGGCTCAAAAGAAAAAACACAAGCAGTAATTATAATTAACAGCACTACAACTACATTATTCCGCTGTATTCCAAATGTAGGTTTTAGCATATTTAGTCGCGATTTTTTATATCTGAACATTGTTATTGCTTATTAGTAAATTTTGCATTATTCTCCTAGTGCTAGTTATTCCATGTTCAATGAAATTTTACTTTGAAGCGGTTTTAATTAATAATCTTTGTAGAACTTTAAGTCTTTGAAGTAAAAACTAGCATTTTAAGCCAGTTTTATTTTTTTCTTAGTATTTCTACTTTGTTTTTTAGAAGGTTTCGCTGTTAATTCTTTAGTATTAACGTTATTACTGAACAAATTGGTATTGTTTTGTTTTGAATTATCCTTTTCCTCTATTTTTGTAGCAGCATTAACAAGCATTACAGGGCTTGGAGTTTTTGGAGTAAAAGTTAACATTAAATCTTGAATTGTTTTGTGTGCTCCTATTACTGTTAAATAAAGCTTCTTTTCTTCTTCTCGTGGAGCAATAAACAAACATCCAGACTCATGAACTACAACTTCAGCTGCATTTTGAGGGTACATAAAAATATCATTGATTTTTTCATCTTTAAGATTAATTCTTGTTGGTCCACTATCAGAAATCTCAAGCTTTAGCAGATTATCAGCTTCTAACTCATATTCTACTGCATATATATTATTAACGTTTACCAAAGCAATAAGCCCTATCATAAATCTCAAAACTCTAATATTCATTTTTTTATTCCATTCTCTTTAACACCAGTCAACAATAAAAGGTAATTAGGAGTTCGCTTGTAAGTCAAAAGGTAAGTCTTATCGACAGCTATATCTTTACTATCGCTAAACCAATAACGAAGCGTTCCACTAATTAATACTCCATTCATTTATCACTTCAACATTCTTCGGAAAAAAGACTGAAGACACATTTGAACCTTTAACAAATTGCAAGTGATCATGAAAAAATTTATTTAAAGATTCAGTATTACTAGATGCCACTTTCATGTCTGCTATTTGTCTTTCTACCTCATTTGGAGAAGTAGTAAACAGGCCTTTCATCACATAAATTGCCCATTCCTTTAAATAGGTTTCATGGTAATTTTTTGATGAAACCGTCATTTTACGATCAGGCTCTATTGCTGGAATTAACAACCACTTTTCTTCTTTTGTAATTGCTGCTATTATTGCAATTATATTAGCTGCAGCTAGCAATATAGTTACTGAAAGTAAGCATTTATTATATTTAACAAGCTCTTGTATAGCATTTTGCTTAAAGAGATGATTCATTATTTGCCAACTTTTTTGCCCAAAAGCCTTGGATATCCTAATGGAGCTTGCAATAAACCTTTAGCTACTAAAAAACTTTTTAGCAAAAAATTCTCCGATACCTTCTTAAATTTCTTAAAGCAATAACATAGAGCAATTCCTCCAATCATAAAGGCCAGTCCTAATTTAGCATGCCTGCTGTTTAGTAGTACAATTCCTGGAGCTACTCCAGCTAATACTACTCCCCATTCATCAATGCTCAAACCCATATACTTCAACGGCCTCGATAATGCCCAACATAATTTTTGATTTTGCATAATCACCTTTAGCCGCAATTGTAGCATGAGATTTCTCATTCTGCTACTATAATGTTTAAATTAGCTAAATATCTTCAAATACAGATTTTACCTGTGATAATTAGTTTTCATATATGCATTTCTTACTCATGCTAAGTTTCATGTTATTTCAGTATTTATTTCAAATATCAATTCCTGAATGTTCTCTTATCATTTGTGTCACCTTAGACATATATTGTCTTACTGGCTCTAAACTAACTTTGGTATAAATACTCGTTGATTTTATGTCACTATGATTCAATGCTGCACCAATTATATACTGACCTGCGCCTTCATCTGCCATACAACTTGCAAACGTCCTTCTTAGATCGTGTATCCTTAAATTTTTTATGCCTGCCTTTTTACAAATCTTATACCATTCTCTATAAGGAGATTCCAAGTGCCCGCTTTTCGTTCTATCAGTTGATAGCACCCATTTACTTTTAGATGTTAATTTTCTTGCTTGCAATATTTCCATTATCTCATCTGTTAATGGTATATTTTGCGTCTTTCCGTTCTTAGTTTTTGGTATATGCCATATTTTTCTTTCAAAATCTATATTGTCCCATTCCATCTCCAACACATTACTTTTTCTAGCTCCAGTATATAACGCTAGTAATGCAAAATCTCTTGTCAACGGAGTTGCTTCTCCACATAATACTTGTAAAAATTTAGTCATTTCATCGTAACTTAGACGTCTTTCTCTTGCTTGCATTTTATGTTTATCTATTCCTAGTGTAGGATTTCTGTCTATTAATTCCCATTTTATTGCCTTATTTTAAATATACTGCTTAAGGTTACTAGAAATCGATTTGCTGTCGCATATTTCTTCTCTTTAGTTATATCATTGAATATTTGTTCAATATCATTCCTTTGAATCTTGCTTATCTTTTTTGAATATAACGGTTTCCCATAATTATATATTCTTGCAGCATTACTCTGCCAGTTTATAGTATATATTTTGCCATACTCTTCAATATACTTGTTATGCAGCTCTTCTAATGTAATCTTTTGAGCTTTTCTTTTTCTCATCTCATTTTCTTCTATATATTGTTGACGTCTTACTTCTCTTGGATCTATTCCTTTCGCCATTAATGTCTTTAATTCTCTTGCTATTTTTCTAGCTTCTTTAATAGATAAATCTGGAAATACCCCTATCTTTATTTTTATCCCTTCTTTTCTAAATTTTGTTTCAAAAGACCATGTTTTTCTTCCTGTGCATGATACTTTTACTTTAAGTTTCGGTTCACCTTTATCATGGATGATTAATGTTCCTTCATTTGGAATTTTTATTTTTCTTAGTAACTTATTTGTTAACTTTAATGATATTGATTCCATAATTACACCATATATTAATTATTATATTAATTTATATTACAATTACCTAAACAAGGTATCTATATTATTCTCTTTATTTGAATCAAATTGTATACTAATTTATTCATAACATACCTGACTTCCAAGCCGCTTTATCAACCTTGAGTTGGTATGCATTTTTCAACCATCATCTTAACCTCTAGATTGAAAACTGGCCCATAATTTCCTGAATTTTTTTCTACCTATTTTCTACCTTTCGCCTTAATTTTTTTGTTATATTGACAAATATTGCAAATATATTTATAGTTAAAGTTGAAGATTAATTATAAATATTAATAAAAGTTAACATAAGTTAATAGTAGGTTCTATAAAGTGCATAAGTTAACAAAAATTAACATTTTTTCTTCTTTATATTTGATATGTCTTTGTAGCTTTATTATTAGGTAATGTTTATACAAGGAACATTACGCAACTTAAAATTGTTTTTAATTATTGTCCTATTTTCAACTTCAATGAAACCAGCTTTTTGTAGTTCAACTAAGCATTGCCTAACCCTGCGTTGACAAACCTGCAACTCCTTTTCAAAAGAGTGATAACTGTCTTGTAATTCCTCTATATCATTATTGTAATAGATCTGTAGTTTATATACTATCAATGATAGAAGCTGTTTAGATGTCTTGCTTAAAGCTTTAGCATTATCTCCAATCAGATCTTTCCATTCTGCTGGAACAAAATTTCCAATAAAACGATAAAAAACAGTTGCATTATTGCTACTGTTATTATTAGCAATTTTGCAATTATTGCTTGCCAAATTACGCAAATCTCGCACCATTTCAACCTCCAAAAATGTCAGGTATAGCAGGTGATTTAGGCAATTTTTGCTATCAAAAACCACGTTTTTATCCCGCGTAAATATAGCAATTTAGTAGCTATACTCAAAATTTAACACTCTGAAAGGCTTATAACAACACAGTAGTCTTAAATAGACCTCTTTCGAAACTGGTTAAGGTAGTTCAAAATTATAAATGCCAGATATCAAATTAAATCTAAGACCAGATCCTTTACGTCTATTTCTATATTTATCAGCAATAATTTTGAACTACGTTAACCACTTTCGAAAGAGGTCTAATATAGGACTTAATTTCATAAGAATATTGTTTGCTGTTACATAGTATTTCTTTGCTGTTATTTCGTCAAAAAGCTTCTGAATATCTTCTTCGGTAATCTCAGATATCTTTTTATGGTATAAAGGTGCTGTATAACTCTTTACTATTACATAGCTTTTCTTCCAATCTTCCAACTTTTTTCATGATAAATACTACTATATTCAGCATATTTTTCATGCGCCTGTCCGAATGTTAGTTCATTCTGTAATTCAAGTCTCTTATGTTTTTTTCTTTCCTTTCTCTATTTATCTTGCGTCTTTCCTCCATTGGATGTATTCCGTTAGCAATATCCTTTTTCAACTTCATTACCTTCTTCCTAGCCTCTATCACAGTCAGATCTGGTGAAGTTCCTATTTTTATCCTAATATATGCCACTAATGTTTATTACTAAATAAAATCTTCTAAATCCAGTATATGATATTATCAAAAGTAGGTTCCTTTCTTTTATATATCTAAACTGGATTATTTTTTCTTCTTTGGTGGTACTTTTATTTTATTTAATGCTGATTGCATAAATTTAAATAATATTACTGCCGTATTTATTACCCTTCATTAATTTAAAATTGAAGTAATTAAATAATAACTTATTAATTTTTAAAATTAGCTTAAACTTATAATGTGTAGTATGATTTTTATTTAATAGCAAATACTTTTGTAAAAATAAAAAATATTTTTAAGCAACATTACCAACTGAAGGTTACTCTAAGCTTATCAACTTCAAATTCAAGTTGCCTGATTAAAAATTAGCATTCCAATTAGCTAAATATCATACATATATTTGTGTTATATTTGTGCAATTGACATCAAGATATTATTATCATATTGACAAGTAATATTAACACAACTACAGTTAAATTCATATATCAACTCAGACGAGAATAAACTACATAGCAGATTTTATAAAGCGTATAAAGCTTACAATAACTCTTACTCTAACTTATTTCTTCTAGTTAGTTAATTTTTCTTAAACCATGAATCTATAAGTCAGATCGAAACTGCTGAATCTCAATTATATGATCTAGGTTCAAGGGGGACTTTGAGTAAAGGATTTATAAAATTGCAAACTTCAATTGAAGAATCATGGACATCAATTTCATCTGCTATTAAAAATAAAAACTCTATTAATTGCATTAGTAGTGGACTACTGGATCTTGATTCAAAGCTTGGAGGATTTAAAAATTCTGACCTAATAATATTAGCTGGCAGACCTTCAATGGGTAAAACTGCTTTAGGAGTTAACTTAGCAATAAATGCTTGTAAATATTTTCTTACTCAAAAAAATACTAAAGATAATGTAGTACCATCAGTTGGCTTCTTTTCTTTAGAAATGTCATCTCAGCAAATCTCAACTCGAATTCTTTCTATAGAATCAGAAATTAATAGCTCTGCATTATTTAACGGTAAAATAGGTGAACAAGATGTTGATAAGTTAAAGACTGTACAAGACGAAATACAAAAGTGGAATTTTTTTATAGATGATGCTCCAGCAATCTCGATATCTGCAATTAGATCTCGAGCTCGTAGACTTAAACGTACTCATAATTTAGCAATATTATTTATTGATTATTTACAGCTAATAAAAATTGATTCCAGAGGGAGTCAGTATAATCGAGTGCAGGAAATTTCTGAAATTACTCAGAGCTTAAAAGCTCTTGCTAAAGA
Organism: Orientia tsutsugamushi str. Boryong; assembly: GCF_000063545.1. Classification (NCBI taxonomy): domain Bacteria; kingdom Pseudomonadati; phylum Pseudomonadota; class Alphaproteobacteria; order Rickettsiales; family Rickettsiaceae; genus Orientia; species Orientia tsutsugamushi. The sequence continues at coordinate 630,567 of NC_009488.1, forward strand.
GCTCAATATTTCAATAATTGCATTATCTCAATTGTCTAGAGCTGTAGAACAAAGGTCAGATAAAAAGCCTATTCTCTCAGATCTAAGAGAATCAGGCTCAATTGAACAGGACGCCGATATTGTAATGCTCATATATCGGTACGAATATTACTTGTCTAGATCAGAACCAGATCTAGGAACTCCAGAACACATGGAATGGCAGAAAAAGCAAGATAGATGCTTTAATACTGCTGAAATAATTGTTGCTAAACACCGTAATTGGCAAGTTGGTACAGTGAAGTTGCACTATAATAGTAGGTATTCTAAATTTGGCAATATTGTTAAAAACTCTCAGCAAGGCTAATAAGCGCTAGATTATGCATAAGATGAAAAAATGCTGGTCCAAAAAAAATTACAGAAAAATTTTACTCATTAACACCAGAGATATGCAACTCAAGATTGGTTTTTGACATCATGATAACTGAATCAAAAATTTTATAACTTAATTTGCTTTTTTTCAGTTTTTATCTGGGATTGGAGTATACAAAAAGTTTAAATTATGGTATAATTTATTAATAACCATTTAGAGATGGACAATGGTAGATTTTTATAGTGAGAGCTTAATAAATAAGCTGTTCAGAACCAACGTAAGATTTAACACCAAAATTGATCTTGATAGAGTTGAAAAAGCAATATTTTATGCTAAAACATTACGTAATAATAAAGCTACAAAGATATATCAAATATAAAGAAAAAGAAAAGTTAATTTTTGTTAACCTCTACACTTTATAGAACCTACTATTAACTTATGTTAACTTTTATTAATATTTTTAATCAAGCTTCAACTTTAAGTATAAATATATTTGCAATATTTGTCAATATAACAAAAAATTAAGGCGAAAGATAGAAAATAGGTAGAAAAAAAATTCAGGAAATTGGGGGCCAGTTTTCAATCTAAAGGTTAAGATGATAGTTGAAAAATACATACCAACTCAAGGTTGATAAAGCGGTTTGGAAGTCAGGTATATTATAAATAAATTAGTATAAAAATTTGATTCAAATAAAGAGAATAATATAGATACTTTGTTTAGGTAATTGTAATATAAATTAATATAACAATTAATATATGGTGTAATTATGGAATCAATATCATTAACATTAAAGTTAACAAATAAGTTACTAAGAAAAATAAAAATTCCTGAGGGAGAAAAATTATTAATTATCCACCATCTAGATATAATAGGACTTAAACTGAAAATCTCATGTACAGTCTGTGGAGGAAGAGTAAGAAAAACATGGTCTTTTGAAAAAAAATTTAGAAAAGAAGGGATAAAAATGACGATAATGGTATTTCCATATTTATCTATTAAAGAAGCTATAAAAAAAGCAATAGAATTAAAGATATTAATGGCGAACGGAATAGATCCAAGAGAAGTAAGACGTCAACAACAGATAGAAGAAAATGAGAATCGTATAAAAGAAAGACAAGAGATTACATTCAAAGAGCTGTGTTATAAGTATATTGAAGAGTATGCCAAAATATATACTATAAACTGGAAAGAGTATACTGACAGAGTACATACTTATGCACAATCATTATATGGAAAAAAGATAAGCCAGATTCGAATGAGTGATATTGAACCAATATTCAATGATATCAGCAAAGAGGGAAAATATGCCACAGCAAATGCATTGCTAGCAACCTTACGCACTATATTTAATAAGGCAATAAAATGGGGATTAATAGAAAACAATCCTACTCTAGGGATAGAGCAGCATAAACTGCAAGCAAGAGAGAGACGTCTAAGTTACGATGAAATGGGTAGATTTTTACAAGTATTATGCGGAGAAGCAAGTCCATTGATAAGAGATTTTGCATTACTAGCGTTATATACTGGAGCTAGAAAAAGTAATGTGTTAGAGATGGAATGGGACAATATAGATTTTGAAAGAAAAATATGGCATATACCAAAAACTAAGAACGGAAAGGCGCAAAATATACCATTAACAGATGAGGCAATGGAAATATTGCAAGCAAGGAAATTAATATCTACAAGTAAATGGGTACTACCAAGTTCTACTAGCGAAAGCGGGCACTTGGAATATCCTTATTGTCCCATTCCATCTCTAAATGGTTATTAATAAATTATACCATAATTTAAACTTTTTGTATACTCCAATCCCAGATAAAAACTAAAAAAAAGCAAATTAAGTTATAAAATTTTTGATTCAGTTATCATGATGTCAAAAACCAATCTTGAGTTGCATATCTCTGGTGTTAATGAGTAAAATTTTTCTGTAATTTTTTTTGGACCAGCATTTTTTCATCTTATGCATAATCTAGCGCTTATTAGCCTTGCTGAGAGTTTTTAACAATATTGCCAAATTTAGAATACCTACTATTATAGTGCAACTTCACTGTACCAACTTGCCAATTACGGTGTTTAGCAACAATTATTTCAGCAGTATTAAAGCATCTATCTTGCTTTTTCTGCCATTCCATGTGTTCTGGAGTTCCTAGATCTGGTTCTGATCTAGACAAGTAATATTCGTACCGATATATGAGCATTACAATATCGGCGTCCTGTTCAATTGAGCCTGATTCTCTTAGATCTGAGAGAATAGGCTTTTTATCTGACCTTTGTTCTACAGCTCTAGACAATTGAGATAATGCAATTATTGAAATATTGAGCTCTTTAGCAAGAGCTTTTAAGCTCTGAGTAATTTCAGAAATTTCCTGCACTCGATTATACTGACTCCCTCTGGAATCAATTTTTATTAGCTGTAAATAATCAATAAATAATATTGCTAAATTATGAGTACGTTTAAGTCTACGAGCTCGAGATCTAATTGCAGATATCGAGATTGCTGGAGCATCATCTATAAAAAAATTCCACTTTTGTATTTCGTCTTGTACAGTCTTTAACTTATCAACATCTTGTTCACCTATTTTACCGTTAAATAATGCAGAGCTATTAATTTCTGATTCTATAGAAAGAATTCGAGTTGAGATTTGCTGAGATGACATTTCTAAAGAAAAGAAGCCAACTGATGGTACTACATTATCTTTAGTATTTTTTTGAGTAAGAAAATATTTACAAGCATTTATTGCTAAGTTAACTCCTAACTTAATGCTAAAGTTGTAAGTTTAGCTAGATAATCCACTCCACCTATTTCCTCAAATACGAGTTCATTGCCTAGCATATTTTTGAGCGAAATTACAGTAGCGCTAATTCCTTTACTAATAATGAGATTAATTGACTTGTATATTTTACCATGTAATGGTTCATAAAAATGTTCCGGCAGTAAAAATTCGTTAATGTTATATAGCGCACGATTGTTAATCAGAATTGCTCCAAGTATCATTTGCTCTGCTTGAATATTATTTGGAGCAATCTTTGCAAGATCTTTTTCCATATCACTCTTTAAATTTTATTAAAATTATTCGAAGTTAACTAACTCAAAAGAAAACCCTTAAGCTTTAAAAGCATATTCAAGACCTTGCATACAGTTGTTTCTAATGTAATCATCTTCAAATTCTGTTTTTGCTTTGATGAATATTTTTTTATTAACACTGTCTTCATTTACAACTTTCAATGTACTAAACCATGATTTGTCGATAGCTTGACCATAACTTTTAACTAAAGATTCTCGTACTTTGTACCAAACCGAGTTGGAATCTAGTTGTTTACTGAGATTTAAGAGATACTCTTCTTCATTGATTTGTTTCTGTGAAACAGTTTTGAGTTCTCAAATGGTGTAACTTGCAATTTTTGAATTTCGTATCCATATACATCCTGTACAGCTTGTAATATCTTTGATTCATCACATTCTGTTAGTGTGATATTTTTAAGCAACTTAACAAAAAACCTAGTTCGAACCGCTTGCCCAAAACTACAAGAAGTCAAAATTTGATAAGCCATAGCTGCTTCAAAAGAACCAGCAATTTTATGCTTCAACTGACTTTCCTTACTAAGATTTGCGCTTGTTTCAATATATGTCCCTGAAAAAAGTCTCAGGTGGACATGAAATTTCTTTCATGTTGGAGCGAGATTTTTTTCTGGTAAGGCTATATTTTCTTCTTTTCATTTTTCGTTATAATGCTGAAAATTTTTTAGAAGTTTTATGCAAGGGACATTACGTAACTTAACATTGTCTTTAATTATTGTCCTATTTTCAACTTCAATAAAACCTGCATCTCTTAATTCTACTAAGCATTGCTTAACTCTTCTTTGACCAACATTCAGCTTATCCTCATAAAGCTGATAACTTTCCTGTAATTCATCTATATCTTTGTTGTAATAGATATGTAGTCTAAATACTATGAATGATAAAAGCTGTTTAGATGTCTTACTTAATGCTTTTCCATTATCTGCAGTTAGCTTTCTCCATTCTAGCGAAATGATATTTCCAATAAAGTTATAAAATATTGTAGCATTATTATTACTATATTTTTTTAATAATATTACAACTATTAGTTAAAAAATCGAATACTACAGGTCGCATTTTTTACCTCCAAAAATACAGCTATAGTAGGTGTTTTAGAAAATAATTTTTTTACAAATTAAATTGAATGTATACGACGCTTTAAGGAAGTTAAACTGACTTACGTATAACTTCGAAAATGGTACTATAGTTACTAACAAAGAAGGTTGTCGTCAAGGCTCAATTGTTTCATCAATCTTGGCTAATGTCTTTCTGCATTATGTTATAGATAGCTTGTTTGCCAAAATCAGCAAAGAGAACTTAATTGGACAAATAGGAGTGGAGAGGTATTGCTACGATATGGTATTTGTCTTTGAAAATGAAAGCAGATGCGAAAAGGTTTTATGATATTTTGCCTAAAAGGTTAAATAAGTATGAGCTAAATATCAATGAAGCTAAATCACAAATGATAAAATCTGGTAGAGACAATGCTGCAAATTTAGCCAAACAAGACAAGAAGATTGCAAGTTATAATTTTCTTAGATTTACTTGCTATTGAGGCAAATCAAGATTTGGTACAACATGGAGACTAAATATACCACAAGGAGAGATCGTTTTACCGAGAAACTGAAAAGACTGAGAAAATATTTGCTTAGTCAGCTAAATCAGCAAGACAAAACACAGATATTATCACAAGTCATTAGAGTTATTAGGTAATGAATCAACTATCATGATATATCAGATAATGAAAGACGAGTAAGGTCATTTATCAACCGAAGTACACGGACAATATATAACTGGTTTAATAAAATAGGAGGAAAACGTAAGATAAATTGGCAAAGACTAACCGAGATACTTAAAAGGGTTAATTTTCCTAAAAATTGAAAAATTATCTCAATGTTCTAAACAACAAATAAGTCATAAAGCTTTATCTTATTTTTCTAGAGCAAAATGTGGTAATTATGCAAGTCAGGTTCTAAGAAGGATCCTAATTGAGCGATTGGTCAGCTCTACTCGCCCAATATTCTGAAACTTTCTGCTATTTTTACTAACAGCTAGTAGCTAAAATTTATATTTATCAGCAAACCTTAAATAATAATAGCAAAAGACTTGCAGTACAAACATACTGGCTTTACTTATAAAATTAAGCCTTAGTTCTTTTAGTAAGTTCGTTGAGTTTAGAGTCGTTTTTTTGCTCTATTTCTTGATGTAGATTTCTATGTAAGCTATTCGCTGGCTCATGAGCATTAATCAATTGATAGTGAAAATAGCAGGAGTTGCAACATAGTAGCAAACTTATGAACCTTCTCCATGATTTGCTTCTGCAATCTTTGAGCTGTAATAACACTTGCAAGCATTGGATTATCAAGCGCTATACGCTGAGCTTGATTAAATTGCTCATTTAATTCTTCGACTCTCTGATCATGAGCTCCACATATCAACTTGGAAGTAGAGTTATCAAGCTCATGACCATGTTTATCATTGTACAATTAAAAACCTTGCTGGCTAAGAATTAGTCGCGTCAACTAATTCTATCGATAAATAATTAAGAACAATCAAGATACCATAGCATACAAAAGCATACAAATAATAACCAGTTTATCTAATAGCTTACTTAAGGTTCTCTGCAGTTGCTTTTAGGATTTTTTTTTGGCCTATTGTTTTCACGCTCAACAAAAGAATAACTTTGTTGTTGCTTTTGAGCTTCCTCAATTACATTTTCTATAGTACATGCAACTCTAGCTGTATTAGGCATAGTTATTGATTGCATGGCTTTTAAATTATCTTTTTTATTTTTAATCTCCTCTAGTGCTTTCTCTACACCTCTTGCAAAAGCATACACATCATATTCTGCTTGTACCTTTTGCTCTTTTCTCCAATTAGCACAGCTAATGCATGTTGTTACAAAATTAACAAATTCTGTAACATAGTACATAAGTGTACCTTTCAAATTTTTTGACTTTTTCTTACCTTCTTGACGTTTAAACAAATCAAGAACGTTCTTATCAAACGCTTTCAGCCTTTTTTGTTGATCTTCAGTTAAAGGTGGCAAATTTTCCTTAATTTTTTTGATTCCATCTTGAACTAAATGTTCTATGCTACAGTTTTCTTTATTAGTTAGATTCATAATCACCCTCTATAAATTATTACATATTACAACTATACTATATTTTTATTTCCTTTTACTAATCTTTAATCTCATAATTACTTTTATTAGTATTAACAGCTTTTTTAACTATACCTAGAATTTCTTTCACAACGGTTTCTGGTTCAAATCATATTTATTGATTTTTAATATTGAACTTATAATTTTTTTTGAATTATTAGCTTCATTAGTATTATTATAGCTATAGCTAAACTAGTATGAAATAGTTATGTTATATACTTTTTGAAAATGGTGTCTACGTTACAGTGATATTTGATTCTCTTGATTAGCTTGAAGCTATTTTTTCAATAGGTTTAAATCAGGAGAATGAGGAGGTAAAATAGTCTAATACATGTCCATCTTTTTCTATCATAGTTTTTAAACGCCAGATTAGGATAAGTGAAAATATGAAATGTAGAGAATAAAAGGTATACAAAGAGAGAATAAAGTAGTTATGGCTGGTTCTTAGGCTTTAAGCAACATATTATAATCAATAATAATATGTGCAAGATTATTAAACTTTATGTCTTGATTTTGCGATGATAGCAACTTTATATGCTCAAGTTTTGTTAACCATGTATTTTCATACTGTGCACGGTCGTTGTTTCCATCTGACATTCTTACTTTTCTGCTACCCCCTTCGCTTCACAAACATTATTGAGTTTCATCACTACTATGGCTAACTTAGCCATCTTTATACCATCTCCAAAGCCTTATGTTGCACCACTTGTACCTTGAATACTTACTTAATTAAGTAAGAGTTATAAGGACTTCTCAAGTTGTGTCATTAATCTTTATAAACTCGCTGACACCTGCGACTCCAGTGGTTGAAAATTTTTGGATTTTCACTAGTTTGACCTCCAATCTTCTTTTGCCTACTATGTGGTATAACATATCAGCTTCCACTACATCTTACTTTCATGGCTATCACGTTCACCATTTGGTTTCGGCTCGAATGTTTCACCTATCTACGCTTTACTACTGTTGCTACCTTCAGCAGCACAAGACTCGCTATATAGTGGAAGTAGCTTCTCCTTCCATAACTGGATTTTCACCAGTAAGATTAATTTACCTTATCTTGACTCACCTCCAATTTATGAGACTAACATGAAGAATTTAACAATTAATAATGATGCAGCAGACTTTAATATAATCACTACTAGTAATTCAATTATAAATCTAGGTCATTACGAAGGAAAAATTTAGTACTGTACTTTTATCCTAAAGATAATACTCCTGGGTGTACAATTGAAACACAGAAATTTAATGAAGCTATTTCTGAATTCAATAAATTAAACAGGATAATTCTTGGTGTACAGAAAGATAATATTGCTTTACATCAAAAATTTCAAGATAAATTCTGTTTAAAATTTGAGTTAGGATATGATGAAACTGATAAGATATTTATGTTAGAGGAATTGCTCTATGTTATTGTTTTAAGAAATTTAAGAAGGTATCAGAGAATTTTTTGCTAAAAAGTTTTTTAGAGAGTAGCTAAAGATTTATTGCTAGCCCCATTAGGATATCCAAGGATGCTGGGCAAAAAAGTTAGCAAGTAATGAATCATCTCTTTAAGCAAAATGCAATACAAGAGCTGGTTAAGTATAATAAATGCTTACTTTCAGTAACTATATTGCTGGCTGCAGTTAATATAATTGTGATAATGCTGCAATTACAAAAGAAGAAAAGTGGTTGTTTCAAGCAATAGAGCCTGATCGTAAAATGACTGTTTCATCAAAAAATTATCATGAAACGTATTTAAATAAATGGGCAATTTTTGTAATAAGAGGCCTATTTACTACTTCTCAAAATGAGGTAGAAAGACAAATAGCAGATATGAAAGTGGTATCCAGTAATACTGATCAGTTATTCTTTTTTAGTAAAAAAGAATAACTTGCAAAAAGAAGCAGAATGAGTTAATTTTTCTTAACTTATAGATTTTGCAAAATCCGCCATTAGCGTTTATGTTAATTTATTCAGTTAATATTCAACCTTTAACTGTATAAGAATTGTTTGTCAATATTGCTAACAGACTAAAATAACATAAGCAATATCACATCAGAAATTTTAAAACTAAGAATTGATTTTTAACTTTACAACCAACAGATTTTATTAACTATTTTATTGCTTCTTTTTATGCTCAAACCTCATTGTCGATGAACTCTAGCATACTTTTCTTCTTATATCAAACTTACGGCTATATTCTAGTTATCTGCAGCATTAAAGGTAATAAACATACCATTACTAGATTTATAATAATTTAGAATTGTAATTAATCTTGCCTGAAAATACGTAATTCTTTATTAGCTCTGTATAACAGAATGGCGGGAGCAACGGGACTTGAACCCGCGGCCTTCGGCTTGACAGGCCGACGCTCTAACCAAGCTGAGCTATGCCCCCTATTATATAATGTATAACCCAATAGTATTGGTCAATGATATACTAAAACTATAAAGCGTTCAAGGAAATTTAAAAGGTACAAAATATATTTTTGATTAATATCACTCTTAGAAAAGCAGATTATTTATTAGTAATATTTATAAACTAGCAAAAATGATAAAAATAACCCAACTTTAATAGACCTCTTTCGAAACTGGTTAAGGTAGTTCAAAATTATTGCTGATAAATATCGAAATAGACGTAAAAGATTCGGTCTTAGATTTAATTTGATCTCTGGCATTTATAATTTTGAACTACCTTAACCAGTTTCGAAAGAGGTCTATTGTGTCGCATCTTATTTTAGTTTATCAATAGAGATTTTTGTTGGAGCTCTGTTTCCATTTTTTTACGGCAATATGTTTTTACTTCATACAAATACTGTATTTTTTCTATCACAAAATGTTTTGATATTAATTCAAAACTGACTTTCTCTCTTGATTTTATCGTTAGCACTTTCTTCCAAAAATCTATAGAACATGTCATACTAATTGACTTTTCTATTACATCTTAATTATTATAATTGTTTTATAGTAGTTGGGCTATAACTAATACATTGAAACAAAGCAACTATATAAATATCTAGTTCTTTAGCTAAAGTTTTTGTGAGCAACTAATTTCACTAACTTCTGATGTCAGATTTCGATATCTTATCCTGTACCGCAAGTTATTCAATTTTGCAAATCTCTTTGATAATATTTCGGTACGCTTTAAAATTTTTCATTTAACATAAATTCTATAATAAAAAAATAAAACTTTTACTTGTAAAATAAAATAATTTATATTATAATTTAATGCTAGCTAATAGGTTTATAAATAAATTGTGCCTTTTATAAGATCTGATTATTTTGTATCCTATTCGTTTACGTATTCATTATAGTTTTGCATTTTGTAGCTTTAGCTACAGGATTATTGTATTAATTAGCAAAACTACTATAATGTTATAACTTTTTTTTGGAGATTGTTATGTTAAATAAATTAAATAATATAAGGCTAGCATTGATAAAAAAAAGTAGCTGTATTCACATTTCACATTTCCTCTGGTGCGTAGCATAGTAGTTATGCATACTATGCCATAGCAGAACTTTTTTTCTTTTCTTAGTTTATACTGAGTTTTTGCTAACAGTTTTTAAAATAATGTTATTATGAGTTTGTAGTGCATAGGTTACAAGGTTTTTAACAAAATAGATAATCTATTTTATAAAAAAATTGTTAATTTTAAAAAACAACAGCTCTAAGCATAAATTGCTTAAAAAAGTATAAAAGTTTGCATCAAAGCTAACAACTTAATGGCATAATGGTTCTACACCTCAATACTTTACAGTAAAAGTATTAACATAGTTAAGAATAAAAAAATATCAAAAATTCGACATAAGTTATGATTTATGTTACATAAATATAATTTTGATTGTTAATCTTTTTTTTACTGAAGCTATAAGTATAGAGTCATAATTTACTTAAAATTACTTTAAAATTAACTAATTAGTGTAATGGAATAGTTTATGAATAAATCAATCAGTGTATTAAATACAACAACCACAGTTAGAAAATTTCCGCAATTTTTATTGTTATTATTCTTTGTTGAGATGTGGGAACGCTTTAGTTATTATGGAATGAGGTCACTTTTAGTGCTTTTTCTAACTTCTCAGTTAGGCTTTACTGATATAAAAGCTTATACTACATACTCTTTATTTGCTGTAGTATGTTATGCTGGACCAGTGATCGGAGGCATTTTAGCGGATAAATTAATGGGATTCCGCAGCATGGTACTAATAGGAGGAATTGTTATGGTAGCTGGACATATGAGCATGCTGCTAGTAGGATTTAATTCAGACCTAATATATTTTAGTCTATCTTTAATAGCTGTAGGCACTGGAATGTTTAAAGGTAATATCTTGAACTTACTTGGAGCTTGTTATAGGACAGATGATTCTGAACGTAGCAGAGGGTTTACTTTGTTTTATGTAGGAATTAATTTAGGTGCAACATTAGCAGCTATTTCTTGTGGGTATATAGCTCATTTATATGGTTGGCACTATGGATTTGGTCTAGCAGGCATTGGCATGACTATTGGTCTTATTACTTTTATAATATTTCAAAACATATTAGGAGATAAAGGTCTTTCTGCCTATCCTATGCTTATGAATAAAAGAATGCTAGGAATAAATATTTTTGGAATAGTATTAGCTGGTTGCTTCTTGCTGGCATTAATGGTATCTAAAATGCTTATATTTAGCGAACTCTTTACTTCTGCGCTTACATTTAGTGGAATAATAGTTCTAGGAGTATTTATTAGTATAATATTCAAAACATCAGTTGAGCAAAGACCAAAGTTAGTAGTATTAGCAATTCTTATGATATTCCAGATGTTATTTTTTGCACTAGAAATGCAACTTGGTTCTTTAATTAACTTGTTTACTGAAAGAAATGTTGCTAACAATATCTTAGGTATAACAATTCCAGCTTCAGTATCTCAAGCAATCAATCCTATATCAATTACAATACTTGGATCTCTCTTTGGAATGTTTTCAAAGTTCAGAAAAAAAGATGCTGCTGCTATCTTTGCTTTTGGTCTTTTTACAATTTCTATATGTTTTTTTATTTTATATACAGGATGTTTGAATGCTAATGATGGAAAAGTAAACTATTTATATCTAATAGCTGCTATTTCTATTATGGGACTAGGAGAGCTTTGTGTTGCACCATTAGTACAAGAACAAGCAACTTTATTATCTCCTAAAAATGCAAAAGGAGCATTAATGGGTATGATGATATTATCATTAGCATTTTCTAACCTAATTGGTATGGTGGTATCAAACTGTATGTTAGTACCTTCTGTAAATGGCGAAGTAAATCGTTTTGAATCTTTAGCAATATATCAAGAGGGATTTTTAAATGTAACAATATCTGCTGCAATATTAAGTATTATATTTTTACTTTTCTTTAAAATGATACATAAAGTTATTGCTATGCAAGAATAATTACAATCCAAATAGGATTTTAACTATTTAAAAACACAAGAGTTCGATATAATTGAGAACAACAGAAAGTAGGAAAAATGTGATGTAATCTTTATATCGAATTTTAGTTTATTTTATAGATTGCTTTTTATACTTTCAACACTTTATGCAATACAATCTAAAATTATTCTTTGCTGCCTATCATGTTCTCAACTTTAACATATAGGTCAAACTCCTCTGCAGTTATTAGATCCAATGATATTGCAGCTTCTTTCAAAGTAATATTATTTTGATATGCTGTTTTAGCAATTTTAGCTGCATTATCGTAGCCAATATGTGGATTGAGCGCTGTTACTAACATTAAAGAATCTTCGCATGTTTTTTTTATTCTATCTATGTTAGGCTGAATACCAGATAAACAATGATTATTAAAGCTAAGAATTCCATCTGATAATAATTGAATTGATTGTAATAAATTATAGATAATTACTGGTTTAAATGCATTCAGCTCAAGATGCCCATTAGATCCAGCAATAGTAATTGTTACATGATTTCCAATAACTTGAGCGCAAATCATTGATAGCGCTTCAACTTGAGTTGGATTAACTTTACCTGGCATAATTGATGATCCAGGCTCATTTATTGGTAAAACTATTTCCCCTAATCCACATCGTGGGCCCGATCCAAGCAATCTAATATCATTAGCGATTTTCATTAAGCTAGCAGCTAATACATTTAATGATCCAGATAGTTCCACAAGGTTATCATGACATGCTATTGCTTCAAATTTATTTTGCGCTGAGTAAAATTTTATACCAGTTAGCTTTGAGATTTTTTCGACAAATTTTACTGAAAAATCTTTATGGCAATTAATACCTGTACCTACAGCAGTTCCTCCCTGAGCAAGTTGACATACTCTTTCTAAAACAGATGTAATACGCGTAATAGCATAACCAATTTGCGCACTATATGCTGAAAACTCTTGCCCTAAAGTTAATGGTGTAGCATCCTGTAAGTGAGTTCTACCAATTTTGACTATTGATTGCCATTCTTTGATTTTGCTTTTAAATGTTACATGTAATTTTTCCAGATTAGGAATTAAATTATTAATTAATATTATTGCTGTAGCAACATTCATAGCAGTAGGAAAAGAGTCATTAGACGATTGGCTCATATTAACATGATCATTTGGATGTACTGGATCTTTTGCTCCCTTACTGCTACCTAGCTGTTCATTAGCAATATTAGCAATTACTTCATTTATATTCATATTAGTCTGAGTGCCTGAGCCAGTTTGCCATACTGATAATGGGAAATTATCGTCATACTTTCCTTGACTTATCTCTTTAGCAGCATTAATAATAGCATCTGCTATTCTAGGTCGAAGTAATCCAAGCTCTTTATTTACTTCTGCTGAGCATTGTTTTTGTAATGCAAGGGCATATATTAACCTAAGAGGCATTTTTTCATGCCCAATTTTAAAATTTAATATTGAACGCTGTGTTTGGGCTCCCCAATAATATTGCTCTTCGACTTCTACATTACCTAGTAAATCACTTTCAGTTCTAACTTTATTTATTTTCATTTGCTTAATTTCAATAGTTCTAGTTTAGAATTAGTAATAAGACAATCGTCACAAAGTCAAAATTTATTGCTCAATAATATAACTAATGTAATCTTCACCATGCTTGCATGATATTGAAGCATTAACCATTTTTTTTAAATAGTACACATAGTAAGCATGAACATTAAAGAATGTAATATTATCATCACTAAGATCAGTAGCAGTTAATATAAAATTCTGCTCTTCGTTATTTTTTATAGATTTGCCTTTTGCTGAAATATTAATTTGGGTTTTATCTTGCTTTCTATATATTTTAACAGTTATATCTCCACCATGTAGTAATGCGTCTTGAGCTGATATTACTAAACACATTAGTAATTTACCAGTACTAATATCAATATTAGTACCTTTAACGTGAAAAAATTCATCTTTAAAAACTAAATTTATCTTAGTATTAATCAAAGCTTTAAAGTAATCATCAAGTACTGCTCTAATTTCATCAAAATTTGCTTCATGATATAACTTATTGTCACTATATGATTTGCTAGCCGAGCCATACATTTGACGATACAGTTGTAGCTTAACAAGCAAGTTTGTGCTACCTATCTTAATAGTATCAAATGCTAAACCATATAATTTGTTATTAAGCTGGTATTGATTATCTATACAGTACTTTATTCCATTTGATATAGCTCCTAATCCGCCAGCAAAATCGTGAAAAATTTTTACGCTAATAAATTGTGCTAATTTAATATTATTCATGTTTAGATTAATAAATGAGACCCTAATTATAAAATTTTTTGTTAAAAAATCAACAATAGACTTCTTTCGAAACTAGAGAATGATGTAGAATGGTGTTACAAATAACTGATTTGAGGTAATAATGAAATTTGATCAAATTAAAGAGTTAAAGGATGAAAAATTTTGTCGATGATTAACAGGAGTAAGGAAGTGAACATTTGCAAAGATGGTGGATATTTTGAGGAAAGCTGATGGTCTTAGAATACCTTAGAGAATACTGTACTTATTTCCATATAGGTCAGAACTATGGGATTAGTGAAAGTTCAGCATATAAAGCTGTTAAATGGGTAGAAAACACCTTAGTTAAACACCAAAACTTTGCTCTTTCAAGTCGTAAAACTCTAATGAAGAGTGATATGAATTATGAAGTAGTCTTGATTGATGCTACTGAGAGTCCTATAGAAAGACTCAAAAAAACAAAAATTCTATTATTCAAAAAAGAAGAAAAGGCATACACTAAAAACTCAAATAGTGGTAGACAAGAAAACGCACTAAGTAATATGCACAGATTTTTCTAACGGTAAAAAACATGACTTTAGATTATTTAATGAATCCAAAATTCTTATCCATCCTAAGGTTAAAGCGATTACTGATACAGGATATCAAAGTATACAAAAAATTCACAATAATTCTGCATTACCAAAGAAAAAAAGCAAGAGACATCCTTTAACTAAAAATGATAAAAAGAATAATCGTAGATTAGCAGGAGAAAGAGTTGTCAATAGACCTCTTTCGAAACTGGTTAAGGTAGTTCAAAATTATAAATGCCAGAGATCAAATTAAATCTAAGACCGAATCTTTTACGTCTATTTCGATATTTGTCAGCAATAATTTTGAACCGTTTTAGCATAGCAATAACGTTTTCATTGACAACTCTTTTTCCTGCTAACCTACGATTATTCTTTTTATCATTTTTAGTTAAAGGATTTTTCTTGCTTTTTTTCTTTGGTAATGCAGAATTATTGTGAATTTTTTGTATACCTTGATATCCTATATCAGTAATCGCTTTAATCTTAGGATGGATAAGAATTTTGGATTCCTTAAATAATCTAAAGTCATGTTTTTTACCGTTAGAAAAATCTGTACATATTACTTGGTGTGTTTTCTTGTCTACCACTATTTGAGTCTTTAGTGTATGCCTTTTCTTCTTTCCTGAATAATAGAATTTTTGTTTTTTTGAGTCTTTCTATTGGACTCTCAGTAGCATCAATCAAGACTACTTCATAATTCATATCGCTATTCATTAGAGCTTTACGACCTGGAAGAGCAAAGTTTGGGTGTTTAACTAAGGTGTCTTCTACCCATTTAACAGCTTTATATGCTGAACTTTCACTAATCCCATAGTTCTGACCTATATGAAAATAAGTACGGTATTCTCTAAGGTATTCTAAGGCCATCAATAACTGTTCCTCCAAATTGAGCTTATTTTTACGCCCTCCTTTTGATTTCTTAACACCATCAGCTTTCCTCAAAATATCCACCATCTTTGAGAATGTTCCCTTCCTTACTACTGTTAATCGACGAAATTTTTCATCCTTTAACTCTTTAATCTGATCTAATTTCATTATTACTTCAAATCAGATTTTTATAACACCATTTTACATCATTGTATAGTTTCGAAAGAAGTCTAATGAAAACGTTATTGGTATGCTAAAACGGTTCAAAATTATTGCTGACAAATATCGAAATAGACGTAAAAGATTCGGTCTTAGATTTAATTTGATCTCTGGCATTTATAATTTTGAACTACCTTAACCAGTTTCGAAAGAGGTCTAATGAAGTTTGCGTATAAAATATCCTGTTGGTAAATCTTATGATGCTATTGTCGCTTTTTTCTATGCTCAAACCTCATTGTAAATGACTATATATTGGAAGCATACATAAAAAATTGGTTTAAATTCATCCAATAGAATCTGGTGCTTCCAAAGGTAAAATAATTTCACCATTACTTGCAAATATGGCATTAGATAGACTAGGAAGATTACTGGCGGAAAAATTTCCGATGAAGATATCCTTAAGAAAACCGGTTCTCAAAGTCAATTATATAAGGTATGCTGATGATTTTGTTATTCTGGAATATCAAAAAAATAATTAGA
The DNA here is from genome assembly GCF_000063545.1 of Orientia tsutsugamushi str. Boryong. NCBI lineage: Bacteria > Pseudomonadati > Pseudomonadota > Alphaproteobacteria > Rickettsiales > Rickettsiaceae > Orientia > Orientia tsutsugamushi. The sequence continues at coordinate 646,974 of NC_009488.1, forward strand.
AAGTCTTGTGTTACTGATAGTTAAAACGCTAGATTAGGATAAGTGGAAATATGAAATGTAGAGAATAAGAGGTATACAAAGAGAGAATGTTGAGTTATAAAAAAAATTTAAATAAACAAGGAATAACCCAACATGAAAAAATGTATTATAACAGTATACTATTTAATAGACAATTTTTGCAAAATATATCACGAGTTGGAGAGAAAGAGATTAATACCAAGTAGAGTAATCAAAGGAACAGAGATGGGAAGTTGTCCTTAGCTGAGTTATTAACAATAGCGATATATTTTTATGTATCTCCATGCAAGGATTGTAAAAATTATTATCTATATTACTTGAGTTATAAGTATAAAAGATACTTTTGCTTACCAAGCTATAGTAGAATAATACAACTGTGGCCTAGAATGTTGCTACCATTAGTCGTATTAATGCATTATCTGAAAGGAGAAGAGACTGGTATATATTACATCGATTCTACAAAGTTAGCAATTTGTCATAATAAATGTACCTCAAGCAATAGAGTTTTTAACAAAATTTCTAAAATTGGTAAAAGTAGTTATGGCTGGTTCTTAGTCTTTAAGCTTCATCTTATAATCAATAATAAAGGCGAAATAATGTCAGTTAAAATTACTAAAAGCAATAAAAGCGACCTATCTATAGCTTCAGTTATTTCTAAAGTCTTATCTGGTAAATTGTTTGGTGATAAAGCTTACATATCTAAAGAGTTATTTCATCAACTGCTGACCAATGGTCTACGTTTATTTACTAATCTTCGTAAAGATATGAAAACATATTTATTGGTCATACAAGATAAGCAGTTATTAAATAAACGTTCTTTAATTGAGTCTGTCTTTAATGTACTAAAAAAACATATGCATTTAGAGCATACTAGACACCCTTCTCCTCTTAATTTCTTTGTTCATATAATTGCTTCTCTTGCTAGTTATTCTATCTCTAAACTTAATCCCCATTTATCTCTTCTTCTTCTGACTCCTTATCCTAAATTGACGTTTTAAGGCTGCAATGTCCTTAACACAGCTGTACAATTTTTGTCGAAAGCTATTCCATTTTAAGCTATGAAGGTGAATGTAGTGTTTAATGTTTTCGATTGGTTCAGAGAAAAATTTTAAAATCACGCTGCTTTATTTTGCTGTTCTTTATCAAAAATATCTTTACCAATTGTAGTCCAATTATCTTGAACATTTGGATGTTATGTTAAAGTTTCTTTTAGTGAAACAATCGTATCAAATAAAGTATTTGTTGGTAAGTGATCAAGCTTAGCCTTAGCAACTAGTCCACCCATTTCGATAAGACGTCGAGTATGCATTTTACATTCTTTAATTTTGAGGTTAATCTCATTCATAATTAGCTTAGCATTTTTTTGTTGGAGAGTAATTTTTTGGTGCACAAGATTTGCCATGTTAGTAATTTAGAAAGATAAAAAATTAGGCGAAGATATATCAAAATAAAATTCCAGTAAAGAAAAAAACACACCTACCAAACCAACATCAAATAATTATAGTCAAAAAAGCGTAAATCCAAGGTTAGAAACTTCATTGAAAAGTAAGTTTATACAACGATATTTACAATCTTATTAATAGCAGTAGATGAAGCTGAAATGATAGGTACTAAGGCTTATACAGAGCTATTTAGAGTAGTCAGGAAGAATAATTATCAACTGATGCTCGCTGTGGATGAAAAACAGCTAGATTCAATAGAAAGAGGTGGAATATTTGAGATGCTGAGTAATATTTTCGATTTACATGTTTTAACAGATATTAGAAGACAAAGTGAAAACTTGATTCGAGAAGTAGCAATGAAGTTTGCTGATAGTAATATTTTAAGCGGCATAACCTTACTGAAACAAAATAACTGCGTTAACTTTGATAATACATTACTTGGACTCAATGAGTAAGTTAGTATATAACTAGAGTCTAAGCAAGTTTAAGCTACACGAAAAATTGGTAATTACTATACATAATAAAGATGTCAACATCCTTAATTCAAGTATTAGGTCTTTGTTAAAAGAAAATGGCATGCTATAAGGTACAGAATGTAGGTGTTCAATTGCTGGAAAAAAAAGAATCATATATGGCAGGAGATAGAATCATATTTCAAAAAAGCAATAAAGATTTACAAATACAAAACAGTGAATTTGAAACTTTAACTTCGGTTAATAAAAATGAATTTGTAGCTAAGACAGATACAGGGAAAGATGTGAGTTTTGATCAAAGTAAAATACAATTTAAACATTGCTATGCTACAACAGTTTGTAACAATCTATAAATAGCTAAAAAGATGTATATGTTCTTCATAATAATAGTATAGGCATAGAAAGTTCTAACATAAGCATGATAGGAAATGCAAAGCAAGTACTGTTGTACTATAACATGCAATCTACAAAAAAAAATGTTGCTAACATGATAGAGCAGCTTAGCACAGCTAAGACAGATTCTATGAATTCCAAAGTTATATAGGAGAATAACAATATTTAAGCAAATGAAGTAAGGCAATATCAATCGGCTCAAAACTATAAACAAAATGTTGCGATGTGAAGTTATGTATAGTCATTTACAATGATGTTTGAGCATAGAAAGAAGCGATAATATATTCATAAGATTTAGCAAATTGAGTAATTTGATTTCTAATCCACATCTTCATATTGGCCTAAAACTTTTCTATTAGATTTAGAGAATAAGGTAGCAAAAAATAACTTTATAACTAACGGATTCTATTAATTTTTATCGCTTCTTTCTATGCTCAAACAATCATATATATAACTTCACATCGCACACACTTTACAATGTTTCTTATATCAATTTGTGATTTATATAAATCGCAGTACTCATTAATTAAGTATTGTAAAACGATTTATTTTGTGCTTAATTGATAGAAAGTATATTTTTATTAATTAAACTGAAATAATTTTTAAGTAAAAAACATGTTTACTAAACAAATATCGCAAGAAAGATACTTCAAAAAATTAATTACTAGGCAAGATACGAAAGTAGAATCACAAGAAAATTTGCAAACTGCAACATTATTATCAAAAATGGATGTATGCATAGAAAAAGTTGATCAAGAATTATTTAGGGCAGAGCAAATAATAAAAAAGCAAGATATAAGGTTGCAAAAACTAAAATTAATACACAAGACATTAGATAATCTTGAGCATAATTACAAACAAAAAATTCTTCAATCTCATGGAATGCAAGGTTTAGATAGTAATAAGAAAGATCTATTGATGATAGATGATTCTAAATTACTAAATAATCATGTTAAAGATGAGTTAAGTAAATTAATTAATATGAAAGGAAAAAAAATAGAATGGCAGGAAAATTGGCAAACATTATTATCAAAAATGGATGCTTGCACAGAAAAAATTGATCAAGAATTATCTAATGCAGAGCAAATAATAAAAGAGCAAGGTATAAGATTACACCAACTAAAATCAATACACAAGACATTAGATAATCTTGAGCATAATTACAAACAAAAAATATACCTAAAAGATGCTAATGCTTTTATTTCTGAACAGAAAGAAAATTATTTTGTACATTTAATATTAAAAAAATTAGAAACACATAGATCAACTCTTGATACTGCTTTACAGATTTTGACAAGCAACAAACTAAGCACAGAAAATCAAGATATAAAAATTAGAGATTTACTTGATACTACATATAAAGCAGAAAATGTAAATAACCTAGAGATAATAATTTGTGATACATTTAATATTATACATAAGGTAAAAAAGTTAATAGACAACACTAGTAAAACCAAAGATGGTGATGCTATTTTAGCACAACATGTACTTGAGATATTTGAGAAAATTGTTGCTAATCTGCAAAGTAATCAAATTATTTTAGATTATGCGAAACAAAATCTAGGAAAGAGTTATTTAAAGTTATTTTCTGAAGATAAACAAGTAGATTTAAATTGTAGTTTAGAAAGCACAAAAGCTCAAAATACAGAAGATGTTCCTATCTTAAATAGTAAAACTGAAAAACTTGTTAATAAAAATGAAGAGATAGCAGATAATGAAATAATACATAAAAATTCCTCAGCATATCTGCAAATATATAATTCAGACTTGAAAGAGATAAAAAGTATAATGCGTGATATAAAAGAGATAGCAGAAACAGAATATTCAAATGATGAGTGTAATAATGCTATTAAAAGAGCAGCAATAGAACAAATTGATACTTGCATTAGTAAATGTGATACTATTTGCAATACTGAAAAAGAAAATCAAAATTCTGATAGCGAAATTACGCTCGAAGAGTGGAAACAAATGACCGAATGTACAAAAGAGAATAGCAAAAAAACAGAGCAAAATAATCTTAATGAACACACAACTTTCTTTGATAAAGCTAAAGAAGCAGTTGTAACAGTCGCTTCTTCGTTTTTTAAACTATTTTTACCTATAGAAGTAAACAATAAAAATTCTGTTCATGAAACACAAGATCTAGATATTTCAAGTAGTTTTGAATTATTAGATATAAATGAAAACGATACAGAAGCTATAGGAGAAGTTCTATAGCTTCGTCTGTTTATAAATTATAATAGTTTGGCTATCATTATGACCTAGCTATGCTTTTTGAAAAGTATATAATATAACTGTGTTATAGTAGCTTAGCTATAGTGCAGAATAGCTGAAGTTATTTTTCGACAAATCTATGTTTTCAATATTTATTGGTTAGGCTGATTATTCCTAAGTAATGAATTATTGTAAAAAATACCGGTCAGCTGCTCACCATATTATTAATAAAATTTAGATTTTTAATATGTTGTAGCTGCCAGGTAGCAAACATAAAGATCATTGAAACTACTAAAGCAAAAAATATACAGATTGTAAAATTGGAATTATACAAGCGGATATTTCACATGCTACTAAGTATGAAAATGACAGTTGAAATAGCGATCTGATTGGACGCATACTCACTAGATTAGTATGAACACGTGATATAGAAAATTTATTTCTGTGCTAATAACTCATCTAATTTGTCAGTATTATCAAGATCTTGTAATTGCATATATCCGCCAATAAATTGGCCATATATAAATATATATGGTACAGTAGTTTGAGAAGTAGCTTGCTTCAATTTTTCGTGTAACTGTTGATTATTGCTAATATCTATTTCTTTAAATGATACTGACTTTTGATTTAAAAGTGATTTTGCATTTAAGCAATATGGACATGTTGGTTTAGTATAAATATAAATATTATCATCATCATAAATCATAAAATCCTCATCCTGTAAATCTGATTTTTTCATGTATTCTAGTATACCAGTTTTTTCTATAATAAAATATGATAAAATGATAGGTAGTATTACAATGATAAGAATTCTTTTCATTTAATTAAAAATTTAAGTGAATTTATTTTAAACCTATGCTTTAAAATAAATAATACAAGGAAGTTAAAAACTATGTCAAGACAAATGATTCTAATTATATTTGATAGCAACCCTATAGTTGTTTATTCATATTTAGCTAAGTAGCTATACTATATTATAAATCAATTTATATGGTTGTATGATTTATATTATGGCTTTATTATTGCCTTAGTTATTATGAAAGTCATATTTTTTTGAATTATAAAGCTGATCATATATTAATCCCAAGCTTGTCAGCTTTTGCATTTTATAAATATTAATTAAATATCCTATCAACATTATTATTAAAGAACTTACGATAAAAATATAGAGCTTATTTACTGATTGAATATTCACTAAATAAAATGATGTCAAAAAAATAATAGTTAATGATAAAACTAAAAACAGTAAATTTATTTTCTTAAATAAGCTGATAATTATATTTTGAGTATCATTTAACACCTGTTGATGTTTTTTCTTATTTTTGACTGATTCAATGAATGTAGAGCGGTTTTGATACTGTATTTCATGGTTGTATTCATTATTGCTATTTTTTGAATAACCTTTGTTTAACGTATTATTATCATAAAAAAAATAACTGTACTTTACTTGGGCCATATCGACTATTCTTATAAATTTCTAGAATAAAATTATATTTTGAGAATCAATTTATTGTATATAACTAGACTAAAAAAGTACATAATTAACTATTATTTTATTTAAAAGTTTTAAGAGTATCAATAAAAGGTTCTCCGCGAAAATTTATAGCATTGTTGAATTTTTGAATACAGTTATTAAAAGTTTTATCACATCCTATAGTTAATTTAATTTCTGAAGTATTATGTAAAAATTCAGGAATAGTAATACTGGTTTCAATAATACTATTATTATTCATTAACGGAGTATTATAATGCTTAACAATGTTAAATTTATGTTTAGAAGAAAATACAGCTTTGCCATAAGCATAGTTTATGGCTTGTGGACAACAGTCAATAACTATAATATCGTTAGCTTGAATATTATGAACTTTATAAGATTTTGTATACTGATCGGTATTAATTTTACAATATTTATCTCCTAAATTTGCTCTGCAACTTTTGCTATATGTTTTTAATATAGTTTGATATAGCTTAATACCAATTGATGATAAAGAAAGGCAAAATTTAACTGTATCATGATTAACCTCAATACAATAGAAAGTAAAAAAATCATTATAAGAGGTTTGATCAACAGTAATTAATATTTCAATTCTCAAATTATGAAGAATATGCTCATACGTTATACCTTGTTTTTCAAAAATTCCTTCAATTTCCGCTATAGCCTCTCCTGAATCATTTAGGTTAATACTATTTATTACTAGTCCTGAGTTAGGTAAATATAGATTCTTACCAAGCAAAATTGATGTAGGAGATGAAGTTAAATATAATTTCTCTCCAGAGAATAAAGTAATTTTATAACAAAAGTCAATATTATTTGAATTATTAATCTTATTAGCAAATTCATCAGAAAAAATACGCATAATTACCAACTTTTATATGACTTCAATTAATTCAAGATTACTTATTATAATGGTTTGATCTGAATTAACACTATAGACTAAGGAGTCATTATTGAAGCGCACTTGTACGTCGAATTGATAGGTAATATATAAGCTTTGAGTTAAATGGCATGATTGATTATTTCTAAAATATATAATTCCAGTATTATAATCAGCTTCAAATTCTACGATTGCATTATTTTCACTCTCTATTTTAACAGATCCTTTAACTGGTTTTGTAATTTTACGGTAAGCAATTTCATAATCATCTTTATAAATTTTTGTTAATTGAAGCTTGTTGCCAATCAGCATGTGACTAATTGCTTGTTTACTAACAGTAAAATCAGCATAATCTTTTAACCGAAAGGAGAAAGCTTTGCCTTTTCTAGCTCGAAAAAAACTGTTAAGCAGATAAAGCTTCTCATTACTTAAATAACAATTTTTAATAGTATATTTTTGTAGTGGATAGTGCCAGTTAATATATCTGTGCTCACGTCCTGATGCAGTTGAGATATGATAGGTATTAAATACCGGTCCTCCATGAGCATGCATTGCTATAAAATCAGGTATGTTAACATCATGAAAATTAGTCATTATATCTTTCGCAATATTGTAAAATTGATTTATAATTTATATTAAACTTATCTGTAATAAATAGTTTATCAGTGTGCCATGAAACACTTTGGAATCTAAGATTTATTACTAAATATTTGTTTTGCTGTTTTTCAATGTGAGAAGCAGTAATAACATTTAAAATTTGCTCTCCAAGTGCTATAATTCTATTAGTAGCTAGATCATTAGTAAAAAGAGCTATGTTAAAGCTCAATTCATAAGTTATTAAGCCCAGGCTGGTTAAATTATTAGCTGTTAAAAATTCTACTGCTATAAATGGTGTAGGGCTATTTTTGTGAAAACCAAGGTAAATATTATTAACTTCTTTTCTTAGAATAGAATCAGTATTAAGTAAATTATATATATCCGTTTGAAATTGCTGTAATACTAATAAATGCATTATGCTGGCTCTTTATTATGATGAAGTTCAAAAGCAAAAATTTCTAGGTTATGATTTTGCTCAAGTGGATTGATTATCCTGTGTATCTCAAATCTTCTTTGCGCAAATTTAATGCGCATATTAATACAGATGGCTGAGCTAAATCTTATGGTAAATAAATAGTAGTCCTCTGTAGTTAAATTACCAAAAGTAAGATTTTGAGTGATTATTGGTTTATAAAGATATAAAGCTTTTATTTCAGCAAAACATGATAAAACTTCAATCCATCTACTAGTATTACTTTCTTTTGAAAAAAAAGTGATATTATGCTTTAGTCTACTACTAAAATTAATGATACTCATTTTATATTAATACTTTTTTATAGCTTTGATATATTTGGTTTATATTAGTAAATACCTTGTGGTCTATAATTCTTCGATCATATAACTCACTTATATGTAGTAATATTCCAGGTTTAATCGCATTAATAATTGAAGGATCTGTAGTTAAAACAGTGTATTCAATTTTAAAGGACTGATTAATAAAGTCATTGCTTGAAAATTGAATATTAGTGCTGTTGCAACTTAACTGATAAAATTGTTGATCAATAATAGAATTATTACTACGATTTTTAACAGAAATAATTTTTTTTGCTGGCACAATTGGTAACAAAATCTTAAGACTTTTAACCTTTACAATTATATAGCAAACATTTTTTTCAATTAAATTAATGCGCAGGAATTTTTCTGCATAGCTAATAGCAGCTATAGTTATTGTATTCAAGATTGTGTTTTCCATCTCATTATGAAAGTTGCTACTATTTATACGTAGGTAAGTTTTAATTTCTGCTATAGATAACAGTTGTTGCTCATGTATCTTAGTAATATTGTAGTAACAATTTTCATTCATAATGATTCAACTTTTTTGCCTAAAGCTATTTTATTACTGTTTAGTTTTAGTACTAAATTGCAAAATTTTTATTGCCTTAGAAACAACAATATCACCTCCAACTCGCTTTACCGCATAAAATTTAACAAAAGGTTTTTCAGTATATGGATCCCGTGTCATCTTAATATTGGCAGCGTGATCAACAATTTTATATGCTAGTTTAAAATCAGCTAATATAATAGGATAACATGGTATAGAGTCATTGGTTAGCTGAGTAGTTGGCATATCGCTTGCACATATTACTGGTATTCCTAGGATTGTTTGTGGCAAATTTCTTGATAATTTAGGTTGCCAGATAAATCGACCTGATGAGTCTTGAATAGTTTGAATTTTTGCTAAAGTAGTACGATGCATTAACAATGTTGAATTAGCGTGATAATAATCATCAAGTGAATTGATTAACGATAACAATGCTTCAAGATCTATTTTATGGCATGGTATAATTTCAATACCATATTCTTCAGGATTATATAATATACCATGTGGCTGACTAATACCATTTCCTAAGATGAAACTTTTATTTTCAGCATTAGCAAAACTATCTTCTAATCGTTCAATTAGCCAGTTTTCAATATTGATATTAGAATCATCTAAAAGCTTTTGAGTAGCTTTAGGTTGAGCGTAGAGTTCATGTACTGCGATCTTACGGCGCAATAGAGTAGGAGACTTTGTTTCTGCTCTCTCATCTTGCTCTGCGACCCAGCCAGTTATGAATTCATTATCTTCGATTACTGTATCTAATGCACTGCTGGATATTAATTCGAGACTAGCAAGCTGACGCATAGGAGATTTATGTTTAATTCCACCAACAATTTTTTGATGTAAAGTTGGTTGTACTAAGTAGCAGCCTTCTTTTTCACTGCCAGCAGTTAGTTGACTTGATTTAGTAGTAAGTTCTCCAAATCTGATGAATTCATTTAATCCATTATGACTATCATTGGAATTAATTTGGTTGTTAGTTAAAATATCTTGCCTAGCTATTATGGTTTCTAGGTTATGTATTTTAGTTTCCAGGTTATGGATCATGTTTTTAGATACTAATTCATTTTTATGTTTACACCAATCATTAGATAATTCTAAAATTTTGTTATTAATTTGTTCGATTTGCATGATATTGATTATTATTGAGTTATGTTGTTTAGCGACTTTTGCGCTTCAATTAATGAATTTAATATGGTAACAAGCTGATTAGAGCTAATAACATCGTATGGAGATGTATGTTTACAGTTTCGTATTTTAGCATGTTTATTTGCAGGAAAAGTAACCAAACTTACTTCCCATAATAATGCTGATTTTATTATTCTATTTCCCTTTTTGTTATAACTAGAATCTTCAATAGTAAAACCAATACTAAAATTGTTAATTACTCCTTGTTGAATTAATGCTGTAGCTTCTTTGCCTTTTTGAATATGTTGGTTAATACTTGCATCAACTCTAACTCCATATTCATCTTCTTCTATATTAGTAATTAAGCCAATAGGAGAAGCAATATTATGTTGCCATAGTAATTTAATATCAGATAGATATCGATGATGAATATTTTTAAATGCTCCTTTAAGAATATAGTCTCCAGAACTGTCAACAAGATTAAAAACAGTAGCATATCCGCTAATAATGACATTATCGTGATTAACTGCTTTGATAATTAAATTAGTCTTATAATTGTTGCTATCCACTATTACTTATCTCCATAATGGTTATTAAGTAGTTGGTACTATACTCAATAATATGGTATGCACTAATAGCTAATAGAGCTCTTTCGAAACTGGTTAAGGTAGTTCAAAATTATTGCTGATAAATGTCGAAATAGACGTAAAAGATTCGGTCTGTGCGTCAAGAAAAGGGGAATTAATCTTACTGATGAAAGTGCAGTTATGGAAGGAGAAGCTAGCTCCACTATATAGCAAGTCTTATGCTGCTGAAGGCAACGACAGTGGTAAAGCATAGACAGTGAAACATTCAAGCAAAAACTAAATGGTGAACGTAATAGCCCCTAAAGTGTGATGTAGTGGAAGTCGATATGTTCTACCACATAGTAGGCAAAAGAAGATTGGAGGTCAAATTAGTGAAAATCCAAAAATTTTCAACCACTGGAGTCGCAGGTGTCAGCGAGTTTATAAAGATTAATGACACAACTTGAGAAGTCCTTATAACTCTTACTTAATTAAGTAAGTATTCAAAGTATAAGTGGTGAAACATGAAGCTTTGGAGATGGTATAAGGATTGCTGAGTTAGCCATAGTAGTGATAAAACTCAATAATGTTGGTGGAGCAAAGGGTTAGCAGAAAAGCAAGAATGTAAGAGAGAACCAATGACTGTAACAGCATAGACAGAAATACATTGTTAACGAAACTTGAGCATATAAAGTTGCTATCATCGCAAAATCAAGACATAAAGTTTAATAATCTTGCACATATTATTGATTATAAGATGTACTATAGGAAAAATTGGTCTTCTAAGGCAGATAGTATAAGTATGAAGATTTATATAGGTTTGGCATAATGATTTTTGTCAACCTTTTGCATAAAAATTTGATGGTAATTTGTAAAAAAATTATTTTCTAAAACACCTACTATAGCTGTATTTTTGGAGATGAAAAATGCGACCTGTAGTATTCGATTTTTTAACTAATAGTTGTAATATTATTAAAAAAACAGTAACAATAATGACACAATATTTTATAACTTTATTGGAAATATCATTCCGCCAGAATGGAGGAAGCTAACTTGAGATAATGGAAAAGCATTAAGCAAAACATCTAAACAGTTTTTATCATTTATAGTATTTAGACTACATATCTATCACAACAAAGATATGGATGAATTACAGGAAAGTTATCAGCTTTATGAGGATAAGCTGAATGTTGGTCAACGAAGAGTTAGGCAATGCTTAGTAGAATTAAGAGACGCAGGTTTTATTGAAGTTGAAAATAGGACAATAATTAAAGACAATGTTAAGTTACGTAATGTCCCTTGCATAAAAATTCTGAAAAATTTTCAGCACTATAGTAAAAAAGAAAAAGAAGAAAATATAGCCTTACCAGAAAAAAAATTTCGTCCCAACATGAAAGAAATTTCAGGTCAACCTGAAACTTTTTTCAGGGACATATATAGATATATAGTCATTTACAATGAGGTTTGAGCATAGAAAAAAGCGACAATAGCATCATAAGATTTACCAACAGGATATTTTATACGCAAACTTCATTGTAAATGACTATATAAAAAAATCTAAAATATCTAGATCTACTGAAGGTGAGTTAGTAGAGAATAACAAAAATGAAAATGAAGAACAAAATTTTCAAAATGTTGATGATTTTGAAAATGATATACGAACTTCAACTAAAAATTGTAATCAAGACATTGAATAACTAATAACAAATATTCTCAAGTCTTCGAATGGTAAAAAAGAATGGTTCAAAAGGTACAGGCTAGAAGAGTTTTACCCACTAACACCAGAAGATGCAGTTGCACTGCAACACAAGTCTGATAGAGCTTTTAACATATACTTTATCAACAAATTGCTATTAAAGCTAGCAGATCAATATTCGAATTATCATTTTGGCTGTAAGGCATCAGTTCTAAACTATATGGCAAAAGTGTTAGCAAATGAATTACGAAATACTGATCAGGCAAATAGTGGCAACTGTAGATTTGATAACGTAGAAAAATTTAATAAGGAAAAATATCTTGCTCAAATTGAAACAAGCACAAATCTTAGTAAAGAAAGTCAGTTGAAGCGTAAAATAGCTGGAGTCTTTGAAGCAGATATGGCTTATCAAATTTTGACTTCTTGTAGTTTTGGGCCAGCAGTTCGAACTAGGTTTTTTGTTAAGTTGCTAAAAAATATTACACTAACAGAATGTGATAGATCAAAGATATTACAAGCTATACAAGATGTGTATGGATACGAAATTCAAGACTTACAAGTTACACAATTTGAGCAACCTACAACTGTTTCACAGAAACAAATCAATGAAGAAGAGTATCTCTTGAATCTCAGTAAACAATTGGACTCCAACTCAACTTGGTACAAAGTACGAGAATCTTTGATTAAAAGTTATGGTAAAACTATTGATAAAAAATACTTTAGCGAATTGAACATTAGACCTCTTTCGAAACTGGTTAAGGTAGATCAAAATTATAAATGCCAGAGATCAAATTAAATCTAAGACCGAATCTTTTACGTCTATTTCGATATTTGTCAGCAATAATTTTGAACCGTTTTAGCATAGCAATAACGTTTTCATTGACAACTCTTTTTCCTGCTAACCTACGATTATTCTTTTTATCATTTTTAGTTAAAGGATTTTTCTTGCTTTTTTTCTTTGGTAATGCAGAATTATTGTGAATTTTTTGTATACCTTGATATCCTGTATCAGTAATCGCTTTAATCTTAGGATGGATAAGAATTTTGGATTCCTTAAATAATCTAAAGTCATGTTTTTTACCGTTAGAAAAATCTGTACATATTACTTGGTGTGTTTTCTTGTCTACCACTATTTGAGTCTTTAGTGTATGCCTTTTCTTCTTTCCTGAATAATAGAATTTTTGTTTTTTTTGGGTCTTTCTATTGGACTCTCAGTAGCATCAATCAAGACTACTTCATAATTCATATCGCTATTCATTAGAGCTTTACGACCTGGAAGAGCAAAGTTTGGGTGTTTAACTAAGGTGTCTTCTACCCATTTTACAGCCTTATATGCTGAACTTTCACTAATCCCATAGTTCTGACCTATATGAAAATAAGTACGGTATTCTCTAAGGTATTCTAAGGCCATCAATAACTGTTCCTCCAAATTGAGCTTATTTTTACGCCCTCCTTTTGATTTCTTAACACCATCAGCTTTCCTCAAAATATCCACCATCTTTGAGAATGTTCCCTTCCTTACTACTGTTAATCGACGAAATTTTTCATCCTTTAACTCTTTAATCTGATCTAATTTCATTATTACTTCAAATCAGATTTTTATAACACCATTTTACATCATTGTATAGTTTCGAAAGAAGTCTAATATAAAAGGTCTACAAGAGATATTATGTAATATCTTTAAATATAGTTTCAATTAATAACAGTTTATTTATTGCTCACATGTCTGTAAATGCAATTTTAGGATAAGAAACAATTAGAAATATGTAATATACAAGTGTTACAATGGTGAATGTTCAGGTTATTAATATAGATTATGAAAGAATATTTGTAGAAATATGAGCAATAAATAAACGGTTATTAATTGAAACTACAGATAATATATAATTATACATTATCTCTTGTATACCTTTTACTCACTACTTTTCATATTTTTTCTTATCCTAAATTAGCGTAACTAGTGATATGTAAAGTTATGACTCTTGTGTCTACTACCATATGTAATAAGTGAATCCATTTCTATCTAAGCTTTTCAAGTCTAGTCAAGTGGCGGCCACCTTCAAATTTTGTAGTTATAAATTTTGAAATCATATTAATAACAGACCTAAAATTAGAAACCTTGGCTCCTATAATTAAGATATTAGCATTATTGTGCAAACGCGATTGCTCTGCCATATATTCATTAAAGCATAAAGCGGCTCTAATATCAGAATGCCGATTTGCAGCTATACTCATGCCAATACCTGTTGTGCAAATTAAAATACCATATCTAGCTCGATTATTAATTATAGTATCACATAATAAGTTGGCAATATCTGGATAATCAACCTGCTGATTATTATTACCTCCTAGATCAAGGACTGAAAAACTAATAAAACGTTCTTGCTCAGATAAATGTTGACAAATTTTTGTTTTTAACTCGTACTCTTTTTGATCAGATGCAATAGCAATAATATTAGATGAAACCATAAAAAAAAATCTTGGCAATAAAAACACCTTCATTTTAATATTATATTTTGTATTATCAATAATAAAATTATGAAAAAATAAGAATTTTTTGGTAAAGCATTACTGTATCTTCTTCCTGCCAAAGCTGTCATTTAGTAAAAAATATTTGCTGTATATGTTCTGGATCATCAATTAATAATAGACCTCTTTCGAAACTGGTTAAAGTAGTTCAAAATTATAAATGCCAGAGATCAAATTAAATCTAAGACCGAATCTTTTACGTCTATTTCGATATTTATCGGCAATAATTTTGAACTACTTTAACCAGTTTCGAAAGAGGCCTAATATATCACCATCTAAAAAATTAATTCTACTATCAGATTGTTGCAACATTGTTGAGTTAAGCTATCTAATTGTTCCTGTAACCCTTTATTCTGATTATTATATACAATAGTTAAGTTAGTTTTATTACTTTGGCATATAGATGATAATATATAATGCTTATCTACTATTGATCTTAGTATATTACAATCAAAATTTATTAGTGTATATACATTTCGTTTGCTATAGTTAAATATATAACTGTAAACTAAATTTGTTAATTCAGCTAAATTATTGCTGTTAGGCAAGATTTGGATAGAATCACTAGTATCACTGATTCGCATAACCACCCTATATATTTAAAAATTGTATTACATTCCTGATTTATAAATTACATTAGCTGAATTATCAAGCTGTATTTGTTGTATAGGTATTAAAAAACTAAGATATAAGCTCTAGTTTATACTGAATATTAAGAAGGCTATGCTTTAAGCCTCAATATCCTTAACATAACTGCGCGCTATTCTTGACGAAAACTATTCCATTTTAAGCCATGAAGGCGAATGTGACGGTGTTTTAATCTAGTTCAGAGGAAAATTTTAAAATCAATGCAGCTTTATTTTGCTGTTCTTTATCAAAAATATCTTTACCAACCATAGTCCAATAATCTTGAACATTTGGATGTTACGTTAAAGTTTTTTTTAGTGAAACAATTGCACCAAATAAAGTATTTGTTGGTAACTGATCAAGCTTAACATTAGCAACTAATCCTCCAATTTCAATAAAACGTCGAGTACGCATTTTACGGTCTTTAATTTTGAGGTTAACTTCATCCATGATTATCTTAGCTTTTTTGTTGGAAAGTAATTTTTTGCTGCATAAGATTTGCAATGTTAGTAATTCAGAAAGATAAAAAAAATTAGGAAAAATATATCAAAATAAAATCACGTAAAGAAAAAAACGCACCTACCAAACCAGCATCAAATAATTATAGTCAAAAAAACGTGAATTCAAAGTTAGAAGCTTCATTAAAGAATAAGCTTAAGCTGGCAGGTAAGCTAGATAGCGCTTTCCATCCATAAGAACAGTACTGTGATAGTACATTTCATGTTCAAGATGATTTAACTAACTAGAAGAAATAAGTTAGAGTAAGAGTTATTATGAGCCTTATACGCTTTATAAAAGCTGCTATTTAGTTTATTCTCGTTTAAGTTGATACACGAAATTTAACTGTAGCTGTATTAATATTATTTGTCATATGACAATAATATCTTGATGTTAATTGTGAAAATATAGCGCAAATTTATGTATAACATTTGGCTAATTGGAGTGCTAATTTTTAATCCAACAACTTGAATTTATAGTTGATAAGGTTAGAGTAGCATTCAGTTGATAATGTTGCTTAAAAATATTTCTTAGAGTAAAGAAGTATGCAGCATCTTTATACAATAAAAAGATATCATAGATTATCAGAGAAGATACTCAGAAAATTTTTGATTAAATAAAACAGAAAGAAAGCACTATGTAACAGCAAACAATATTCTAAAACTGTTAAGTCCTATATTCAATAAGGCTATAGACTGTGGATTATTAGATAAAAATCCTGTATATAATAAAAAAAACACAAGCAAAAATCAAGATCTAAATATATAATATATAATAGACTTCTTTCGAAACTAGTTAATGTAGTTCAAAATTATAAATGCCAGAGATCAAATTAAATCTAAAACCGAATCTTTTACGTCTATTTCTATATTTATCATCAATAATTTTGAACTACATTAACCAGTTTCGAAAGAGGTCTAATAAATGAAGAAATGGTAAGACTCATGAAAGTGCTAAAAGAGCAGGAGATCATCAATTAACAGAAGAGCAAAAACAATTAAAGGTATCAGATTTAAAAGAATGTGCAATTTTTGTGATGAAAAGCTTGTTTATTACTTCTCCAAATGAGGTAAAAAGACAAATAACAGATATGAAAGTGGTATCTAGTAATACTGAATCTTTAAATAAATTTTTTCATGATCACTTGCAATTTGTTAAAGGCTTAAATGTGCCTTCAGTCTTTTTTTCTAAAGAAAGTTGAAGTGATAAAGGGTGGAGTATTAATTAGTGAAACGCCTCGTTATTGGTTTAGCGATAGTAAACATGTCGCTGTCAATAAGACTTACCTTTTGACTTACAAGCAAAGTTCTAATTACCTTTTGTTGTTGAATGGCATTAAAGAGAATGAGATAAAAAAATGAGATTAGAGTTTTGAGGTTTATGATAGGGTTTATTGCTTTAGTAAAGTTTAGTGATGTATATGCTGTAGAATATGAGTTAGAGGCTAATAATTTGCTAAAGCTTGAAATTTCTGATAGTTGATCAAAGAGGCTAGATCGGACTTTTTATCTAACTTTCCATCCATTTTAGCAACAATGGCTGCACCTCAGTATATAACAAGCAATCTGCGACCAATGTTACAGATGGCTTTAACACTTGCACTATTCTCCCTCATATAGAGCATATGCTCCTTTAAGTACAGCTTCTGCTTCATCAAAGTCTTGGAGTTTTATTAAATCGTTAGTACTTAAATTCTCTAATACTATCATCTTTAATTCTGGTGCCAAGGAAAGCCAACATGCCTGACATTCTTGATTAGCATCATGATTGGATTCAAATATCTCATCCATTGATTCAGCTGCTCCTTGTAGTAGCTTAGTTCTTCCTGTCGCTTCTACAATAGACTTTACAATAAATGGAGAATACATACAAAACTCATTCGTAAGCTTTATAATATCATCATGCTTATAACTACATCTTATTAGCTCTTGTTTATCTTTTTGCAGTATAAATATATCCCAAACAGATAAGCCACTTTCGTTAACGTAGGTAGACTTCATTTGATCTATTTCTTTACAACATTTTTGTTGAAATTTTGTGAGCAAATCTGAGTTACTAATAAGTCTTTTATTTAAACTCAACCCTTCTAAATCACTTTCACTAATCTTTGCGTTGATGTGCTCTAACTTAACAATTTCAGCAACGAGCAACTGCATAACTTCTTTATTTTTCTCTGGATCCGCCATAAACATCGTGTGAGATTCACTGAACGGAGTTATACCTATAGTATCTACTACATTAGGATTAGCTCCATTCTTCAATAATAGAAGTTTTATAATCTCAACTGTGCAGTTATGAGCTGCAAAATGAAAAGGAGTATCAAAATTGTGATTTTGTATATTAGAATCAGCTCCATGCTTCAATAGAAGCTTTATAAAAGTTAAACTTCCTTTAGAACAAGCAACATGAAAAGGAGTATGACCATACCTATCTTTCGCATTAGGATTAGCTCCATGAGTTAATAAAGTGTCTGTAATTTCTAAGTTGCAAGCTCTGACAGCATAATGTAAAGCTGTGTTATCACGAATATCATCACTTGAATTTACATAATCTAAGCTACTGTTCTCACAAAGAATTGATTTTACAGCTTGTATATTGCCACTTTTAACAGCTTCATGTAAAGCAGTATTACACATCGTTATCTCCTAAATTAGTTTTTTTATTGACAATTATACACTTGAAAAGCTTCTGTATAGAATTGCCAGGTAAGTAAATGTAAAATAGCAAATAATTACTCAATAGATTTTTACATTGAAATTAATTATATCTTACAAAGATAATATACATAAAATAAGTAATTTACAACTTAAAATTGAATATTTTTTATTATTTTATATGATTTTTTATTAACGAAATCATACTTTCTTCAAAACATCGAAAAATCACTTTTAAAGCAAAAAATAAATTAGATGCATTTGTCCTAAACCAGGAATTTTAGTACATGTACCTGGTATTCCTGTTGGATTTTGGGAGCCAGTACGCCTTGTAGATGTTACAAAGTCACCAATGTGTATGGTAAGTCTTGGTGGTTTGTCATTTGGAACTGCTACTCAAAAAGGCATGAAAGATGAGGCTGAAGGAAGTGCTTTTTACCACATTCATTGGTATGTCTATCCAGTGATTTACTGGCTGGAAATTTTGCTTGATTTTATTTGTCTGGAAATGGCTGCAGTCGATATAGCATATTTAACAAAGTTTGATCCATTATGGAGTGACGATGCTAAATCTGCGATTTTAAATCCAGAGAAACGCTGTTGTTTCAAAATGTAGCTGCTTATCAAGCATGTATAGCTTGATTGCATGAGTTACAGCACTGGTTTATTAGCAAGTGCTTATGCTTTTTGATGTGCTGGATGTCAAGGAATGCTTTACCTTTTACTGGAACAGCTGCAGCACATAATGGTGCAGTTGGAACATCTGTATTAAAATAGTAAGTAAGTTTATGGCTAAGATGCATAGGCAACTGATGTTATGGTGATATTCTGGCAGAGAATTTTCAGTGAATGCTTTAGAAATAATTAGAAATTCTATTAAAAATTCTAATAAACGTCAGATTAAGATAATGGGAAATATGAAAAGTAGAGAATAAAATGTATACAAAGAGAGAATAGACCTCTTTCGAAACTGGTTAAGGTAGTTCAAAATTATAAATGCCAGAGATCAAATTAACTCTAAGACCGAATCTTTTACGTCTATTTCGATATTTATCAGCAATAATTTTGAACTACCTTAACCAGTTTCGAAAGAGGTCTAATGTTGAGTTAAAAAGAAAATTTAAATAAAAAAGGAATAACCCAACATGAAAAAATGTATTATACCAGTGTACTATTTAATAGACAATTTTTGTAAGATATATCAAGAGTGGGAAAGAAAGAGATAAATACCAAGTAATAGTCAAAGGAATAGAGATGGAAAGTTGTCCTTAGATGAGTTATTAACAATAGCGATATATTTTTATTTGTCTCCATGCAAGGATTTTAAAAATTATTATCTATATTACTTGTGTCATAAGTATAAAGAATACTTTTGTTTACCAAGTTATAGTAGAATAATACAACTGTGGCCTAGAATGTTACTACCGCTAGCTGTATTAATGCATTATCTGAAAGGAGAAGAGACTGGTATATATTATATCGATTCTACAAAGTTAGCAATTTGTCATAACAAACACATTTTCAGCAATAGAGTTTTTAACAAAATTTCTAAAATTGTTAAGAGTAGTTATGGCTTGTTCTTAGGCTTTAAGTTGCATCTTATAATCAATAATAAAGGCGAAATAATGTCAGTTAAAATTACTAAAGGCAATAAAAGCGACACATCTGTAGCTTCAGTTTTTTCTAAAGGTTTATCTGGTAAATTGTTTTGTGATAAAGCTTACATATCTAAGGAGTTATTTCATCAACTGCTGACCAATGGTCTACGTTTATTCACTAATCTTCGTAAAGATATGAAAACATATTTATTGGACATACAAGATAAGAAGTTATTAAATAAACGTTCTTTAATTGAGTCTGTATTTATAAAACATCTCCATAGATCATACTAGACACTGTTCTTCTTGGTTTATATAATTGCTTCTCTTGCTAGTTATTCTATCTCTAAACTTAATTTTCTTATCTTCTCTTCTTTTCCATGCTCTGCCTTAGCATATTCTGGCATTATTAAGCTTGTTACATAGACATAAATTAAAATTTACTTTGGATTATCTGGAATAATACCTTTTATCTGAGAGTTCCACAGCTCAGTGTAAACTTTGCCAGCTTTTAAAAGAGTGTCATGAGTGCCAGTTTCAACAATTTTTCCTTTATCAAAAACGATAATTTGATCCATGTCAAGAATAGTCGACAATCTGTGAGCAATTATTAATACAGTTTTATCAGTCATCAGGTAATCTAATGATTTTTTAATTAATGCTTCAGTTATGCTATCCAACGCACTTGTTGCTTCATCTAATATTAATATAGGAGAGTTTTTTAAAATTGCTCTAGCAATAACTATTCTTTGACGTTGTCCTACTGACAAATTTTTTCCTCTTTCTCCGCAAAAACTATCATAACCATTCGGTAGTGAGATAATAATATCATGAATATTTGCTTTTTTAGCTGCCATAATAATTTCTTCATCTGTACAGTTAAAATTGCCATACCTTATATTATCCTTTATTGTTCTGTCAAAAAGTAACGGTTCTTGAGGAATTACAGTTATGTTACTGCGTAATGAACTTTGAGTTACTTGTTTGATGTTTTGATTATCAATTAAGATTTGACCATGTTCAATATCATATAACCTATTAAGTAAATTTATAAAAGTAGTTTTACCTGAACCTGAGAACCCTACTAATCCTACTCTTTGTTTACCAAGAATCGTAACAGATTCGCTATTAAATATATTATCATTGTTTTTATAATTAAAAGTTACGTTTTTAAACTCAATGCATCCATTAGTTACTTTTAAATCTTGAGCATTATAAGTATCTTGTACTAAGTATGGTTGTATTAACGATGTACACTGGTTAAAATTACCTACTTCTTCATAGAAATCAGACATTTCAAATATTAAATCCCATATTTCATTTACAGTTTCCATAGCTAAGCCTATAACTAGAACAAAATCTCCAATAGTTATAGATTGGTTAATTTTTAAATAGACTGATACACATATAATACAAAAATACATAATACTACAGGATAACCCTAAAATATAGCGTAGCTTTAACATAAACCATCGCATATTTTGTTCACTAGTGGTAATATCTCCAATATATGAATGCAAATATTTTCTCTCAAAGTGATGTGATAAAAACATTTTTATTGAAGAAACATTAGTGATAGCATCAACGATTTTGCCAACTACAGTTGCTTTGCATTTAGTAAATATTCTAGCATAATTACTTACATACTTAGAAAAATAGATGCTTATACTACAGAAAAGGGTTAACCAAACAAAAAATGTAATAAAAAATAGAAAATGAATGCTGTATAAGATTGCTAATGCACTGATAGCAATTATTAATTTTCTGAGTATTTTTTCAGTAAATATAGCAAAAACTTCTTCTAGTGATCTAGCAGCTTCAGTGATATGGTATCCAATGTTACCAGTAACATTTTCTTCAAAGAATTTATGACTATGGTGCTGAACATAATTATATAGTTCATCTATTACTATTCCTTTGAGTGTAGGCATAAATTTTAAATAAATATAGTCGTAAACGCAATATAGCAGGTTAATTAATTCACGATGCAAGATATATAAGAGAACCCAAAAAGCCAAAATTTGCAACACAGACGCTGTTGGACTATTAGCTATGTTGATATAATCAATTATTTTTTTTTGCAGCAATTTGTCTACTGCTACTGAGCTTCCTATTATTATAGATAAAATAATTAATGACCATGCTTTACCAGTATGATATTTAAAAAAATGCGCAAGTAACTTAAATAAGGTATTTGGCATACTTGACTGATGATGATTCATGTTATTGATACATTATTTTCAGCTATAATTTTTCTCGATGAAAACATTGTTATTAATTTGAAAATTGCATTTTTGTATTTGAAGAAATATAAGTACCAATATTCTTACCTAAACATATATTCTTTGCTGCTAACTCTTGATCAAAGTTAAAAATATGAATTGGTAAATTATGCTGCTTTGCTAATAACACAGCTGAATGATCCATAATATTTAGTTGATTAATTAAAAAGTCGTCATATGCTAAAGTACAATATTGTCTTGCATTAGTATCCTCTTTAGGATTGGAATCAAAAACTCCATTTACTCCATGCTTTGCAACAAGCATGGCATCACATCTTAACTCTAATGCTCGTTGTGCAGCAGTATAGTCAGTTGTAATAAATGGTTGTCCTATGCCAGCAGCTAAAATGATTAAATATCCTTTGTATAGATGACTTAAAGCTCTAGATCTAATAAATGGTTCAGCAACTGCTTCAATTTTAATTGCACTCATAACCCTAACTTTATAATTAGATTCTTTTTCTAATGCTGCCTTTAGCATCAAAGCATTTATAATAGTGCCAAGCATTCCAACGTTATCAGCTTCAGCCCGTTCTATCTTCCAATACTCTGCACTATTTCCTCTAAAAATATTTCCACCTCCAGTTACAAGTACAACCTCTATTCCCATATTTTTGATAGCTAATATTTCTTGAGCTATGTATTTCAGCTTTTTAATATCAAAATTATCAGTATTGCTATCTCCTTTTAATGCTGCTCCGCTAAGCTTGATAAGCAATCTGTTATACCTTAAGTTGTTCATAGTTGCATTCTCATAGATTATAACTCTATTTATTTTTTTGAGAAATTCATTTAATACATACTAAAGATGAAATTTAAGCTTTTATCAAGAGTTTAGCTATTTATACCATAATTAAATATGCTTTAGATATAAAATGCTGGCTTTTTGATTGTTTAAACTATATAGTAATATGTTATTTTCACAATCATAATTTACTTGAGTTGCTTCTAAATACTGTAGAAAATGCTATAATATTAAACTAGACAGGCCAATTAATGAAAAAATTATTGACAAAAGCCAAAATCTACTTACTATCTTAGATTCGCTCCACCCTATTTGTTCAAAATGGTGATGTATAGGTGCCATTTTAAAAACGCGTTTTCCTCCCAAATATCTAATGGAATATATTTGAATTATAGCTGATAAAGCCTCTATTACAAATAAGCCTCCAATGATACCTAGCCTGATTTCATTTTTACTAATTACACTGATTATACCAATGGCACCGCCAAGTGATAAACTACCAACATCTCCCATGAATATTTTGGCTGGCTGAATATTATACCATAAAAACCCTAAACTTGCTCCAATTATAGCAGAACATAATACTGTTAGTTCTGAAGCTTGTTGGACATGCAAAATTTGCAAGTGATTAATATTAATATATTGCGCATTGTCAGCCAAGTAACACATTAGTCCTAGACAGAAAGCTACTATAATAATTGGCACAGTAACCAATCCATCTAGTCCATCAGTTAAGTTTACTGCGTTCGATGATCCAATAATTATAAACAAAGCAAAGGGAATATAAAATATAGACAAATCAATAGTTAATTTCTTAAAAAAAGGAATTATTAAATGATTTGCTATTTCTGAGTCTAGATTATAGTTAACAATCATACAACAAATTACACTTACCATAATTTGGCTAATCAATTTGTAAGTAGCATTAATACCTTTTGTATTTTTCTTTGTTACTTTCTGATAATCATCAATTAATCCTAAAATTGCTAAACTAAGCATTACAAATATGGTTGTTAGTACATAAATATTTTTGTAATCAGCCAGCATTAAGGTTGATATTATTATTGAGAATACAATTGCAATTCCTCCCATTGTCGGCGTACCAGCTTTAGCTATATGACTTTTATGCCCAAGGTTTCTAATAGGCTGTGCTAAATTTTTCCAATACTTAAAATATTTAATTAGGATAGGAATTAGAGAAAATGATATACTAAAGCTTAGTAATATAGCTATTCCACTTCTTACTATAACATTATAAAAAATATTAGAAATATAACAGCTATTTATATGCGATACGAGTAAATTATATAGCATCTTTTAACATTCCAGATTCAAGTAAATTTTCGATGACTTGCCAAAGCCTCATGCGGTTTGATCCTTTAATTAAAACATAATCTTTATCATGTAGTAATGGCAACAACTGATCAACCGGCAACTCATTAATATTATTATAATGACTAAGCTTAAGTTCAGCGGGTAATAGTTCATATACATTTTTCATTAAAGAGCCAATAGCAATAACATGAATATTGTACTTTTTAATGTAAGTAACAAGATTTAAATGATGTTCTTTAGTATTATTGCCTAACTCTAACATATCACCTAAAATAGCTACTTTTCTTTTAGCCTTAATTTGCCCTAATAGATCTAAAGCATTTTTCATTGATGCTGGATTTGCATTATAACAATCATCTATTATAAACGAAGAGTTTGAATGAAAATTTAATAAATAAATCTTACCTCTGCCTTCATAGTTTCTAAGTGTATTAATTACTTCTGTTACCTTATTTAGATTTATTTTGCAAATATTACTTACTAACATTACTGCAGCAATGTTGAATGCTTGACCATAGCCTAGAATTTGAGTATTAAATTGCCAATCATAACCATTACAACTAATATTTATTACAGATTTTTGGTTATCTGCATCATAATAATAATTTGTAATGTTACTATTAGCTTCTTGGTGTGTTCCAAAGGTAAAGACATTATTAATACCAAGTTTATTAATGTACTCTAACTGCTTAGTGTAAAACATGCTGTCAGAATTAATAACTGCTATACCTTTGTTAACTAATCCATTAAAAATTTCACATTTAGCCTCTGTTAAATGTTCCAGCGAATTAAAAAATTCAGTATGGGCTGAATTAATATTAGTAAGTACAGCAATATTTAATGGTAAAATTTTAACTAATTTTTGAAGCCCACCAGGACTACTCGTTGATAATTCAAAAATAGCATATTCGGTATTAATTGGCACTGATGCAAGATTTAGTAGCATACCAAGTAAATTGTTGAAATTTTTACGACTTGCAAAAGTTTTATAATATGTACTAAACACCTTGAACATTATTTCTTTTGTAGATGTTTTGCCAACGCTGCCTGTAATACCAATAAACGTAGTATTTTTTAACTGCTGACGTCGATAATTTGCTAGCTGTGATAACGCACTCATTGTATTGTTGACTAATATGATTTTATCATTTGCATTGTTATCAATTAACTTGCTTACTATTACTGCATCAGCACCACGAGCTAAAGCATCATTAACAAATTGGTGTCCGTCACCTCCATTTTCAGACTGCAGTGCAATAAATAAATCCCCTGGCTGTATATCTTTAGAATTAAACTGTACAATGCCATTAACATTAACATTAACATTTACTGGCACTCCTAGTGCTGCTGTTAAATCTGCAGCTGACCATATATTGCATTTCATTGGTTACTCATCTTGTTTAATTGTTTTAGATGAAGTTTTACTTGTTCCATGTCGTTATAATTAATTATACGACCTTTTAACACTTGGCGAGTTTCATGACCTTTACCTGCTATAAGTAGTATATCATTGTCGACCATTATACTGATAGCGTATTTTATAGCTTCTCCTCGATTAGGAATTTCAATTGCTGATGGAGCTACTTGCAAAATTTCTTTTCTAATAGCAGCTGGATCTTCATTTCCTGAATCTTGGTCAGTTACTATTACTAAGTCAGATAATTTGCTTGCTACTATTCCCATTTGCATTCTCCTAGCTATCGCATCTCTATTTTCACTGCCACCAAATATAGTTATTAATCTTCCTTTACTATTTAATGTTCGTAGCTCAGTTAGCATTGTTGCTAATGCATTGGGAGTAAGAGCATAATCAACAAAGGCATAACAATTGCCAAATTGAATTTTCTCCATTCTGCCTTTAATTGGTTTTAAATTAGATAGTAACGGTATTAATTTTGCTGAATCAAATCCAGCATTAACAGCTAATAACAAGGCTATTAGTATGTTAGTGATGTGAACCCTGCCTATTACTAGCACTTCAAATTTATAATCGCTATTCTTATACCTAAAATGTACTTTTTGACCATTTAATGAACTTTGAACATTGATAATTTGAATATCACCTTGTTGTTCTACACTTAATAACTTTAGACCAAATTCATCAGTGATTTTAGATTGAATAATTGATAACTCATTAATGTTATTGTTGACTATTGCGATGCCATTACTAACTATATTTTCTTTAAAAAGCTTTAACTTAGCATCAAGATATTTATTCATAGTTTTATGATAATCCAAATGATCACGGCTAAAACTAGTAAATGCTGCCGCTTGAAATTTAATGTCCATTAAGCGGTTTTGATCAAGGCCATGGCTAGAAGCTTCTAATGCTACAAAATTAATTCCATTAGTAGCAAGTTGATGTAGGAGATACCGTGTTTGAATATAGCTCATAGTAGTAGCACATTCAGGTTTTGTCTTATTCTGATTTAATCGCTTATTTAAATGATCATTTGTAGTTATAACTCCTAACGTGCCGATACTAGCAGCTTGCTCACCAGCTAACATACATAGTTGTTGAAAATAATTAACCACTGAAGTTTTACCATCAGTACCAGTTACAGCGACTAAGTATTTAGGAAATTTAGGATATAAGTAATTAACTATATCTTTCATAACTAGTGTAATATTTTTTACTACTATAACATTACTATATGATGTTATATGTGCTTGATCAGTAATAATTAGACTAGCTCCATTTGCTAAAGCAATATCGATAAAATCGTTTCCATGACGAGATATCCCTGGTAATGCAAAAAATATTTGATTAGGTTCTGCTGATTGAGCTGTTATAGCAATGTTTCTTATATTTAGCTTTTTTATAATCTCAATGATATTATTTGATTCCATGATGAGAGTTGTTATTGGTTTTAAGATTCTGAACACTAGTCATTTCTGTATGATATGGCTGTATACCATATAGCGTACCTATTTTAGAAATAATTTTAGCTGCAGCGGAAGTAATGCCATGTTCAGCTGCATTAGTCAATTCGTAAGTTGAATTATTGCTTTTAGGCTCATCAAGCATTAAATATATAATAAATTTAGGTGCTATCGATGGATAAATACCAATAAAAGATGACCTTATACTATTGCTATCATATTTTCTATCTTTAATTTTTTTCGCGGTACCAACCTTTCCGCCAACAAGATATCCAACTACATCACTGTTTTTACTAGTACCATGTTTAACTGCTAAACGCAATAAACTATTAAGTTCTTTTGATGTTTTACTACTCAATATTTTTTGGGATATAAGATTATCATTAGGCGTTCTTTTAATTAGAGTAATAGGATACAAATTTCCTCCATTAACAATAGGAATCATTGCCTGAACAAAATGTAATGGACTAATAGATATACCATAACCATAAGATATTGTTGCTGTTGTAATATTATTCCAGGATGTATTAGCATGATACAATGAATTTGCTTTTTCTGGTAGTTCTATTTTTAATGTCTTGTCTAGAGCTAGCAATTTGAAGTATTTCTTTAAGTTAAATTGTCCAATATCTAATCCAATTTGGACAATACCAATATTCGAGGAATACATAAAAATTTCCGGAACATTATAATATCCTACAAAATTTTTATAATCTTTGATTCTAAAATTATCAATTTTAAAATCTGTAAGGTCATAAGTATTGTTTAGAGTTATAGTTTGAGTATCTAAACCTATAGCAATAGTTAAAGCATGCATAACAGAACCAAGTTCATAAACTCCTAGACTCGCTTTATTAAATAATTGTCTTCCAACTGCTTTAGCTGGGTAATGAGGATCAAAGTCTGGTTTGCTAACTAGAGCTAATATTTCACCATTATTTGGATCGGCTACTATTCCTACTCCGCCTATAGCACTAAAATCTTTAATTGTCTTATCTAGTTCTTTGCTTACTATGTCTTGTATTCTAATGTCAATGCTTAGCACTAGAGGTTTATTTAACTCTTCTTCTTTTAATTGAGAATCATTATTAGATAGATAGTTATGATAGTAGTTCTCTATTCCTGCTAAACCACGCATATCGGTACTAACATAACCTAGTACATGAGATAAAAGATTTCCATATGTATAAACTCTTTTATAATCTTCTTCAAAATCTAAGCCAGGAATTCCTAAATCATACACTTGTTTATGTTGGGTAGGCGTAAGATGACGTTTTACTACAACAAAATTTTTATTATTTTTTAGAGCATGTAAAAGCTTATCTCCATTAATATCAGTAAAAACATATTGCAATTGTTTTACTAATCTTTCAGGAGAACTAATTTTTTTTGTACGAGCTATGATTGAAGGAGCAAATAGGTTTACTGCTAATATATTATTGTTTCTATCCACAATTTCTTTTCTATGCTTAAAATGCATGTTTCTGCTACAGTATGAATATTGGGAATTGTAAGTAGAAAGCTTGATAATTCTAAAAGCAACAACTAGAAAAGCAACTAAAAAGCTTAATATTACAAATAATATTCTAATTCTTAACGTTAAATTAGGCTGATTAGAAAAGAATAAATAATTAATATTAAAACTAGCTGTCCTGAGTAATTCAATAAGCGTTTTAAAGATGCTATTAAATAATGCTTTTAACATTTCTAGTTAGTAGTTATATAGCTTGATTTGCTAATGATGTAACATTCTGTGAGGTGTAGTAAATAGCTAACATATTTTTTCTTCCAAATTTTTAAACTATTACATACTCTTTTCAGATATTGTAACTACCTTAATCATTTATATTTAAACAAATAATTGATGTGTCTTAAAACAATTATCTGAAAGGTAGTAATAATCTCGTTAACTGTTTTTATTAATACCCTCTTCAGTTGATAGTAAATCATCTATCATTTGAGATGTATGAATATTGCGAAGATGTAGATGATTAGTAGATAGTTTTCTTAACCTATCTGGAGCAGTTAAATGAGATAATTCAGCTTTAATAATATTAATATTGTTAACTTCTTCTCTAATCTGTTTATCAATTTGAGTTAATTGATAATTTAAATTATTTACATCATTCTTTATTGTGAATAGGTAATAACCAACAATAAATATCATTATAACAATGGCACAATTTATAATATTCAACATAATTTTACTATTCATTAATTTTTAATGCTGCTCTTAATCTCGCTGATCTAGATCTAGGATTATTGATAATCTCTGTTCTAGTTGGTACTGCTATTTTCTTAGTTAATAAATGTAATACTCCATTTTGTAAAGGTAATTGCTTATTAGTACTATATTTTGATTGAGCAACTTTCTTTACTGCGTTTTGATGCATAAACTTTTTTACAATAGCATCTTCTAATGCATGAAAACTAACTACAATAAGTCTGCCGTTAACAGCTAATAATTCTAAACTTTGATTAAGGAAGTTTTGTATAGCAGATAATTCATCATTGATAAAAATTCTAATAGCCTGAAAAGTTTTTGTAGCTGAATCAATTTTATTCTTTTTATAATAATTGTTATATCCAACGGCTTCTCTAATTATATTGGCTAATTGCAGAGTAGTTGTAATTGGTTTTTTTTCTCTGGCAAGCACAATATGCTTAGCAATTTTATTAGCTTTATTTTCTTCGCCAAACTTGTAAATAATATCAGCTAATTGATGTTCAGAGGCTTCATTGACAAGTTCTGAAGCCTTATATCCTTTTTGGCTCATTCTCATATCAAGCTCAGCATCATAACGAAATGAAAAACCTCGATTAGCAGCATCTAGTTGCATCGATGAAACCCCTAAATCCATTACTATACCGTTTAGTTTTGCTGATTTAGATAAATACTTATTAGCTTCAACAAAATTGTCATTAAAAAAAGTAAATCTATTTGAGTATTGTTGATAAAATTGGCTAGCAATGCTTATTACAGCTGGATCTCTGTCAAAAGCGATAATTTTACAATTACAATTTGACAAAATTAGTTTGCTATATCCACCAGTGCCAAATGTACAATCTAGATATGTCTCATTATCTACTGGGGCTAAATAACTTAGCATTTCTGTAGCCATCACTGGAGTATGAATGTTATTCAATCCAACTGTTTCCTTACCATACTTATTTTAAACTACTAGCAACTACTTAAATGGTATATAATTTATTCTTATTCACTGCCACTAGCCCAAAAATTTCTTACTTTACTTAAGAACCCTTCTTCTGATGCTTCATTAAGCTCTTTATCTAATTTAATCATTAGTTCTCTTTGAGATTTAGTTAAACTTTTTGGTACCTTGATATTAACGTGAACAATCATATTTCCACAGCGATCAGAATGCAAAATTTGCATTCCTTTACCACTAAGTTTTAATTTATGATTATTTTGAGTACCAGCTGGTATCTTAAGTTTTAGTTTGCTTCCTGTTATATCTGCAACCTCTACTTCCCCACCTAATGCAGCTGTAGTGCAATTAATATCAAGCTGGCAATGTAGATCATTACCGTCAACAGAAAAAGTATTATGAGGAATAAGTGTTATGCAAACATATAAATCACCAGTTTTACCTCCTCTACTTCCAGCTTCTCCTTCGCCAGTAAGTTTAATTCTACTACCTTCTTTTACTCCTGCTGGTATCTTAACTTCAAGATTTCTGGTATTAATATATCTGCCTTCACCATAACATTTTGTACAAGGGTTTTTAATGACGTGCCCAGCTCCACGACAGGTTTGACAAGTGTTTTCAAAAAAGAAGAAGCCTTGTTGAGATCTAGTTACTCCACTTCCTCGACATGTAGGACAACTTGATGTGCTATTGTTATCTAAACTACCTTTTCCAGCACAAGCATCACATGTCAGCGCTGTTTTAAAACTTATAATTTTAGTTACACCATAAAATGCCTCTTCTAAAGTTAAAGAAATATCATATTTTAAATTAGCTCCAGCTTTTTTAGAAAAAGCAGTTTTTGATGAACGTCTTGCCCCCATGAAGTCACCAAATATATTTTCAAAAATATCATTTGGATCAATTCCTCCAGTAAACCCATGATGTTGCTGATAATTTCCACCACCACTGTTTTTAAATGCTTGGTGACCTAATTGATCATATGCACTTCTCTTTTTCTCATCTTTTAGTATATCATATGCTTCATTAATGTTCTTAATCTTTTGTTCAGCATTTTTATCTCCAGGATTATGATCAGGATGATACTTGAGAACAAGCTTACGATAAGCCCTTTTTATCTCTTCCTGAGAAGCAGTTCTAGATACTCCTAGAACTTGATAATAATCTAAGTCAGACATATAACATTTATTCTATTGATGACACTTTATAATATATAAACAATTTACTAATACTATAATAGTATTAGTAAATCTAGTAGTAATTTATTACTTTTTATCAATATCTTCATATTCAGCTTCTACGACCTTATCATCTTTGTTACTGCTATTATCAGCTGAGCTTCCATGTGTATTGTTGTTGCCTGTTGCAGCTTGTTCAGCTTGTTGCTTATATATTATTTCTCCAATCTTCATGCTAGCAGTAGTTAATGCTTCAGTTTTAGATTTTATCTCATCTAAATTGTCAGCTTTAATAGCTTGCTGCAGTTCATTCATAATTGTAGTAATATTATTTCTATCACTTTCAGGAAGCTTGTCGCCATACTCTTTAAGACCTTTTTCAGTTGTGTAAATTATGCTCTCAGCTTTGTTTTTTAGCTCGATAGCTTCTTGACGTTTGCGATCTTCGCTTGCATATTTTTCAGCTTCTTGAACCATTTTTTCTATATCATCCTTACTTAGTCCACCAGATGCCTGAATTGTTACTTTTTGCTCTTTATTTGTTGCTAAATCTTTAGCTGAAACATTCACAATTCCATTAGCATCGATATCAAATGTTACTTCTATCTTAGGTTCTCCACGTCTAGCTGGAGGAATGCCTTCAAAATTAAATTGTCCTAGTAATTTGTTATCAGCTGCCATAGCTCTTTCACCTTGAAATACTCTTACTGTTACAGCTGATTGATTATCCTCGGCTGTCGAAAAAATTTGGCTTTTCTTGGTTGGAATAGTAGTATTACGATCAATTAATTTAGTAAATACTCCACCTAAAGTTTCAATTCCTAAAGATAGTGGTGTAACATCCAGTAATAATATATCTTTAACATCGCCTTGTAATACTCCTGCTTGTATTGCAGCTCCAAGCGCTACTACTTCATCAGGGTTTACTCCTTTGTGCGGCTCACGACCAAAAAATTCTTTTACTGTTTCAATTACTTTTGGCATTCTAGTCATACCACCAACTAATATTACTTCATGAATATCTGAAGCTTTTAAATTAGCATCTTCTAAAGCTTTACGGCATGGCTCGATAGTTTTAGTTATCAAATCTCCTACTAATGATTCTAGCTTAGCTCTAGTTAGCTTAACATTAAGATGCTTTGGGCCGCTTGCATCTGCAGTAATATAAGGCAGATTTACCTCCACTTGCTGAGTAGATGATAATTCTTTTTTAACTTTTTCTGCTTCATCCTTTAGTCTTTGTAAAGCAAACGGATCATTTTTTAGATTAATACCATTACTTTTTTTAAATTCATCTACGAGGTAATTTAGTAATCGCATATCAAAATCTTCACCACCAAGAAATGTATCACCATTAGTGGCTTTTACTTCAACTACTCCATCTTCTAAGTTTAACACTGAAACGTCAAAAGTTCCTCCTCCTAAATCATACACTACAACATTTTTACTGCCACCAGCTTTATCAAATCCATAAGCTAGTGCAGCAGCTGTTGGTTCATTAACTATTCTTAGTACTTCTAATCCTGCAATTTGTCCAGCATCCTTAGTTGCCTGGCGCTGAGCATCATTAAAGTAAGCTGGTACAGTAATGACTGCTTTATTTACAGGCTTGCCTAAATAACGCTCTGCTGCAGCTTTCATTTTTTGTAGAATATGGGCTCCAATTTGGCTAGGAGAATATTTGTTGCCATTAGCTTCAACCCAAGCATCACCATTATTTGCTCTAACAATATTGTACGGTACTAATTCTTGATCTTTTTTTACTGTTGGATCATCAAAGGTACGCCCAATTAATCTTTTAGTAGCAAAGAAAGTATTTTTAGGATTAGGTATAGCTTGCCTTTTTGCACTATCACCTACTAAAACTTCTCCATTGGCGGTAAATGCGACTATAGATGGTGTAACTCTGACTCCCTCTGCATTTTCTATTACTTTTGGTTTTTTTCCTTCCATAATTGACACACAGGAATTTGTTGTTCCTAAATCAATTCCTATAGCTACTTCTTTTCCTGACATTTTAATTAACTCCTATGATTAATTTAATAGTTATTCAAGTTATTCACACTTTCAATTAACTCTTGAGAAGAGTTATACACATTAAATGTTTTAAATTTTGTTATAGCACTAGAATTATTCTTAAAGGCTATACTTAACATTTAATAAGAGTATAAGAGAAACTTATTTCTCTTTAGAAATATGCTTTACACACATAAATTATTGTTTATAAACCTATTACATATTATGATATAATATGGCTCAGTTAATTTTACAAGGTATGAAAATCCAAAATTTATTAAATTTTTATCTTTATAAAGTTTAATTATATAAATTTCATGCTTTTTTATAGTATAGTCTAAAATTCTGGATTGATATATTCTAATATCTGTAATCGATCTCAACTGTCTGATTCAATAGTATATTCTGATGGTGTAAGAGCTTGTATTGAGACAGCATGCAAGCCATTTTGAAATTCTGTTTTCAGTAACGAATTAATTAATCTATGCCTTGTTACCTTAGTCATACCATTAAATTTGTTTGATATGATAAGTATATGTATATGTGAAACTTGCTTAGGCCCTAAATATTCAATATGACCTTTATGTAGCGGACTAACATCATTAATTTTCATTACTTCAGGACTAATAACAGATAATTTATCCTGTATTTCTTGTATAGAAGTCATTACTATATATGCTTATTATTTAAATAATATTAAGATTATTGCAAAAATATTCATCTTAACTAGAATTATTATACTTAAAATTGTTCTTTAAAGACTTAATTACTTGACTTTAAATCTTATGTTTACTACCATTGAGATATAATTAAAATGATAAAATACTAGAATTATCATTTAACATCAAGCAAATCTTAATTAGAATATGACAAATGCCAGGTAATAATATACAAAAAAATTTAGCCTTACTAACTGGCAAAAAGGGCGTTATACTTGGTGTAGCTAATTCAATGTCAATTGCTTGGAAAATTGCTGAACTATGCCATACTAATGAGGCTGAAATTGCTATAACATATCAAGATGATAAATTAAAAACACGTATAGAGCCATTAGTTGAAGCAACAAAATGTAGTATGTTTCAGTGCGATGTTAAGAAAACAGCATCTATTGATAAATTATTTGATAATCTAGCAAATAATTGGGGTAAATTAGATTTTTTAGTACATTCAATCGCTTATACAGATAAAGAAGCACTTAAAGGACAATACATAAACACTTCTCAAGAGAACTTTCTTAATACGCTTGATATTTCTTGTTATTCTTTTACTTATTTGAGCAAAAAAGCAGCCGAGCTAATGAAGAGTGGTGGAGACATACTGACTTTAAGTTACTATGGTGCTAAAAAGGTTATACCTTCATATAATGTTATGGGAGTCGCTAAAGCTGCATTAGAAGCTAGTGTAAGATATATAGCAGCTGATTTGGGAGCACAAAATATCAGAGTAAATGCAATTTCATCTGGGCCAATTAGAACTTTATCAGCAAGTGCAATTAGCAATTTTAGTTTAATGCTTAATATGCATCAGTCTTCTGCCCCACTAAAGCGAAATACTACTCAAAATGATGTTGCTAATGCTGCATTATATTTGCTAAGTGATCTAAGTAATAGTATTACTGGGCAAATACACTATGTTGATTGTGGTTATAGTATTATGGGAATAGATAAGTAACTAGCCTTCAGGATAACTCAAGATAGCAGCTATTCTTAGGCTAAACAGGCTACATTTACAATGTATTATAATAGTGTACTATTTAATAGATAATTTTTTGCATTATATAGCTTAATTTGTGAATGAAGTTAGAGATTATAAAATGAAAGAGACAGCATCAAAAAAGTCGTTAAATAAGTAAGATACTATTATCCAATATTACTGTTTGTCGAGTGTCAAATCTTTAATTAATATAGCTTGTATATAAACCTCAAAAATACTTTTATTACAATTGTCATCAAATAAAAAAGTAGCAATAACTTTACCATTATAAAAGCTAGCTATCATAGTTACTCTTCATGTATGCGGGATAAGTTTTTTAACTATAACGCTTGCTACTATATAGCTAATCCACTATAAAACAGTTATAATTGTTTAGCTATGACTAGCTGATTTTTCTGTTCTAAACCAATACGAATGTTTATCTGCTGTTGTTTCTGCAACTGGTTTTAATACTAGCTTGTAAATAGCTTGCATAGTTCTATCTTTCACAGTAGGTATACCAAGCGGTCTTTTCTTACTAAGAGGATATGGATTATACACATGTTGCCTCAAGTTAATTATTGCCTGAGATTTAATATCAAAAGTATTCAAGATTTCTTTATCTATTCCTGCAGTCCTTTTACTTAGAATTTCAATCACTCTTCTAACAGCAAGAGCTTTACCACTAAAAGAGTGAATCAGTAGCCGTTGCGAAGCTTTAACTTTGCCTCATCTACCTTCCTTTGTTGCTTTTACGATACATATCTGATAACTTCTAACAATTCTATTACACTTTTTCAAGCTTATACTGTGACAGCTTATATAGTTAAGCCACTATAAAACAGTTATATTATATACTTTTTAAAAATAGTGTTTACATCATAGTAATAGCTAAACTATTATGACTGTTTTATAGTAGTTTAGCTATATTATTGTCAGTATATGTACTAGCTATGTTTTGATTCATAATGTCTTGATACATTCAGTGTTAAAACTACTTAAGTTATTATAAACGCCAGATTAGGATAAGTGGAAATATGAAATGTTGAGAATAAAAGGTATACAAAGTGAGAATGTTGAGTTATAAAAAAATTTAAATAAACAAGGAATAACCCAACATGAAAAAATGTATTATAACAGTATACTATTTAATAGACAATTTTTGCAAAATATATCACGAGTTGGAGAGAAAGAGATTAATACTAAGTAGGTATAATCAAATGAACAGATGTAGGAAGTTGTCCTTAGCTGAGTTATTAACAATAGCGATATATTTTTATTTATCTCCATGCAAGGATTTTAAAGATTATTATCTATATTACCTGAGTTATAAGTATAAGGGATACTTTTGTTTATCAAGTTATAGTAGAATAATACAGCTATGACCTGGAGTGTTGCTATCACTAGCTGTATTAATGCATTATATGAAAAAGAGAAGAAACAGATATATATTACATCGATTCTACAAAGTTAGCAATTTGTCATAATAAACGTACCTCCAGCAATAGAGTTTTTAACAAAATTTCTAAAATTGGTAAAAGTAGTTATTGCTGGTTCTTAGTCTTTAAGCTTCATCTTATAATCAATAAGATGTTCTATAGGTAAAAGTGCAAAGGTAGATCAAGTATAAGGGAGAAGAAAAGTTAATTTTTTATTAACTTCTACACTTTATAGAACCTACTATTAACTTATGTTAACTTTTATTAATATTTTTAATCAAGCTTCAACTTTAACTATAAATATATTTCCAATATTTGTCAATATAACAAAAAAATTAAAGCAAAAGGTTGACAAAAGGTTGACAGAAAATTTAGGAAATTGGGGGCCAGTTTTTAATCTAGAGGTTAATCTAATGATCGAAAAATATATACAATCTAGGATTGATAAGTGATTTTCAAGTTATATGTATTATGAACAAATTAGTATAAAAATTTGCTATCAAATAAAAAGTATAATATAGATCATCTGTTTAATTAAACGTAATACTTTAATAATAAATATTAATATTATGTGGGGTGATTATGACTTCAATATCATCAAAGTTTATAAATCGAGCACTACGTAAAATTAAAATTCCTAAGGGAGAAAAATTATTAATTATCCACGATCCAGATATAATAGGACTTAAACTGAAAATCTCATGTACAGTCTGTGGAGGAATAGTAAGAAAAACATGGATTTTAGAACAAAAATATAAAAACCAGAGTTTAAAAATAAGGATAGTGGAATTTCCATATTTATCTATTAAAGAAGCTAGAAAAATAGCAAGAGAATTAAAGACATTAATGGCGAACGGAATAGATCCAAGAGCAGTAAAACATCAACAACAGATAGAAGAAAATGAGAATCGTATAAAAGAAAGAGAAAGAAAAGCTAACGATATTACATTCAAAGAGCTGTGTTATAAGTATATTGAAGAGTATGCCAAAATATATACTATAAACTGGAAAGAGAATGCTGACAGAGTACATACTTATGCACAAGCATTATATGAAAAAAAGATAAGCAAGATTCGAATGAGTGATATTGAACCAATATTCAATGATATCCAGCAAAGAGGGAAAATATGCCACAGCAAATGCATTGCTAGCAACCTTACGCACTATATTTAATAAGGCAATAAAATGGGGATTAATAGAAAACAATCCTACTCTAGGGATAGAGCAGCATAAACTGCAAGCAAGAGAGAGACGTCTAAGTTACGATGAAATGGGTAGATTTTTACAAGTATTATGCGGAGAAGCAAGTCCATTGATAAGAGATTTTGCATTACTAGCGTTATATACTGGAGCTAGAAAAAGTAATGTGTTAGAGATGGAATGGGACAATATAGATTTTGAAAGAAAAATATGGCATATACCAAAAACTAAGAACGGAAAGGCGCAAAATATACCATTAACAGATGAGGCAATGGAAATATTGCAAGCAAGGAAATTAATATCTACAAGTAAATGGGTACTACCAAGTTCTACTAGCGAAAGCGGACACTTATCGCATCCAAATACCGCATGGAAGATAATTTGTGAAAAGGCAAGCATAAAAAATTTCAGAATACACGATCTAAGAAGGACGTTTGCAAGTTGTATGGGGGATGCAGGCGAAAGTCAGAGGACAATTAGTATAGCATTGAATCATATTAATCCAAACTCAACAATACCTTATACTATAGCTTGTATGGAGTTAGTACGAGAGTATATGTCTAAGGCTATACAAATAATTAGTGAATGTGCTAGAAGTTATAATATTTATAATACTATCTGACTGATATAAACGTTGTGGTAAGAATAGTGCGATTTCATGTCGCACATGCATATATGAACACTAATTATTGCAGGTAAAATCTGTGTTTGAAGATATTTAGCTAATTTAAACATTATAGTAGCAGAATGAGAAATCTCATGCTACAATTGAGGCTGAAGGTGATTATACAAAATCAAAAATTATGTTGGGCATTATCGAGGCCGTTGAAGTATATGGGTTTGAGCATTGACGAATGGGGAGTAGTGCTAGCTGGAGTAGCTCCAGGAATTGTACTACTAAACAGCAGGCATGCTAAATTAGGCCTAGCCTTTATGGTTGGAGGAATTGCTCTATGTTATTGCTTTAAGAAAATTAAGAAGGTATCTGAGAATTTTTTGCTAAAAAGTTTTTTAGTAGCTAAAGGTTTATTGCCAGCTCCATTAGGATATCCAAGGCTTTTGGGCAAAAAAGTTGGCAAGTAATGAATCATCTCTTTAAGTAAAATGCTATACAAGAGCTGGTTAAATATAATAAATGCTTACTTTCAGTAACTATATTGCTAGCTGCAGCTAATATAATTGCGATAATGGCTGCAATTACCAAAGAAGAAAAGTGGTTGTTAATTCCAGCAATAGAGCCTGATCGTAAAATGACGGTTTCATCGAAAAATTACCATGAAACCTATTTAAAGGAATGGGCAATTTATGTGACGAAACTCTTATTTACTACTTCTCCAAATGAGGTAGAAAGACAAATAGCAGACATGAAGGTAGTATTCAGTAATACTGAATCTTTAAACGCCAATTTAGGATAAGAGAAAGTATGAAAGATATAATGCAAAAGGTTTACAAGAGATATTATGTAATATCTTTAAATATAGTTTTAATTAATAATAGTTTATTTATTGCTCACATGTCTGTAAATGCAAATTTAGAATAAAAAACAGTTAGAAAGAGATAATATAGAAGTGTTACAATGGTCAATGTTCAGGTTAGCAAGATAGTATTATGAACTAATTTTTGTAGAAATATGAGCAATAAATAAACCGTCATTAATTGAAATTATATTTAAATATATTGCATAATTATAATTGTACAGTATCTCTTGTATACCTTTTTCATTATGCTTTTCATACTTCCCATTATCCTAATCTGGCGTTTAATAACTAATAAGTTTTATAGTTAGTAATGATTAGCTCATTAACGAGATTACGATGTTCATTGATTGAGTATGTAACTCCAATATGAGTGATGAAAAAATCTTTGTATAAATCTTTAATGAAGGTAGTGTTATTATTTGAAAGCATAATTTTAACACCTTTATTGTTTAGTTCATAAACAAAATCTCGTAGTCTGATTTGCTCTTTTTCATCAAATTGAACTCTAGTGTAGAACCGTTCTCCTGATTGGTGGTAAGGTGGATCAAGATAAACGAAATCACCTTTTTTAGGTTCTATAAACGCCAGATCAAGATAAGGAAAAGTATGAAAAGCATAATACAGAAGGCTTATAAAGAATAGCTAGTTATTAAACATTGATATTACAAAGGCGAATTTACTAGAAATATTAGAGCAGTAAATGGTTTTGAATTAAGATTATATTTAATGTAATGTATTAAAAGTCATAACGAAATATTATCCTTTGTAAACCTTTTGCATTATATCTTTCATACTTTCCCTTATCCTAAACTGACGTTAATAATCTTGAGAAAGTTGAAACATCAAAAATTAAATCAAAAAGGCGTTGTGTTCTATACTGTAAGCGATCTAAAGCAGTTCAAGGTGTAGATGTTGTTCACAAGTCGCCGAAAAAACCAAAAAAATATCTTATTAATTTATTTAAATCAAAACAGAGTCAAGGTGAACGCAAGCATACATAAGGATTTTGATCGAGAAAGATTTTCTAAACACTTTGTCTATGAATCGTATGATGAGGAGACTCAGCTATTCTTTAATCGTGGTTCAATAGGTTTTGTATTGCTTGCATGCCCATTGGCTGAAGCTAGTGTTTCGGCTCAAAATGAAATTGCTAAATTTCTAAAAAGTGATGAAAATTTACCAGCTGAAAGTAGCATGCAAGTCTTAATGATTGGTAGTAATAATATCGAACATTTTTTAAGCAACTGGCAGTTATATCGTAAAGGAGAGATATTTATTGAGTTAGCCAACAAAAGAACAGAGTTTTTGCGTGATCAAGCTCAAAAAGTAGGTTCTATAAAGGATGTAGTATTGTTAATTTCAGTTACTATACCTAATTTAAATGCAAATATCGATGATATGATTCGCAGACGAGATGCTTTAAAAGATACGTTTAGGTCCATTGGATTAAGCACTGACAATGTGAATGCACAGCAATTATTAAAGTTTCTGAGAGTAATATTTGGCTGGCCTGAAGAAGAACATTCGAATATTAATGAGTATGAAATATTGTCTGAACAAATTCTAAGTGGAGATTTTTCGTTATTTGAGAATGATGATTGTGTAAATGTAAATAATGATCAAATATTTATCAGCCTAGAAGCTCGAAAAAGGCCTGCAGAGTGCAAATTATCTGCCATGGATCTGTTTTTAGGCAATGAAATGCGTCGTGATGAATATATAAAATCAAATTTCCTGATTCATTTTGGTTTACAAATGTTGCCAAATCAAGCAATGGAAAGAACTGCAGCCATAACTAAAAGAGAGGCGCTAGAAAGAAATATTAATGCAGGAATGGGTAAATTTTTTTCATGATATACAGCAAGAAGCAGAAGATTTAGCTGATGTAGTAGCTGCTTTACAGAGTGGTGATAGAGTAGTTAATATTCACTTCAATGTTATTATGTTTGATAAAACAAAAAAGGCTAAGCAATCTGCATCAGCTTTTTGTTCGATGTTAAGACGCAGTGGATGGTATTTTGTTCCATGCAAATATGATCATGTAGCCGTGTTGCTAGCAGCGCTGCCAATGCAATTGGTTGAACAAGGTCAAAGAGGTGTATTGGGTCAAAAAACATCAGGAGTTGGAGTAGCCCTTTCTAGCTTAGGTAGAGGCATAAAAACTGTTTCCGTAGAGAGCAAAGTATTATTACCAATAATTGGTGAATGGAAAGGTGATTTAAGCTCTCCAGGTATGTTGTTAGCTGGCAGACGAGGCCAAATAATGTATTGGTCTCCTTTTGGTGGAGCTTTATTACCTGCATTAAATAAGCATGGAGCAGCTCCAAATGAGAACTTTAACCTTTGTATAGCTGGAGTTCCAGGGTTTGGAAAATCTGTTTTTATGCAAGAACTAATGCTATCAGTTTTAGGAGTTGGTGGTAAAGTTTTTGTTCTTGATTACGGAAGATCATTTAAGCGTACATGCTTGATTCTAGGTGGCAGCTACATAGAATTTGACATGAAAAATCCTGTATCAATTAATCCATTTTCCGAAGTACCAGAAGATGATAGTGCAAAGTCTATAGAAGCTAGATCGGAT
This sequence comes from Orientia tsutsugamushi str. Boryong, assembly GCF_000063545.1. NCBI lineage: Bacteria > Pseudomonadati > Pseudomonadota > Alphaproteobacteria > Rickettsiales > Rickettsiaceae > Orientia > Orientia tsutsugamushi. Next base: position 689,102 of record NC_009488.1, read on the forward strand.
TTTTATCTAACTTTCCATCTATTTTAGCTACTATGGCTGCTCCACAGTATGGAACAAGCGATTTACAACAACCAATGCTTACAGAGAGCTTTGATATCAGTCTGGCAAAAAAGTGGCTCTAAGGCTGAAATAACCGATATTGCAGACTGGTTATCGAATAGAGAAGAATCATATGCTAAAGAACTTGGAAATATGCTTTTTCCTTTTACTAAGGATGGTCAACATGGAAGATTTTTTAGCGGTAAAGCTAAGTTATCATTGAACTCTGATATCGTAGTAATTGAAACTGATCATTTAAGGTCTGTACCAGAGCTGCTAGCAGTGATAGTTCAAATCATGATTGTTCATATTAATCAAACAATGGTCAAGGGAGATAGAAGTAGACCATTTTTAATTATGATAGATGAAGCCTGGAAGCTATTAGCTGGAAAGCGTTCAGGAGAGTTTATTGAAGAAGCTGGCAGAATAGCTCGAAAATATAATGGATCGATTGCTTTAGCTACTCAGCAACTCACGGATTACTTTCGTCAAGAGGGCTCTGCGTCTGAAAAGGCCTTTGAGAACTCATCGCATAAGATAATTTTGAAGCAAAATTCGGAATCCTTTAAGGCGATGCGAGCTAATCCAAAGCTTGCAGGCTTTGTTGATGAAGATTGGAAGCTGAATTTACTGCAATCTGTACATTCAAATCCTCCATATTATAGCGAAGTAGCAATTTATAGCCCTAATGTCTCTGGTGTGATAGGCAGATTAATGATTGATCCATTTACTCTACTGTTAACCTCAACGAATGCTAGAGATTATCAGGCTATAGAAGATCATATGGCTAAGGGTATGAATGTCAGTGAGGCAATTAATTATGTGATAAGAGAGCGAGAAATAATTCCATGAAGCACCAGGTAATGATGAGTATAGGCGCATTCTTTGCTTTATTTGCTGTTGCTTATCAGGTAAGTGATACAATGGCTAATTCATTAAATGCTGATATAGGTGTTGAGATTAAGGATTATGGTACTAGAGGGCATGTTTTTCCAATCATTGAGGAATCATTACTGGAGGTGATTATGGCTAAACTTAATGCTGCATCAAAAAGTGGATTGTTGAACCAAATGCAGCTGGAATTTCAGGAAAAAATTAGGCAAAAAATCATGAGACCAGTTCCAGTAAAAAATTTGAGTAAAGCTACTGAAAATAAAACGCGAATATATGATTCTACCTATGTTCAAAAGGATGACATTAAGACAAAAAATGGTATAATAATAGTAAGGAGAGGAACTAAAATAAATCCTTTAGAGATGATAAATTGGGGTGAACCACTAATATTAATTGATGGAGATGATGAAGATCAGGTCGCTTGGGTAAAATCAAGACCAGGAAAGATAGTGTTAGTTAATGGAAATCCTATTGAACTGAGCAATCTATTAGGCCGACACATATTTTTTGATCAATTTGGTATGTTGATTAGAAAATTTAAAATACAAGCTGTGCCAGCCATAATAGAGCAAGAAAATAACGTGCTTAAAATTAGCGAAGTAAGCACCTATTAAAACCATATGACGTACGATGGAAGTACGCTGTAAATAGTATAACTCAATATACTAGTCGATTCAACTTAAAAGAAGGTTTTATATGAAAAGTTGGAAATTACAGCAATTAGAACAAGATCTAGTCAAAATATTCAATTATACGCTTATAAGTGGTGAAATACAGGAGATAGTAAATTCGAGTGGTGAAACTGCATATTTAGTGCCAGGTGTAAAAGATATAGAAAATACTGCTAGCAAATTTCGAAAATATAAAAAAAGGAAGTATACATAATCAAGAAAAGCTGGTAAGTGAAGGAACTGGTAATTTTGTTAGCGATAGTAATGTCTATAACAGCTAATAACTGTTATGCAGCTGCTGGATGTGTTGGAAGATTTGTAAATCCTATAACACGATGTATGTTGGAAGTTCTTGTTTCCAATTACTATAGCTGGATTTAAGGTAGTTAGCAGTTCAATGCCAGATACTAATGCTTCTGGTAGACTTATATGTCTTTGTCCTAAGCCAGGGATTCCAATACCTGTACCTGGTATATTCCGGTAGGATTTTGGGAGCCAGTACGCCTTGTAGATGTTACAAAGTCGCCAATGTGTATGGTAAGTCTTGGAGGTTTGTCATTTGGAAGTGCTACTCAAAAAGGCATGAAAGATGAGGCTGAAGGAAGTGCTTTTTATCACATTCATTGGTATGTCTATCCTGTGATTTATTGGCTGGAAATTTTGCTTGATTTTATTTGTCTGGAAATGGCTGCAGTCGATATAGCATATTTAACAGAGTTTGATCCATTATGGAGTGATGACGCTAAATCTGCGATTTTAAATCCAGAAACGCTGTTGTTTCAAAATGTAGCTGCTTATCAAGCATGTATAGCTGATTGCATGAGTTGTGGCGCTGGTTTATTAGCAAGTGATTATGCTTTTTGGTGTGCTGAATGTCAAGGAATGCTTTACCCTTTTACTGGAACAGCTGCGGCGCATAATGGTGGAGTTGGAACATCTGTATTAATGGTAAGTAAGTTTATGGCTAGAATGCATAGGCAACTGATGTTATGGGGATATTATGGTTATAAAGGCTTATGTGGCAAGTATCCCATGCCTATTATGAAGAAAAGTCAGTATCGACTACAAATGACTTATCCGATTCCAGAAACCAGATCCTGCAAGAGCATAGGCCAAACAGAAGCTACATGGCAGGCTGGAAGAGAATTTCCAGTTAATGGTGAAGATTTTGGTTACTTGATTTGGCGAAAAAGAGATTGTTGTTTGCTTTGATAAGGGTTAGAGAGGAATATGGTTATACGAGTAATGATGTTGATGGTTTTATTATTTGTTAATAATGCTAATGCTTTTTTTTGGGCCAGCAAAAAACTTTTATTTTTGTCTCATTTTCAATGAGTGATGAGGCTTTAAAAAGCTATTTTGCTGAATCTCAAAAGGCTGGAGCTCAATTGATTATGCGTGGGTTAATTAATAACTCATTTACACAAACAAAGAATAAAACTATGGAGCTTGGTATTAGCTTCGATATAGATCCTAGCTTGTTTGAACAATATAAAATTGATGTTGTTCCTGTGATAGTAATAGATGATGAAAAAAGAGGATTAACCAAGAAATTAACTGGCCATATTCCTTTAGCAATAGCATTAGAAATTATGAATGAGAATACTCAATGAGATTATTATCTATATTAACTTTTTGATAGTGCTCAATATTAGCTGTTGTTTAGCTTCAATGCAAAGCAGTTATAATGAAGCTAGCAACTATAATGTAAATCTTGGAAATTCTTCAAATACACAAGAATTATTTCATCAAGGTAGTAATGTCAATTATCCTAACAATGATGAGGATTTAACCTACCATGGCCGTAATCAGCTTGGTACAGAAAGTGGGGCAATGTTATTTCAAGCTGAAAACAGTAAAAACAATGCCTTAACTCAACATAATATCAACGATCAAAATTATATGATAGCTAATTCAATGAGAATTGAATCTGATCCTTTAAGTGCCCTTGATAGCAGTAACTTCGTAACTCAGACAAGTAAAACTAATACTGAAATTATTCAAAGTTGTAATGAAGGTAGTAATTTTAACATTGAACTTATTCGAGAATTAAATGTTGAGTGCAGATTAGAGAATGTATGGCTTTCTTGGCAAAACCGGCAAATGGAATTTGCAACAGAAGAAATAGTAGAGAATCATAGTAATTGGCTTAATGGTCGTGCAGATTTCCATGACGTAGATAAAAATAATGAAAAAATATACAAGTTAGCAGGTGATAGCCAAATGGCTGCAAGACGAATGAGGAGTGCTGTTGCTGATAGGCTTGGCGTATCTATAGAGCATATTGGAACAAAGTTTATATTATATCAAAAAGAGGTAAAATATGTATACTTCGCTATGACTACAGAGATAAGACTCAAGAACTAAGGGAAGTAGCAGAATATTGGCAAGTTGTAAAGCCTGAACTTGAACAATTAATAGAAAGTAATGAATGCTATGAGGCGAATAGACTCAACTATGAGAGTGGTGATAGAGTATTTTTTGACAAGTTTAGAGTCAATCGTTCATATTGGAAACAAAAGATTGTTTTTTCATGTACTAGCGATCCAAAAGATGGTTGCAAACACCTTAAAATTCAAAATTGTGAATTAAAAACAGCACTTGCCAAAAATCAGTAGCAAATATTTGTTTACTATGGCAGCACGATTATAGCTGTTCAACTGAGAAGCAAACAATGCTACACTCATCATTGCGTAATAACTCAATTTTTTGTTTAGGAGGTAATTGCAACACTCCAACTATTATACCAAATAGAGATATAGCTAAAGTAGCTCATCTAGCAATGCTAAATCAGATGAGCAAGGACATTAAAACAAATCCCGTTTCTGTATTTTCAGGTAAACATCGAAAATGCAAAAAAGATGTATTTAGTTTTTTGAATTGCTGCTCTTCAATGACTGGCTGGGGGCGTGATATAGGCTTATCGCAATGCAAATCTAAGGAACAAGAATTAGCTCTATATAGAAAAAAAGGTTACTGCTATTACATTGGAACCTATTGTTCTTCAAGAATTCCGATATTGGGTATTTGCCTAGCTAGAAAGTCTACTTATTGCTGCTTTCAGTCAAAACTTGCAAGAATTTTTCAGGAAGAAGCAAGAAAGCAGCTAAAAATAGACTTCGGTACACCTGAATGTCCAAAGTGTAGAGGCCTTACTGTTGAAGAGTTACAAAAAGTTGATTTCACTAAAATCAATATGGATGAACTATTTGGAGATATACTCACTAAGGCTCAAAACAGCATGAACAAAGACATTATTGCAGGAATCAAAGATAAAGTTCATCGTATGCAACAAACTTAGTCTAAATGAGCAGATTATTAATGTTTATGATATTAATTAGTCATTTATCCACTGTTGATGCTTCACCAACAAGATTTTTATGGTACAATGATAAACATGGTCATGAGCTTGATGACTCTGCTGCTAATTCTAAGTTGATGAGTAGGCCTCATGACCAGAGAATCGAGGAATTAAAGGAGCGATTTAATCGAGCTTAGCGTATAGCGCTGGATAATCCAACGCTCGAAAATGTGATTACAGCTCAAAGATTGCAGAAGCAAATCATGGAGAAGGCTCATAAGTTTGCTACTATGTGGCAACTAGCTACTCTACTTGATTACCAACTGATTAATGCTAATGAGCCTGCTAATAGCTTACATAGAAAGCTATATCAAGAAAAATCAGAGCAGAAAGAAGCTATAGAAAATTATAATTTAGCTATTAAGAACAAACCTGATTTTGCAGAAGCTTATAATAACAAAGGAGCATCTTATGGGAAGTTAGAAAAAGATAAAGAGGCTATAACACTTTGTAATCTTGCAATTAAGTATAAACCTCATTTTGCAGAAGCTTATAATAATAAAGGAGTTTCTTTGGCTATATTAGGAAAGTATGAAGATGCGCTGGAAAATTTTGATATTGCTATTAAGTACAGATCAGATAATCCAGAAGCTTATTATAACAAAGGTATAGCGTTAATGTATTTAGGCTACATTCAAGAAGCTATTGAAAACTATGATACAGCTATTAGATACAGACCAAATTATTCAGAAGCATATCATAATAAAGGATTAACTTTAGCATTTTTAGGACAATTTCAGAAAGCAATAGAACATTTTGATTTAGCTATTAAATACGATCCTAATGATGCAACAGCATACTGTAATAAAGGTTATGTGCTAAGTATGTTAAAAAGGTATTCTGAAGCAATAGAAAGCTGCAATCTAGCAATTAAATACAATCCAAATTGTGCAGAGGCTTACTACCGTAGAGGAATGATTTTTGAGAAATTAGGTAAACACCAAAAAGCGATAGAAAATTTTGACATTGCTATCGCTATTAAGTACAAACCTAATTTTGCTGAAAACTATCTTGAAAAAGGAATTTCATTAGTAAGTTTAGGACAGTACTCAAAAGCTAAGGAGAATTTTAACTTAGCTATTAAATATAATCCTAATATCATTGCAGAATACGAAGCAATGTTTAAAAAGTTAACAGAATTAGAGAATTTTACTGGAGTAAAAGAGTATGAGCAAAAACTACAGATTTTGAAAAAATACTCTTGATGAATTTTCAGAATCAAGGCAATTTCACAAGGGGATCGCAGTTATTTGCTCATAAGTTAAGAATGTTTGGGCAAGGTAGTGCCAATGTTTTTACAATTGGGTTAGGATTATCGATATTCTGGATTATATGTCGATTATATCAAAAAGTTTTTCTGAGCAGTTTGTATTATTTTGCGATTGAGCGATATGTACAGCTTAAGCTAACAATTGGTGAACATTTTTATGATATCGATCAAATAGGAATCGTATTTTATAGTTTAAGGTTTAAAAAATGGATACACCTCAATGCTCAGGACTTTCTACATGAATTTTATACAGGTCAACATGGATTTAAAATACAGCAATTATGGGAATTCTTAATCAATTCAGCATTGTTAGAAGGATTAATTGTTTTTGCTATTGGTGTAATAATCTCAATTGTTTTCTTTAAGGCTCAAGGTAAAAAAACGATTATTAAGGCCAAAATTAGAGGCGCTGATTTTGTAGAGTATCCCAATGCCTATCTAAAATACTAAAAAACGCTAAAAAGGCCTCAAAAATCTGTTTTAGAGGCTTGCCATTAGTAAAGAATAGTGAAAGGTTACACATTCTTATTACTGGAACAACAGGTACTGGTAAAACTAATATGCTTAATGAACTGCAACATTCGTAATATCATTTTGTTTTGCTATACTATTATTTTCTGTTTGAGTAAGTTTGGTTGTTTCAACTGCCTTAGTCAGTTTAGTAATTTCAGGTTCTATAATGTCTCTAATTGACTGGTCTCCACAAGTTTGCAGAAGATTATTAAAATCACCATTTTCTGGTGGTTTGACTATACAAGTTATCGCTCCCTTCATTTCTAACGTTTTTGCAGCTTTAATTACAGTATTATTAGTTATAGAATTTTTGCTATCATTATCTGCTGCAATGATGATTTTTTCACCAGGAAATGGTGAATAATTTGTCAAATTCGAAATTCCTGCACTAGCAATGATATTACCTTTAATGCCTGATTGCTGCAAGCTCAATGCTGTTTCGGCGCCTTCTGCTATAATTGTTATATTAGGGTCATTCGCATTTCGTTTTGCTATTGTTATGAACGATCCACTGATTTTACCGAAAGATCTTCTGTTAATTGAAATATTCGCCTTATCTCCTGCCAAATTTAGATATACAGCCTGTACTCCGGTAATTTCTCCTTTTGAATTTCTTGCAAATGCTGTAAATGCTGGATAATTTTCTCTCGTTTGAGTATCAAACAGTATACTTGCTTTTAAGTCTGAACTTGCAGTGCTTTTGTCAAAAGTAATATCACGATTTTCAAGATACTTGTTTACTACTTCTGCATGTGGATTCTTATCTATATCATAACCATGTATTCTGCTTGATAGTTCATACAAGTTTTGAACTTTTGCGATTTTAACACTTTCAGGTTGTTGAGTATATTGTTGAGAATCGTCAGTCCTAAGCTGTCTATGATACCGTTGGCTAATATTAGACATTCCAACTATAGTTTTCAAATATTCCTTTGCCTCAAAAAAGCTGTATCCTTTTTCTCTTTGAACCAGGGATAATAAATCACCCTTTTGTCCTGTACTAAAGTCATACCATTTTCCAGCGTATTTGCCCTCGGTGGTTACTTGTATTTTGCCAGTGTCTCCCCAACGTATTCTTCCATGTCTAGATAGGCGCTTATTTGGATCTCCAAGAACATCACGAGCTATAGTGTCAGCTCTATAAGCTATTGCATCCCTCAATTTTTGTAGTTCTTCCTGGCTATTTGAATAATAATCGTTTTGTCTATAGTTTTGAGCAGATTGATATTGCCTTACTTCATTTGCTTGAACATTATTATTCTCATCTTTTGAATTCATAGACTCTGTCTTAGCTGTGCTAAGCTGCTCTATTAGATTAGCAACATTTTTTCGTAGCTTGCACGTTGTAGTACAGCCGTACTTGCTCTGCATTCCCTATCATGCTTATGTTAGAACTTTCTATGCCTACACCATTATTATGAAGAACATATACATCTTTTTTGAAAGCCGTTTGTGGGTTACAAATTGTCGTAGCATATCCATGTTTAAAGCTTATTTTATTCAAATCAAAGCTTACCTCGTTTCCTGTATCTGTCTTAGCTACAAACTTATTTTCATCAATTGATACTAGAGTTGCAAATTCACTGTTTTGTATTTGTAAATCCTTATCGTTTGTTTGAAAAATAATTCTGTCTCCAGCCATGTAGTTAGCATATTTTTTTGATTCAGCTCCTGAAATTAAAATGCTGTATTCTGGGCCTTTTAGATCACCATTTTCCTTCATATAATTTCTGATGTGTTGATTAATATTTTCAGCTTCCTTATGACCAGCAATTATCAAGCGGTCATGCGGCTCAACTTTACTATTTTTCCAATCATTGATTAATTGGTTTATTGATTCTTTCAGAGTGTTATTAGCCTTTAAGCTATTATGATCACTAAGCAGCACTATACCATCAGCAATATCACCATTTATCAACTTTACAGCCACGTTGTGGTTCCAGCTGTTAGCCTTAGAATTTTCTATCTCTGTTTTTGAATTATGAATGTTATTGAAATTATTTGAATCATTGATTTTGTCAGTCATATAAAACCTCACCTTCGCGTCACTAAATTGTTTTGCGGTATAAACATTTGCTATTTTTACCGTTTGAATTATAATTTTATTGCTAAGTGATTATTGAGATAGTTTTCCTGTTAAATGTAGAGCTTGCAAAAGTTCAAATGCTTTCAGTATTCTCTTAGCGTGGCATAATGCGAATTACATAGATTATACTGTGAGATGTTTTATATCTATTACTTTAACTTGAATAGTTAATAAAAGAAGTAGCAATAATTGGAGTATTAAGATATACTGACGGTATAATTCTAGATTAAGTATTTATTGGTTAAAGCTGCGATATAAAAATAAGACGTAGATATACACAATAATTGATGCAATTATAAGATTAAACACAAGATTAAGACGCCATGGTCAGTATTATTGCCATAGTGCGACAGAAGAGTATATTAGTTTTATTATAGTTGCATCAATTATTATGTATACTATACTTAATCACTACAAATCTAAGTTAGTTTAATAATACATAGTAAGATTAGATTTTTCAATAATAATCTTTGGAGTCTAAATTTCTCAACTATTTGACACTAAATTAGAGCTTTATTTGTTTATTTACTATTTTTACGTAGGCATGTGTGTAATTTCTATCTTCAGTACTACCGTCTAACTCCAATTTTTGGAGATATATCAGTTTTTACAATTTGTTCAGGGTCTGTTTTTACGTTCTGATTATTAACTAATTTCATGATTTCAGGTATCACAAGCTCCTTAACAGCTGTGGCTCCTTTATTTTTTAGCATTTCGTTAAAATCTTCACCTTCTGAAGGAACTACGATGCTAGTGATTGCTCCTTTACTTTTCAGTACTTTTGCAGCATCGTTTATAGTGCTTACATATTCTTTATTCTGTTTATCATTATTTGCAGCTATAAGAATCTTTTCTCCTTGAAATGGTTGATAGTACTTCAAATTATTAACATTTGAGCTATATACCATTCTGCTATCAATGCCAGCTTCCTGAAAACTTGATATCGTTTTTCCTTCTGCAGACAAAATGGTTACATCATAATTGTACTGTCTTTGTTCTTTGATTTGCATAAACAATGGAGTAGAAATATCTTTGGTGGTACATTGCTTTATGCAATTCTCTTGCTGGACTCTTTCTACTTTAGCTTCTTGCTCTGGTTTAGCAGTAAAGTGATAATATTCTTCATTCACATGAGATCTATCATTGATATCATTGATTATAGACTTAAACCAGTTTTCGATTTTACTAAAAACAGTTGTCTTTGTCCGTGCTTTCTCCAAATCATGAGCAGTTTTCAGAGTTATGCTAGCTGATTTATCATTTGGTCTGCTAAGCTGATTTATTAAGCTGTTAATGCTTCTAGTTGCTTCCTTATTGCAATATAGCTGTAATTTCTCTATATGCCTTGTCATAGCTACGTATGAGCTGCTTATATTACTTACTCCATTATGTAAAACGTATACATCTTTTATAGAAGCTCCCTGGGCCTTATAAACAGTACTTGCATAACCATGTTTAAATTGTATTTTGCTTGGGTCAAAACTCACATCTTGTCCTGCATCTGTCTTAGCTACAAATTCATTTTTATTAACCGAAGTTAAAGTTGCAAATTCACTATTTTGTATTTGTAAATCCTTATCGCTTTTTTGAAATACAATTCGATCTCCAGCCATGTAGGACTCTTTCCTTCCAGCTATTGAACGCCTATATTCTGTGCCTTGTAGCGTGCCATTAGCTTTTAACAAAGATCTAATACTTGAATTAAGAATGTCTACCTCTTTATTACGTACTGTAATTACCAATTTTTCATGTAGCTTAAACTTGCTTAGACTCCAGTTGTATCTTAACTTACTCATTGAGTCCTGCAACGTATTATCAAACTTAATACATTTATTTTGTCTCAGTAATGTTATACCGCTTAAAATATTACTCTCAGCAAACTTTGTTGCTGCTTCTCTACTCCAGTTTTCACTTTGTCTTCGAATATTCACTAAAACATGTGAACTGAAAATATTACTCAGCATCTCAAACATTCCGCCTCTTTCTATTGAAGCTAACTGCTTTTCATCTCCAGCAAGTATCAGTTGACAATTATTGTTTCTAACTACTCTAAACAGCTCTGCATATTCTCTAGTAGCAACCATTCCAGCTTCATCTACTACTATTAACCTATTTTGCATAAAAATTTTTTTTTTCGATTATACAAAAATCCTTTTACTGTATAGACTTCCTTATAACCTTTGCTCCTCAGCTCTGATACCGCTTTATGAGTAGGAGCAAGTCCAATAACATTTTGTCCACGATTTGTTGCAATTTTATATGCTTTTGCTAAAACAGTGGATTTACCTGTTCCAGCTCTTCCTCTTAGTACTCTAACTCCACTAGTGCTAAGCAAAATATGCCTTAGAGCTTGTTTCTGTTCTTCACTAACATTTGCTAGACCTTCTATATCACTTTTAAGATTGTAAATATCGTTGTAATAAACTTGATTATTGATTTTATTAGCTATTCTTATTATTCTTACTTCCTCGTCTCTAACATCAGTTGTAGTAAAATATTTGCTACTTTCACCATCATCATGATATAACTCTAGTATTCTATTTGAACTGAACACTTGCTGAACTAACATTCCCCTTTCTGTTAGGTCTGGTATATCTTTTACTGCTTTTTCAATATCCTGCTTAGTAAAAATAGATTTGTAATGTGTTATAGCATCCGTTATTACATCAACATCCTTAATAATTTTTAAATTAGCCTCTTTACGTAACTCATTTTCATTTGCAACTTCATTAATTAAACCCCTAATTCTAGTAGGGCCAATATGCTCTTGCGGTACTGCACTTATCTTATCAACTCTATTTGTTAAGCCTAATTTAGCAAAATATGCATTAATTATTTCCTTCACTTTTTCATGAATCATCTCAGCTTCTAGAATAATAAATGCCTTACCTTTTGATGTTCTGAATTTAGGCTCCAAGTCAACAGCTTTACCACCTAATTCTTCGCCATTCTCTTTAATCTTCTTGTAGTAACCAATATATGCGCATGCCAGTTTTTATCTCCTCTATGAAGCTTATGAATGTCTATCTGTACTCCAAGACCATTTTGCACCCATTCCATTGCATCAACTATTTCATGTGTAATCTTTATTCTATCTTCTAAATTCAATTCCTTATCGTCTGGCAGTGCTATTACGATATCCTTCAACAACTTACTGTTTCTTCGTTTTTCTGTTTGTTCCACCTCATTCATTAATCTTTGGACATTCTTGAATTTTTGATTTACATAATCTGGTATCAGTACTGTATGATATACGTTATCTTTCTTATAAGAGAAGTTATACCTTATATTTGTCTGCTCATTTTTAACAATAGTTCTTGCATTATACGCTGCCTTACAACAACTATCTCCTCCTTTACTTCTACTTAAAAATTCAATCATTGCAAACTGTATAGCCATCTCAACACCAATTCTCACCTGAGTTTTAAGTTAGCATGGTTTTTTTGATTTTGCTAGCACAAACTTCTTTTTTTTAACACTCAATCGGCTAATGAGTGCTCATTTTTTAGCAGTAAACTTTCAAGTTTACATATTGCGTATAAGCTTATTCTTTAATGAAGCTTCTAACCTGAATTCACGTTTTTTTGACTATAATTATTTGATGTTGGTTTGGCAGGTGCGGTTTTTTTCTTTACTGGAATTTTATTTTGATATATTCTTGCCTGATTTTTTTATCTTTCTGAATTACTAACAACGCCAATTTAGGATAAGGAAAATATGAAAGGTAGTGAATAAAAGGTATACAAAGAGAGGATGTTGAGTTAAAAAGAAAATTTAAATAAAAAAGGAATAATCCAACATGAAAAAATGTATCATAACAGTATACTATTTAATAGACAATTTTTGCAAGATATATCAAGAGTGGGAAAAACAGAGATTAATACCAAGTAGCAATCAAAGGAACAGAGATGGAAAGTTGTCCTTAGCTGAGTTATTAACAATAGCGATATATTTTTATTTGTCTCCATGCAAGGATTTTAAAAATTATTATCTATATTACTTGAGTCATAAGTATAAAGGATACTTTTGTTTACCAAGCTATAGTAGAATAATACAACTGTAGCCTAGAATGTTGCTACCGCTAGCTGTATTAATGCATTATCTGAAAGGAGAAGAGACTAGTATATATTACATCGATTCTACAAAGTTAGCAATTTGTCATAATAAACGTATTTCTAGCAATAGAGTTTTTAACAGAATTTCTAAAATTGGTAAGAGTAGTTATGGCTGGTTCTTAGGCTTTAAGCTACATATTATAATCAATAATAAAGGTGAAATAATGTCAGTTAAAATTACTAAAGGCAATAAAAGCGATCTATCTATAGCTTCAGTTATTTCTGAAGGCTTATCTGGTAAATTGTTTGGTGATAAAGCCTATATATCTAAAGAGTTATTTCATCAACTGTTGTCCAATGGTCTACGTTTATTTACTAATCTTCGCAAAGATATGAAAACATATTTATTGGACATAGATGATAAGCGTTTATTAAATAAACGTTCCTTAATTGAGTCTGTTTTTAATGTACTAAAAAAACATATGCATTTAGAGCATACTCGACATCGCTCTCCTATTAATTTCTTTGTTCATATCATTGCTTCTCTTGCTTCTTATTCTATCTCCAAACTTAATCACTATCTTATCTCCTCTTCTTCCTATTCTAACTCCTTATCCTAAATTGGCGTTTAAAAAGCCGTTTTTTTGCAGGGAAATATGGTGGAAATTTTTTTTTTAATTCTTATATCTGAAAGGCTTATGGTAACTGCTTCTTTAATTTACTGACACTATGTAAGCTTTGCATAAGCCTTAATTATTTTTAATTAAAAAAGTATTCAAAAACAGGAAAATTTCCAGTAATTTTAAAGAAAAGAAATCGATAATAACTATAACTTAATTTGTATATCTTCAAATTTTATAAGTTAAATGAGTATACAAAATATATGTTCTAGCCTACTCGTTATATTAAACTCAGATTTCTTAAACTTTGGCATATAGCAACTAGCGACAAATAACATGCGTACAAAAGATGAAAATTATAGAATAGCAGTAAAAAAATTATGTGAGAAATTTAAGGCATATACCTATGAAATAAACCAAGTTCAGCATTATGAATCTGTTGATTATACAGATTCATACAAAGAAGAACATAGTGTAAATATACCTGGCATTGCTTCTTTTGCTCAAGCCTTGAAGGGTTATCAACTGCTTATTGATTGTTATCTATTTCTGTCTGATAATACCTGTTTGGAACTTGAAGAAATAAGCTATCATATTAATGAGATGTTTAAGCACAGACTTTATATTGATTTAGCTGATGGATTCGATCGTAAGTATTACAAGAATCTATTAAGTAAAAGAATGGATGATATAGAAAATAAAAAAGCAGCTTACATAGCTCATGTTGAGCGAGCAGTATTCAGTAGAGAAGATGGCACCATTGTTGATGGCAAACATGCTACTATTGTAAAGTATTCTAAAGATGATAATGGATATTATAAAATAATTTATAATGCTGGTTACGGAGTTAGGAAGGCTAATATGGCTCTTCAAGATAAAGAGGAATTATTAAAAGTTGCAAAAATTACTGATTATAAAAACAAGACACTGAATGCATATTACAGCGGAATTAAGTATTATATACCTGAAGATATCTTCTCTACAGAAGAAATAGAAGAATTAATAACTGCAGAGTTATACGATCGTGCGCTACAAAGTTCATTTAATAACCCAAGTGCTGCTAGTACAAAATTAGTAACACAGCAATTATATGGTAATTGTACTACCAGATGTATTAGAGAAGCAGTACGAGATAATATTGATGAAGCAGTATTTAGAGACTTATACTGCTTTATTACATTAGTTCCATATTCAAGTAAGTTGAAAATGTTGGAAAAACTAATAGATAAACCATTAGCAATTGGAATGCCAATTTTAGAAGAATGCAAAAAATCACTTACTCCAAATGAAAGATTTTTTAGTGAGTTACAATATAAAGTTAATAATATTTTGAGCATTAGCTCAGATGCATCTGTTAAAAATTTACAGCTTATAAAACTTCTAGACACAACTCACCCATTAATGTTACTAGACGATGGCTATCAATTTCTAGCTGATGTTATTGCTATGAAGCTTATTGATGCTGATATTATACAAAAGAATGTAGATAAATCACAAGCAGAAGTAGTATATAGTACTGACCTCTACTTAAATTTTGGCAATTTATATGATCAAGGATATAACTTTATTACTAAAAAATGTTTAATTAATGAGATAACAACCATGATTTTGTCATCTGATATTGCAAATCAATGTATGAGTGTAGAAAATATCAAGTATATAGTTAGAAAGCTGTTTTTTCCAGTAATTCAAGATAATGATTTATATTTAACTAAACCATTACTTTTGCCTATTAAGGAAAGATTATTGCAATGTATTGCAGACTATAACAGTAAATTTACATCAGATGCTTTAATGTTAAGTGAAGATTTAAATCAAGTTCTTAATTCTTGGCGTAATGCTTGTCTACAAGATTCAAAAATTGCTTCGATTATTAAAGCGCAAATAATTGGTGGAGATGCTGCACCGATAAATGTATTTGAACATTCTATAAAAAAAGAAAAAGTAATTTTAGAAACAAATGTGATAAAAAAAGGATATGTAAAGGAGGCCAAGCATGCGTTAGATTTAAATAGTAAGAAAGATCAATTAATACTAAGAGGCAGAAATAAAAAATATACTATAAGCAGATGAGATGTAACGATCTTTTGTTGCAAACATTTGCAATTAACCTTAAATTTATCAAAAAATACATTATCGCTACTGTCACAGTAGATTATATTTACCTCATAGCATAAATTGCTGATACATCTTAGCCATAAACTTGCTTACCATTAATATAGAAGTTCCAACTCCACCAGTATTTATAACGCCAGATTAGGATAAGGGAAAGCATGAAAAGCATAATGAAAAAGGCCTACAAGAGATAATATACAATTAAATTATGCGATATATTTAAATATAATTTCAATTAATAACGGTTTATTTATTGCTCATATTTTTACAAGTATTAGTTCGTAATACTATACTTAATAACTTAAACATTGACCATTGTAATACTTGTATATTATCTCTTTCTAAGCGTTTCTTATTCTAAATTTGCATTTGCAGACATGCGAGCAATAAATAAACCGTTATTAATTGAAATTATATTTAAATATATCGCATAATTTAATTGTATATTATCTCTTGTAGGCCTTTTTCATTATGCTTTTCATGCTTTCCCTTATCCTAATCTGGCGTTTATAATACATTTTTTCATGTTGGGTTATTCCTTTTTTATTTAAATTTTCTTTTTAACTCAACATCATCTCTTTGTATACCTTTTATTCACTACCTTTCATATTTTCCTTATCCTAAATTGGCGTTACTAGACATCGCTCTCCCATTAATTTCTTTGTTCATATCATTGCTTCTCTTGCTACTTATTCTATCTCCAAACTTAATCCCTATCTTATCTCCTCTTCTTCCTATTCTAACTCCTTATCCTAAATTGGCGTTAACATGGCAAATCTTATGCAGCAAAAAATTACTCTCCAACAAAAAAAGGCTAAGCTAATCATGGATGAGGTTAACCTCAAAATCAAAGAACGTAAAATGCGTACTCGACGTCTTATCGAAATGGGTGGACTAGTCGCTAAGGCTAAGCTTGATCACTTATCAGCAAACACTTTATTTGGTGCGATTGGTTTCACTAAAAGAAACTTTAACACAACATCCAAATGTTCAGAATCATTGGACTACAATCGGTAAAGATATTTTTGATAAAGAACAGCAAAATAAAGCTGCTGTGATTTTAAAATTTTCCTCTGAACCAGACGAAAACACTAAGCACCACATTCGCCTTCATGGCTTAAAATGGAACAGTTTTCGTCAAGAATGGTGCGGCAATGTTAAGGACATTGAGGCCTTAAAGAATTGCCTTCTCAATGTTCAGTGCAAACTAGAGCTTGTATCTTAGTTTTTAAATACTTATATGAACTAAACAGAACTTGATAATATAGCTAATATAATTTATAAATCAGAAGTGTAATACAATATTTATTAACAACAAGGGTGATTTATGTATAGTACTAATTTTTATCAAGCTGAATCTAGTAGCGAAAGTTCGATAAATATAGCGCAGCTAGCTACAACTTTTACATTAAAAAAAGAAGGCAATAATACTTTAATCTTGATTGGATGGAGTAATATTGAATATGCCAATATTATTCAACAAGTAAAATTGAATTGTAATAGAGAAAAAGAATCAGTTAGTTATCGTTATGTAGATAGTGATAGTAGTTATATAGCAATAGAATATCATGAGTACGCTGTACAAACATGCAATACATTATACGCAGTAGAAAACTTTAATTATGACCAACTTATGTCTGTAGTATTAAAGTATGATCATGAACCTCTTAATTATCAAAGACAAAAGTCATTAGATAATAAGGATTTAACCATTGCATGTAATGATTTGAGTGAAAATCTACTAGAGCAATTAGATACATTCACTGATGACGATAGACTTGCCTATTATAGTGATAATATTCGTGTTCATAATCAGGATCAATTTAGAGATTTTGTAGGTAATATACTATTAATTGATGATCCAGAACGATAATATATCTATGCCAAGCAGCTATACTCCATTGTGAAAGTAGAAATATATGTAATGCTATGTATGCTAGTTAGAAAAAGTTTGTATTCCAACTAGCATAAAGCTCACAGTATTTATTTAGCTCTATGGCAATTTCTGGTAATTTAAGATATTCAGCAAGAGGTATAAATTCTTGCTGAGTTTCAATAACGATTTTTTGTCTTTTTTCATAAGGTTTTATGTGTATGGTTTGAATATTATGTAGTCGATCGAAAAGCTTAATTAATAATAGTTCTGTTTTATTTTGGCTATAAAATGTTTGAATCATTTCTCTAGAACTGATTTTTTTATTATCCTTAATTCTGGTGAGGTCTGAAACCTGTTCTGCAATATTATTACCAAATTCTTGACTTATTATTTCTTTGGTTAGTGTTGTGTCTTCGAGTGTATCATGTAGTATTGCTGTAATAATTGTATCAGTTTCAAAGCTGTAGTCTGATACCATATAAGCTACTTCTAATGGATGCATATAATATGGCTCTCCTGTATCTCGAAGTTGTTTGTCATGATATTTTTTAGCGTAAAGTATTGCTCTTTCAACTTTATCAAGATCAATTTTAGTATTAAATCTTACGTTGGTTTCAAACAGCTTATTTAGTAAGCTCTCGCTATAAAAGTCTATCATTTTCCATCTCCAAATAATCTTTAATAAATTATACCATAATTTAAACTTTTTATATGCTTCAATCTCAGACAAAGTCTAGGAAAGAAGCAAATCAAATTGTAAAATTTTTAATCATTAAAATGTGTTATTTTTGATTAAAAAAATTGTACTGGAATATTGCAAGTAATGGTTGTAAACTTGCCTTTCTCACTTTCTATTTCCATTTCTCCATTAAGTTGATTAATAAGGTAATTTACAAACCATAATCCTGATTCTAACATTTGTGGATAGTCTCGTACCAACTCAAAATCAGCTAATTTAGCTTTTATATCTCCTAATTTTTCTTTTGAAATACTGCTTCCTTTATCGTGTATTCTAAATTGTAGTATGTTATCGCTTTTTATATAATTTTTTACAGTAAACAAATGAACTGTAATTATAACCTTGCAGCTGTGATTAAATCTAATGACTCCTCCTATTAATTGACTTAATATAGCTTGTAAGTGATCACTATTTCCAATCACAATATCCTTCATTTTGTACTGAAAATTGTAATTGATTTTTATATCTTTCTCTTTTGCAATGTCTTAAGTCTCATGACAGCATCCTTTACTAGCTTTTGTATGCTAAATTTTTTTAAACATAAATTTTCATTCTCAATTTCGCTTCTAAGCGTGTAAACTACATCATTACAGTACTCTTGGAGATTTACTGCTCGATTTAATATTGTTTCCAGCTTATCTTTATTTTTTGAATCACTTAACATGATCTCGCTTGCTAGCCTTACAATTTCACTAGTTGCAATATTAAATCTATATTTGATATTCTGTATCAGATTCACACAATATTCTTTCAATGATTCAGCTACCTCGACCTGATACTTAGCTTTTCTTAACTTTGTTATTATCTCTATATATTCATCGATATTCTCCCTTTCTCCATTCACTAGCGTAATTGGTATTGGAGGAATTTGTACCATCCATTGGTTTTTCATAACATTCGCCAAAAGAAGAGTTAAAACTAGTTATTGGCACTTCAAATGCAAAAGTTATGTAATTATTTTCCTCTTTTGCTCTTAGCCTTCCTTTTAGCTGATGTATAAGATGTTTAATAAATGCTAATCCTTCTCCTAGTTCTTGATATGTTACCAAATTCAAATTCTCTAGTTCGGAATTTATTCTTTCTAATTTTTCTTTAGAAGGGCTTAGTACTATGTTTTGTACTGTAAATTGTAATATTTCTGAATACTGATTGATGTTAATAGTAATCTTGCTATGCTTACTACTATTTATAATAGCACTACCAATTAACTGACTTATTACTGCTTTTATTCTAAAACTATCTCCAATCAGAACCGTCTTTATGTCATTTTGAACATTTAGCTTTATATTCTCATTTTCAAAATGTTTCCTCATTCTGATAACGGTATTATTTATTAGCAATTCTATGTTAAATGTTTCAATCCTTACATTTGTTGATGCTATGTATTGTCTAAATAAAAAAATCATTCCATTTAGAGAAGTTATTATATTTACTTTTTTTCTGTCGTAGTTATTTACTATTAGCCTAAAATATTGTATCCACTCTATGCAATTTATGCTTACTTGCTCAGATTCCTCTAGCTGGCAGTATAGTTTTTGCATTTCAGAATCTATCTGTTTTATTGTTGTGCTATTAATTCCTTCTGTAGATAATTTTTCAGTTAATTTATTGATTTTATTTTGACCTTCGTATTCTATAGGCATAGAATTACACTGCTGTTTTAAGTGTTAAAATAGT